>JAZTZZ010000031.1:0-199492 GCA_045637765.1 Anaerovoracaceae bacterium | reverse complement strand
ATTCGAAGACAGAAGACTGAAGGGCAAGAACCTGTCCAGATGTCTGGAAGACTCCGGTACAATCACTTCTAACTTCGTTCCTTGGAACACCTGCGGTGCTACAATGAGCTCCTTCCTGGGTCAGCCTCAGTGGGGTGCAGGTGGTTATGCTCCATACGCAATCCTGAACTGGCTGAATCCACTGGTATCCATCCTGTGGGGCTTCACTGGATTCACAATGGAAAAGATGACCGAAGAAGAATATCAGAGAATTCTGGAAACAAGAGAAGAAGAAAAGGCTGCAGCTCTGAAGATGATGGAAGCTTAATTCCAACCTTTGCTGCGAAATATACATTCTCTTAAAAAAACAAAATATAGTATAAGTAAGGTAAAACAATCGAAAAGAGGTGGACATTAAGACCACCTCTTTTCATATACATATAAATTATTTTTCAGGCACTCTGACCAGTTTTTTCAGTTCGTCCAGTCTGCCTTTGTCCATCGGCGGTACGCCTTTCAGACGATAGACAATACCCAGCTTGCCATATTTGTTCACCGCCATAGTGTGATAAGCCAGCAGTTCAACCTTCTGGATATTACGGATTTTGCTCATAAACTGATTCAGCGCTTCGATATCTTCTTCGGTATCATTAATGTCCGGAACAACCACGTGACGAATCCAACATGGTTTTTCCAGTTCGTTCATCATATCAATCACTTCAAACAGGGTATCCTGCTTGCAGCCTGTAATAATTTCAAAACGTTCTGGATCCGGGTGTTTGATGTCCAGCAGCACCAGATCGCAGGCAGCCAGTGCATCACGAGTATACTCGTCCACATAGGTGCCGCTGATATCCAGTGCGCTCTGGATGCCCCTTTCTTTTAACGCAGCCATGGCCTCAATGAGGAACTGGCCCTGCATTAATGGCTCACCGCCGGAAAAGGTTACCCCACCTTTATCCCCATAGTACGGTCTGCCTCGCTCAGCACGGTAAAGGATTTCTTCCAGATCCGTTTCGCGGCCGCCGTCACATTTCCAGGAGTCCGGATTATGACAATACAGGCAGCGTGCAGGACAGCCCTGCATGAAAAATACCGTACGGATTCCCGGACCATCTACAGCACCGAAAGTTTCTATGGAATGCAGTCTTCCTTTCATCTCTGTGCGTTCTCCTTTTCTAAATACTATATAAGGTGCCCGCATACACAGGCACCTCATACAGTTAGTCATTTTTATATTTTATCAAGGAATCGGATTTCTTAATAAAACTTTTTAATTACTTGCTCTGGTGGAATGTTCTTGCGATAACTTCCTTCTGGTGGTTCTTGGACAGAGCATTGAATCTTACTGCGTATCCGGATACTCTTACAGTCAGGGATGGATACTTTTCAGGGTTTTCATATGCATCTTCCAGCAGGCTTCTGTTCAGAACGTTTACGTTCAGGTGGTGAGCACCTCTGTCGAAGTAACCGTTCAGCAGGCCAACCATAGTTTCGATCTTTTCGCTTCTTTCCTTACCCAGTGCTTCTGGAGTGATGGAGAAGGTGTTGGAAACGCCGTCCTGACAAGTTTCCCAGTCAATCTTGGAAACGGAGTTCAGGGAAGCAACTGCACCGTGGCTGTCTCTTTCGTGCATTGGGTTAGCACCAGGAGCAAATGGAGTACCAGCTCTTCTGGCGTCAGGAGTGTTACCAGTCTTCTTACCATACATTACGTTGGAAGTGATAGTCAGTACGGACAGAGTATGTACAGAGTTTCTGTAAGTAGGGTGCTTTCTCAGTTCTTCGATAGTTCTTTCGGAGATAGCTACTGCGATTTCGTCTACTCTGTCATCGTCGTTACCATACTTAGGGAATTCGCCTTCAGTTCTGTAGTCAACGATTACGCCGTTTTCATCTCTGATAGGGAATACCTTAGCGTGCTTGATAGCGGACAGGGAGTCAGCTGCTACGGACAGACCAGCTACACCAAACGCCATCAGTCTCTTTACTTCGGAGTTCAGGAATGCCATCTGAGCGGATTCGAAGTCGTACTTGTCATGCATGAAGTGAATGATGTTCATGATGTTTACGTACAGTTCGCACAGCCATTCCAGATAGATGTTGAATCTCTTCCAAGCATCTTCGTATTCGATAGGACCGTCACCAACTGGTTCCATCTGAGGACCAACGTGTTCGCCGGTTCTTTCGTCGATACCACCGTTCAGACCCAGCAGCAGGATCTTAGCCAGGTTACATCTAGCACCGAAGAACTGCATCTGCTGACCCATCTGGATAGCGGATACGCAGCAAGCGATGGAGTAGTCTTCACCGTAGGAAGGTCTCATCTTGTCGTCGTTTTCGTACTGGATGGAGTCAGTGTCGATGGAAACCTGAGCACAGAACTTCTTGAATGGTTCTGGCAGGTCCTTAGACCACAGTACAGTCAGGTTTGGTTCTGGAGCAGGTCCCAGGTTGTACAGAGTCTGCAGAACTCTGTAGGAGTTCTTAGTAACCTTATGTCTGCCGTCCATACCCATACCAGCGATACCTTCGGTGATCCACATTGGGTCGCCACCGAACAGTTCGTTGTATTCGTTTGTTCTCAGGTGTCTAGCAACTCTCTGCTTCAGGATGAAGTCGTCAACGAATTCCTGAATTTCTTCTTCAGTGTAAACGCCGTTAGCCAGGTCTCTTTCAGCATAGATGTCGATGAAGGTAGAAGTTCTGCCCATGGACATTGCAGCACCGTTTTCTTCCTTGATACCAGCCAGGTATGCGAAGTAAGTCCACTGGATTGCTTCCTTAACGTCCTTAGCAGGACCGGAGATGTCATAACCGTAAGATTCAGCCATCTTCTTGATTTCCTTCAGGGAAACGATCTGTCTGAATACTTCTTCAGCGGTTCTGATATTTTCTTCGTTCATCACGTGTCTGGAAGCGATCATTTCGTGATCCTTCTTCTTTTCTTCGATCAGGTAGTCAATACCGTACAGAGCTGCTCTTCTGTAGTCACCGATGATTCTGCCTCTGCCGTAAGCATCAGGTAAACCAGTGATGTAACCCAGGTGTCTAACCTGCTTCATTTCCTTGGAGTATGCTCTGAATACACCGTCATTGTGAGTAGTGATGTAGTCGAACATTCTGTCGATTTCTTCAGGCATCTTAGCACCGTATTCAGCAACCTGTTCTCTTACCATCTTGATACCGCCGAATGGGCAGATACCTCTCTTCAGAGGTTCGTCAGTCTGCAGACCAACGATTACGTCCTTACCAGGAACGATGTAACCAGGACCGAAAGCGTTAACTCTCATGATTCTGCTTGCATCTACCTTCAGAGTACCGCCAGCCTTTCTTTCTTCAACCAGCAGTTCCTGTACTCTTGCATAGCATTCCTTGGTTCTTTCTGTAGGTCCTGCCAGGAAGCTGTCATCACCGTCGTACGGATGATAGTTTAAGTTAATAAACTCTTCTACGTCGATCTGTTCTGTCCATCTTCCTGGCACGAAACCTTCCCATTCTTTTCTCATAATTTGTTTACCTCCCTCATTGCCGTTCCCCGCCTTATGCGGCAGGAAACATGAAACAATAATAATTAACATTTTAAGAACATTTACAGCCCAAAAACTACATCAATCCCTTCCTGATGTATTTGGATGTATAATGTATACTTTATGTACTTATAATATACCCGCATACACCTTATAGTCAAACGATATTTTTCAAATTCGGTGCATTTTTTTGAGTACACGCAAAACCCGCAGAGCCTTGCAGTCAGCGGTTTTCAAGCTTTCACGCGGTACAGTGTGCACGCGGCCTCGAATTGTTTTTTTATTGTATTTCTCCCTCCTTCTTCTCCGCTTTGCTGACTCAAACAGAAAGAATATTTTCCTCCTCCACCGTCATACTAAAAGACAAAGGAAAGGATATGATAAAATGGATAACCTGTTCTCCGACCTTGCATCTTCCCTCTGGAGTCTGCTGCAGCCTTTTCTGGCGGCAGTTTCACCTTTGCTGACAGGAATCACCCTTGCCTGGATATTAAACCCTGCCGTCAGCCGCCTGACGCCCCGACTGGGAACCGGGCGTGCTATTCTGGTCACCTATACACTTCTGTTCACCGGACTCTCGGCCCTGGCAGCCGGATTTGCAGTCCTGATCCTGGGAGCTTTGCCCACAGATGGAATTGAAAGCACAGTCCGTTTGATTATGGACTATTTCCACCGCGCCTACGATACAGCTGCCGGCTATCTGAGCCAATGGCTTCCATCGGATTTTGCCGATTCATCCCTGGCCGCCGAAGGGCTGCGCCACTGGATACGCAAGCGGTTTTCCATCAGCACCATCGCCTCTGACATCCGTTCATTTTCCCAAATTGCTGTAAGTATTTTCCTTGGAATTGCAGCCTCCGTTTATTTATTAAAGGACAAAAACTATTTTCTTCTGCTGCGGGACCAGATCCTGTCACTGGTACTGAAACAGAGAACGCACGGGATTCTGTGCGAAATTTCCAGTGAAATTAATACCGTTCTTTCATCTTTTGTAAAAGGTGCGCTGATCGACAGTCTTCTGGTGGCACTGCTGTCTTCCGCTGCACTGTCGCTTCTGAAAATTGATTTCGCTGTCGTTCTCGGCGTGCTGAGCGGAATATTGAATATCATCCCCTACTTCGGTCCATTCATCGGTATGATCCCTGTTTTTCTTGTGGCACTCCTGACGGCCGGCCCCGCAAAATCCGCAGCAGCCGTACTCTCCCTTTTCTTCATACAGCAGATTGACAGCAACTACATTTATCCACGGGTTGTAGGCAAATCCACAGGTCTGCACCCTCTGTTCGTCCTGCTGTCCGTAAGTGCTGCCGGTTACTTTTTCGGTCTGCCCGGTATGCTTCTTGCGGTACCTGCAGCCGGTATCCTTCAAGTACTCCTCCGCCATCTCACATTCAAATAATATTCATTCATATTTATTCATGTATGCAAATAAATACATAGATTTTGTTGATTTTTAACAAAATACCCCTTGATTTTATGAATACATAAGTGTATAATTACAAACATCCAATGAATCATATTCATTTAGTTAAATATTTATTCACATACAGTTATGGAGGTATACACAATGGAAAAGACTAAAATCGTACTCGCATACTCTGGCGGACTGGACACATCTATTATCTTAACTTGGCTGAAGGAACAGTATGACTGCGAAGTTATCGCGGTATGCTGCAATGCCGGACAGAAAGAAGACTTCGCCGCAATCGAAGCAAAAGCATACAAGACTGGTGCTTCCAAGGCGTATATCGTAGATATTCAGCAGGAATTCGTAGAAGACTATATCTGGCCAACTCTGAAAGCTGGCGCAATCTACGAAAACACTTATCTGCTGGGAACCTCCATGGCCCGTCCGCTGATGGCTAAGAAACTGGTTGAAATTGCTGAAGCAGAAGGTGCATTCTATATCGCCCACGGCTGCACCGGCAAGGGCAACGACCAGGTACGTTTTGAGTCTACCATTAAGGCACTGAATCCTGCACTCAAAGTAATTGCACCTTGGAGAATCTGGGATCTCCACTCCAGAGAAGACCTGATTGCATATGCAGCAGATCACGATATTCCAATCGCACAGACCGTTGAAAAGATTTACTCCAGAGACGAAAATATCTGGCATATCTCTCACGAAGGCGGCAATCTTGAAAACCCTTGGAACGAACATAAGAAAGACATCCATGTTCTCTCCGTTCCAATCGAAGACGCACCGGATGAAGTGGAATATGTGGACATTGATTTTGAAAAGGGTATTCCTTGCGGCATCAACGGCGAAAAGATGGATGCAGTAAGCATTCTGAACAAGCTGAACGAACTGGGCAGCAAGCACGGTGTGGGCACCATCGACATCATCGAAAACCGTCTGGTAGGCATGAAGTCCAGAGGCGTATACGAAACCCCTGGCGGAACCATTCTCTTTGCAGCACATGCAGCACTGGAAAGACTGGTATTAGACAGAGACACCATGCAGTACAAGAACATCGTTGCAGCCAAGTTCTCTCAGATGATTTATGACGGTCTGTGGTTCACTCCGCTGAGAGAAGCCATCTCCGCATTCGTAGACAAGACCCAGGAAGAAATCACCGGTACTGTCAAGATGAAGCTCTATAAGGGTAATGCCATCGCAGCGGCATCCAAGTCCATCTACTCCCTGTACAGCGAAGAATACGCAACATTCTCCGCTGACGAAGTTTACAACCAGTATGACGCAGAAGGCTTTATCAACCTGTTCTCCCTGCCTCTGAAGATCCGTGCAATCCAGAAGGAACAGAGAGAAGGCGGCTCCAAGTACAAGGACAAGCTGGAAATGAAGGTTGTAAAGGGCATCGACTTCATCGAATAATCACGACTTATTTCTAAGGAGGAACATACATACAATGAAGCTTTGGAAAGGCAGATTCGCAAAAGAAGAAAACACCGCGGCCAATGACTTTAACTCTTCGACATCCTTTGACAGCCGTATGTGGAAACAGGACATCACCGGAAGCATCGCTCATGCCAGAATGTTGGGAAAACAGGGCATCATCACAGAAGCGGAATCCGAGCAGATTATCGCAGGTCTTAAGACAATCTGCGCAGATATCGATGCCGGTACACTTACCTATGAACCGGAAGACGAAGACATTCATATGTTCGTGGAACGTATTCTGACACAGAGAATCGGTACCGTGGGGAAAAAACTCCATACCGCCCGTTCCAGAAACGACCAGGTTGCACTGGACTTCCGTATGTACCAGAAGGAACTGATTGGAAATATCGACGGGGAGCTTACCCAGCTCCTCGCCGTATTATACAAACTGGCAGAAGAAAACAAAGAAACCATACTTCCAGGCTTTACTCACCTGCAGAAAGCGCAGCCGGTACTGCTGGCGCATCATCTTCTTGCCTACTATAACATGTTCACACGTGACAGCCAGCGTTTCGCTGACTGTTTCAAGCGGACAGACTATATGCCGCTGGGTGCAGGTGCCCTGGCCGGCACAACCTATAATACCGACCGTTTCTTCGTACAGGAACAGCTGGGCTTCGAAAATATCTGCACCAACAGCATGGACGCAGTCAGCGACAGAGATTTTGCATTGGAATTCCTCAGCTGTGCTTCCATCACCATGATGCATCTGTCCAGACTTTGCGAAGAACTGATTCTGTGGTGCAGCCCGGACTTCGGCTTCATCGAAATGGATGACAGCTACTCCACCGGCAGCAGTATCATGCCGCAGAAAAAAAATCCCGATATGGCAGAACTGATCCGCGGCAAAACCGGCCGTGTTTACGGTGACCTGATGGGTCTGCTGACCGTAATGAAGGGACTGCCGCTGGCCTATAACAAGGACATGCAGGAGGATAAGGAACCGGTATTTGATGCCGCTGACACGCTGACCGCCTGCCTGCAGATGATGATTGGCATGCTGTCCACCCTGACAGTCAACGTGGATAAAATGGCTGCCTCCACAAAATCCGGCTTTATGAACGCCACCGATGCAGCCGACTATCTGGTTTCCAAAGGCCTTGCCTTCCGTGACTGCCATGAGATTATCGGTAAACTGGTGCTCCACTGCATCCAGACCGGACGGGCGCTGGAAGACCTGCCTCTGTCTGAACTGAAGCAGTTCTCCGAGGTATTCAGCGAAGACATCTACGAAAATATCGATATCAAGACCTGCATCAAGGCGAAGAAATCCTATGGCTCCACTTCCTACGAAAGCGTAAAAACACAGCTTTCCGATATCAAAGCAAAGATGGGTTATTAAACCCTATACTTCCATAACACCCATAATAAAAATGCCTGCGGCTCCCCTGCAGGTGTTTTTATTTAAAAAAAACATTGACATTCCAAATGCATTGTAGCATAATGTCAATCAGTTGAATATTTTCCTGCGAAGCCTGCGGAATCTTTTGGGGAAACCGTTGGCGGAGGAACTCTGGAGAATCCCGCTTCGAGCGGGTGCCGAAGGTGCAAGGAGAAGACCGCTCATGAAGGCCGGCTCCGAATCTCTCAGGCAAAAGGACAGAAGTACGCAGAACCGTTTTTCGCGAGAACGGTCTATATGCACATACTGCCGCATTCTTCAGAGCTGTTGATTTTATCAACAGCTTTTTTTATTGTATTTCCGCACAGCTGATGCTGTCCGGAAGAAAAGGAAGAATAAAGGAGAACACTTACAATGGACACGCTTTTAAAAATCGTACAGACTGTCAATCTGTACTTATCCGACTATATTTTAATTATCATGCTGCTGGGCTGCGGAATTTACTTCACCATCCGTACCCGGTTCGTGCAGATTCGCTGTTTCAGAGAGGGAATGCACCGTGTATTCGGCAGCTTCAGCTTAAATGGAATCAAACAGGACGGCGGCATGAGTTCTTTCCAGGCCCTGGCCACAGCCATTGCTGCACAGGTTGGTACCGGAAACATCGTAGGAGCATCCGGTGCGATTCTAACCGGGGGACCCGGAGCCATCTTCTGGATGTGGGTCATCGCATTCTTCGGCATGGCAACCGTATATGCCGAAGCCGTACTGGCACAGCAGACCCGTATGGTCAGCGAGGACGGTTCCATTGCCGGCGGCCCTGTATACTACATTCCGAAAGCATTCCGTGGTGGCTTCGGCAAATTCATGGCGCTCTTCTTCGCAGTCGCAGCAACTCTTGCCCTTGGATTCATGGGAGCCATGGTACAGGCCAATTCCATCGGCGAAGCATGTTTTACCGCATTCGGAATCCCTACATGGGCAACAGGCCTTGCAGTCTGCCTTTTGGCAGGAATCATCTTTATCGGCGGTTCTGACCGCACGGCTGCAGTAATGGAAAAACTGGTTCCTTTAATGGCCGGTTTATATCTCATCGGCGGCGTATTCCTGCTTGCAATGAGAATGAAATACATTCCTGAAACGATAGGCATGATTTTCAAGTACGCATTCATGCCGCAGGCAATCATCGGCGGAAGCATCGGCCATGCACTGAAAACAGCTGTAAGTCAGGGTGCCAAGAGAGGCCTCTTCTCCAACGAAGCCGGTATGGGTTCCACACCGCATGCCCATGCACTGGCCAACGTGAAGCGTCCTCATGAGCAGGGTACCGTGGCCATCGTCAGTGTATTCATCGATACCTTCATCGTACTGACCATGACTGCACTGATTGTTATATCTACTCTGTATGCAGGGGACGGTGTTCTGGCATCCGGTCCTGTGGACGGCATTTCCAAGACCAACATGGCTCAGCTGGCATTCTCCATGTCCTTCGGCAGTTCTCTGGGAAATGGTTTCGTAGCAATCTGCCTGCTGTTCTTCGCCTTCTCCACCATCGTGAGCTGGAACCTCTTCGGCAAAATAAACGCCGTATACCTTTTCGGCAAGAAAGCAGTGATGCCTTATACCGTCATTGCAATCGCCTTTATGTTCCTGGGTTCTCTCCTGTCCAATGACCTGGTATGGGAGCTGACCGACATGTTCAATCAGCTCATGGTAGTGCCTAACGTTCTGGCACTGTTTGCCCTGTCCGGCATGGTCATTGCAGAATGCAGAGATGCTGCAGAAAATCAGGACAAAGAAATCAGAGACACACATCATCGTGCACGTTAACCAAAACATTTGCATATTTCATTCAGCAGAAAAGGGCCGCAGCAATGCGGCCCTTTGTTCTTTCTTTTCCGTTTTTTATTTTTCTATTACCACCAGCAGAGTTCCTTTTCTCACACTGATTTCGGTCCTCTCGCCGATAAATTCATTGCTGACGCCCAGAGGAAAGCTCCCGGTCAGTTCCCCGTCCTGAAGGCCGTATTTCAGGCCGGAAAGGGATACGCCTTCTGCCTTGTCACCCATGCAGAACACAGAAACCATGCCCCGCCTGCGGACAGGGAGAGTCAGATGTCCGGATTTTGTTCCGCTGCCGGAGACTGCAGTCAGCCAGCACCGGCCATCCGTCATCCAGCCGGATAATCCGCGTTGAGAAAGCCACATCAGGTGCTGCAGATTGGCGATAGTATGTTCCAGCTTGCCGCCCAGACAGCCATAAAACACGAAGGTTTCATACCCCAGTTCCACACCTTTTTCCATGGCGACAAAAGTGTCTGTCCAGTCCTTCTCCCTCTGCAGGCACACCAGATTTTTATGTTCGGGCTTATACCCAAGGGTGTCGAAGTCCCCCACAATCATATCCGGCTCGATACCTGCTGCTTCAAGGTGCCTCAGTCCGCCGTCGGCTGCGATGACATAGTCCCCCTCTTCCGGGAGAAAACACCCGCCCTCAAATCCGCTGCATGGCCCGGCACCCACTATAAAGCAGACTTTATCATCTGCATTACGATCCATCCGTTTCATTTCCGGAATTCCCCTTTCATCAGAAAATGAAAAGAGGCTCTCGACAGAGCCCCCTTATCTTTTTAGTAAACTACCTTACCCAGAGTGGACAGAATCAGTTCACTTGCAACTCTGCCGGTCTGGTTCTTGATGTCGATCATTGGGTTAACTTCTACCATGTCCAGAGCCAGAACCTTGTGGGATGCTGCCAGAGTTTCAACCAGGTAGAATGCTTCTCTTAAAGTCAGACCGCTGTGTACGGTAGTGCCGGTACCAGGTGCGAATTCAGGAGAGATTGCATCTACGTCGAAGCTTACATGGATACCTTCAGTTCCGTTGGAAGCGATTTCGATAGCCTTTTCGATTACTGCAGGCATACCCATTCTGTCGATATCAGCGATGGAGAATACAGTAACACCGTGTTCCTTCATACGAACTCTTTCTTCGGTATCGATGTCTCTGCCTGCAATCTGTACGCAGTTTGCAGTATCAACGAAAACAGGTTCCTGACCGTAGTCTACCATTGCATCAGGGCCAGCGCCGCATACTGCGGAGAACGGCATACCGTGCATGTTGCCGGATGGGCTGGATTCTGCGCTGTTCCAGTCGCCGTGGGCGTCAACCCAGATAATACCGATTTTGCCGAAGTGCTTGGCAGTTGCAGAGATGCTGCCTGCAGCGATGCTGTGGTCACCGCCCAGAACAACCGGCATTGCGCCAGCTTCGTGAGATGCCTTAACCACTTCATACAGTCTTCTGTTGGAATCGATTACCTGTTCGTAGTTTCTCATGTTATCAGCGGTTGCACCGGTCTTCAGAGGAACGATATCACCCTTGTCTTCCACTTCATAACCCAGTTCCTTAATGCCGTCAATTACACCTGCATAACGGATAGCGCCAGGGCCCATGTTAACACCGCGCAGACCTGCACCCAGGTCCATCTGAACACCGATTACATCTACTTTTTTCATCTTGTAAAACTCCTTGTCCATATAATAAAATTTTTTAAAAAATATCTTCTACGTCGAATTCTTCCAAGTCCCTTATATTTTACCGTATCAAGGCATCGGTGTAAAGAAAAAAATAAGACCTGCCGTTTTCACAGCAGGTCCATAATGTCATGTTTTCGCTTATTTGAAAGTAACTACGGTACCAGTCTTTCCGTTCAGAGCATCGATTGCCTTGTCCAGAGAAGTGATGATAGCCTTCTTTTCAGGGAATGCAGTTACGAACTTCATAGCAGCCTTTACCTTAGGCAGCATGCTGCCAGGTGCGAACTGTCCGTCAGCACAGTGCTTTTCAGCTTCTTCCAGAGTCATGTGATCCAGATTCTGCTGATCCGGCTTGTTGAAGTTGATTGCAACCTTTTCTACTTCGGTCAGAATCATCAGAGTATCTACTTCCATCATTTCTGCCAGCAGTTCTGCAGCGAAGTCCTTATCGATAACTGCAGCAACGCCTTCCAGAGAACCGTCTTCCTTTTCGATTACAGGAATACCGCCGCCTCCGCAGGTAATAACGATAGTGGAATCCCACAGAGCCTTAACAGAGTCGATTTCCACGATCTTCTGAGGGATTGGGGAAGCTACAACTCTTCTCCAGCCTCTGCCTGCATCTTCCTTCATGGTGTAGCCTTTTTCTGCAGCGATAGCCTTTGCTTCTTCTTCGCCGTAGAACGGACCGATTGGCTTGGTTGGATTTACGAATCCAGGGTCTGCCGCATCAACAACTACCTGAGTAGCCAGAGTTACAACCGGCTTTTCGATGTTTCTCTTCTTCAGAGCAAACTTCAGAGCCTGCTGCAGATGATAACCGATATATCCCTGGGACATGGCACCGCATACGTCAAACGGCATAGCCGGGGTTACGTCCTTAGCTGTTTCGGAAGCCAGCAGAATTCTGCCAACCTGCGGACCGTTACCGTGAACAACGCCCACTTCATAACCGCTTTCTACAATTTCAGCAATACGTTCACAGGTGTTTTTAACTACTTCCAGCTGAGCTTCTGCAGTTGCAGGGCCGTTGCCGGACTGTAATGCGTTGCCACCTAACGCTACAACAATTTTCTGTGCCATTTCTGTCCTCCTGTTTTCAATTAGTTATTCCCAAACAAGGGGCACCCGATGGCGCCCCTTGCTGTTACACGTTTTTTTCAGTTTGGTATTATAGCACTAACAAATTCATTTGTCTATATGCCAAATTCATA
The DNA here is from genome assembly GCA_045637765.1 of Anaerovoracaceae bacterium. GTDB lineage: Bacteria > Bacillota > Clostridia > Peptostreptococcales > Anaerovoracaceae > RGIG7179. The sequence goes on along the minus strand of JAZTZZ010000031.1, from coordinate 186,986 downwards.
TTTTTGCACAATTTTTCCGCTTTTTTCTATAAGTCATCACGGTTAACCGGACAGGACATACATCTAGGGCCGCCGCGTCCTCTGGAAAGTTCCGCACTTTCCATGGTCAGTACTTTAACCCCTCTCTTGTCCAGCAGGTCATTGGTTACACAGTTTCTTTCGTAGGTCACTACAGTGCCCGGTGCAATACAGAGAGTATTGGATCCGTCATTCCACTGTTCACGCTGTGCCGCAATGATATCGTCTCCGCCGCAGCGAATCAGTTCCACAGCCGGCAGTTTCAGTTCGAGAGCCAGGATTTTGTGCAGTTCGTCCTTCATGGCATTGAACTGCAGCTGGCCGCCGGGACCCATAGTTACTTCGTAAACCGCCAGAGGCCCTTCAATTTCCGGATGAATGGTAAACTTGTCGTAATCCACCATGGTAAATACCGTATCCAGATGCATGAAGGCACGGCACTTCGGAATGTCGAACACCAGCACTTTCTTGAAATCGGAGTTGGTCAGCAGATTCTTTGCAAAATCTTCAATGCCCGCCAGACTGGTTCTTTCGGAGTAGCCGATGGCAACCAGGTCTTTGGACAGTACCAGCACGTCACCGCCTTCGATGGAGTGCTTGCCGCGGACGTCGTACCACATTGGAGTTTCCGGAACTGCGAAATCATGGTTATACTTCACCATATATTTCAGCAGCAGGGACTCACGGCGTCTGGTCAGGGTACTCATATGATGAATATTGATTCCGTCACCCACACAGGCACCCGGGTCTCTGGTGAAGTACAGGTTCGGCATCGGATCGCAGACAATTACATCGTTGCTTTCAATCAGGTCTGCAAGAGAGTTGGTGGAATAATCACGCAGCTCTTCCATGTAGATCCCAGCAATGCAGGCTTCCACCAGGTCTTCCGGGGTCTTGGAGAGAAGATATGCCGCGATAGCTTCTTTGCGGCCCTGTTCATGAATCTTACTCATTTCCATGAATTCCTTCACGAACTGTTCCTTTACTTTAACATTCTGCAGAGCCTTGGCAGTTTCGTCGATATAATAGCAGACCTCTACACCATTGTCTCTGAGAATCTTCGCAAACTGGTCATGTTCCTTCTGCGCCACTTTCAGATAAGGGATATCATCGAACAGCAGTCTGCCCATATTGTTTGGTGTCAGTTTTTCCAGTTCACGTCCAGGTCTGTGGAGCAGAACTTTATTTAATTTTCCGATTTCGGAATAGTTATGAATTCCAGGATACATAGTTAAGTCCTCCTTTTTTCTTCTTTGTGCAAGCCGCAGAGAAAGGGGTCTCCTGCAGCACCGTCAGACATTCAGAATTAACCGATTGTTGCTACGATTACTGCTTTAATTGTATGCATTCTGTTTTCTGCTTCATCAAATACTTTGGAATTTCTGCTTCTGAACACTTCGTCAGTTACTTCACGGATGTCGTAACCCAGTTCCATCTGTTCCTTCGCCATCTTGGTTTCAAAATCATGGAAGGATGGCAGGCAGTGGAGGAACAGGCAGTCCGGATTTTCGGTTGCTTCCATCAGTTCCTTTGTTACCTTATATGGAGTCAGCAGGCGTACTCTTTCAGGAATTTCCGCTTCTTCACCCATTGATGCCCATACGTCACAGTAGATTACATCTGCACCCTTCAGGCAAGCAGGGTCGCTGGTCACTTCGATGGTCGCACCGTTTTCAGCTGCAACTTTCTGCACTTTCTCCAGAACGTCCTGATCCAGCTCTGCAGCCAGTTCATCCGGACCATATGCCACATAGTGCATACCCATCTTGGCACAGCCATACATCCATGCATAGGACATGTTATTTCTTACGTCACCGGAGAATACAACCTTCACGTGCTTCAGCGGCTTGTGGAGATGTTCTTCGATGGTCATCAGGTCAGCCAGAATCTGAGTTGGGTGGTCCACGTCAGTCAGACCGTTCCACACAGGAACACCGGCATGCTTGGCCAGCTGTTCCACTACGCTCTGGTCATAGCCTCTGTATTCAATTCCGTCGTAGAACCGGCCCAGTACCTTGGCGGTATCTTCCAGGGATTCTTTCTTGCCAAACTGAGAACTTGCGTTATCCAGGAAGGTAACACCTGCACCTTCATCGTATGCGGCAACTTCAAATGCACATCTTGTTCTGGTGGATGTTTTTTCAAACAGCAGCACCAGATTTTTCCCCTTTAAAGCCTGGGTATTAATGCCGGCTCTCTTCTTTGACTTCAGATCATGAGCCAGGTCCAGCAGATAACGGATTTCCTCAGGAGTTAAATCCATCAGAGTTAATAAACTTCTTCCTCTTAAATGTACACCCATTGTAGTTCTCCTTTCTTTTCTTCGCAAAATCGGTCTGCACCATTGGTTTTCTTTCCTTCTCACACCTTCATTCGGAGCATGGTTCTGTGCGCTCCGGATTTTACTGATTAAGGTTAACTACATTTTACCACTGCATATTTCAATGAAAAGTGCCAGTACTCTCTATTTTTTCTGTGCCAGCTGTGCTTCTATGGCCCGCCGGAGAATATCCAGTCCCTGCCGGATCCGTTCTCTGCTTTCATAAGAGAAGTTCAGCCGGATATAATCTCTGCCTCCGCTCTTTCCGGGATAGAACACATAACCGGGTACGATGGAAACACCCATTCTTCGGGCCTCCACTTCCAGTTCCATGCTGTCCACCCCTTCCGGCAGGCGGCACCAGATATAGACACCGCCCCTCGGACGGACATATTCCATTCCAAGAGGTTTCATCTTGTCCAGTTCCCTGCACATGATTTCCTGCTTTATGGCATAGTTGCTTCGGAACACATGAAGATTCCGGTAATACCGTCCGTCATCCAGATAACCGGCAATCAGTTTCTGGGACATCCAGTCAGTCGCCACCAGGCGGACCGATACCAGATAGGACAGGCTTCTGATCAGTTCCTTATCAGCCACAACCACCGCCAGAGAAAGTCCCGGCAGGAAAGTCAAAGAGAAAGAGTATATATATATGACATTATTCTGAGTATCGCTGGCCTTCAGCGGCAGATGCTTCGGTCCGCTGTACACCAGTTCCGAGGCAGCATCATCTTCCACCACAGGAATTCGGTAGGCTTCGGATATTTCCAGCAGCCGCTGCCTCCGCTCTCCCGAAAGAATGACACCTGTAGGATCATGGAAGCTGGAGTTCACATAGATGAACCGGGGCTTATGGAGAAGAATCAGCTCCTCCAGACAGTCACACTGCATACCGTCTTCATCTACGGGAACAGTAACCACCTTTCCCCCGGCCAGTTCCACCGCACGGAAGGCATCCGGTGATACCGGTTCTTCCATAATAACGGTGTCTCCCGTCCTCAGAAGCAGCGCCACCAGGAAATCCAATGCCTGGTTGGTTTCCGTCAGAATCTGTATTTCACTCATGCCCGCCTTGATGCCCTTAGTACTCAGAAACGATACCAGCTTATGCCGCAGACGTTTGTCCCCCTGATACGGGTTGTAAAAATACTGATTTTTCCCGCCTTCTGCAATCAGACTGGCAATCTCTGCCGCCACCTTATGCTTGTCATATACCTCGGATGTAGATATACCGCTTCCCAGTGAAATCAGCCGTTCATCGCTGAACCTCTGAAACACATCATCAAAAGCAACTTCCAGATCCAGATATTCATCTTTTATGAGCTCAGGCCAGTGCACTTTCTTTTTCCGGCTGCGGGGAGCCGCAGCAGCCTTCTTCCTCTCAGGAAGAGAAACCACATATCCATATCCCTGACGGGATTCAATCAATTCCTCCGCCTTCAGCTCCGTATAGGCTCTGGCTACGGTATTCCGGTGCACCCCCAGCATATGTGCCAGGGACCTCTCGGAGGGCAGAACACACCCTGTCACCATTTCTCCTGACAAAATCAGACTTTTCATCTGTGCAGCAATCTGCATGTAGATTGGTGCTCTGCTGTTATGATTCACCCGAATGTTCATGTTTATTCCCCCTAAATGAACCGCACCCGGTTATTTTTTCGGCGGTTTCTGTCCGTGGAACTGATAGTAGCACACTTCCAGACGGCCGTTGAAGAGTTTTCTTCTCCGGTCTGCCGGGCGTCCGAAAGACTTCAGTTCCGCTGTCTTGTCACTGGTCACCATAAACAGGGACCAGGTAGGATTGTCCGTAAAGAATTTCAGGAAGGATGCGTAAATCCGGTCGATGGATTTCTGATCCCCGATTCGCTCACCGTACGGTGGATTGGTAACGACCACGCCGCTTTCAATTGCCGCAAACTCTCTGCGGCCCAGTTTTCCTTCGCTGCCCAGTTTTGTTGCATCTCCCACGGCGAAGGCAATGCAGTCATCCACGCCGGCTTCTTCCGCATTTTCCATGGCAGCCTTCAGTGCTGCAGGATTGATGTCATAACCGTAGATTTCCAGTTCCGTATCGTAATCAATGGCTTCAAAGGCAGCCTTACGTTCTTCCTTCCAAAGATGCTTCGGAATGGCATCCCATTCTTCTGCCGTGAACTTACGGTTCAGTCCCGGTGCGATATTTCTTCCAATCATGGCCGCCTCAATCGGCAGGGTGCCGGAACCGCAGCAAGGGTCCACCATGATGCGGCCCTGCTTCCAGAAGGAAAGCTGCACCAGAGCTGCGGCCAGAGTTTCCTTCATCGGAGCATCTACCATGGCCACACGGTATCCTCTCTTATGAAGCCCCGGTCCGGTGGTGTCCAGGGTTACGGTTACACGGTCTTTCAGTAATGTAATCTTAATGTCGTAGAGTGCACCGCTCTTTTCGAAGTAGTCCACCCCGTAAGCTTCCTTCAGACGCTCAACGATGGCCTTTTCTGCTACAGACTGACAGGCAGGAACGGAGAAGAGTTTGGACTTGACGGAAGAACCGTTTACAACAAATTTACCGTCAATCGGAATCCATTCTTCCCACGGAATGCCCTTTACCTGCTGGAACAGTTCTTCGAATTCCAGTGCTTTGAATTCTGCCATCTTAATCTGTACACGGTCAGCACTTCTCAGCCACAGGTTGGCACGCACCACAGCACGTTCGTCGCCCATGAAGGTAATTTTGGCATCTTCTGACTGAATAATCTTATATCCCAAATTTTCAATTTCTCTCTTTACTACGGCCTCCAGGCCAAAGGTAGAGGTTGCGATAATTTCCAGTTTCATGTATGGTCCTTTCTTCCGGAAACTTCCGGAACTCAAATTTTGACAAGCTGCAAAAAGCAGAAACAGCGTCCCCGAAGGGACGCTGCAGCTTTTAGAGATAAGATGCCCTTCTGTTTAATGAATTGCCTTCCAGGGCCGGCAGTGAATCCAGTGCTGTGCCGGTTCCGATTGCAACGCATGATTTTGGATCATCTGCAATTCTTACTTTAATTCCTGTTCTGTCTTCGATACGCTTATCGATGCCGTACAGCAGTGCGCCGCCGCCGGTCAGAACGATGCCGGAGTTGCTGATGTCAGCAGCCAGTTCAGGCGGAGTCTTTTCCAGTACGTTGTGTACTGCTTCTGTAATGGTGATCATTGCTTCATCCAGAGCGCTCATCATTTCGTCAGAAGTTACTTCCACGCTCTTCGGCAGACCTGTTACCAGGTCACGTCCGCGGCATTCCTGCACAACCACTTCTTCTCTAGGGAAAGCAGTACCGATGGTTACCTTCAGTTCTTCTGCAGTTCTTTCACCGATGTACAGTTTATGTTCCTTACGCATGTACTTGATGATAGCTTCGTCGAACTTGTCACCGGCCATCTTTACAGAAGCACTTGCTACAATGCCGCCCAGAGAAATGACTGCGATATCGGTAGTGCCGCCGCCGATGTCAATAACCATAACACCATCCGGCTTACTGATATCGATGCCTGCACCGATTGCCGCTGCTACTGGTTCTTCCATCAGGTATACGTCCTTGCCGCCTGCCTGCTGTGCCGCTTCACGAACCGCTCTCTTTTCCACTTCAGTTACACCGCTCGGAATGCAGATCATGATTTTAGGCTTGAAGAAACGGCCGGAGCCGCAGGTCTTCTTAATGAAGTACTTCAGCATTCTTTCTGTAATATCGTAGTCAGAAACCACACCATCACGCAGAGGTCTTACTGCAATGATGTTGGATGGGGTTCTGCCCAGCATCTGGCGGGCTTCTTCGCCAACTGCCAGAATTTCATCGGTGTCCTTATTCAGTGCCACTACAGATGGCTCATTCATTACGACACCTTTTCCTTTAATATAAACGAGTACATTGGCTGTACCCAGGTCAATACCGACTTCCATTCCAAATCCCATGTATTGTTCTCCTTTTCTTAAATGAATATATAAGCAAACGATTCTTATGTCTGTTTTATTGTTTACAGTCCTTTCTATATTATATATTGAATCGCAGAGATTTTCAATTTATTTGCGTGAAAGTTGTGTAAAAATTCAGCAAATATTCTCCTCCCCTTACCGGATGCTGTCAGGCAAAACATTTCAGACATGGCATGATTTTCTTTCGCAGTACCCTTGACACTGCCGTTCGCATTATGCTAATATTATATGTGGTAAAAGCAAATCTTTAAGGACGATACAGAGAGATCGGCAAGATGGACATATAGAATAAGCAGGGCGAAGTAGATTCTGCCTGCTGTTTTGCTGAGTCTACACTTGTCCCCGGGACAAGTTTTTTTGTGTAAAAAACGGAGGAGACCCATGACAAACACATTCAGACCAAACCTGAATACAACCGAAAATCTGGCGATTTTTGCCCGGGATTTAGAGTCCCGTTTTTCCGGTTCCCAGAAAATTTTATCCGATGAAAATGTTATTTTAATCCCTTCTTTCGTGGATGTGCATGTGCATTTACGTGAGCCGGGATTTTTTTATAAGGAGACCATAAAAACCGGCACCACTGCTGCGGCGAAATCCGGTTATGCACACGTGTTCTCCATGCCGAACCTGAAGCCGGTTCCGGACGATCTGGAAAACCTGAAGGTTCAGCTGGACATCATCGAAAAGGATGCAGTAATCAATGTCATCCCTTACGGTGCTCTGACCATGGGCGAACGCGGCGAAGACCTGGCAGACATGGAAGCCATGGCACCATATGTGTGCGGCTTCAGTGATGACGGTGTGGGCTTAAACGACATGACCCTGATGGCACGCGCTATGGAAATCGCAAAGGAGCACGGCAAGCTGGTGGTGGCACACTGTGAAGATATGGAGCTGAGAAACGGCGGCTATATCCACGATGGTGTTTATGCCAGAGAGCACGGCCACAAAGGCATCTGCTCCGAAAGCGAATGGGCTCCGATGAAGCGCGATATCGAGCTGGCCGAAAAAATCGGCTGTGGCTATCATGTATGCCACATTTCCACCAAGGAAAGTGTGGAAATCATCCGTCAGGCCAAGGCAAGAGGCGTGGATGTGACCTGTGAAACCGCACCGCACTACCTGATCTTCTGCGATGAAGACCTGCAGGAAGATGCACGTTTCAAGATGAACCCGCCAATCAGAAGCAAGGAAGACCGCGATGCCCTCATTGAAGGTATTCTGGACGGCACCATCGACATGATTGCCACCGACCATGCACCCCATAGTGCAGAAGAAAAATCCAGAGGTCTGGCAGACAGCCCGCTGGGCGTAGTCGGCCTGGAAACAGCCTTCGCCATGATGTACACCCATTTTGTGAAGACCGGCCGCATGTCCCTGGAACGGCTCATCGAACTGATGAGCACCAATCCGAGAAAGCGTTTCGGCCTGCCTTCCGCAGAAGAAAACATGGACTACAGCATCTGGGAAGTGGGCACCGAATACACCGTAAATCCGGAAGAATTCGCATCTATGGGCAAGGCTACACCGTTTGCAGGTATGAAAGCTTACGGTAAATGCCTCTTCAACGTAGCCGGCGGCAAGACCGTCTGGAACGCCCTGTAACATAAAGGAGAATAAAATGAAACAGAGTATTTATGAAATCCTCGAAAACGTGGAAATCGCAAAGAACACCATGAAGATGGTGCTGGCAGGCGACACATCTGACTGCACCGCTCCAGGCCAGTTTGTAAACATCAAGCTGGACGGTTTCTTCCTGAGAAGACCGATTTCCGTGTGCGACTATAACGAAGAAACTATTACCATTATTTATAAAGTAGTCGGTGCCGGCACTGAAGCCATGGCTGAAATGACTCCCGGTCAGGAACTGGACGTGCTGATCGGTCTGGGCAACGGCTACGACATCACCAAGGTTGGTGACGCACCGGTTCTGATCGGCGGCGGCGTAGGCGTTCCTCCAATGTACGGCCTGGCAAAATCCATCCGTCAGGCAGATCCGGATGCTAAGGTTCAGGTTATCCTGGGCTTCAACGCAGCAGACGAAGTATTCTATAAGGAAGAATTCGAAGCGCTGGGCTGCGAAGTGCACATCGCTACTGCAGACGGTTCTGTGGGTGTGAAGGGCTTTGTAACTGACGTACTGAAGAATCTGGAATACTCCTACTTCTGTACCTGCGGTCCTCTGCCGATGTTCAAGGCAATCGAAGCGATTGCAAAGACATCCGGTCAGTACAGCTTTGAAGAAAGAATGGGCTGCGGCTTCGGCGCATGCATGGGCTGCTCCTGCAAGACCAAGTACGGCAACAAGAGAATCTGCAAGGACGGTCCGGTTCTGGAAAGAGAGGAAATCATATGGTAAATACAAAGATTAACTTATGCGGTATCGAAATCGATAACCCAATCATTCCGGCATCCGGAACCTACGGATTCGGTTACGAATTCGCAGAATTATATGATATCAACTGTCTGGGTACATTCTCCTTCAAGGGTACTACTCTGGAGCCGAGATTCGGTAACCCTACTCCAAGAATTGCAGAATGTCCTGACGGCATGATCAATGCAGTAGGTCTGCAGAATCCTGGTGTAGACAGAGTTATCAGCGAAGAACTGCCGAAGCTGGCAGAAGTGTTCCACAAGCCTGTTATGGCAAACGTTTCCGGTTTCTCTGTTCCTGAGTATGTGGAAACCGTAAGAAGACTGGAAAACGATCCTGCTGCAAATAAGCAGATCGGCTGGTTCGAAATCAACATCAGCTGTCCGAATGTACACGGCGGCGGTATGGCCTTCGGTACCAGTGCAAAGGCTGCCGAAGAAGTAACCAGAGCAGTCCGCGAAGTAACAAAGAAGCCAATGTTCATCAAGCTGTCCCCTAACGTAACCGACATCACCGAAATCGCAAGAGCATGTGAAGCCGGCGGCGCAGATGGCATCAGCATGATCAATACACTGCTGGGTATGCGTATCGACCTGAAGACCAAGAAGCCTGTCATCGCCAACAAGATGGGCGGTTTCTCCGGCCACGCAATCCTGCCTGTAGCTCTGAGAATGGTTTACCAGGTGTATGATGCAGTGAAACTGCCGATTATCGGTATGGGCGGTATCTCTACCGCTGAAGAAGTGGTTGAAATGATGCTGGCAGGTGCTGCCGCTGTAGAAGTGGGGGCAGCCAACCTGATCGACCCGTTTGCAAGTAAGCAGATTATCGAAGACCTGCCAAGGGTTTGCGAAAAATATGGAATTAAAGACTTAAATGAAATTATCGGAGGTGCACACTAATGGGTAAAGACGTAATTATCGCTTGCGATTTCGCCAGCGCAGAAGAAACATTCAAGTTCCTGGACAACTTCACAGAAGAAAAGCCTTATGTAAAGATTGGTATGGAACTGTACTATGCAGAAGGACCTGCTATCGTTAGAGAAATCAAGAGAAGAGGCCACAAGATTTTCCTGGATCTGAAGCTCCACGATATTCCAAACACTGTAAAGAAGGCAATGTCCGTACTGCGTGAACTGGATGTAGATATGACAAACCTGCACGCAGCAGGTACCATCGCAATGATGGAAGCTGCACGTGAAGGCCTGACAAGACCAGACGGTACCAGACCTCTGCTGATTGCTGTAACTCAGCTGACTTCCACTGACCAGGAAAGAATGACCAACGACCTGCTGATCAACGAACCGCTGGAAAAGGTAGTTATGCACTATGCAGAAAATGCCAAGAAGGCTGGCCTGGACGGCGTAGTATGCTCCCCTCTGGAAGCAGAAACTGTTCATGTTGCATGCGGCGGCGACTTCCTGACTGTAACTCCAGGTGTGCGTTTTGCTGACGGCGACAAGGGCGACCAGGTAAGAGTAACTACTCCTGCCAAGGCAAAGGAAATCGGTTCTGACTACATCGTAGTTGGCCGTCCGATCACCCAGGCTGAAGATCCTGTAGCAGCATACAGAAGATGTATGGCTGAATTCGTGGGCTAAACCAAAACAGCCGGAAATAGAGATTTTGCGAAATATGCGGCTGTAAAGGCCGCCAGAATAAAGGAGATTTAGAAATGGAATTAAGAAAAGAAGTAGCTAAGGGCCTGTTATCCATCGAAGCAGTATTCCTGCGTCCGGAAGAACCATTCACATGGGCAAGCGGAATCAAGAGCCCTATTTACTGCGACAACCGTCTGACACTGACTTCTCCGGAAGTAAGAACTCTGGTAGAACAGGGCCTGGTGGAAGTTGTGAAGGAAAATTATCCTGAATGCGAAGTTCTGATGGGAACCAGCACTGCAGGTATTGCACATGCAGCCATCGTTGGCCACATGATGAACCTGCCTATGGGTTACGTAAGAAGCTCCGCTAAGGATCACGGAAGAACCAACCAGATCGAAGGCAAGCTGCTGCCAGGTCAGAAGGTCGTTGTAATCGAAGACCTGATTTCCACTGCAGGTTCCGCAATCGACTGCGTAAAGGTTCTGAAGGAAGCCGGCGCTGAAGTTCTGGGTATCGCAAGCATCTTCACCTACGGTATGAAGAAGGGCCTGGACAAGCTGGCAGAAAATGATGTGAAAAACGTATCTCTGTGCAACCTGGATGCACTGGTTGAAGTAGCAGCTGAAACAGGCTACATCAAGGCTGAAGACAAAGAACGTATTTTAAAATTCAGAGACAACCCTTCTGATGAGGGCTGGATGAGAGGAGACAAATAAAAATGAGCGAGATCAGAAACCTTATTAACATCACAGACTTATCCCTGGAAGAAATCGACCACCTGATTGACGTTGCAAACGATATCGTGGCTAACCCAACTGTATACCAGGACATCTGCAACCACAAGAAGCTGGCAACCCTGTTCTTTGAACCGTCCACCAGAACCAGACTGAGCTTCGAAGCTGCTATGCTGGAACTGGGCGGAAGCGTACTGGGCTTCTCTGCAGCAAGCTCCAGCTCCGCTGCAAAGGGTGAATCCGTAAGCGATACCATTCAGACTGTAGGCTGCTATGCAGACATCATCGCAATGCGTCATCCTAAGGAAGGTGCACCAATCGTAGCTGCGCAGAGAACGACTGTACCTATCATCAACGGCGGCGACGGCGGCCACTTCCACCCTACACAGACTCTGACCGACCTGCTGACTATCAAGAGAAAGAAAGGCAGACTGGACAACATGACCGTAGGTCTGTGCGGCGACCTGAAGTTCGGCAGAACCGTACACTCCCTGATTGAAGCAATGATGCGTTATGAAAACGTAAAGTTCGTTCTGATCAGCCCGCAGGAACTGCAGGTGCCTGATTACGTAAAGGAAAGCCTGAACGAACACGGAGCTGAATGGGTTGAAATGGAATCCATGGAAGAAGCAATGCCTCAGCTGGATATCCTGTACATGACCCGTATTCAGAAGGAACGTTTCTTCAACGAAGAAGATTACGTAAGATTAAAGGACACTTACATCCTGGATCTGGACAAGCTGACCAATGCAAAGGAAGACCTGACCATCCTGCACCCACTGCCAAGAGTAAATGAAATCTCTGTAGAAGTTGACAATGACCCTAGAGCTTGCTACTTCTTCCAGGCACTGTGCGGCAAGCACATCAGAATGGCCCTGATTCTGTTCCTGCTGGGACTGAAATAAGACATCATTGACATAGCATAATTACAGGAGGCAAATAAATGAATATAGATGGCGTAAAGAACGGTATTGTATTAGACCACATTAAGGCCGGCAAGAGCATGATGGCTTACAAGCTGCTGGGTCTGGACAAGGTAAAGAGCTGCGTAGCAATTATTCAGAACGCAGACAGCTCCAAGTACGGCAAGAAGGACATCATCAAGATCGACGAACTGATTGATCTGGACTACGACGTACTGGGCTACATCGACAGCAACATCACTGTAAACATCGTAAAAGATGGCAAGATGGTAGAAAAGAAGCACATGAAGCTGCCTACCGAACTGCGTAACGTAGTTACCTGCAAGAACCCTCGCTGCATCACTTCCGTAGAACAGGAAATCGTTCAGATCTTCCGTCTGAAGAATGAAGAAAAGAAAGTTTACAGATGTGCATACTGCGATGCAGAACACAAGGTAAAATAAATCTTATTAATATGACGCACGAAGAGTGCCCGGATCTGCGGGCACTCTTTTTTTATGAAAACATACTGTGTTTCTGCGGCTTTTGTGGTATACTTTATGGTATCTATGAGCATCCCTTCTGCTGGGTATCCCTGCCAAGCATGCAGACCCATATGAACTGGAAAGCCTGCCGATGGATAAAGTACACTATGAAGAATTTTAAGGAGAGTCTCTATGAAACACGGTTTTATTAAGACAGAAGCAGTGAGCCCGGACCTTCGGGTTGCTGACTGCAGATACAATACAGAAAAAATTATCGAAGCACTTCATGCAGCAGCTGCCCGCGGCAGCCAGCTGGCGGTCTTCCCGGAACTGGCCGTAACGGGCTATACCTGCGGTGACCTGTTCCTCCAGTCTGCCCTGCAGAAGGCAACGGAAGAATCTCTGGTGGAAATCGCCGGTGCATCCATCGGTCTGAATCTGGTTGCAGTGGTAGGCGTTCCCCTTTCCGTAGAAGGTAAGCTGTACAACTGCAGTGCCGTATTATGTGAAGGTGAAATTCTGGGCATCGTACCAAAGACCCACCTTCCTGTGCATGGGGAATTTTATGAAAAGAGATGGTTCACACCTGCACCGGAAGAAACCTTCTTTATCAGCCTGGGAGATCTGGATTACGAAATTCCGTTCGGCACAGACATCCTCTTCCGATGCTGTGACGTACCAGCCTTCGTGCTGGCTGCAGAAGCAGGTTCCGACCTCTGGTCCGCACTTGCCCCATCCACCTTCCATGCCATGGCCGGTGCTACCATCATTGCAAATACCGCAGCCTGTGCAGAAGCAGCAGGAAGCAGTGCATACCGCAGCCAGCTGACTGCATCCCAGTCTGCCAAGTCCATCTGCGGCTATGTATTCGCCTCTGCAGGTCCCGGAGAATCCTCCACTGACGCAGCCTTCGGCGGACATACCATCATCGCTGAAAACGGCACCACGGCTGCTGAATCCCTGCCATTCGGAGAAGGTTTCTGCTGCACCGAGATTGACGTGGAAAAACTGCTTTACGAACGTTCCAGAAACTCTCTCTTCCAGCCTCTTTCCGGCTCCGAAGATGACTACCTGGATGTATATTTTGACCTGGATATGAAAGAAAATGAGCTGACCGGCTCCTACTGTGCCGATCCGTTCATGCCGCTGGACGGCGCAGAGCGGGCTGCACGCTGCGAAGAGATTCTCCGTATTCAGGCTGCAGGTCTGGCTAAGCGCATGCAGCACACCCACAGCAAAACAGCCGTGATCGGCATTTCCGGCGGTCTGGACAGCTGTCTGGCCCTTCTGGCAGCAGCAAGAGCCATGAAGGCCATGAACCGCCCTGCATCCGACATTTATGCAGTCACCATGCCTTGCTTCGGCACCAGCAAACGTACCAGATCCAATGCAGAAATTCTTTGCGAAGAACTGGGCGTGCAGTTTGAAGAAATCAGTATTAAGGATACCGTCCTCGCCCACTTCGGCGACATCGGCCAGCCTGCAGATAAGCTGGACGTCACCTTTGAAAACGCTCAGGCGAGAGTCCGCACGCTGGTTCTCATGGATAAAGCCAACCAGCTGAACGGCCTGGTAATCGGTACCGGTGACCTGTCTGAACTGGCGCTGGGCTGGGCTACCTATAACGGTGACCACATGAGCATGTACGGTGTCAACGGCAGCATTCCGAAGACACTGGTACGTCATCTGGTACGTCATGAAGCTGAGCTTGCAGCTTCCTGCGGCAAGCAGGTTCTGGCAGACTGCCTCATCGACATTCTGGAAACTCCGGTAAGCCCTGAACTGCTTCCGACCAAGGAAACCGGCGAAATCGCTCAGGAAACCGAATCCATTATCGGTCCGTATGAAATTCACGATTTCTATCTGTACTATATCCTGCGCTGGGGCTTCAGTCCGAAAAAGATTTTCCGTATCGCAAAGAAGGCCCTGGGCGAAAAGTACAGCGACGAAGTGCTGATTTACTGGCTGAGAAACTTCTACCGCCGCTTCTTCATGCAGCAGTTCAAGCGCAGCTGTCTGCCGGACGGTCCAAAGACCGGATCCATCACCCTGTCACCTCGCAGCGACTGGAAGATGCCAAGCGATGCATGGAATACCGTATGGATGGAAGAAGTCGAAGAACTGGAAAGGGATATTTTATAAATGATTTTTACCAGAGAACATGCCGAATATCTTTCCCTGGGAAGTCTCCTGCTGGGATGCGGCGGCGGCGGAAATGTGCAGCAGGGTATTAACGCTTATGAAGCGGCCTTCCGCTGCGCTGAAGAACGCGGAAACAGCGTTGAAGTGATTACTGTGGAGGAACTGGCAGAGCGTCATCCGGAAGGCGGTGTCATCGTAACCATTTCCGGAGTTGGCTCCCCCGTTTCCCCAACTGCATATACGCCTCCGGAATATTATCCCCGTCTGATGGAACTGCTGGAAAAGCAGCTGGACGGACAGCAGATCATCGGGTTCATTTCCTGTGAAATCGGTGCATCCAATACCTTTGAACCTTTCGTCCCCGCATCCATTCTGGGCGTACCGGTTATCGATGCTCCTTGCGACGGACGTGCTCATCCTCTGGGACTCATGGGTTCCCTGGGGCTGGAAAAGATGAAGCTGCCGGTGGTGCAGTGTGCCGTAGGCGGACGTAAGGGGGAAAACGGAACAGCCGGACAGTATGTGGAAATTTCCGTAAAAGGATCTGTGGAATCCTGCGCAGCTCTGATCCGCAATTCCTCTGCTCAGGCAGGCGGCTTCGTCATGGTTGCCAGAAATCCGATAGATATCAATTGGCTGTCTGAAAACACCGCAGCCGGTGCTTTCGCACAGACCATGGAACTGGGACGTGCATGGAAAGAAATGCTTGATGCAGGCACACCTGCAGAAGAAATGGCAGAAAAAGTTTGCCGTATGTTGGGCGGAAGGGTTGTCTGTACCGGTAAGCTGACCGATTACAGCTGTATTACCGAAAATGCACTGGACCATGGAGAGTTTAACATCTGCAGCGAAGAAGGTTCTTACAACATTACCTTCTTCAATGAATACATGACACTGGATGACGGAGACGGACGCCGCCTGTTCACTTTCCCTGACGGCATTATGCTCATTGGAAGCGACCGCAAGTCTTACAGCTCCGCCATGCTGGCCCGTGCCGTGGAGGACAGCAGCGCAGAGGGCATGACCTTCAGTGTGGTTTCTGTGGATTACGAAAACCTGAAGATTCCGACAGGACTGCGTTACCGCAGCGGCTACCACACCTGCGAAAATATTCTCGGCAGAGAGATGATACCATTCCTGGAACCGCGCAGTCTTTTCCTTGACTGATAATTCAGTTTGTACAATAGAATAGAATAAAAAAGATATAACATCCGGTGTTCTGCCGGATGTTTTTTTGTAAAAAGTGCTGTGCAAAGATTCTGTTTATGTTATAATAAAGAATCAAAGATTTTACATTTGCGAGGTAGTAATATGAGCAAAAAACTGGTAATCCATTCAGCATGGTGTAAGGGATGCGGAATCTGTGCCGCATTCTGCCCTAAAAACGCTCTGGAAATCGTTCAGAGCAAGGTTCATCTGAAGGACGATGCACTCTGCATTAAATGCGGTTTATGTGAACTTAGATGTCCGGATTATGCAATCTATGTAGAGAAGGAGGAAGAATAATGACCAAGAGATTCCAATTATTGCAGGGCAATGAAGCCTGTGTGGAAGGCGCACTCGCTGCGGGCATGAAGTTCTACGCAGGTTACCCTATCACTCCTTCCACTGAAATCGCAGAAAGAAGTGCAATCCGCCTGCCGCAGGTTGGCGGTAAGTTTATCCAGATGGAAGACGAAATCGCAGGCATCGCTGCTGCACTGGGTGCTTCCGTTGCAGGTCTGAAGTCCATGACCGCTACTTCCGGTCCAGGTTTTTCTCTGAAACAGGAAAATATCGGTTATGCGTCCATCGCTGAAATTCCAATCGTAATCGTAGACGTACAGCGTTCCGGTCCATCCACCGGTCTGCCTACTTCCCCATCCCAGGGTGACTATATGCAGGCTAAATGGGGTACACACGGTGACCATCCGGTTATCGCAATCGCTCCTTCTTCCGTACAGGAATGCTACAACGAAACCGTACGTGCATTCAATCTGGCTGAAGAGTTCCGTGTACCTGTTATCTTCCTCATGGACGAAATCATCGGCCATCTGCGTGAAGGCTGTGAACTGGTTCCGTCTGAAGAACTGGAAATCATCGACCGTGGCAATCACAACATTTCCGGTATGACTTATGCTGTAGGCGAAGGCAACTACGTTCCTGAATTCGCTGCATTCGGCGAAGGCGAACATTACAATATTACAGGTCTGTTCCATGACGATGGCGGTTTCCCAACCAACGACAATCACCTGGCTTATTCCCAGGAACGCCGTCTCCTGGACAAAATCCGCATGAACCAGGATGCAATCGAAAAGTGGGATGAAGCAGACATCGAAGACGCTGAAGTAGTAGTCGTATGTTACGGCGGTACTGCACGTGCTGTAAGCGGTGCTCTGGAAAAAGCAAAGGAAATCGAAGGTTTCCCTAAGGTAGGCATGTTCCGTCCAATCACCGTATGGCCGTTCCCTAAGCGTGAAATGATTAAGATTTCCGAAAAGTGCAAGCATATCATCGTAGCAGAACATAATGACGGTCAGATGCTCATGGAAGTACAGAGAGTTGTTAAGAGCAACTGTCCGATTTCCTTCGTCGGCAAGATCGACGGAACTACAATTACTCCAGATGATATCTTAGCTGCAATCCGGGAGGTGTACGAAGATGCCAAGTAAATTAATAGAAAATACAATGCGTGTAAACCGTCTGCCTCACATCTGGTGTCCTGGCTGCGGTCACGGTATCCTGATGCGCGACGTTGCACAGGCAATCGACAATATCGGCCTGGATCCGGACAAGGTAGTAATCGTATCCGGTATCGGCTGTTCCTCCAGAGCAGCAGGCTACATGAACTATAACACTCTGCATACAACCCATGGACGTGCTATCGCTTTCGCAACAGGCGTTAAGCTGGCTAATCCTGAGCTGACTGTAATCGTTATTACCGGCGACGGTGACGCAACTGCAATCGGCGGCAACCATCTGATTCATGCATGCAGAAGAAACATCGACCTTACAGTCGTTGTATTCAACAACAACATTTACGGTATGACCGGCGGTCAGTATTCCCCTACTACTCCTCATATGGAAAAGGGTACTACAGCTCCATACGGTAACATCGACTATAACTTCGATATTCCAAAGCTGGCTGAATCCGCAGGTGCAACCTATACTGCAAGAGGTACTGCATACCACGCTCAGCAGATGATCAAGCTGATCGAAAACGGTATCCGCCACCGCGGTTTCTCCCTGATTGAAGGTCTCAGCGTATGTCCTACATATTACGGAAGAAAGAACAAGAAGGGCAACACCGTTCAGATGTACAACTGGCAGAAGGATAACTGTATCGATGTAAAGAAGGCTGCCACTATGAGTGCTGAAGAACTGGAAGGCAAGATTATCATTGGTGAAATGTCTGCAGCAGACAAGCCTGAATACACCGATATGTACATGAAGATTATCGAAAAGTGCGGAGGTAACAAATAATGAAAAAGGCCGAATTACGTTTTACAGGTTCCGGCGGTCAGGGTGTTATCCTGGCAACCATTATTCTCGCCGAAGCCGCATATGAAGATAAGAAGCTGGTAGCACAGTGCCAGTCCTATGGTCCGGAAGCCAGAGGCGGTCTCTGTAAGGCAGAATGCATCATCGACGACGAGCCGATTGCATACACCAAGGTTGGACAGCCAACTCTGCTGCTCTCCCTGACTCAGGCATCTCTGAACAAGTATGTATCTGACGTACAGGAAGATGCCATCATTCTGGCAGACGCTTCCATCGAAGTTCCGGAAGAAGTAAAGGCAGCTCATAAGGTTTACAGCCTGCCAATTCTGTCCTCTGCTATCGAAGTGATCGGAAATCCAATGTCCGCAAACATCATCTCCGTAGGTGCAGTAAACGAAATCCTGAAGCTTACATCCCAGGAATCTCTGGAAGAAGCTGTACTGAACCATATTCCTAAGGGAACAGAAGAACTGAACCTGAAGGCTCTCCATCTGGGTGCAGAACTGGCCCGCGGTTAGAAACAACTTTTATCATACAGCAAAAAAAGCGGAGCATCAGCTCCGCTTTTCTTTTTTCATTTATTCTATTCTGCTGCTATTATCTGCCTTCCAGTACACGCAGCACGTCCCCGAAGACTCCGTAAGCAGTCTGCTCGATTTCCGGTTCATGTTCCACGATGCTGACCTTCTTCATCAGATTTGTGGTAATAGATACCACAGAAGTGGTGCTGTTTACGGATGCCAGCATATCGCTGCGCTCGATTTCTGTCGGCTGTACAGATGCCTGTACGGTACCGTCTTCCAGACGGATGCCCTTGCAGAGCAGCTTGATAACCTTCCCCTTTGCTGCCGCTGCCTTAATGTCCTCTACCGTAATATCTTCGATACCCTTGCGGTCCACCATATCCGGTGTAATTCCTGCATCCATAAGCACATTCAGCAGTGCAGTAATCTTGGCTGCTGCATCGTATCCCTCGATATCCATGGCAGGATCCGCTTCAATGAAGCCCATCTGCCGGCCACGGGCCATGATATCATCATATTCCGCCCCGGCTTCCAGTTCTTCCAGGATAAAATTGGTGGTACTGTTCAGGATACCGGATACTTCTGTCACTTTCGCCATCTTCAGTGTATGTTCCACCAGGTTGAAGACAGGTGTTCCGTCCATTACAGTGGTTTCATAATAGAACTGTACCCCTGCGTCTTTAGCCATATCACGCAGTCTTCTGTATGCCCAGGCAATCGGCCCCTTGTTTGCCGTCACCGCATGTTTTCCTCTCTTAAATGCCCCTTCAATATGGCTGATGGCCGGCTGACCGGTAGCGATGTTCAGCGGTGTCATTTCCACCAGCACGTCAAAATCCGCCCATTCCACGATTTCCATGGTGGTCATGGTACTCAGTGCCATGGAGTCGGTAAAACGTCCGCTGCCGCCCTTTTCTGTGTCCAGATCGGCCAGTGCACGCGCCAGGTCAATCCCTTCGCTGCACACCAGATTTCCTCGTGATCCGGTAGCGATGGCAGTTACCATTACCTTCGTATCATATGTCTTTATAATCTCTTCTTCATGCTCCAGCAGCATGCGGCCGAAGGCCTGTCCTGCATTGCCGAATCCCAGAAGAGCCAGTTTCAGTTCTTTCATGTTCCATTCCTCCCACACAGTCCCTTTTCACAGACTGATTTTTTACATTATATCATGATTGGTATAGCCATGTACAGAGATTGGGGCTTTTCTTTTTTGTCACTTTAGAGTATGATTAAGTTAGAAATATAAGAACACAAGGAGGACACCCTTTATGAAATTCTTTATCGTAGATGCATTCACCGAAACTACTTTTGGCGGCAACCCTGCAGGCGTGGTGATTTTGCCGGAAGGTGCAGATTTCCCATCCGATGAGGTAATGGTGAAGACTGCTGCCGAACTCCGCTACTCTGAAACTGCATTCATTAAGAAACTGGGCGAAAAGGAATTCCAGATCCGTTACTTCACACCGGCTGCAGAAGTAGATCTGTGCGGCCATGCTACCATCGGTTCCTTCAAGGCTCTGCTGTATGGCGGCTACATTGAAGACAATGCCACTTACATGAACCATACTCTGTCCGGCGATCTGAACATCGTAGTAAAAGATGGCTTTATCCTGATGGATATGGCGACTCCGGTTAAGATCAGTGAAATCGCATGTGAAGAAGGTCTGGAGGAACTGTACACCATCATGGGCCTTTCTTATGCAGACCAGAAGGCAAAGGGTGTAAACCTGATTCCGCAGATGATTTCCACAGGACTGCCTGATATCATGATGCCGGTGGCTTCCCAGGCCGATCTGGCTGCCATCGCACCGGACTTCCCTGCTCTGTCCAAATTATCCGAACGCTACGAAGTAGTAGGCGTACACGCATTCACTCTGGACTGCGAAGGCGACGAAGTGAAGACTACCTGTCATGTGAGAAACTTTGCTCCGCTCTATGATATTGACGAAGAAGCAGCCACCGGAACATCCAACGGTGCACTGACTTACTACGGCTACCTGAACGGATTCGTTGCAGCCGGCGATGACTGCCGTTTCGTACAGGGCGAGGCCATGGACAGACCGTCCGTAATTTTGAGCCATATCGAAGCTGACGCTGAAGCCTGCAAGATCCAGGTCGGCGGCACCGGTGTCATCCTGGCAGAAGGTGAAATTCACATTTAAAATTTACTGCATCAAAAAAGACCAGCGGGCAATCCACTGGTCTTTTTTATGTTCTGAATTATGTTCTAAAATTTCACGGTCACGGTAGTTCCTACACCCTCACTGCTTTCCAGGCTGATGGTGCCGCCATGGTAGGCTACTCCGTGTTTTACGATAGAAAGACCCAACCCTGTGCCCGGAATCTGCCGGTTGTGGCTCTTATCCACCCGGTAAAACCGTTCGAAAACACGTTCCAGATCTTCTTTCGGGATTCCGATTCCGGTGTCAGTCACGCGGAGTACGGAAGTTCCCCGTTCATTTCCTGCGAAAACAGTCACCTTGCCACCCTGACGGTTGTACTTGATGGCATTTTCACACAGGTTATATATAATTTCATCCAGTATGTAGTCGATGCCATGCACCACTGTGTTCCCACCGACAAGCTGCAGGGTAACTCCGGCCGCTTCCGCCTTACGCTGCAGACGTGCGAGCACATCTCCAGCCATAAGATACAGATCCACATCTTCCTTCTGCTGCGGCACCTGGTTTTCATCCAGACGGGACAGCTGCATAATATCGTCAATCAGCGTTATGAGACGGGCAGATTCATCTTTAATCGTCCCCAGGAAATGCGGAACATCCTCCGGCTGTACAATTCCACTGGCCAGCATATCCGATACACCATAAATGGACGTCAGCGGAGTCTTCAGTTCATGGGATACATTAGAGGTGAACTCCCGGCGCAAGCGTTCTCCCACTTCACGCTCGGTTACATCCATGATTATAATCACAGCACCGTTGATAGCCCCTTTGTTCATTACCGGACTCGCAAGAATTTCGTAAGTTTCTCCACCCATCATCAGCTTCTGAAGGCAATGTGTCCCTTTCAGCGCCTGTTCTACCGAAGTGCGGAAAGGCTCACTTCGATTCAGTTCCAGGGCATTAAAGCCCGACCAGTTCTTCTTCTCCGCCCCCAGAATCTGCAGTGCACTTTGATTATGGGTCAGGATTTCTGAATTATGGTCCAGAATCAGCAGACCTTCGCTCATGTTTTCTGTAATAATATCGAATTCGTCCTGGCGGCGGCGCAGTTTTTCCATCTGACGGTGGATTTTACTGTTCTGCTGGTTGATTCTTTGAAGCAGGGGTGCCAGCTCGTCATAGCTGTCACTGATGGCGGGATGATTCAGGTCAATATCGTTAATTGGATTTACGATATGCCGGGTGACGGCGTGGGAGATCGCCATGGCCAAAGCCAGCAGTACTGCAACAATGACCACTATCATTCCCAGGGTATCCAGAATCAAACCTATCTGTGAATAATGGTCTGTCGAAACACGGAGAATCTGGCCAGATTCCAGCTTAAGTGCATAGTACCTTGTCTCACTGGCCATAGTTTCCGATTCCCGGACAGCATGACCTTCCCCTTCGGCCATAGCCTCCCGAATTTCTTCCCTCTCCACATGGTTGTCCATACTGTTCTCATCCGCATGGGTATCATAAAGAACAACTCCGCTCTCATCAATCAGGGTAACCCGCACAGTTAAACCCTCAGAGGTTTTCATTTCATCCAGAAACTCCTGTCCGTGAAGCACAAGCCCGGTCTCTACCATCCGTGCTTCATTTTCCAGATTCAGATAAATCTGGGTTCCCAGATAGTCATACATAACCCCCATAATCAAACCCGCACAGCAAATCATGATTACCAGAGCCACCATGAGAATTCCGGTGAAGATTTTTTTCGTCATTTATTTTCCTCCCATACGGTATCCAATACCACGGACCGTTTCAATCAGCTCTCCGCATTCTCCCAGCTTGGAACGCAGGGTTCGGATATGCACATCCACGGTTCGGTTTTCCCCGTCAAATTCATAGCCCCAGATTTCCTGCAGAATCTGATCCCGGTTTACCACATTTCCCTGATTCTTAAAGAGATAAACCAGCAGTTCATACTCCTTCAGGGTCAGTGTGATTGGTGTTTCGGATACGGTGACAGAGTGCTTTGCCGGGTTGACGATAAGATTGCCTGCTGCAAATACCCGTTCTTCGGTCACCGGTGCTGTTCTGCGAAGCAGCGCTTTTACGCGGGCAATCAACTCCATGGTGCCAAATGGCTTCGTCACATAATCATCAGCTCCGGCATCCAGTCCGATGACCTTATCGTATTCGGTACTTTTTGCAGTCAGCATCATAATCGGGAGATTTCTGGTATCCGGACGGTGCCGGAGCTTATCAAGCACAGACAGACCGTCTTCCTCCGGCAGCATGATATCCAGAAGCACCAGGTCCGGTGTCTTCTTTTCCACTGCACTCCAGAACAGACCCGGACGCTCGAATCCCTGGCATTCCAGCCCGGAATTGTTCAATGCATAGGTCACGAAATTACGAATGTTATTGTCATCTTCCAGTAAATAAATCATAGATTCCCTCTTAATTTAATTCTTTTCTTCCGGATGAGAGCCGGTGATACTGAATACCACCCATTCGGCGATGTTAGTCGCATGGTCGCCAATACGCTCGATATATTTGGCAATCATCAGCAGGTCCAGGTAGAACTGACCACCCATTTCCCCAGTCCAGTTACCCTGGGAAATTGCTTCGATCAGATCCTTCTTCACCTTCTCAAAATAATCATCCACCACATCGTCGTCCAGAATCACGCTTCGTGCCAGATCCAGATCTTTGTTTACGAAGGAATTAATGGCATCGGTCACCATCTTCGAAGCAAAATCGCTCATGTTCCGCAGATGCTCCGGTGCCGGCATGTCGCGGCGATCCATAAATTTTACGATTTCTGCAATATCCGCAGCCTGGTCACCGATTCTTTCCATATCGGAAATCATCTTCAGTGCAGAGCTGATAATCCGAAGGTCGCGGGCTACAGGCTGCTGCTGAAGCAGCAGTTTCATGCAGATGCCTTCGATTTCTTTTTCCTTCTGATTGATCTGTTCTTCGGCTTCCAGAGTCCGGGCGATCATTCCTTCTTCCTTCTGAAACAGTGCACGGATTGCATAAGTCAGTGCCTCTTCACAGAGAGCACCCATGGTAACAAGTTCTACATTCAGCTGCATCAGCTGCTGGTCAAATCTATTTCTCATATCATCCAAACCTTCCTGTAATATAATCTTCAGTACGCTGATCTCTTGGCATGGAGAACAGCTTTTCTGTATCATCAAACTCGATTACTTCTCCCATAAGGAAGAAAGCGGTCTTATCGGATACACGGGTGGCCTGCTGCATGTTATGTGTTACCATAACTATAGTATACTTCTCTTTCAGCTCAACTGCAAGGTCTTCTATTTTCGAAGTTGAAATTGGGTCCAGTGCAGAGGTGGATTCGTCCATCAGAAGGACTTCCGGTTCCACTGCCAGTGCTCTGGCGATGCAAAGTCTCTGCTGCTGACCGCCGGATAATCCCAGGGCGCTCTTGTTCAGCCGGTCTTTTACCTCATCCCAGATTGCCGCATCTCTTAAGGAACGTTCTACAATTTCATCCAGCAGTACCTTCTTACGGATTCCGTGGGTTCTTGGACCATAAGCAATATTATCATAGATGCTCATTGGAAACGGATTTGGCTTCTGGAACACCATACCTACCCGTTTACGCAGAGTATTTACATCCATATCTCCATAAATATCTTTGCCGTCCAGCAGGAACTGTCCGGTAATCTTACATCCTTCCACCAGATCATTCATCCGGTTCAATGATTTCATCAGCGTGGACTTACCGCAGCCGGAAGGTCCGATGAAGGCAGTAATCTGCTTTTCCGGAATATTAAGGCTGATGTTCTTCAGTGCATGGAAATCACCATAATGCAGATTCACATTCTGCAGTGTTATTTTATCCATAGTTATTAACCCTCCTGGTTGCTGGTCAGTTTCTTCGCCAGGAAGCCTGACAGCGCATTAATCAGAATTACAAGTATTAAAAGCACCACCGCTACTGCATAAGCCTGCTCTGTGTGAAGACCTTCTGTCATCAGTGCGTACATGTGCACAGACAGGGTGCTGGCCGAGTAGAACGGACCTTTCGCCACCACCGGATTGGTTCCGGCTGTAAAGATCAGTGCCGCAGATTCCCCTACGATTCGTCCGATTGCCAGAATCACTCCAGCCAGAATCCCCGGCATTGCAGACGGAATGATGACATGGAATACCGTACGAAGGCGGCCCGCTCCCAGGCCAAAGCTTCCTTCCCGGTAAGAATCCGGTACCGCCATCAGTGCTTCCTCTGTGGTACGCATAATCAGCGGCAAAATCATAATAGACAGAGTAATCACTCCGGAGAGAAGCGTATAGCTCCAGCCCAGGGTTATTACGAATACGATGAAGCCAAAGAGCCCGTATACAATAGAAGGAATCCCGGACAGCGTTTCTGCGGTGATACGAATCAGTTTTACCAGCTTATTTCCACGTTTTGCATATTCCACCAGGTACACTGCTGCGAAGACCCCGATGGGTACCGCAATGGCCAGAGTCATGGCTGTAATAATTACAGTGTTGATAATTGCTGGCATCATGGACTGGTTTTCACTGGTGTATTCCCAGGCAAAGAGCCCCGGCATGGTTAAGTTCGGAACTCCCTGCCATAGAATATACCCTATGAGGAAGAATACCACTGCCACAGTAGCTGCGGTGCTGAGATATACCAGAAGCCGCAGTACGAAAGACAGGGGATGTCGTTTTAAATATGTCAAGTTAAAAGCATTCATTTAGTCATTCCTCCTTTTCAGCAGAGAAAATGATACATTTATAATCAGAATAAACACAAACAGCACCACGGCAGTAGCAATCAGTGCCTCACGGTGAAGTCCTGTCGCATACCCCATTTCCAGTACGATATTGGCCGTCATGGTCCGGACACCAGACAAAATCGAGTCCCCGATAATCGGCTGGTTTCCGGCAATCATAACCACAGCCATGGTTTCCCCGATGGCACGGCCAACGCCCAGAATCACACCTGCCATAATACCGGATTTTGCGGCAGGCAGAGTTGTAAAGAACACACTTCTTTCATGGGTTGCTCCAAGTGCCAGAGCACCCTCATAGTAGCTTGCCGGTACTGCACGGAGGGCAGATTCGGACACGCTGATAATGGTTGGAAGGATCATGATTCCCAGCATGATGGATGCAGTCAGAATCCCCTTGCCGCTTGGCGATCCGGTAGTCTGCTGAATCACCGGCACGATGACCATCAGGCCAAAAAAGCCATATACGATGGACGGAATCCCTGCCAGCAGATCGATGGCAGGCTTCAGCATCTTATAAAGTCTGGAAGGACAGAATTTAGCCATGAACACAGCGCAGAAGAGTCCAATCGGCACGCCGATGGCGATTGCACCTGCTGTCACATAGCAGCTTCCCACAATCATTGGCAGGATGCCG
Organism: Anaerovoracaceae bacterium; assembly: GCA_045637765.1. GTDB lineage: Bacteria > Bacillota > Clostridia > Peptostreptococcales > Anaerovoracaceae > RGIG7179. The sequence continues at coordinate 160,920 of JAZTZZ010000031.1, read as the reverse complement.
TACTGATCTTCCAGCGGTTTCCACACGGTGCCGCCCAGAAAGTTTAATACACCAATTTCTCCGATGGCAGGAAGACCTTCAGAGAAAAGGAAGTAGCAAATCAGTGCAACAGCGAGAATGGAAATGCATGCAGAAAGCAGAAATACAAACTGCATGATAGTTTCACTGTACTTTCTCATAAAGAGCTCCTTTTCTCAACAAACTGCCTCAGGCTGGACTGTAGGTCCAACCTGAGGAGTTCATACTTTATACTGTTTACTGCAGTGCAGCCCAGTCAGTTACTTCGCCGGTAAAGATCTGACGAATCTGTTCGGAAGTCAGGTCTTCTACAGCATTGTTATTATTTACGATCACTGCGATACCGTCCATTGCGATGGTTGTTTCAGTCAGGCCCTGAGCCAGTTCTTCTGCCTTCAGTGCTCTGGAGGACATACCGATGTCACAAGCCTTTTCGATGGCACTGGTGATACCTGCGCCGGAACCGGTCTGCTGGATTTCAATTTCCACACCTTCATACAGAGCCTTGTAGCTGTCAGCGATTACCTGCATTACTGGTGCTACGGAAGTGGAACCTGCCAGAACGATCTTGCCTTCCAGGCCGCTCTTAACTTCGTAAGATGCAGCTGCGTCATCGATTGTGATGTAGCCTTCTTCTGCGATGATTGCCTGGCCCTCTGCACTCATGATGTATTCGATGAAATCTGCAGCCAGTTCGCTCAGCTGATCATTAGTTGCTACAGCAAATGGTCTGGATACTGCATAGCCGCCAGCCTTTACGTTTTCAGCAGTTGCTTCTACGCCGTCAACCTTGACTGCCTTTACTTCATCGCTCATAGCGCCCATGGAGATGTAACCGATAGCATTTTCGTTACCAGCCACAGTAGTTACTACTACGGAAGTGCTCTGAGAGATTTCTGCATTTACTGTGGTGTTATCCACGTCATCTACCATTACGCCCATCAGTTCTACGAAAGCGCTTCTGGTACCGGAACCATCTTCTCTGGAGATTACAGAAATTGGAGAAGCAGCATCACCGCCTTCACCATTGCCGCCGCATGCAGCCAGAGAGAATACCATTACAATTGTCAGTGCGATTGTGATTAATTTTTTCATTTTATTTTACCTCCTTGTGTTTCGTGCGCCTCTTCATCCGCGCATCATTTCTTAGTTTTCCTTTTTACAAGCTGAGTATACCGCGGCAATGTTAAGTCTGAAACCGCAGAAATGTTAAACGTAAGTAAAATAAACGGCCCTTTCGTTAACTTCCATTGACAAAATCTTTGCGCTGATGCATTCTATGCTGCAATCGGGTTGACCCATGCGGAGGATTTCAAGTTTGCGTACACTGGAAAAGCCAGTGTATAATAAAAAGCGGGTTCCTTATGGACAATGTCCTTAAGGAACCCGCTTTTACAGTTAAGGCCAATTATGTTTTCTTTAATCTTTTAAACAGTTCTCCATGCCTTGGCGGACCACTGGGTATATACTGTTTTTCCATCGATTTCTCTGAAACCGCGAACCTTGTAATAATAACAGGTGCCAGTCTTCAGATTCTTTGTATTCCAGTAGCAGGTATTCTTGGTTGTGAAGAACGGCTTCTTCGTAAATCCGCTGTAACGCTTCACAGAACGGAACACCTGATAACCATCCAGCTTCACACCCTCTGGTTCATTCCAGTAAACCTTCACCGCACGCTTGCCGTGGAGTGTGGTGAGTCTGGATTTTGCAGATAAACGAACAGCCTTTACACTTGCAGCAATTTCGCCGTTTGCAGTCTGCTTATTTTCATCCTGATCCTTGTCATCCGGAACGTCAGGAGTATAAGATGGCGTCCAGGTTGGGACATTGACATTGGATTTTGCTTCTGTGGTCAGTTCATACACGCTTACAGTACCGGATACTTCATTTGCAGCAACCAGCAGTGCATTTCCTGTAGCACTCTTTTCTGCAGTCACGAATGCCATACCTTCTGGAGATACGTCATCTTTAACATCCTGACTGAAGTCACGGCTGTTGATGTAGTTGACAAATTCAGTGTTGGAAGGATTGGTTACATCGTACATCATGATGCCGCCGATTCGTTCCAGTGCAATGAACGCATATGTCTTGCCATCCACAATACCAGTGGTAATACCTTCCGGTTCCGGTCCCTTCTTTCCGGTTCTGTCTTCCATTTCAATGGTATCATTGGAGCAGTTGAAATAGTCAGGCAGTACTTCTGCAGTAATCTTCTCGAAATCGATTCCGCTGCTGTATACAGCCTTCAGACCGCCTTCTGTCACTTCCAGAACAGAGAAGCTTCGTCCGCCAAAGAGATAATCAGTACCTTCTTTCAGTCCGTCATACTGGCTGACATCGAACCAGGTTACCTTACCTTCGAATTTCTGTCCGGTTACCGGAGACTTCTTATCCTTGATTTCATTGACATCGGCTTCGGTTTCTACCGGCCATGCACGGCTGTCGCCTTCGTTAGCAGTAACCAGATAGGTCTTGCCTCCAGCTGTGAATGCGCTGATGGCATCCGGCATGCGGATACCCATGATATTATCATAAACTGCCGCTTCATACTTTCCATCCTTGGAATTCAGATCAATGGCAGTCTTGCTGTAGTCTTCGAAGCCGATGCTGTATACACCGGTAAATTCTTTTTCATTCAGGTCCAGAACTGCGATTGCATTTGCTTCCTGAAGAGAAACGTAAGCGATGCCGCCTTCTGTCGCGATGTATTCCGGTTCGAAGTCTGCAGACGGATTAGCACCCTTCTTTACTACTACACCGGCCTGTGTCAGGCTTTCACGCTGCCCGTCAAAATCTTCGAATCCAACGGTTTCCCCTGTGCCGTTTTTCACGTCAATCATAGTTACGGTACCTGCCGGATCCACGGCATCTGCTGCGGTGTAGCCCAGTCTTGGTTCCCCTTCGTTGGCTGTCAGTACCAGTGTACCGTCTTCTGTGAACGTAATCATGTCAGGCTGTGCTCCGGTTGCTGTCATGGATTTAAAAATCAGGCTGCCATCTTCGCCGCAGGTAAAGAGTATCGCACGGCCGCTCTTTGTGTAGTCTGCATCCTGCAGTGCTGCAGCTATCAGACTTCCATCCGGAGATACTGCCACAGAGGTCATATCGCCATAGGTGAAGTCTGCGTCTTTTCCTTCTACCAGAGCCTTTACATTGATTTCCTTGCCGTCCAGGTCCTGCAGGCTGGAAGTCTTTTCAGCAGAAGACAGGGAATTCATAGGAATCTGATCCAGCGTACCCTTAATTCCGTTCACCGCATAGGCTGTTTTTCTCGCAGAGTTATATACTACGATTTCAGCAGATCCGCCGTCCAGGCTGAACGCACCGGAGTTATATCTTGCGATCAGCTGAGCATCCAGATCCGCAGTGCTGTTATAGAATCCTTTGTAAATGGTATCTGCAGTTTCTGCAGGTACTTCATCTGCCGCTCCGATGTACTGTACCTGATGGGTGTAGGACTGGAATTCAATTGCCTTTTCTCCATCGATTACGGCAACTTTACCGTTTACCAGTACCCTTGTTCCTTCTGTCAGCGGCAGAGAGCCGGTCTGAGTGCCTCTGACTGCAATGGTGCTGCCGGTGTTATCACGAATCCAGAACACCCCGGATTTTGCCTGGGTAACTGTGCCTGCTGCGGATACCGTTGTTCCTTCGTCCAGAGACGCAATCCGATCTAAAGAAGTATAATTATCCAGATCAGCCAGATAATCCACTACCTTCAGGAAGAACGCACCATTGGAAGCGTCATTGCCGATTTCGTAGTTGGAGTAAGCGTAACGTCCAGTCACTACGATGCTGCCCTTGCCGATAGTCTGTGCTGCAACCATAGGAATCGCAGTTCCGTCACCATGTTCGGTACCCTGCGGAACATAGGCATAACCGCCTTCACCCAGCTTACCGGTGTAGGAAGTCTGGTTACCGGTTGCCAGGATTTCCAGACCTGCTTCTGCATCATTTACCAGTGCAGTACCTTCTGCGTTCACCAGAGATCCGCCGCGGTAGATACGCAGTGCATACATATCATCGTTAATACCCAGTGTGGATTCCGGGAAGTTCTTTACATAGAAGGACTGTACTTTTCCATTTTCCTGGTGTTCTGCCAGACCTTCATGTACACTGTCAAAATTGAAGCGGATTCCGCTTCCCATCTTTTCCAGAAGGCTGTTATACTGAGTCGCGTCATAGTTGCTCTGGTCGTAGGACTGTGTGCCATACAGCATGCCGCCCCCATTCTGAACGAATTCGACCACTGCAGCTTCTTCCGCTTCTGTCAGCTTATTGGATGGTACTCCTGCAGAGTCCTTGGTCGGGGTGTTCAGAATCAGTACATCCACATTCTTCAGGACTTCCGCAGTAATTTCTTCTGTGTTAAATGTTACGTGATATCCAAAGAGACGGAGCACTTCGGAGAATTCCAGCATGGTGTCATTTACTACACCGATATTCTTGTGGGAATTGTCAAAGAGAACGTTCTTACCATTTGGCACGATAATGGTAACTTCTCTTTTCAGCTCTTTTACACTGCCTTCTGCAGCACATACCAGTTCTGCACGGATTTCACCGCTGCCGGTTTCTGCAGGTGTAAACTTGGAAGTAATGGTGGTCAGAACACCTGGTTCCAGAGAGTCGGTCACAGGATGACTGCTTACCAGTTCGTTATTATAATAGAAGTTTACTTCTGCACCATCTGTCCAGGCTTCTGTACCAGCATTTGTCACCTGCACACTGACTTCGGTTTCACTGTTTAAGGTGACGAATTCAGAGGCAATGTTCAGATTGGCAAGCTTTATGTCCTCATTAGATACATGGGCATAGTTTGCTGATCCGATTCCTTCTCTGCCACCTTCATGGGTTACCTTGACCACGTACCAGTTCTTTCCGGCATCCACGGTAATGTCTGTGGTAAATTCTGCTTCATATGCAGGAGTTTCCAGTGTGGTTTCTGCGATGGTCTTGCCTCCGTTGGTGATAATTTCAATTTTTTCAATCTTATCTTCCGGATCAGATGCCTTAATTTCAAAATGAATGTTGCCACCTTTTTCTACATCTAAGATGCTTCCCATCATCTGGCCGTTTGCAGAAACCTCCAGTCTCAGATTTCTTGTTTCTGTGGAGTAAACTCTACGTGCCTGCATTGCTTCATAAAACGCTTCTTCGGTCAGTTCTTCTGCAATGATTGCAGTCAGATTGTCTGCATCGCCCCAGTTTAACGCATGGTTGTCCTGTCCATTGGTCGGTGCCAGGTGCCATCCATAGTCCAGTGCCTTGTAGTAGTATTCTTCGGACTCCAGATAGTTGCTGCCCATGGAACCGTTACCCACTTCAATCATCTGAATGTTATCATCAACTTTTTCTACATAGTTCAGATATTCAAAGGAGCTTTCCGGACGGTTCGGATGGTTGAAATATGCAATAGCGCCATCTGTCCGATCCAGCCAGTCATAGAAATCAGACAGTTTCTGCATGGTAGATGCAGCTTCTACGTAAGTATCTGTGTTATATACATTGATGTGTCCGTAGTTTTCACCACCATTGCTTGCACTGGAGGTCATTTCAAACCCACGTCCTGCCAGGAAGCTTTCTGTTGTAGCAGCCTCTGCCAGCTGACGGGTCAGTGTCCATTCACTGCCTTCCTTTTCTGCAAATTCATTTTTTTCTGCATTATATTCGCCAAACTCATTTCCATTCAGCATATTAGAATGGTCCGTAACGAAAAGATAATCCAGATTTACGCCCTTTCCATGTTCATATGCATCTGCCGGGGTTGATGTATTCACCGCATCCGACCAGGATGTATGAGCATGAGGGACACCGAAATAGTAGTTATAACTTTCAGTTTGTGATGCATCAGCCGCAGGTTCTGCTGCAGTATCTGCATATGCTGGAATCACACCTGTAAATATCAGTGCGAAAACCAACGTCATAATCAGAAATTTCTTCAATAGTTTTTTCATAACACTGCCTCCTTTTTTATCTGTTTGAATGAATGATAGCATGCATCTGTTAAAACTCCCGGCCATGTCATGTAAAAATACCGTAAATTCTTTTTTTCAAATGTAAAAAGGCGCAGAATTCTGCGCCTCTAAAAGTTTCGTCTCTATTTATATCGTCTTATTCCGTTATCATTCCAATTCCCTGCTCAAGCACATCAGCACTGGTCATGCCCTGTACATATGCCACCAGGTTTCCTTCGCTGTTGATGAAGAAAGTCATCGGAATGCTGTAGGTGCCGTAGGCCATGGCACCCTCTGCAGCCGTATCAAAATACACCGGGAAGGTATATCCGCTGCCATCGAGGAAGGTTTTGGCGGCTTCCAGGGTTTCGCGCCCTCCGGTACAGTTTACCATGAGGAACTGAATTTCCTCTCCCCGTTCATTGTACACCTCTTCAAAATCCGGCATCTCAGCCTTGCACGGGCCGCACCAGCTGGCCCAGAAGTTAAGTACAATCGGTTTGCCGAAAAAGTCGCTGAGCTTCACCGCATTTCCATCCATATCTTCCATGGTGAAATCCGGTGCCGGCTGTGTTTGCGATGCCGAATTATCGTCATTCGGCGTTTCGTTTGCCGAATCTCCGCTGACTTCACCCTGCGTGTTATCTTCCACGATGGAGTCCGGCGTAAAATCTTTGCTTAGCTGGCTGTAGAGCACAGATGCTCCGGCGATTAATATTACGAAAGCCAGCAGCCCAATCATCAGTTTTTTCTTTTCCATAATTCCCCCTAACTGAGCAGCGCCAGAAACCGTCCCATGAGGCCGGTCATCATCAGCACGCCCATAATCACAAGAAATCCGCCGCAGATCCGGTTAATGATGCCATAGTGCTGCTTCACCACATTGAATGTACTTTTCAGCTGATCGATGAGCACTGCACTGGCCAGAAACGGAATGCCCAGCCCCAGCGAGTAAGCCAGCAGCATCAGAATACCGGTCATCATCTGTCCCTGCTGGGAAGCCAGCATCAGGGCGGATCCCAGGAAAGCTCCCACGCAAGGTGTCCAGCCTACAGAAAAGATTACACCGAAGGTCAGAGCAGAGAAAAATCCCAGCTCACGTCCTGCCATTCCCCCGCTGCGGATGCCGCGGAAAAAGCTCAGCTTCAGCACGTCCAGATAGTTCAGGCCGAAGCAGACCACGATGGCACCGGTTACAATGTTTACGGCGGTCTGATACTTCAGAAGCAGACCGCCAAGGCCTCCTGCCAGGGCTCCCATGGTTACAAAGACCAGCGTGAAACCCAGGATGAAACCCAGGGCGTTTATAACGGTCCTGCGGGTGCTGCCAGCGGGATTATCCGGATTTTGCGAAGTGCCGCCGGCGAAATAGCTGATATACACCGGCAGCATAGGCAGCAGGCACGGCGATATGAATGTAATAATTCCTTCCAGGAAGGAAATGAAATACTGCATCTGCGGTCCCCCTGTCCTATTTTATTGGTTTACTGTTCATATAAATTGCATCTTTACAAATATCAATTCGGTTGCTCCAGTGTTCAGAACTATCCACATTTTCGTCAATATCCCATGCCACATTACCAAATTCGTCTATAAAGACACTCTCAAACTTGCTTTGTTCACGCAGTACGGAGAATACACCCTCAAGTTCTTTTTCCATGTCGTAGATTCTGTTTTCACCATTATCAAACGTCAGAACCAGGCTGTATCCATTCCCTGCTTCAACATGCTTTAATGTTCTTGGATTTTCAAAATATTTTTTTACTTTTTCCTCTAACATTTGCAGCTCCTTTCCTACTTTAAAGGCTGTATTTCAAACAATTCCTGCTTTCTGCGTGCCAAATCCCAGTTGTCTTTCAGTTCATCCTGATGGATGACTGCCCAGGCAAGAATCATTTTCAGCTGTTTTCCAGGCATATCTCCAGTCAAAAGTTCCGCTTCATTGATATCCACACAGCATTCATATTCTCCATAATACGCGTGAAAATGCGGTGGCATGTGATCATTGTAGTTGATAGTAATTTTTATGCCCCGAAAAGAACATATAATTGGCATACTCAAATCCTCCTTTTAGAAAATGTATTTGACATTATTTTACATTCTCATCCAAGGAGCATCAATCACAATCGTTTTGCAAATAACGACAACACTCATCGTTTTTCGACAAACTATATCGAAGGTTTACAGCTTCCCCTCAAACGGCCGGTTCTTCTCCGTCTTCTGGCCCGCCAGCTTCTGACGGATTTCTTCGGAGGTACTGAGAACTTCTGCGCGGAACTCACGGGCAGACATTCTGGCCGCACCGTCACCGAGAGCCGCCATCTGTACCGGACGGTCAGAGGTGACAACCGTAATCTTGTATTTGCGTCCCAGCTCGAAGATAGTCTTTTCGATGAACCGGTCCGCAGTCTCTGCTTCTTTTGTATATACCACATCCAGGCCCGCATAACGCATCTGGGTGCCCGGATTTCCCTGTACTTTGTATCCGTCAAAGACAACCAGAAGGCCGCACTTCTTATATGCGCTGTAGTTGGACAGGGCCTCGAGGAGTGCTTCCCGGGCGCCGTCCAGGTTTACTTTAGCCAGTTCCTTCAGTTCATCCCAGGCGAAAATCACATTATACCCGTCCACAATCAGGTAGCTGGCTGCAGCATTATCCTGCTTATAGTTCAGGCTGCCCAAATCCGGCATCTGCGGCCGTCGGCTTCCTTTACTCATATGTTCACGGCGAAGGGCTTCGTCACGCTTACTCTTCCCGTAAGTTCTTAAAAATATTTCTTCCAGTTCCTTTTCACTGGCGGAGATGCCGCCAAGGCCTTTTTCCCGGCTGTCACGTCCGCTGCCTGGCTGAGAACCATTACCCGCACTGCTGCGGGTTACACGGCCATCATCCGTGATTCGGTAGCCTGTGTCCACATGGGCCATACCGTCCACCTGGTCCCACTGCACATAAAATCCTGCCCCGTGTTCGCAGAAAACAGAGCCGGTCGGGTTGTCCAGGTCGCTGTCCGGAAGATAACCGCTTGCAGCCATCACTTCTTCCTGATTGTGGCACGGACCGTAGCCCGCCATGGAAGCCAGGAATCTGCCGTGGCCATGGGTATAAGCCGCCACTTCTCTGGAATAGTCCTTCAAAGTGGCCACAGGTCCATGGCCGGTAATCACAGAGTGTGTTCCGGCTGTTTCCGGGCCCTCATATTCCGCGCCCAGGCGCTGCATATCAGCCATGGCACGTCCAATGTTTTCTGTCGGTACTTCCAGGCGGAAGTTATAAATCGGTTCCAGGAGAAGGGTGTTCCCATCTTCACGGGCTTTGCGCAGGCCCTGGCGGATAGCACGATAGGTGGCCTGACGGAAGTCGCCGCCTTCGGTGTGCTTCAGGTGTGCTTTGCCGCCGATGATGGAAAGCTTCATGTCGGTGATTTCACTGCCTGTGAGAACGCCTGGGTGCTTCCGCTCCTTCAAATGTGTCCAGATAAGCCGCTGCCAGTTGGCATCCAGCTTGTCCCGGCTCACCAGACAGTCGAAACTCATGCCGCTGCCCCGTTCTTCCGGCTCCATGAGCAGGTGCGCTTCCGCATAATGCCGCAGCGGCTCAAAATGCCCAATACCGATGACCGGCTTTGTGATGGTTTCTTTATAAATCAGGCTGCCTTCCCCGAATGTCACATCCAGGTCGAAGCGCCGCTTAATCAGGTTCTGCAAAATCTCCAGCCCCAGGTCTCCCATAACCTGCACGTGGATTTCCTGCAATGCTTCTTTCCACACCAGACGCAGCAGAGGGTCTTCTTCCTCCAGCTGGCGCAGCTTCTGCATGGTCAGAGCAGGGTCTACTCCTTCCGGCAGAATAAGCCGGTAAGTCAGTGCCGGTTCCAGAACCGGGCGGACTGCACCTTCTGCTTCGAATCCCAGTCCCATGCCGGCCCAGGTCTTCGTCAGACCGGTGACCGCACAGATGGTTCCTGCCGGTGCCTCCTGTACCATTTCGAAACTGGTACCTCCATAGAGTCGGATCTGGTCAGCTTTTTCTTCCCACAGTTCATCCTCTTCATCGTTGCTAACGGATGCCGCCAGCTGGCCTTTCACCACTTCTCTGGCTTTCAGGCTGCCTCCGGTAATCTTCATGTGGGTCTGGCGCTGTCCCTGCTTATCTCTCGTAATCTTATATACTCTGGCACCGAACTGGTCCGACCACTGCGGAATCTCCACATATTTTTCCATGGTGTCCAGGAGTTCCTGCACCCCTTCCACCTTCAGAGCGGAACCGAAGCAGACAGGGTAAGCCTGACGCTGGGTGATGGCTCTGCGGATCAGTTCATCATCGATAGTTCCGTTTTCCAGATACTGCTCCATCATGTCCTCGCTGCACATGGCCAGAACATCCAGGGCTTCCTCGGTCGGTCCTGCCCCGTCGCCGCTTCCTGTGAACTCACAGAAATTATCGGCAAGATCCGAAGCCAGAGAAGAAAGCAGAGCCTGGCGGTCCGTACCCGGCTGGTCCATTTTGTTGATAAAGATGAAAGTTGGAATCCGGTATACCTGCAGCAGCTTCCACAGAGTTACCGTATGGCCCTGTACCCCGTCAGCACCGCTGATGACCAGGATGGCATAGTCCAGCACGGAAAGTGTACGTTCCATCTCCCCGCTGAAATCCACGTGGCCCGGTGTATCCAGCAGGGTTACATTTATATCACCCAAAGCAAAACGTGCCTCCTTGGAGAAGACGGTGATACCCCGGTTCTGTTCGATTTTGTCGGTATCCAGAAAGGCAGTCTGATGGTCTACCCGGCCCAGCTTGCGGATGGCACCGGTCAGATAAAGCAGACTTTCGGACAGGGTGGTCTTACCGGCGTCAACGTGCGCCAGAATTCCCACGGTTAATGATTTATTTTTATTCAGCTGGCTCATATGTGAACCCCTTTCTCAGTCTCATATCGTCATCATTATACCACAGCCCTGTCAGTCAAGTCGACATTTCAGCATAAGAAAAACTGCAGGACGTTTATCCTGCAGTTTTATCATTCATTTCAACTTTCGTCGGCTTATTTTTCTTTTCTGTCCAGAATCTGCATTCCCGCCAGCACTGATGCAGACAGCATTGCTATCAGCATCCACAGCATCATATTTGAGCTGTCAGATGTCTCTGGAACATTGGTCAGAGACACATCCAGTTCTTCCAATTCCACATTTTCCTGCGGAGCCTCAGGTTTTTCAGGTTCTTCAGGGCCAGGCAGAGGCAGTTCTTCTTCCGGAGTTTCTTGCTCATAAGAGTTTGTAATGATAAATTTCAGTCCATTCTGAACCGCTTCAGAAGTGTAGCCTTCAGGAACGTTTACTTCCTTCACTGTCCAGATGTAAATGTCATTCAGGCCAAACCAGGTGTGTTTCCATCCATTGCCTTCAGACAGAGTCACTGTACCGGCAGATTCTCCATTTCTCATAAGCTCAGCTGTAATGGATTCCGGACGGGATTCTGCATCATCACCAACCCACACTTTCTCAACATTGACAGATACAGTTCCATCGATATACGGTGGAATATACGGAGGCGGTACCGGCACATTTCGAATGCTCAGAACGCCGTTACTCAGCACTGCTTCACTGCCGGCATCTCCATTCAGACTAATCCCGCCCTGATCAGAAATGGTAAAGCTGACTGTTCGGGTGAGCAGCTGATGTGCCTCAGGCGCAGTTCTTTCTTTAATCTGATAGATACCCGGCAGCAGATTTTCCACTGTCAGCTGACCATTTGTATCAACTGCGTAGCTGCTCACAGTATATGGAGTACCGTTTTTCACTGCGGATAATTCAAATACTGCACCACTTAGCTTCTCTCCTGATGCTCCGATCTTCTGCAGTTTCAAATCTGCAGTCACCTGATTTTCCTGCGGCAAATCAGGCTTAACAGAAGTCTTCGCATATACCTCTGCAGCACCGGCTGCTACACCAACCAGAGACTGAGAAACATCATCGCCTCCCTCCGGCTGATAGAAATATACTCCCTCGGGAAGAATCTGGGTTCCGGAAACAATAGCTTCCAAAGTCTGCCCCGCCTCTACGGGAATCGTCATATCATATACTCTTTTTCCCGGTTCGGCTTTTACAGACCCGACCTCTGCACCATCCACCAAAATCCGAATGTGAACATTATCCTGTACGCTGCTTCCCCCATTATTGAGAACAACCCGAATCAGAACGTTATATATGCCTTCCTTTTCCTGGATGGGGACCGCATCCAGAATCTTCAGCTCCGTAATTACAATCTGATGATCTTCTGCATACATCTTATCTTTCGACTTCAGATGAGCTGCCAGAGCATCAATACGCGCCCCTACCGTTTCATCATCCGATATGACGCGTTTTCCTGTACTCCACCATACATCCATTTCATTGGTGAAGTCATGAAATACTTCGCCCCACTGAGAATTATCCGGTACATGAAATGTCTGACTGTATTTCAGTAAATCAGCATCGTTGGAGTAAGCCCAAACTGCAGTCTGAACAGCAGAAATCACCTCAGCCCGCGTCAGCTTATTCGCTTCAGCAAATCCTTCTCCGGCCAGATTTGCTTTCATCTGTTCCAGCGATACGAAAGGATAGGAGTTCGTGATAATTGCCCGGATATGTGCTGCCGCTTCCTCATCATAATAGGTACTGTCTTCCAGATTCATGCGTTTATAGTATATTTTATCTTCACAGCCTGTATCTGCATCGCAGCAGTACAGTACTTCGTAGTTGCTTGCCCCGAAAGTATAAACGCTGTCAGGGCACCAGACATACTCCCGATCGGCCTCAATCATCACCAACGTCTGCGGAATGGAGTGGCCTGCACCGGCAGAAACCATATGATTGCTCATTTCGTAAGCACGTGCCGGATAAACAGACTGGAATGTATATCCATTCTGCCCTGCAGAAACATCATACGAAACCTCATTCCCATACCAGATGTTGGGAGGCTTTGTTTCCGTATCCTCTGCATAACCGGATATGCTCATCATGGCAATCAGTAAGCTGGTGATTATCAGGACTGTAAAGAACATTCCTGCTTTACTTTTCATTTTTCACCCTCCTTCTCAGGAGTTCATTATACCCTGACTTCTGATTCAGGCAGTGTTCAGCTCCTTGCTATTCCCATTCAAAAAATGCAAAAGAGCACTGTCCTCCCATTCGGGGTTCAGTGCTCTCAGTTTCTTGTAAAATAACTCTATCTCCACTCATCGAGAGATTTCTTCGTGTCCTCCACCATGCGGCGGCTGCGGTATGCTGCCAGCATGCTGGCTTTTGCTTCTGCATGGTCATCATCCTTCGGCTCCGCTTCTCCCGCTTCTGCTGCAGCCTCTGCTCTGGCAGCAGCCTGTTTCGCATGGAGCTGAGCCATGGCAGCTTCTGCCTTTTCCTGTTTGATCTGCGGCAGAACATGGTTCGGATCTGTCAGGAAGATATAAATCTGCATCAGTGCTACAGTTACCAGACCCAGACCTTCCACATTGAGGCCGCGGCTGAACATAACCGCTGCAACGCCAACGATAGCACTGACACCATAAAGCATCAGTGTAGCACGGCGCTGGCCGTATCCCAGATTCATCAGACGGTGGTGCAGATGACCGCGGTCCGCTTCCATAATCGGCCGGTGGTTAACCAGACGGCGGAAAATTGCAAATGCCGTATCGAAAATCGGCAGTCCCAGCACGAAGACCGGTACGGAGAAAGCGATAGCAGCTGCTCCTTTGGTCAGACCTACGATGGACAGGGACGCCAGCATGAAGCCCAGGAAAAGGGAACCGCCGTCACCCATGAAGATTTTGGCAGGATAGAAGTTGAACGGCAGGAATCCCAGAATTCCGCCTGCCAGAGCCAGGAACGCCGCTGCCGGCAGATACTGGCCGAAAATATAGGCAACATAGGCCAGACAGAGGGCGGAAATAGCTGATGTGCCCGCCGCCAGACCGTCCAGTCCGTCGATTAAATTTACTGTATTGGTAATACCCACAATCCAGATAACGGTCAGGAATACCGCCACAGGCCCCCCTGCAAATTCCAGATTGCCTTCTCCGAAGAAGTTTGTCAGGAAGTCAATGCGCAGCCCCCACCAGTACATCAGCAGAGCGATGGCAATCTGACCAAGGAACTTTACCTTGGCAGGAAGGTTCTTCAGGTCATCCACAACCCCCAGCAGATACATGAGGGTACCGCCGATCATTACACCGATGATCTGACGGTCAAAGGTCAGAAAGGCCAGCATGGAACCCATGGTTCCTACAAAAATAGCCAGACCCCCAAAACGCGGCATGGCACGGGTATGCATGCGGCGTCCGTCTTTCGGTATATCAATTGCTCCGATTTTATGTGCAACTTTGATTGCAATAGGCGAAAATGCCATGGCAATCAGAAATGCCAGTATAAACGTGAGCCCTAACTCATCATACATAATTTATTCCCCTTTTTCTCCAAGCCGTTCTACGGTCAGACCGGCTTCATCCAGAATTTCCATAGCCAGTTCATCCGGATAACCTTCACGTACCACGATGCGCTTGATGCCTGCGTTTACAATCATCTTTGCACAGATGACACATGGCTGATGGGTGATGTATATGGTGCCGTCTTCGATGGCATTGCCCATGGATGCTGCAGAAATAATGGCATTCTGCTCTGCGTGGAGCGCCCGGCAAAGCTCGTGACGCTGTCCGGACGGAATGTTCAGCTTCTGACGGAGACATCCACCTTTTTCTTCACAGTGAGCCAGTCCCCGAGGTGCCCCATTATAACCTGTGGCAACTGCACGGTTGTCACGCACGATAACTGCACCCACCTGCCGTCTGGAGCAGGTTGAACGCTTGGCAGTCAGTTCTGCCATCTCCATGAAATACTCATCCCAAGTCGGTCTCTTCATATCTTATCTCCTGTCCGCACAGGCTTGGCCCTCTTCCCGGGCTGCCTGCACCTGCATCTCGTCGTAGAACACTTCTACCAGATATAACCCTTCTGCCGGAGCGGTATGCCCCGCACTGCGCCGGTCACAGCTTTCAATGACTGCCGCCAGTTCTTCCGGCTTTCTCTTTCCAAGGCCCACTTCCACCAGCGTGCCTGTAATGATTCTAACCATATTATACAGAAATCCGTCACCGGTCACTTCCAGCACCACATCGTTTCCCTGCCGCTTCACAGTCAGTGAATAGATGGTGCGCACGGTCGTTTCCCGTTCGTTGCCGCCTGATGCCTGGAAACACGCAAAATCATGGGTGCCCATGATGTGCAGTGCCGCTTCCTGCATGGCCGCTTCATCCAGCGGATCCGTAATCTGATAGGCGTAGTTTCTGCGGAAAATATCCACATCCGGCCCGTTTCCGATGATATAGCGGTACCGCTTGCCCAGGGAATCAAACCGTGCATGAAACTCCGCCGGCTTTTCTTCCACCTTCATGATCCGCATATCACCTACACGTCCCAGCTTTCCGTATCCGCCGCCTTTACCTGCAAGCAGATTGTTTACAGCCGTCTGAATCCGGTCCGTCGGAATGCCGAATTCCCCATGGAAGGAGGCCTGCTGTCCCAGTGCGTGTACACCGGCATCGGTACGGCTGGTGCCGTTTACCTGAATGGGACTTCCCATTACATGGGAGAGAACTGCTTCCAGCTCTCCCTGGGCAGTACGCACATCAGGCTGACGCTGCCATCCGGAAAATCCGCTGCCGTCATATTCGATTGTCAGCAGAAAATTACGTTCCATAAATCCGTTACTCTGTTACTTCTTTGCCTTAGGCAGTACGATCTGTCTCTTTTCAGGATCGGAAGACTGGCGGTACAGGCTGAACTTGCGGCCGATAGCCTGTACGAATTCTGCACCCAGCTGCTCTGCCATTTCGTTTGCCAGTTCCTTTGGATCTGCTTCGAATCCTTCCTGAATCTTTACCTTAACCAGTTCACGGTTTTCCAGGCACAGATCCAGTTCCTTCACCACATTCTCAGTCACACCCTGCTTGCCGATATATACCAGCGGATCCACATTGTGTGCCAGGGAACGCAGGTAACTTCTCTGTTTGCTTGTAATCATATTTTAATTTCCTCCAATAATTTCTTTTATTAAAAACCTATCATAATATTATAACTTATTTCGTGCAAAAGTACCATATAAATTCCTGCGGAAACTGCAATATATGGTACCATAGGCTGCTGATCCGTCAGTTTTACCCTCTTTTTTGCCAGAAGAAAGGCCAGATGTCCTGCACTGAGCAGTGTGGTCAGCATGAATATGACCAGAATTCCGTCCAGTCCCGCAGCCAGTCCCAGAGCTCCGAAGAGTTTGATGTCACCTCCGCCAAGAGTTTCTTTGCGGTAAATCAGCTTCCCCAGAAGCCCCATGACAATCATCACACCAAATCCTGCCAGTGCACCCCACAGACCGCCAAGGGGTCCTGCACCATGAAAAGGAATAAAGCCCAGTCCGCACACTACCAGCAGCAGAACCAGCTGATCAGGCACAATCCGGTACTTGATATCGGCAATGGACATGAGAAGAAGCAGCCACAGAAGTGCCAGCGCTGCTACCGCATAGAGCGGATTGGTGAGCCCAAGATATATGCCGCACACTACAAAAATGCTGCTGAACACATACTTCCACGGCACGCTGTGAATGCGCTGACGGGTTGGATGAAGCAATTCCTCATCCGGCTCCTGTCCGTAATCCACCAGCCACTGCCCGGGCAGCCGGTTAAAAAAATAAACAGCACTGTTTCCCAGAATGATGCCGGCAGTCACTGCCGCAGCACAGGTTCCCAGTACCATAAGATATTCCTGCATATATACTTCCCCCTGAATCAATCTCCAGTATATTTTACCATTTTCTGCCGTATTCTGCAAGCCAAAGCCTTGCAAAATCCACCGCCCCGGGTTACAATACTCCTAATAAAACAGGTGATATGGAGGTACACCCATGAACGACATCAAGAAAAAACGTTATGACATTCTGGGCCCAAAAGTTGCGGAGGCGCTGGAAGCAAGAGGTTTTGAGGCTTACTATTTCGAAACCGCGGCCCAGGCCAGAGAAAAAGCCCTGGAAATGATCACACCGGATGCATCCGTCGGCTACGGCGGTTCTGTAACCATCAATGCTCTTGGACTGAAGGAAACGCTGCGTCAGCGCGGAAACACCATGTTTGACCGCGACCTGGCTGCAAACCCGGCAGAAAAGAAAGCTATCGAACATGCTGCTTTCAATGCAGACTGGTTCCTCATGGGCTCCAATGCCATCAGCGAAGACGGCCAGCTGATCAATATTGACGGGATCGGCAACCGTGTTGCCGCTCTGATTTACGGACCGGAAAACGTTCTGGTTGCTGCAGGTATGAATAAGGTGGTAAAGACCGTAGACGACGCCTGGAGCCGTGCCCGCAATACAGCCGCACCGGAAAACATGGCACGTTTTGACGGCCTAAAGACACCTTGCAAAGTCACCGGTTCCTGCGCCGACTGCCTGAGCCCTGACTGCATCTGCAACCAGCTGGTTCATACCCGCCGCTGCAAACCGCCGAAGAGAATTAAAGTCTTTCTGATTGGAGAGGATCTGGGTCTGTAACCCACCAGTAATGTTTGAGCGATTCCGGCATCATTTCATAAAGTGCGTCAGCTGCGTCTGACGCACTTATTTTATATCGCTGATTTACCATATTCTTGTACACCGCACAGATTCCATTGCAGAACACGTCTGCCTGCAGTTCTTCCACCGGTGTGAAGCCCTGACCGCCCCGGTTCTGCTTCGTAATTTCCAGGGCCGTCTGATAGGAATATTCGTAGATAAAATTGCTGAAAGAATTGAATCCAGTGGACTCCATGGCTTTTCTGAACACCTGCAGATGCTCCAGTCCATACTCAAACAGATGGAAGCAGAGATCTCTGTAATTGCTGCTCTTCTGCGGTGAAACGTAGTAATCCAGCACATTCTTGAAGTTGGCATTCATTACATCGTATTTATCTTTAAAGTAGCGGTAGAAGGTAGCCCTGCTCACCTCTGATGCTTTCATAATCATGTCTACCGTAATCTTATGAAAATCATTTTCCACAATCAGTCTGTTAAAGCTGTCCAGAATTGCTTTCGCAGTTTTGCTTGCCATGATGTGCCTCCTGAAATGATACAATATACCAAAATTGTATCATAACGAAACACATCTGCCAATATGTCGCATGACGCAAAGCGACAAAAAGTGATATACTTTTCACGATAAATACTACAATCAGGAGGAGTCTGCCATGCATGAACTTGGCGTCCTGCGGATGGCTGCCAGAGCTGCAGTCCGGGCCGCAGAGCAGAATAATGTCAGCGTGATTAAATTTTTCACCCTGGAAATCGGCGACGAATCCGGGTTTGTACCTTTATTTTTTGAAAAATATTTTCCGATTATCCGGGAGGAATTCCCACCCCTTGCCAACGCTGAACTGCGGATGGAAACCATTTCCGGCGGCCGCCAGTTCCTGCTGAAGGAAATCGGATACTGATAATACACGATAAGGAATGAAGCAAACAATGAACGAACCAATGAGAGAAATCATGAATGAAGAAGTAAAGATGCAGGCTTCCAACATCGATGAGGCCGGAAATGTACTCTATCTGGACGAAGAACGTCTGGCCAGAAAGGATGTAGGCTTCCCACCATTTAAGAACCACCCTAACGGACTGGGGATCTATAATTTTATCAAGGAAAAAGTGCTTTGCATGCGGCCGAAATACTGGCATCTCGCCCTGAAGCTGTATCACTTCTTTATCAAATACTCCGCCTGGATTAAGGAGGGCGGCATCAAGGCTGCCATCTTTAAAAAAGGCATCATGCTTTCCCCGGACCGGGAGGCACACACCAGTACCGTGGTAATGCCGCTGAATGTGGACCTGACCAGCCAGGGTGAAAAGGTCATCGTACCGATGGACATCATCAAGGACTCTCTGAAGCATGCTACTTACATCGCTGGTATGAAGACCTGTCTCTGCCGTGAAGCCAACGACTGTGAGGATTACCCTCACGACATGGCCTGTCTCTTCTTCGGGGACGGAGGCAAAACAGTAGTCCGTAACGGACTGGCAGTGGAACTGACTTATGAAGAGGCCTGTGCGAGGGTGGACCGTGCGGCTGAGCTGGGTCTCATGGGACAGGCTGTCTGGATTGAAGTGGAGCAGCTCCTCTGGGGGGTACGCAACGATGAAATGGACAAGTTCCTGGAAATCTGTTTCTGCTGTCCTTGCTGCTGCATTGCTCTGAATATTGCCCGCAATGCCACCGATAAAGAACGTCATCGTTTCCACCCTGCCGGCTGGACCGCTGTTCCCGACCGGACAAAATGTACCGGCTGCGGCCTTTGCAATAAGGGGCCTCACGGCTGTCCGGTGGAAGCCATTTCCTTTGATGAAAACGGCAAAGTTGTCATCGATCAGGAAAAGTGTGCAGGCTGCGGTATCTGCAAGATGAAATGTCCTTCCGACGTAATCAAAATCAAGCAGACCATGCCGATGCGCGCTGACCTGCATGATTATTTCGAAAAGGACTTCAACCTGGATATCAAGGTCTGGGATAACCATTAGAACAGGAGGTTCCCTGTGGAAGGAATCAGAATCATAGAAGTAAAAGAAAGCATTTTCGAAGATAACAACCGGGATGCAGAAAATCTCCGCCGGCAGCTGAAGGAAGAAAAAACCTTCCTGCTGAACCTGATGAGTTCCCCGGGTTCCGGCAAGACAAGCACTCTGCTGGCTCTTGCTGCAGAACTGGACCGGCGCGCAGACAGCGGTCAGACACTGAACGCCACCGGCAGAGCCCTCCGCTGGGCTGTCATGGAAGCCGACATCGACTCCACGGTGGATGCGCAGACCATGGAGAATGCCGGAATCCCGTCCATTCAGATTCATACCGGCGGCATGTGCCACCTGGATGCGGATATGACCCGCCAGGGAATAGCCGAACTGAAGAAGCGCATGGAGGCAGAAAAAGACCCGCAGACTGACCTGGTCATCCTGGAAAATGTGGGTAATCTGGTCTGCCCTGCTGAATTTGACACGGGCGCTGTGAAAAACATGACCATCCTCTCCGTTCCGGAAGGCCATGACAAACCACTGAAGTATCCGCTCATGTACGAAACCTGCCACCTTCTGGTTGTAAATAAGATTGACGTCGAGCCATACTTCGATTTCGACCGTGCAAAACTTGTCGA
Source organism: Anaerovoracaceae bacterium (assembly GCA_045637765.1). GTDB lineage: Bacteria > Bacillota > Clostridia > Peptostreptococcales > Anaerovoracaceae > RGIG7179. The sequence goes on along the minus strand of JAZTZZ010000031.1, from coordinate 140,758 downwards.
ATATGCACGAATGAGAAATCCGGACATCGAAATCATCTTCATCTCCGCAAAAACCGGCGAAGGAATCGACAAACTTGCTGACTGGCTTACCGCTCAGGTGGAAGGCTGGATCAGATAAATACCTCAAAAAATAAATTCGCCCTGCAGCGTTATGCCGCAGGGCCTTTTATTTACGTTTAGATAAACTGGCTTACGATAATCGCACACAGTGCAATCGGTACGTTGTAGCAGATGGCAGTCGGTACACAGGTATCCCAGATGTGGTTGTGCTGACCGTCCGCATTGAGACCGGCAGTCGGTCCCAGAGTGGTGTCGGATGCAGGAGAACCTGCGTCACCCAGAGCAGCAGCTGCAGCAATCAGCATCACAGTGCCGCCAACGGAAAAGCCCATTTCCGCACACAGAGGTACGTAGAGAACTGCCAGAACCGGAATAGTACTGAAGGATGAACCAATCCCCATGGTAATAATCAGACCGATGATCATCATAACCACAGACGCAAACACCTTGCTTCCGCCCATGATTTCCAGAGATGCCTGTACCAGTTCTTCCACTGCACCAGTAGTATTCATTACATTGGCGAAGCCGGATGCCACCAGCATTACGAAGGCAATCAGTCCCATAATGGACAGGCCGTTTCCAATTACCTTTTCCAGGTCAGCAATCTTCACTGCACCGAACACAATCATGATGATGATGCCGGTCAGCGCGCCCAGAGGCAGGGAGTCCGTAGCAAGGTTGATTGCCAGAGTACCTACGGCAGCAATCAGAGTCACCCAGTGTGCAGGCTTCATGGTCAGATCCGCATCAGACGCTGCCTGTGCCCCTGGAATTTCCAGCGTTTCATAGTGACGTGGCTTACGGAACACAAACAGTGCTGCAGCCAGACCGATAATCATGGCTGCGCCCAGAGGCCATGTATACTTCCACACATTACCTACTTCCACAGACATGCCGTTTGCTTCCAGGTTATCTGCAATCAGACCATGGAAAATCCAGCCGAAGCCGAAAGGCAGTGCGATATACGGTGCCTTCAGACCGAATGCCAGTGCGCTGGCTGCACCACGGCGGTCCAGATTCATTTCATTCATCAGCGGCAGCAGAGCCGGAATCAGAATCGGAATGAATGCGATATGAACCGGAATCAGGTTCTGGGAACAGCATGCAATCAGAGTCAGAGTAACCAGCAGCGCCAGCTTGCGGGTACCGATGACTTTGGAGATTTTGTGGGACAAAATTTCTGTAATCCCGGTGTGCGCCATGCCGGCAGCCAGCATCCCCAGCAGGATATAGCTGAGTGCCGTCTGTGCATTACCGCCCATTCCTGCAATCAGTACGTTAATGGTCTCGCTGACACCCATGCCGGCAGTTACGCCTGCCACCAGGGCAGAAATCAGCAGAGACAGCAGCACATTCATCTTAAATAAACATAAAACAATCAGGGCTACTACCCCGATTACAATTGGATTCAGTAGTAATTCCATTCTTTATTCCTTTCAATCATTAAAGCGTTATACTCGCAAATTAATAAAGCAAGTTCCGTGCCAACTGCGGCAAACCACCAAAAAAAACAGCAAAAAGGCCTGAAAACCAGGCCTTTTTACATATTATGTTTATCCATTCACCGCTTTACCGAACCGAAGCAGGTTCATTGCAGCTAAAACAAGGTGAACCGCCGACTCATTTCTGAATCAAAGGCAGCCATTATGCTGCGTTCCGTGCTTTCTTTTTCCGGTCCAGTTTGGAAAGCAGAATCGCACAGCTTGCGTCACCTGTAATGTTCAGTGTGGTACGTCCCATGTCGAAGATTTTATCCACACCGGCAATCAGAGCAATACCTTCTACCGGCAGACCGATGGTTTCCAGAACCATGGCCAGCATCAGCATACCTGCACCGGATACGCCGGCAGTTCCGATGGATGCCAGGGTCGCGGTCAGAACCACCATGGCCATCTGGCTCAGGGTCAGTTCCATACCATAACAGCTGGCAATGAAGACAGCCGCTACAGCCTGGTAAATTGCAGTACCGTCCATATTGATAGTGGCCCCCAGAGGAAGCACGAAGGAACAGATTTCCGGTTCTGCTCCCAGCTTATTACAGCATTCAATATTTACCGGCAGGGTTGCGTTGGAAGAAGATGTAGTGAATGCAGTAATCATGGCAGGCGCCATGCCCTTGAGGAAGTCCCTCATTCTCATGCCGCTTAAGAATTTTATACTGAATCCATATACCAGGCAGACATGAAGAATGTAACCGATATATGCGATTCCGATTACCAGTGCCAGAGTGCCTACAATCTTCGGTCCGTTTACTGCTACCACATTTGTCATGAGACAGAATACACCGATTGGCGTAATCTTAATAATAATCATCATCATCTTCATGATGACTTCTGTCATGGCATTGACAATCTCACCGATTTTCTGGCCCTTTTCACCTGCAGACAGGATGCCGGCACCCAGAAGAATTGCTGTTACAATAAGAGGAAGCATGTTGGCTTCCACCATTGGCTTAAAGAAACTGTCAGGGAAAATATTTACGATAACGTCCATGACAGCGGGAGCTTCTTTCGCTTCATAGGTAAGATCCCCCAGCGCAGCATCCCCCAGCGGGGAGAAAAGTCCCTTACATGCTGAAGTTAATGCAAGGCCGATTGATACTGCCACTGCAGTTGTACACATGTAGTAAAGGAATGTCTTAATCCCCACATCACCGACACGCTTCAGGTCATTCAGAGAAATGACACCATCTGTGATGGAGAAAAGTACCACAGGCACAACCAGGAATTTCAGCAGATTAATATAAATAGTTCCTACCGGTTTAATATAGTTAGTTGTGAAATCCGGGTTCCCCAGAAAACACAGTCCCACTGCAATACCCGCCAGCATACCGATAAAAATCCAGGCAGGAAGTGACAGTTTCCGTTTCGTGCTCATAAAAAGCCCTCCCATTAGTTTTCATTAGTTTTCATTCGTTCTCTCTCGATCTAGGATCTTAGCGGTATTTTATCATACCATCTTGCAGGTATGCCACACTTTTTCAGTAATATTACAGAAAATACATTTCCTGTACATTTTAACCGAATCATTCCACGAAAAAAGGAGAAAAGCATTGGCTTTTCTCCTTTACATGTATATGCAGCGGTTTCTATGCGGCTTTCGCAGCCTTCTTTTTCTGTTCCAGTTTGGAAACCCAGACCGCACAGGTCGCATCACCGGTGATGTTCAAAGTGGTACGTCCCATATCGAAGATCTTATCCACACCGGCGATAATGGCGATGCCTTCTACCGGCAGGCCGATGGATTCCAGTACCATGGCCAGCATAATCATACCTGCCCCGGAAACGCCAGCAGTTCCTACAGAAGCCAGGGTAGCAGTCAGGACCACCATGCCCATCTGTCCAAGGGTCAAATCTACACCGTAGCATGCAGCAATAAATACGGTGGCAACTGCCTGATAGATTGCAGTACCATCCATGTTTATGGTAGCACCCAGCGGCAGCACGAAGGAACTGATTTCCGGTTCTGCACCCAGCTTATTGCAGCATTCGATGTTTACTGGCAGGGTCGCGTTGGAAGATGTGGTGGTAAAGGCAGTAATCATGGCCGGTGCCATCCCTTTAAAGAACTTCACCGGGCTCATGCCGCTGAGAAACTTGACACTGCTTCCGTAAACCAGGCAGACATGAATGATGTAACCCATATAAGCTACGGCGATTACAAGTGCCAGAGTACCTACAATCTTCGGGCCATTGACAGCCACTACATTGGTCATCAGGCAAAATACGCCGATCGGGGTGATTTTGATGACCATCATCATCATCTGCATGATGACTTCATTCATGGCGCTGACGATATCCGCAATCTTCTGACCCTTCACATCGGCAGACAGGATACCGGCGCCCAGCAGAATTGCCGTTACAATCAGAGGCAGCATATTTGCTTCCACCATTGGCTTCAGGAAGCTGTCAGGGAAAATACCTACGATAACGTCCATAATACCCGGTGCCTGGCTGGCTTCATAGGACAGTTCCCCCAGTGCAGCTTCTTCCAGCGGTGGGAAGAACCCTTTAAAGGCGGTAGCCAGAGCCAGACCGATAACGACCGCGATGGCGGTTGTGCACATATAGTAAATGAAGGTCTTCAGACCTACGTCTCCTACTCGTTTCAAATCCTTCAGCGATACGATTCCATCGGTAATGGAAAACAGTACAACCGGTACCACAAGGAACTTCAGCAGGTTGATATAGATTGTACCGACTGGTTTGATGTAAACCGTGGTGAATTCCGGGTTGCCCAGGAAACAGAGACCAACTGCAATACCGGCTATCATTCCGATAAAAATCCATGCAGGCAGTGACAATTTGCGTTTGCTGTTCATAGTATGACCTCCTTAAATACGATTACTGTATGATGCCACAGCACTTTTGTTGCGGTCATTCTATCACAGGAAGTCATTAAATTGCTGTTAAAGCATACCCCAAAACCGTTCATAAACAGTCACGAAAAAACAGGAGCGGATTTCCGCTCCTGTTTTAAAAACTGTTGTTGTTTAATTACTATCTTTCAACAATTAATGCAGTACCCATACCGCCGCCGATGCACAGAGTAGCCAGACCGTACTTGGAGTCTCTCTTCATCATTTCGTAGATCAGGGAGATCAGGATTCTAGCGCCGGATGCACCTACTGGGTGACCCAGAGCGATTGCACCACCGTTAACGTTGGTCTTTTCAGGATCCAGACCCAGGTCCTTTCTTACAGCCAGGGACTGTGCTGCGAATGCTTCGTTTGCTTCAACCAGGTCGATATCTGCGATAGTCAGACCAGCCTTTTCCAGAGCCTTCTGGGAAGAAGGAGTAGGGCCAACACCCATGATGGATGGGTCTACACCAGCAGATGCGTAGGACTTGATAGTGCACAGAGGAGTGATGCCCAGTTCTTCAGCCTTTTCCTTGGACATTACTACCAGAGCACAACCAGCATCGTTGATACCGGAAGCGTTACCAGCAGTTACCATACCATCCTTCTTGAATGCAGGTCTCAGCTTAGCAACCTTATCGATAGTAGTGCCGAACTTAGGGAATTCGTCAGTATCGAAGATAACAGGTTCACCCTTCTTCTGAGGGATTTCTACTGGAACGATTTCATCCTTGAACTTGCCAGCCTTGATAGCTGCTTCAGCTCTGTTCTGGGAGATTACAGCGAATTCGTCCAGTTCTTCTCTGGTCAGGCCCCACTGATCACATACGTTTTCAGCAGTGATACCCATGTGGTAACCGTGGAAAGCGTCGGTCAGACCGTCGTTAACCATCATGTCAACCATCTGAGTGTTACCCATTCTTGCACCCCATCTGGTTGCAGGTGCTGCGTAAGCGGTTGCAGACATGTTTTCTGCACCACCAGCTACGATGATATCAGCATCGCCAGCCTTGATCATCTGTGCTGCCAGGGCTACAGCTCTTAAGCCGGAACCACAAACCTTATTAATAGTCAGAGCAGGAACTTCGATTGGCAGACCTGCGTCTAAAGTCATCTGTCTAGCTACGTTCTGGCCCAGGCCACCCTGCAGTACGCAGCCCATGATAACTTCTTCAACCATTTCAGGCTTGATTCCGGCTCTGTTAATTGCTTCCTTAATTGCGATTGCACCAAGAGTTCTGGTAGGAGTTCCCTTCAGTGTACCACCAAAGGAACCCATAGGTGTTCTTGCTGCGCTCGCGATAACTACTTCTCTCATGTTATATATCCTCCTTAAATGATGTATGTTGAAAATAGTAAACAGTTTGTTTATCTTATTATTTTATCACTTTTTGTAAAAAAGGCAACCCCTTGCCCGATAATAAATAATTTAACAAACTCACTAAATTGTCGTTTTCCAAACCGCAGAATATTTTTCCGCCAGCCGTACCGGCTTGTAGGAAAGTTTGGTCTGACGCAGGTTTTCCATGCCCATATCCTCTTCACGATTTACATAAATGACATGGTCCGGCAGATGTCTGCAGAATTCCCGGTTGATAGCCTGGTAGAGCCCGCGGATTTCCGGGTTGGCCTTTTCCACGTGAACCAGAACCGCCTCTTTGGAAATCGGGCAGGAATATTCCCCGATGGATACTGCCTCCACCTTTCCGTCCACACGGATCAGGCCGGTAAACAGTTCCCCGGTTCCGACGAAGTCCAGTAAAACATCAATAGCCTGGCTTTCCAGTCTGAGAATGGTTTTCCATTCTTCCGGCAGTTCTTCCAGCTTGTCCCCATTTACACGCACCAGAAACTCCCGGACTTCTTCCAGGTTTTCCGGTGTGATTTCCTCATAGGACCAGTCATAGGTACGGAGGAAATAATTCAGATGGTTCTTTTTCTGATGGTACTTTCTGCCCTTCAGTTCTGCCAGATCCTCCCGCAGGTAAATGTAGTCATCATCATCCCTGTCATGGGTCAGAATCACATCATCGCCGTAGATTTCCGTCAGCAGCGGTACCAGAGCTTCCGGAATCATGGAGATTTCGAAAGGAACGCCTGCTTCGGCGAATTTTGCGCGGGCCGTGTCGATGGTCCAGCGTAGTGCTTCCAGGTCATAGGAGCCCTTTCTGGTCAGGGGGAAAGACATGAAATATTCCTTTTCCTCTGTTTCCAGGGTACCCATGCCCAGCAGGCACAGGTACTCACCGATAATCTCCCATGTGATGTGGTGGGTATCCTTCCAGATATAGTTGGCAATGAAGGTGTGGCTGGACGCCTCATAATTATATCCGCAGAAATATTTTTCCAGAAGTTTCTTATCTTCCGGAGTCAAATTGTCAAAACTGTTCTTAAAAAACATAATAACCCTTCAGCTGTACCTTATTTCACGATGGCAGAAATCGCCTTGAATTCCGGTGCCTTGGCACTTCCCAGCATTTCGTACAGCACGCTTTCGTAATTTGTAATCACTGCACCGGCAGCTTCCATGCGGCGCAGGGAAACGTCCTTATGCTCTCTGCTGCGGGACTGAACGGTATCTGCAGGCAGGAACACCTTAAAACCGATTTCCATCAGGTCCAGTGCAGTCTGTTCCACGCAGATATGGGTTTCACATCCTGCGATGATTACAGTAGTTCTGTCATTTTCTCCTGCCGCTTCTTCCAGTGCGTCATTGAACTGGATGTTTCCGCAGCAGCTGAAGGTTACCTTGTCGATCGGTTCAAACTCGCCCAGAACTTCTGCCACAACAGGCACAGTCTGTCCCAGACCTCTGGTGTACTGCTGCGTCACAATCACTGGAACGCCCAGTTCCTTACAGCCGCGGATCAGACGGGCAGTCTTATCTTCCACGTCATCACGGTCGTACATGGCAGGCATCAGTTTTTCCTGAAAATCAATTACTACCAGGATTGCATCGTCTTTTTTCAGTCTCTTAATCATATCGTAATTCTCCATTCTTCTGCCATTTTCAGGCCTTCGTAATCGTTAAGATCGTATTTTACCATGGCGATGGTTGCCCATCCGTTCTTCGTCAGGTACACATCGCTGTCCGGTTCATTGCTTCCGTCAAAGACTGGTGCTGCGGAATAGCGCAGCACCCCCGGCGCTTTTTCTTCGAACCAGTCATGGTAGGTCAGAGTCCCCAGGCGGGCGGTCTTCACGCCCTTCAGCTCACTTCTCGGAATGTTGGGTGCATTGAGGCTGACCACAGTGCCTTTGCCCCTGGTTTCCATGGCCCGTTCAAAAACTGCCACCGCCAGGTCGCATGCCCCGTCAAAATATTTCGGATAGTGATCACATACAGAAACGGCTACTGCCGGAAGTCCCAGGAATATGCCTTCTGCCGCTGCCGACACAGTACCGGAGTACATGGTGTCAGTAGCCAGGTTGGCCCCGTGGTTGATACCCGCGTATACAATATCCACAGGGATTCCCTGCTTCCGCAGAATATCGTATCCCACTTTCACACAGTCTGCCGGGGTTCCGGAGAGTTTCCAGGCTTTTTTCGCTGCCGGAAAATCTTCCACCTCAGTCAGCACCAGGTCATCATGCAGGCTGAGGCAGTGGCTGCTGGCACTTCGCTGACCGTCCGGTGCCACCACATATACATCGCCTTTTCCGCTCAGAGCCTGAGCCAGGCGGCGGATGCCTTCTGCCTGAATTCCATCATCATTTGAAATTAATATATTCATTCGTCCAGATCCATTACCTTTCCGATTGCATCATTGATTACCAGATCCGCATGGCTGTCATACGGTGTCACAGATTTATTAATCAGCACCAGATTTTTGCCGCGGAAGTAGCGGATTAAACCCGCTGCCGGGTATACTACGAGGGATGTGCCGCCGATAATCAGGGTATCTGCATGAGCAATCGCTTCCACTGCACCGTTAATGCAGTCTTCATCCAGGCCCTCTTCATAAAGAACCACATCCGGCTTGACGATACCGCCGCATTTCTTACAGCGAGGGATGCCGTCTTCATCACATTTTGCCGGGTCCATGATATCATCCAGAGAGTGAAACTCATGGCACTTCATACAGTAATTACGGAGCACGGAACCGTGAAGTTCGTACACATTCTTACTGCCGGCCTTCTGATGAAGCCCGTCGATATTCTGTGTCACCACAGCCTTCAGCTTGCCCTCCGCTTCCAGACGTGCCAGCGCACGATGAGCCTTATTAGGCTCCGCATCCGGATAAATCAGATTCTTTTTATAATAATCGTAGAACGTCTTCATGTGGCGGATAAAGAAGGTGTGGCTGAGCATTTCCTCCGGAGATCTGCCGTACTCCTGCTGGGCCTGATACAGTCCCTTTTCGGAGCGGAAGTCAGGGATATTGCTCTCAGTGGACACACCGGCACCGCCGAAGAACACGATATTTTTGCTTTCATCTATTATTTTTTTCAGTCTTTCATCCATAAGTATACCTCCCGGATAAAATTTCAACACGGAATCATCACGAAAATCCGCTGGTAACAGTATACCACTTATGATACAATTTTGGTAGCAAAAAGGGGGAATTCATCATGAAGAAAATCACGAAAAAGACAGCTCTGGTACTGTCCGGAGGCGGCAGCCGCGGTGCCTATGAAGCAGGTGCCTGGCAGGCCCTTACCGAACTGGGGATTGAAATAGATATGGTAACAGGCACCTCCGTAGGTGCCATCAACGGTGCCATGGTAGCCCAGCAGGATCTGGAAAACACAGTGAAGCTCTGGAAGGAAATCGAAACTCACATGGTCTTCGACGTTCCCGAAGGATTTAAAATGCAGGATTACGCCAAGGAATTCGTAAAAAACAAAGGTGCCAGCACCACCGGCCTGAAGAAGCTGATGGAAAAGTACTACGATGAAGAACAAATCCGCCAGTCACCCGTGGACTTCGGCGTAGTTGTGGTGGAAAAGGATACTTTGAAGCCTCATTACGTCTTCAAGGACCAGATGAAGCCGGGCCAGCTCATCGACTACGTCATGGCCAGCGCTTCCATTTTCCCCGCCGTTCACAGTTACGAAATCGATGGTGTGGAATATATCGACGGCGGCTACGCAGATGTAATGCCTGTCAAAATGGCCCTGGACCGGGGTGCCGATGAGGTTATCGCCGTGTATCTCAATGCACTGGGCTTCGTCGACCGAAAGTCACTGTCCAAAATGTCCAACCTGACGCTTATCGAATCCCGCTGGGATCTGGGGGCGACCCTGGTTTTCGATACGCAGAATGCACGGCACATCATGCGCCTTGGATACCTGGATACCATGAAGGTTTATGGCGTTTTCGATGGGGACTATTATACCTTTGCTCGCGGAACCTTCGATAAAACGACGTTAAAGTGTGCCGATGCCGCAGCGAAAATATTCGGACTGGATCCGTGTCTCATCTACACGAAAGACCACTTCCTTCCGGCTCTGCGGAAGGCCATGGAAACCTGCGACGAGGCTTTGGACAAATCTCTGGATTGTCTTATGCTTCATGAATGCAGCGGGATGGATGTGATCCGTGAGCTGAAAAATGTGGCCAATAAAAAACTGCTGACCCTGGCCATTTCCGAAAATCTGAAGGGAAAAGGTGACGAAAGCATCTTCACCAGCCGGGCTGCACTCCGCATCGTACCGGACTGCATCGCAGCAGCAAGATTTATCAATAAGTACGGCCTGCTCTAGGTTTCATTCACTGAACAGAAAACAGCAAAACACCGCCTCGAAAGGCGGTGTTTTTTTCGTTATTCCGTTACAATATAGAGAACCAGTTAGTAAACAATCAGTACCTTTTCAGATTCGCCGGATTTTGCAGAGGTCTGAATGGCTTCTTCCAGATCTTCCAGCTTGAATTCGTGAGATACCAGGCTTTCGATGTCGAACTGCTTGGACTTCATCAGGTCCATAACAAAGGTTACATCTTCCGGTGTATATCCAGGGCTGCCCTTAATGGTCAGGCCGCCGTAAACCAGGCCCACCATATTTATGGAGCGCGGTGCATGGTGAATGCCTACTACAGACAGGATTGCTCCCGCCTTACCCATAGCCATGAAATTGTTCACTGCATCTTCAGAACCGGTTGCGTCAATATAAATATCTACATTCGGAACAGGACCAGCCATGGAGAAGGAGTCACCGAAGTATTCGATTGCCTTAGCCTTCAGGTCTTCCTGTACAGGAGAGCAGGTTTCAAAGCCCAGTGCAGCTGCCTTATCCAGTCTGTAAGTGGAACGGTTCACTACCATAATCTTCTCACAGCCCATGTACTTCAGGGTAATCGCAGCGGACATACCGATGATGCCGGCACCGAATACGATTGCGCTCTTTCCAGGAGCAGGATCGCAGATCAGTGCAGAATGTGCACCTACGGTAAACGGTTCGATCATTGCTGCTTCCTTATTGGAAATTTCGTCATCAACCTTAAATACGCTCATGCCCACCTGGCAGTTTGGAATATATACATACTCGGAGAAACCGCCTACAGTAGCAGCACGCATCATGTCACCCTTGGCAAAGATAGGGAACGGATACACTCTGTCTCCCACTTCCAGGCCTGCCACGTTCTTACCCACTTCCACCACTTCGCTCACCATTTCATGACCAAATTCGTGTTCAGGGAAAATCATTACAGATTCACCGCCATGCTTATATGCTGTTACGTCGCTGCCGCAGATCCCTGCCGCAATATTCTTCACGATAACGTCGTTATCGCCGCATACCGGTAATTCCAGTTCTTCCAGTGTGATGTTTCCAGGTCCGTGATAAATAAAACCTTTCATGTTAATCTCCTCCTGCATCATAAGAAATTTACCAACAAATGTTGTTTTTATGATATAACTATACTATAAAACCTTTACCGAAAGAAACAACACAAACTGCAGTTTCTGTCGGTTTTACGGAGGCTCATTCACAATGAACAAACATCAGAAAAAATACAGCAACACTGCCATAAAAATGAATCAGGCACTCATCAGCCTGATGGAAAAGCAGACCTTTGACAGCATTACGATCAAAGCTCTCTGCGAAAAAGCCGGTGTCAACCGTTCCACCTTCTACAGCCATTATCAGAACCTTACGGAACTGCTGGAAGATACACACCGATATATTATCAGTCTGTTTGTGGAAGAATATCGTGAAAAAGAACTGTCCATAGAACATTACCGTTCTCTTTCGGACGAGTTTCTCATACCTTACCTGCAGGTATTTTCCCGTTACCGCCATATTTTTCTGATTGCAGACTTCCAGCCGGCATCCTACCAGCTGTCCAGGGAAAATCTGCAGCTTTTTGAAGAAATCACCGTTCCCCTCTGCCGTCAGAACGGGATTACAGATCTGCGGGAGATAAGTTACCTGGCCCGTTATTACACTGCCGGCTGCCATGCCATCATCATGCAGTGGCTGGAAGACGGCTGTCTGGAGCCTATTCCTTATATCTGCGGCCTGATCCGTTTCTGCATGCTGGGACAGTTGCAGACCCGGGCAAACCATGATAAAATAGAGAAAACTGTACGGGCCGAAATGTAGATTTTGCCAAGAAAGAAAGAGTACAGCGGAGGTATACATCATCATGAAACCAATTACCCTCAGCACTCGGGAAGAAGGCGGCCGCGCCCTCTACCTGCAGATTTATGACGATATAAAAAATCAGATTCTCAGCGGTCAGGCTGCTGCCGGCGAAAAACTGCCTTCCCTCCGGCGCCTTTCAAAGGAGCTGAAAGTCAGTATTACCACGGCTGAACTGGCCTACAACCAGCTGCTGGTGGAAGGCTATGTGACCAGCCGCCCGCAGTCCGGCTATTATGTGGCGGAAGTCACCTCCGTCAGCAGCAGATTGATGTCCGACGACCTGTCAACCCGCACCAGCTCCGCCGAATCGGTTATTTACGATATACGTGATTACCCTCTGGAAGGCAGTCCTTACCTCTATGATCTGTCCTGCTTCGACTTCAATAAGTGGAAGAAGTGTGCAGCCAAGGTGTTCAACGAATATTCCCACATGCTGCTCTTTGAGAGCAATCCTCAGGGAGAGTCAGCCCTTAGGTTTGAGATTGCCAAATACATCTATCACTCCCGCGGTGTATCCGCCAGCCCGGACCAGATTGTCATCGGTGCCGGTACCCAGCAGATTACCAGTCAGCTTTCACGAATTTTGTCCAAACTGGGGATTCACCATGTAGCCCTGGAAACGCCGGGCTATCTGCCGGTACAGCGTCAGTTTTCCGACGCAGGATTCAACATCAGCCACATTCCGGTGGGTGATGACGGAATCGAAATCCAGCGGCTGCCGGTAAATATTCCGTCCGCAGTGTACGTGAGCCCATCCAATCAGTTCCCAACAGGAACTGTCATGCCGGTGGGCCGCCGCTATGAGCTTTTGGAATGGGCCCGCTCCAACCAGAGCATCATCATCGAAGACGACTATGACAGCGAGCTCCGCTACTTCGGACGCCCTGTACCCGCCCTGCAGAGTCTGGACGAAGCCGGCCGCGTGGTATACCTGGGTTCCTTCTCCTCTACCCTGTTCCCGGCAGTAAAGATTTCCTACATGGTACTGCCACCGCAGCTTTCGTCAATTTTCGACAAAATAAAAGACCAGTACACACAGACCTGTTCCAAAGCGGAGCAGCTGACCCTGGCCTTTTTCATGGAAGACGGATATTACTATACCGGTATCAAGAGAATGCGAAGCCTCTACGCTCAGAAGCTGCAGACTGCCATCGCCGCATTCACCCGATACGGTACCGGCGGTTTTGTAACTCCGGTTGATACCCAGTCCGGCATCAATCTGAGCATCCGTGTCCGCTCACAGAAGAGTGCCGAAGAACTGTCCATCGCCGCAAAATCCCTGCGTCTGCAGGTTATCCCTCTCTCCCGGGTTTCCGAGCCGGAAGAGACTGACGCAGCCGGACGTACTCACACCCTGATTTTCTACTATAATCAGGTGCCTCTCGGTGAACTGGATGCAAGAATCCGGCAGCTGCTGGAAGTGTGGAAAGAATCAAAGTAAATGTGTGTCATTATGAAGAAAAAGACGAGAAACATAATTTCAGTATTGATTGCCTTACTTTTAATCCCCGTAATTCTGTATTACTGTATTTTCGGTTTTGAACACCTGGATTTTACTGCTGCGGATGTAGATTATATGGAGCTCTATTCCGAAGGTTTAGAGATATCAACTGCAATCACAGCCAGGGAAGATATTGACCAGCTGATAAACAGTGTAAATAACTGTCGAAAAAAAGCTTTCGATTTCAGACTCATTGGAAGTTCCGTACCGCCGTACGGGATACGGTTCTATTTGTCTGATGGGAACACAGAGGAATTTCGTTTTATTCCGAAAAAATGTAATCACGAGACACGTACTGCCGTGATGGATGAGATGGGGCATTTCGGATTTTTTGAAGGTGATTTATATTATATTTTCTGGGATCTGGTTGCGAAAAACAACGCAGACCCTCACGTACAGGAAATGTATCATTATTCCACCAACAGATAAACCAGCAGAAAAGGGCTGCGCACAGTTGACCAGTTAGTCGACTGTGTGTCAGCCCTTTTTATATTTACCATTTATTTATACTGATTCAGCCCATATAAATTCGGATTTTCCAGAATATCGGTCCGGTCAAGGCGTGCCAGCATCTTTTCGAAAGATTCTGCTGCCTTCTGCAGGATTTCCGCTTCGTCCACTCTGGTGAGACGGCGGTTTTCCATAACCACTTCGCCTTCCACGATTACATTATCCACGTCCTGTCCCATGGCATGGGAAACCAGACGCTGAATTGGCATGACTCTGAACGGTGCCAGATGGGGCTGCATCACATTTACGGTAATAATGTCAGCCTTCTTGTCCACTTCCAGAGAACCGACCAGATGGTCGATACCCAGTGCACGGGCAGGTTCGATTGTGGCAAGACGCAGGACAGTGCCGCACGGCATCAGGCCGTAATTCTGGTGAACATACCGCTGAACCACCTGTATATTCTTCATGTCACGCCACAGGTCATAGCTCCGGTCCGGCGCAGTACCGTCGGTAACAATGGCGAAGTTGATGCCCTTTTCCATCATGTCCATAACACGGCAATGCCACATGGCATTGGAATAGGTGGTCGGTCCATGAAGCACCCAGGCACCAGTTTCCTTCAGAATCTCCAGTTCCTCATCGGAGTAACCGGTGCTGTGGGTCAGAGAAATACGCGGGGACAAAGCCTCCGGACTGGTTTCGTACATGAACTTCACATCACCGCCGTAAGCGTGGGTATGAAGAGGCACATCGTACTCTTCAGCCAGTCTCGCCATCTCCTTATTCTGCCAGATGGTGTCTTCCTCGCTCACATTGGAACGCCGCCCCATGCGACCGGGAGCCACGATACAGGTGGCACGCGGATACTTGCCGTTGAGCATGCGGAGGCAGGTTTCGATGTTTTGCAGGGCATCAGCCTGAGACAGGGTCAGCGTGTGCGCACCGCCTTCTTCATCATACTGCACGGCAGTCTTCGGCCATGGACCATCAGGAAAACCGATGCCGCTGAACTGGCGGATTCCCACCGCAGAGGATGCAGCCAGATTGGCATCCACCGCAGCCACAGAGTCAATCTTCGGATCGCTGCCAACCATGGAAACCGCTGTAGTGGTTCCGAATTTGATGCGTTCTGCTGCTGCCAGAGCCCCCTCATTATACCAGAAGTCCGTATCGGTGCAGCGGTAATACGCATGAACCGCCATCTCGTTCCATTCGTCATCGTAATGCTCGCCCAGGGTTTTGAGCAGGCAATGACCTCCATGACCGTGAGCATCCACAAGGCCCGGCAGAACAGCATGGCCGTTCATGTCCATCACCCGCTTTGCCTCGGGCATTCCGTCAGTCTCCAGTTCCGCCATGGAACCCACGCCCGCAATCAGGCCGTCCTTCACAGCCACATAACCACGGTCGAACACCCGGTTCTCTCCATCTACCGTAATTACGGTTCCGTTTACCAGCAAAATATCCAGCATCGCCCGCTCCTTTCTTCGTCTAAACCCGTGCGCCCTTTTCACGGTCGCCGCCCAGAATAAAGCTGCCCATACCTGTAGCACAGAGCATGCCGCTTTCTGCGTCAAATACCTTGGCAATGCAGCGAATCATACGGCTGCCGGTCTGGGTCAGTTCCACACGGATTTTATAACAGACATTCATCATCGGCTTCAGATAGCTGACAGACAGATCTGTCGTCGATACATATTTATTGGAATAGGCAGCGCAGGTCATCCCCATACCGGTGTCGATAATGCTGGCAATAATGCCGCCGTGCACACCGCCGTAAGGGTTTCTGCACCACTCTTTGGCCTCAAACTCATATTCCGCCCACATTTCTGCACGGCTGCCGTCCAGCATTTTCAGATTCAGCAAAGCATTCAGCCGCTGTGGATGCTGCAGTGCATAGGCGCGGATATCTTCAAAATCTCTCGCAAATTCCAAATCTTTCATAATCGTTTCAATTCCCTCTGTTTACGAAAAGAGCAGTCTCTGTGAGGCTGCTCTCTTTGTGTATGTGTATGATGTTATTTACTTGTTGTCTACGATTACACGTACCCAGCCTTCTGGTGCTTCGATCTTGCCCATCTGAATGCCGGTCAGTGTATCGTACAGTTTCTGAGTGATTGGACCCATAGCTTCCATGCCGGATGGCAGGCAGATTTCTTCACCGTGGTTTACAATCTTGCCCACTGGGGAAATTACTGCAGCTGTGCCGCACAGGCCAGCTTCCGCCATATCCTTCAGTTCATCCACGTAAACTTCTCTTTCTTCCACTTCCAGACCCAGGTAATGTTCTGCTACATACATCAGGGATCTTCTGGTGATGGATGGCAGAATGGAGCTGGACTTAGGAGTTACCAGCTTGCCGTCCTTGGTTACGAAGATGAAGTTTGCGCCGCCGGTTTCTTCCACCTTGGTTCTTGTCTGCGGGTCAACGTACATATTTTCATCATAGCCTGCATGGTGTGCATCTACGATGTTCTTTAAGCTCATAGCGTAGTTCAGGCCGGCTTTGATATGACCGGTGCCGTGAGGAGCTGCTCTGTCCACGTCGGAAACACGGATGGTCAGAGGCTTCACGCCGCCCTTGAAGTACGGGCCTACAGGAGTACAGAATACTCTGAACTCATATTCTTCAGCTGGCTTAACACCGATAACAGAGTTTTTGCCGAACAGGAATGGACGCAGATACAGGCTCGCACCGCTGCCATAAGGAGGCACATATGCAGCATTTGCTGCTACCACCTGGTCTACAGCTTCCAGGAACTTTTCAGTTGGAACCTTCGGCATGCAGAGACCTTCTGCAGAATCCTGCAGTCTCTGAGCATTCATGTCAGGTCTGAATGTAACGATCTTACCGTCTTCGGTAGTGTAAGCCTTCAGCCCTTCAAAACATGTCTGTGCATACTGCAGTACGCAGGCACATTCGCTCATGGTAATCATACCGTTGTCAACCAGGCCGCCTTCGCCCCATTCGCCGTCTTTAAATTCGCAAACGTAACGCTTGTCAGTTTCGATGTAGCCAAAACCCAGATTTGCCCAGTCAATATTCTTCTTGTCCATTGGAATCCCTCTTTTCGTCAGTATATTTACCATCGGAGATGGTATTAATTACATTGGATAAAAATTATGCAAATATTATACGCCTCTTATTTTCGAAACACAAGGGGTTTTCAGAAAATTTGAAGAAATCACTCAATATCCAAAATATCAAGAACCGTATCCAGAACACTTTCGTCTACACTGTAGCGGAAGTACTGCTCCATCTGACGGTTCAGCATGAACTGGAACTCATCATAATCCTCGATGATATAGTTTTTTTCCGCCTCCAGCCATCTTCCGATCAGAACCACGAAATCGCTCTTTTCCATATCGGACATTTCCAGCCAGGTATTGGTGGTCTGTGCCTGCAGATATTCCAGTTCTCCATCGCTCAGAAGTACGGACTGACCGATGCCCTCACCCCGGTTCAAAACATCACACAGCTGACGGACGCGTTCTTCCGTAATCCTTGCCGCTGTTGTATTGACAACCAGCGGGTGCATGGAACCTCCTTCGAACTCTTTTCCGGTATCTTCCGCTGCCGCTTCCTTTTCAGCAATCCATGCCAGCTGCTGCTCTTCCAGCCCTGCAAAATCCTCTTCGGCCAGGTTCACCTTCAGTTCCGCCCACAGTTCATTCAGTGCGTCATCCCAGAGCGTATAAAGTTCCTGGGATTTCGCATTCATGTCACCCTGCGTCAGTTCTTCCTGCTCCAGGGACGTCTTGATTTCATCCGACTGCACCTCAACAGCTGCCAGATATTCTTCAAAATTTATGAACTCGCTGCGGTCAATTCTTTTCGTTTCCTGCACAGGATCTTTCGCCGCACAGCCTGCCGTCAAAAGTACGACGGGCAATATCAGCATTATGATACGTACAATCTTTTTCATGTTCATTCCTCTTCAACGATTTTCACACTGGCCCAGCGGCGTTCCGTTTTGGCGCTGTACTGCAGTGTATAGATTGAAATCCCCTGGGAAATCGCCTTATGGATTTCTGCAATTTCTTTCGAGAGCTGTTCCTGATCCGCATACCATCCCAGGAATGCAGTCGGTTCACCCCAAAAATTGGAACCGCCCCGGGACATCCCGAAGAGAGCATATTTCGGTGAATTTTTGCCGCCCCGCATTTTGCCGGATGAGGATACTTTATAGCACTCTGCAATGACATTCTCGTGTGGCGAAGTGATGACGATGGTGCCGCCTCCATTCGCAGTCTTTGATGCGCAGCTGCCGCCAGTCTCTTCAGACATCAGGTCATCCAGGGATATATCCAGCTTCCGGGAAAGCAGAACCAGCTTCTCCACTTCCGGATAGCCCATCCCCTGTTCCCATTTGGAAACAGCCTGACGGCTCACATCCAGCAGTTCGGCAAGCTCTTCCTGTGATAAATGACGCTCTTTTCTTATTCTCTGTAAATTTTCTGCAAAACTCATATGAGTACCTCCTTTTGCCTCTATCTTAAGGCAGGGGTATCAGAAACACCACCAACCTGGGTTTGCATTTCTGCAACCTGAGGTTGCAGTTTTATAATTCGGAATCTATCTGTGAATGTACATTCTTGTCATATCAGGTTCACCGTCACCTTGCACCATGCACAAGAATTCCCATCCGTATCTTTCGTAGAAACCAGTGTGGTCGGTGACCAAATAGACAGGAGAAATACCCTTGGCGCGCAAATCCTCCACTGCCATATTAAGCAAATTTCCTGCAATGCCCTGGCAGCGGAAATTTTCATCTGTGAAAACAGCGCAAACATTGGGTGTCAGGTCTTTTCTGTCATGAAAATCGTTTTCAATGACACCTAATCCACCAATAATCTGATTGTCATTCAAACACAGATACCATCCGTATTCTGTTTCCTTATGCAGATATGCCTCCATGCATTCCAGATAAGCCTTCGTTGGAACACGCCACTTGCTGTGAAACCATTCAGCAGCAGGAAGCATCCATTGGGGTGCTTCTCTCAATGTAAGATACTGATACTTTGTCATAACTGCTCCTTTGCAAAATTCAAGTTGAACTGCATTAAACCACATTATATATAATTTTTATTTCTGCCTCTTTATCATTTCTTTTGCCAGAAGCATATCAAAGTGTGCCATATCACGGACTTCCTTCACATCCTGGATAATCGGACTGCCGCTCATCCCCCGCACGATTCCTTTAATTGGTTGTCAACTCCGGTGCTCCTTCAGTCTTATGCATTTCACCTTCCGCATCTACAAACACAGCTTCTACGCCCATGTGATTCAGAGTCTCTATCAGTTCCATGCCCTTTTCCACGCCCAGTGCCAGGCATGTGGTGGACAGGCCGTCAGCATCCACTGCACTGCCCTTCGGAGCGATAATGGTCACACTGAGTACATCGTTATTAATCGGCCAGCCGGTCTTCGGATCCAGAATGTGGTGGTACTTCACACCGTCCTGAATAAGGAACCGTTCGTAGGTGCCGGAAGTTACCACAGTCTTATCGTGTGCCGGGAACACTGCCAGAAGTGCTCCGGTTTCAGACTGGGGATCCTTAATTCCGATGTTGAAGACACCCTCGGATTCCGCTGCATCTTCCACCAACAGCCCGGTGGTCTTCCCTCCGATGGTCACGATATTTCCACCCAGGTCCACTACAGTACTCACCACGCCCCGTTCTTCCAGAAGCTCGGTCACACGGTCTGCGATATAGCCTTTTGCGATTCCGCCCAAATCGATTTCCATGTCAGGGTCAGCCAGCTTTACAGACAGACCGTTTACTGCAACCTTCGTGTAGTCCACGTGCTTCACCGCCTCCGCCAGGTCCGCCTCATCAGGCAGCAGGCTTTCTGCCGCAGCCTCGTCACCTGCCACAGCCTCCGCTTCATGGAAGTCCCAGAGAGCAGATGCTTTGCCGATGGTGATATCAAAGAGGCCATCGGAAACCTTACCATACCAGATGCCCTTTTCGATGACTTCGGCAGTCTCGGTGCTCACTTCCACAGCTGCACCGGATGCATCGTTAATCTGCGATATTTCGCTGGATTCGATTGTTTTGCTGAGAAGTTTTTCGTAACGGCTGCACTCCAGGAATGCGTCAGTAATCAGCTGATGAATCAGTTTCTGCTGCTCCGCCTCATCGGCAGCAGCAGCCAGCTCATGGCCCAGGACGCTCGACTGATCCACACCGTAAACAGTGATGGTACAGATGGTATCCAGATAAAATCCGGTTTTGGAGATGCCGGTGTAATTCTGATTTTGACCATTGGAGGAACACCCTATCTGTGGTATAATAAAGGTTAGGGCAAGCAGCAGAGCCGCTGCCTGTTTCATTAATTTTCGCATCGTATATTACCTTTCTGTAAGGAGATTTTATGATAAAAAAAGCCGATATCGTATTATTCATACTGATTCTGGTCTTTGGTCTGGCAGTCAGCTGGTGGTCCCTCACCACCAATACCGGCGGTGATAAAGCCATCGTCACCGTAGACGGTGAACTTTACGGCACCTACAGCCTGTCTCAGGATCAGACCATCGAAGTGGCGCAGAAAAACGGCCACACTAATCATATTACCATAAAAGACGGTACCGTTTCAATGGCATATTCCACCTGCAAGAATCAGGTCTGTGTCAATGCCGGTGCCATCAGCGAAACCAGGGATTCTATCGTCTGCCTGCCGAATAAGGTGATGATTGAAATTCAGGGCTCCGCAAAGAACGAAGGAGGTGGCGTGGATGTCATCACAGGTTAACCGTACCGCAGACCGTGGTCTCAAAACCCGCCGCCTGGCTCTCAGCGCCATGCTGGCAGCTCTGGCCCTCATCTTCAGCTATGTGGAAGCCATGATTCCAATCCCGGTTCCCGTTCCCGGCATCAAGCTGGGCATCGCCAACCTGGTCATCGTCATGGCCATCTATAAGCTAGGCTTCCGCTATGCCTTCACCATCAACTGTGTGAGAATCGTCATTGCAGGCCTGCTGTTTTCCGGGGTCTTCGGCATGTTCTATTCCTTTGCCGGGGGCATCCTGAGCATTGCAGTCATGTACCTTCTGTACCGGACCGGCTGGTTCAGCATGGTTGGCGTATCCATGGCCGGCGGTGTTGCCCACAACCTGGGACAGCTGATTACCGCATGCCTGATTGTATCGAATGTCCGTCTCATGAGCTATTTCAGCATCCTGCTCTTCTCCGGCCTTTTCAGCGGTATCGCCGTAGGCTTTCTGGCCGCCCTGATTTACCGCCGCCTGCCGGACATGCGGGTATAAGGAGGTTCCATGAACATCAAACGAATTTACAAAATATACTTCAGCCCGACCGGTACCACTGAGAAAGTGGTTTCTGCCCTGGCTTCCGGTCTCTCCGCAAAACATCCTGATGCCGGCGTTTTCACTTACGATTTTACGCTCCCCTCTGCCCGGACTGACTTCCCGCAGCTTACCGAGGAGGATCTGGTTGTTTTCGGCATGCCGACTTATGCAGGCCGTCTGCCGAACCTGATGCTGCCTTATCTAAAGGAATTCGTACAGGGAAACAGTGCACTTGCTGTTCCTGTGGTTACCTTCGGCAACCGGAACTTCGACAATTCCCTGATTGAACTTCGTGATATCCTGGAGGCGAACGGATTCCGTACCGTTGCGGCTGCAGCCTGTTCCTGTGAGCACAGCTTCTCCTATGAACTGGGAGCTGGACGTCCCGACGAGGACGACCTGGCTCAGATCAGGGATTTTGCTGACCGGATCGGAGCGAATCTGGCCGAACCAGTTTCCCCGGTGGAAGTTCCCGGCATTCCTGCAGAGCAGAACCATGGGGGCTACTACCAGCCACGGGACCGTCACGGTGTGTCCATCGACATCCGCAAAGTGAAACCGCTGACCGACATGGAAAAATGTACGCAGTGCGGATTTTGCGCAGAAAGCTGTCCCATGGGTGCCATCGACCCGCAGGATGTGAGCCAGGTTCCCGGCATCTGCATCAAGTGCGGTGCCTGCGAAAAGAAATGTCCGGTACAGGCCAAGTACTACGAAGACGCCGGATACCTCTACCATAAGACGGAACTGGAGGAAATGTACTCCCGCAGAGCGTACAACGCATTCTTCCTTTAGTAAGACAGAAAACCCGCTGAGAAGGCTTTTCAGAGCCCCACAGCGGGTTATTTTTATCTTTATATTACTTCTGACGTTTCGCCCTGGTTTCTTCACAAAGATTCATGAAGTACTTCAGCATCTTTTCTCCGTTGGCCTTCTTTTCGTCGTAGTCCAGACACCAGGAGCGTTCCGGATGCCACTGCAGACCAATAATCGGCAGAGTTTCATGCTGCAGAGCCTCTGTTGTTACAGGCTCCCAGTCTTCCTGCGGATGTTCCCACTCACAAGGTTCCCAGCGGGCAATCCGCTTCAGACCTTTTCCGATGCGTCCAACTGCCTGGTGGTGACGGGAATTTACCATCAGTTCATTACTGCCGTACAGTTCCTGCAGGAAAGAGCCTTCTTCGAAGAGTACACGGTGATAACGGTCCGGGCTGTAATAACGGTGAGCCATGAAAGAATTCAGGTGCTGAATCAGGCTGCCGCCGAAGTATACGTTGATGAACTGAATACCTCGGCACGTACCAAGTACCGGAATCCCCAGCTCGATAGCCTTATCCATCATGGCCTTCTGACCTGCATCCAAGGCATCATTTACCCCATTGCAGTGGGTATTCTCTTCGCCCCACAGTGCCGGATTGATATCACATGCGCTGCCCGGCAAAAGCATACCATCAGCATCTTCCAGCTTCTTCGGATCCAGAGTAGGATAAATGTCCCTTACCCCCAGTTCCTTAAAGGCATAAATATAGTTTACTACTTCGTTTGGATTTCTCGGATTGTCTGCAATTACAAATTTCATCGTCCTTACCTCGTTTCATTATTTATCAGGAAACCAACCTGCCGGTGATTGTCATATTTATACTTTTCAGTTCCAAATCATGATTCATATAAATGCTGATAAAGTACGGATTGGTCAGCGGAAGTTCTCCTATTACAGGTGCATGACGGTGAATCGTGTTATGCTCCAGTCCTGTAACAATGGGGTTGTTTCCAATTGGCATCAGACTTCCGTCTTCCTGCTGCGCATACATCAGCACGTCCGACATATTCTCTTCCCCAAACTGCCGTCCGGCATAGGTAAGGTCCAGAATGACAGAACCTGGCCGATCCATCTTCACATAGAACCAGTTTTCTTCACCGACGAGAAACGGGCCTTCGTAAGGTATTCCCTCTGTCAGCGTTACTGCGTGCAGTTCTTTTACCAGATTTTCATCCAGTTCCACCTGTTCCAATGGTTCAAACTCCATACAGATGCTTCGGACTCCGCAGTCTTTCTCCCAGTCAAAATACGCATAATATTCAGTCTTCCCATCCAGATAGCGAGTGCCGCTCAGTTCCAGCTCATAATTGCCTGCATGGTCACCATTCGACAGCATACCGCCAATCAGGTCATTTCCCCATGGCTGGTATTTATATACATGCATGGACAGATCCAGATTCGACGCTGAAGTACGAATATAATACCTGCCGGTTTCGTCGGTTTTGAACTTGATCAGTGTGCCATTTTCATAGTCCACATGCTCTGTGAAATCCTGACCGACAGCCACTTCCACTGCTGTATTTTTATCCAGCTTTTCTTCGGATGACTTCTCGTGTTTTTCTGCAGGATCAATAAGCCCCAATTCCTCCAGCTTCCCGTCAAGATAGCCTCCCCGGTACGCCGCAAAGCCTACAATAAATATTAGAATCAGAAGTCCAGCCAGCAGGTTCCCAAACCCGCCTTTTTTCTTTGTCCCGTTTTCCCTGTTTTCTGTCATATTACACACTCCCATACCTTATAATTCTCACTTTATCATACGCCATTTTCCGTCGTTCAGCAATAGAAAAAGGATTTCTCTTTTTATAGAAAAATCCTTTTTATTGTAATTACTTTATTCTTCTGTCTGCTCACTGCGAACCGCTTCCCGGATTTCATCCAGGGATTCTTCCAGAGCTGCACCGCAGCTGCAGCCGGCACTTCCCGGATGCTTCTTCGCACCGCAGGTTCCTGCTGCCGGACAGCCGATACAGGCCACACCGCGCTTTTTTTCTCTTATGATATAGGCGATTGCTGCGCCAATAAGAATGCCCAGTACTGCACCAACGATATAGTCAATCATTTGCGGAAACCCCCTTTTGAAATATTTTGCCGGAAAATTAAACAGCCATCTTCAGTTCGTATTCAGCCGCGATTTCCTTATTGGTCTTATGAATCAAGTATACCACGAAGCCGGCCATTGCCGCAACTGCAATCAGGCCAGGTACGAAGCCCACGCCCACAGAACCGGTGGCGATCAGAGTACCGATCTGGTATACCAGGAAGCCGATAGTGTAACCGGTTCCCAGCTGCAGTGCGATACCGCCTGCCAGCCACTTACCGCTCTGCATTTCAGAGTTCATGGCACCGATTGCTGCAAAGCAAGGCGGAGTGAACAGGTTGAACATGAGGCAGGCCAGTGCTGCTGCAGAGGTCAGACCCATGGTGGCTGCAACTTCGGAAGCGCCGCCCATGAGAATCAGCTCTTCTGTATCGATAAAGTTGGTGATGCCGTATACAACAGCCAGCGTACCAACTACGTTTTCCTTAGCGATGAAGCCGGTTACAGCTGCCGCTGCCAGCTGCCAGGTACCGATGCCCAGAGGAATCAGCAGAACCGCGAATGGAGTCGCGATGGATGCCAGGAGGGATGTGTGTTCCATGCCTTCTTCCACCAGCTGGAATCCTCCGTTAAAGGAGAAGGACTGCATGATCTGTACCGCTGTATTGCACACCAGGATAACAGTACCCGCCTTTACGATATATGCCCATCCGCGGCTGCACATAGACAGGAATGCTCTCTTCAGGGATGGAACCTTGTATTCCGGCAGTTCCATGATGAAGAAGGACTTTCTGTATTTGTGGCCGGTCAGCTTGTTTACCAGCAGCGCACCCAGCAGAATCAGCAGGATGCCCACGAAGTACATCAGGGTACCAACCCAGGATGCATCGCCGAAGAATACGCCGGCGAATAAAGCGATAACCGGAAGTTTTGCACCGCAAGGCATGAACGGAGTCAGCATTGCAGTGGCTCTTCTTTCTCTTTCGTTCTTGATGGTACGGCATGCCATGATACCGGGGATTGCACAGCCTGTACCCACAACCATTGGAATTACGGACTTACCGGACAGACCTACACGCTTGAAAATCGGGTCCAGAACCACGGTTGCACGTGCCATGTAACCGCAGTCTTCCAGCAGTGCAATCAGGAAGTACATTACCATTACCAGCGGCAGGAAACCTACAACTGCCCCGACACCTCCGATAATACCGTCAATCAGCAGGGCCTGCATGAACGGGGAAGCTCCTTCCACCATGCCTGCTGCAGTTTCCTGGAAACCTTCAATCCAGCCAACCAGAGTATCCGCGATCCATGGACCCAGACTGGACTGAGAAATATCGAATACACCGAACATCACTGCTGCGAAAATCAGCAGGCCAAGAGCCGGATTGGTCAGTACGCTGTCAATCTTATCACCAATGTTGGTGTCCTTTGTCAGAACCTTTCTGGTTTCCACTTCACCAACCACTTTGTTTACGAAAGCAAAACGCTGACGGTCAGCTGCTTCTACCGCAGCCTTATCGGTCATATCGATATCGCCCTGCAGATACGGTGCCTTCTGGCCCCTGCCTGCGACGCGGACAGCCGCCTTTACCACTTCTTTCAGACCCTTGTCAGATGCGGAAGTGGATACGGTTTTGATCACAGGACAGCCCAGCTTGGCAGACAGTGCTGCTGCATCGATTTTTGTTTCTCTCTTTGCGTTTACGTCACTCTTATTCAGAGCCACAACCACCGGAATGCCCAGTTCCATCAGCTGTGTGGTGAAAAACAGGCTTCTGCTCAGATTGGTCGCATCCACGATATTGATGATAGCATCGGGACGCTCATTCTGTACATAAGCACTGGTAACGCTCTCTTCGGACGTAAATGGAGACATGGAATATGCCCCTGGCAGGTCAACTGCAATCAGTTCTTCCGTTCCATCATAAAAGTTCTTCTTAATCGGACTTTCCTTCTTATCTACGGTTACACCCGCCCAGTTGCCCACCTTTTCGTTGCGGCCGGTCAGGGCATTGAACATGGTTGTCTTACCACTGTTTGGATTGCCGGTTAATGCAATTCTCATTCGAGTTCCTCCTGTTTTTCTTCTCAAAATATCTATGCTCGGGTTCTGACCCTTATGTGTTCGCTCATTCGGTTAGTATTTACTAACCTCTATTCATAAAAGTAGTGGCACCGAAGCGCCACTCCTGTTTTTATCGGATTAAGATTCGACCCAGATGGCATCTGCCAGCTGTCTGTCGATATTGTAACGGCCGTCCTTAATGGAAACAACGCAGCCGCCTCTTGTCTGCTTTACTACCGTGATGGGTTCACCGCTGTAGCAGCCCAGGGAGAACAGAAATGAATTCAGTTCCTCGTCGTCTGTACGGATATCACGGACAATATATTCTTCGCCTAACTGTGCACTTAATAAGCTCATTATTTTTCCTCCTGCAAAACGCCCCAATTAGTTTTAACTAACCCCTGTTATAAGTTAGCATATTCTAACCGCTTTGTCAAGCGTTCACAGGAAAAATTAATCAAATTTATGCTGCTGTTTTTCTCGCAGTGCCATATTGATTTTCTCCGTATTTCTCTTAGTCAGCAGATAAATTACCGCCCAGACCGCCAGATAACCCAGAACAAATATGCCGGTGAACACCAGAATCGGTGCTTTGCCCCATTCCAGCCAGTCATTGAGCAGATACGTACCCAGGTAGCTGAAGTACAGTACGCATCCATGAATCAGAATTGCCCACATGAGAGGCAGCCGTTCAATCTGATAGACGATATTCATACCGCCTGCAATAAAGGCCAGTGCAGATATGGAAAAGATCCCGGTACAAACCTGATTTACCGTCAGATTTTCCACGCCGGCCTGATTCTGCAGAATCAGATAGAGTACAGCCAGAATCAGGGGACCGAATCCACAGGCAATCAATCCGCGGCGAATAAATTCCAAAACACTCTTTCTCATTTTCCTTCATACCTCCTTCTAATCTCCGCAAAACATCGTCTGGAAACGTATTCCCGGTAACCGCATCGGAACACGGCATCCACACCGCCGCTGAATACGGCATCAAACCTTTGGATACGATGTTCATTGGCCAGGGTGGATTTGTTAATACGGATAAAATAGGAAGGCAGAACGGGCTCCAGATCACGAAGCCGCTCCTGGATTCGGTATTGGGTACCATGCGTATCGATGGCAATCACCTTTCTGTCCAGAACGGTAATGCACTCTATTTCCTGAAACTCCAGCTTCCGCATCTCATCATCCCGGTATCCCATAATGCTGTCGGCACCGGAAAAACTGCACACAAGATTCTCAATTTCCTCCGTCAGAGAAGAAGGCGCATGAACGATTGCGATTATCTCTTCTTCTGCATCTTTGTCGATAATGAGTCTGTATTTCATTCGTCTCGACTCCTTACTGTTTTTTCATCTGTTCCAGGAAGCAGAACACAGCCGCTGCCGTTATCAGTACACCGTACAGCAGAACCGGCAGAATATGTGAAGCTGCAAGCCCGAAATCTCCATTGAATAAGGCTTTCTCCAGTTCAGCTGCATGAACAAAAGGCAGTGCACCAGCCACCTTCTCGAAAAATCCTCCTACAAGCTTCAGATCAAACCATACGCCGGAAAGCCATGCGGAAAGATTGGTCAGCAGTGCGCCGCAGATCCCGCCAACCTGCTTCACTCCCAGAACACTGCCGCACAGAAGACCCAATGCAATATTAAATACAGCCATTGGAATTATTCCAATTATAGCATAAATTATATTCCCGCTGACAGTAAGTCCTAATGGAACTGCAAACAGATAGCAGACTGCCGTCTGTCCAATAGCAATGGGCAGAATGGGGAGCATATACCCCAGAATAAAATCAACTCCTGTTAGAGGTGTGGTGTACACCCGCTGCAGAAGCGCACTTTCCCGGTCTCTTGCAATGAGGGTTGCTGAAAAAAGTGTCATGAAAGCCAGCCCGAATACAGTAATTCCCGGTGTCAGCGTGTCGATTTCAAACAGGTGCACCGGAATGTTTTTCTGCATGGTGCTGAGAAGGAGCAGCAAAACCAGAGGAAACCCCAGGCCGAAAGCCAGATTCAGCGGATCCCTCAAAATCTCCTTCGTACATCTTTTCGCAAAGGTCATCATCCTCATACTTCCCCCTCCCTCACAATTGATACAAAGGCCTTTTCAAAATCTGCCGTTCCCGCCTTCTCCTTCAGTTCTTCTGCCGTTCCTGCCGCAAGAAGTTTGCCGCTTTTCATAATTCCAATGCGGTCAGAAAGTGCCTCGGCTTCTTCCATGTAATGGGTGGTCAGGATGATTGTCACCCTGCCCTTCAAATCCCGGATTGCTTCCCAGAGTTCGTGCCTTGCGATTACATCCAGCCCCAGTGTAGGTTCATCGAGAAACAGAATCTCCGGTTCGCTGATCAGTGCCATAGCGATGCTGACACGGCGCTGCCAACCGCCAGATAACTTTCCAGCCTTTCTCTTAAGAACACTTTCGAGAGAGAACTGAGCGGTAAGTTCTCTGATTTTTGTTTCCGTTTTTTCTCTGCCAAATCTGTGAATCCCGCAGATCAGCTCCAAATTCTCCTCCACAGAAAGATTGGGAGCTACAGCGGTTTCCTGCGGTGATACACCGATCAGGTGTTTTACCTGTTCCGGATTCTTTATAATACTGTATCCGCCTACCTCAGCATCCCCTGCTGACGGTTTCGTCAGGCAGGAAAGCATTTTGACAGCAGTAGTCTTCCCTGCACCGTTTACACCAAGCAGAGCAAATAATTCCCCCTGCCGGATTTCCAAAGTAAGCTTGTCAACTGCAGTAAGACTTCTGTACCGCTTGGTAAGTCCGGTCGTTTTAATTGCCCACATTTATGTTATCCTCCATTTCAGTTTGTTTTCGCAGTCTATCATAGCAGACGGAAAGGGGAAAATGTTGATTTCTGCCTCTTCGGTCACGTAGGGTGCTTCATCGGTTCTGCCAATATAAAAAACGGCGTGACCGAAGTCTCGCCGTCCACTCCCTGAAATTCAGGATTTGCTGTTCTATTTTCCATACTGCTCCAGGTGTTTTTTCAGAGCATTGAAGGTTTCTTCACTGAGTACGTGTTCTACCTTGCAGGCATCTTCTGCAGCCACTTCTTCGGACACACCCAGGCTGACAAACAGGCGGGTAATCACCTGATGACGCTCAAAAGTTGCCTCTGCGATGGCACGTCCCTCTTCTGTCAGTGTGATGTAACCGCTTTCGTCCATCACAATATATTCCTTCTGGCGCAGGTTCTTCATGGCCACGCTGACACTTGGTTTGGTATAACCGGTATCATGAACAATGTCGATAGAGCGGACCTGCGGCAGGGATTTACTCAGTCTCAGTATGGTTTCCAGATAATCTTCTACGGATTCGCCTTTGTGAAACATTACATCCTCCAAAATAAATAATAACTGTTCCTATTATAGCGGTTATCCCGCTTCCAGTCAATAAAATCCACTGCAGCCGAAGACATAAAAAAGCCGGCAGGACCTGCCGGCTTTTTTGCTTATCGATTCAGTCTGTAACTGACGTATTTTGCTTAGAACGGACCGTAGTTGATCTGAACTGCGATTACCATGAATACGCAGGATACTACTGCCCAGATTGCCCACAGAGGTGCGATGAACTTGATCCACTTGCTCCAAGGAATGTTGCATACTGCCAGAGCAGCCATGCAGGTACCGGAAGTTGGAGAGATCACGTTGGTGTAACCGTCACCCATGTGGAATGCCAGAGTTGCAGTCTGTCTGGTCATATCCAGCAGGTCAGCCAGAGGTGCCATGAACGGCATTGTAATGGAAGCCTGACCGGAACCGGAAGGTACCAGGAAGTCGAATGCAGTCTGGAAGATGTACATACCGCAGGCTGCGATGTTGGTGTTCATGCCCTGCAGCAGGTTGCCTGCAGCATTGATTAAAGTATCGAATACGTTTGCATCACTCATGATGTTGGTAGCTGCACGGCAGAGACCTACCATCAGACCTGCATAGAGCATATCCTTGGCGCCGGCTACCAGAGCCTTTGCCATATCATTTACACCCAGACCGCCGATGATACCGGAGAGGATACCCATGATGATGAACAGTGCAGAAATTTCATCCATGTAGTAGCCCTTGGTAATTACCAGAACGGCAATCATTACGAATCCACCCAGGAATACAGCCAGTACCAGTGCCTGACGGAGAGTCAGAGGCTTTACTTCACTTGCGTCGATTGGCTGTGCGTTAGCCTTATCGATTTCATACATAGGGCTCAGGGTTGGATCCTTCTTAATCTTAGCTGCATATCTTAATAAGAATGCGATGGTTACGATGTTCAGAACTACCAGCAGTGCAATTCTCAGACCCATACCGGAGAAGGTAGGCAGACCTGCGATTTCGTGTGCAATACCGGTGGTGAATGCGTTGGCAGGACCAGCTGCGAAACCGATTGCAGAGGAACCCATCAGCAGCATAACTGCTACGAAGGAGTCAAATCCGCAGGCTACGCAGGCAGCATACATCAGCGGCAGGAATGCCAGATATTCTTCACAGCAGGCTGCTGTAGAGGAAATGATGGAGAAAGCGATGATACAGATTGGAATCATCAGCAGCTGCTTGTTTCCCAGAACCTTAACCAGGTTGCCGATACCAGCGTGCAGAGCACCGGTGGCTTTGATGATTTCCATCATGCCGCCTACAATCAGCAGGAAGAAGATTACAGAGCCTGCCTTCTGCATGCCCTGTGTAAAGGACATCAGGAAGCCCATGAAGCTAACCGGATTCTTTTCGGTTGCAGTATACGTACCAGGCACTACCAGTTCTGCACCGGAGCTAGGGTCTACTGCTCTTTCGAAGGAGCCGCCCGGCAGAATCCAGGTGCACAATGCTGCCGCAATTACGATAGCGATAATAATAATAATCGGGTCGATAGCTTTAATTTGTTTCTTTTCTTTCTTTTCGTTCATGATAATTCCTCCTACAGGCATTCTTTCTTAATTGCTGCCAGATAGATTTCTACAGATTTATTTAAAGAGTCTTCTGTAACGTGTTCATTGAACTGATGTGCTACCATCGGTCCAGGTCCTATGATAATTCGGTCTCCTTCAATGAAGGATGCCTCGGTAATGCCGTTGCCGGTTTCGGCTTCCTTTCCGCAGATTTCTTCGTACCATGCGATTCTGTCACCAGTGTTTACGAAAGATGGAACGTCGTTGATGATTTCGTAGGACGCATCGAATTCCTTCAGCGCTTCGTCAGTCATCTGTCTGATCATCGGATATTCTGCTGCGCTGTCACAGATTCTGAAGTCCAGATAAATGGTGGTCTTGGCAGGAACCTTATTAATGGAAGTACCGCCCTCGATGATACCGATGTTCATGGTGGAGCGAGGTACGCTGAAGAGCGGACGATGGTTTTCTCTCAGCTTGTCTTCAATTTCCATCATCTTATTCAGGAACTTCACTGCATTCTTGTTGGAGCTCTTTCCTTCAATCGGACGGCTGGAATGGGTAGTTACACCGTTAAAGGTGAAGATATATTCCAGGATACCCTTGGAACCGATTTCCGGCATATTGTCGGTTGGTTCGCATACCAAAACGTGTTCCGGGAACTGCTCGCCGCTTCTCACCAGGTCGTAAATGCCGCCGAAGAGAATTTCTTCGTCATAGGTCCAGTACATCTTAATACCCTTGCCAGCTGCCTTGATTTCATCAAGCGGTGCGATGGATGCCGCATACAGTGCTGCCGCGATACCGCCCTTCATGTCGCATGTACCCAGACCGTACAGCTTGCCGTCCTCTTCGGTAATGGTCAGCGGATCATAGGTCCATCCTTCTGTAATATCTACGGTGTCAGTATGACCCAGGAAGCCAAGTGTCGGATTGTCTCCGAAAGTGGCTACCAGGACCTCCTTGCCTGTATCCGGACTCATTCTCCGGTCAACTTCAAACCCCAGAGGGGTAACGAAGTTCTCAATATAATCCATGATTTCTTTATTGCATTTGTCCTTGATGGTGTTAATTTCCACCAGGTCTTTCAAAATCTCTTTTACAGTCATGTCATCGCCCTTTCCGTTTCCTTGTACTTTACCGCAATAAACAAGTAAAGTCGTTTCATGTACCCATTCTATCTCTACCCCGGTGAAAAGTCAACCCCAAACATGCATGTTTCGACAAAAATACAAGCACGTAAAAAAACAGACCGGCCTGGAGACCGGTCTGTTTTTTTATTTGATTTTAGAAAGTGAATCTCTTTTATTATTCAGCCTTTGGAGCTTCTGCTGCTGGTGCAGGAGCTTCAGCCTTTGGAGCTGCAGGCTTTCTCTTTGCTCTCATGTTCAGGATTGCATTTGTAGGACATTCCTTTGCACACAGACCGCAGTTCTTACACTTTTCAGGATCGATGTATGCCAGGTTGTCTTCTACAGTGATTGCTTCGAACTTACATACCTTCGCGCACTTGCCGCAGCCGATACATGCGTTGGAGCAGTTCTTTCTTGCAACAGCACCCTTATCCTTGGAGTTACACTGAACTACAACCTTGTTCTTAGCAGGAGCAATTCTGATTACGCTGTTAGGACACTGCTTTGCACAGATACCACAGCCTACGCACAGTTCTCTGTTTACAACAGCTACGCCGTTGCAAACCTGGATTGCACCGTAAGGACAAGCCACAGCACAGTCACCCAGACCCATACATCCGTAAGGACATGCGGACAGGCCGCCGTACAGCTGCTTTGCAGCCTTACAAGTGGACAGACCCTGGTATTCCATCAGAGTCTTAGCTGCGTCATTGTGACCGTTACACATAACAACTGCAACCTGAGGTTCGGAAGAGTCAGCTTCTACACCCAGAACAGCAGCCAGTGCTTCAGCCAGTGCAGCACCACCTACAGGACACTTACCGGTACCAACGGAAGGGTCAGCACCCAGTGCGTTTGCGTAGTCGTCACAGCCGGCAAAACCGCAGGCACCGCAGTTAGCGCCAGGCAGTTCAGCTCTCAGCTTTGCAACAGTTTCATCTACAGGTACGAAGAAGATTTTGGAAGCAAAAGTCAGTACAACGGCCAGAACGAAACCGATCGCTGCTACCAGAATTACAGGTAATACAATACTCATTTTTCATTCGCCTCCTTATCTTATACCAGTCCGCTGAAGCCCATGAAGGCCAGAGACAGGAAAGCAGCACTAACTAATGTGATAGGAACACCCTGGAAGCATGCAGGGATGGAGTTGTTTCCTTCCAGCTTGCCTCTCATACCGGAGAACAGTACCATTGCCAGCAGGAAACCGATACCGGCACCTGTGGAGTTCACCAGAGACTGAATGTAGTTGTAACCTTCATCGATGTTGGAGATACAAACACCCAGTACTGCACAGTTGGTAGTGATCAGCGGCAGGTATACACCCAGGGACTTGTGCAGAGCAGGCATGAATTTCTTCAGAGCCATTTCTACGAACTGTACCAGGGATGCGATTACCAGGATAAATACGATAGTCTGTAAGTATGCAATTTCAAACTTGTTCAGAATCTGCATGATAGGCCATGTAGCCGCAGTTGCCAGAACCATTACGAAGATAACGGCAACACCCATACCTACAGCGGAGTCCAGCTTCTTGGATACACCCAGGAACGGACAGATACCCAGGAACTGAGCTAATACGTAGTTATTTACTAAAATAACGCCTAATAAGATACTTGCTAAACCCATTATGCTTCAGCTCCTTTCTCTAATTCAGCCAGGCACTTTTCCTGCTGGCACATGGAAGCCATTGCACAGCCAGCGCAGCCGAATTCTTTCTTCTGAATTGCTTTACCATCGGTAAAGTAGTTGATTGCTGCAATCATGATAGCGTATACGAAGAAGCCGCCAGGTGCCAGAGCAACAATCATGATAGGGTGAGCGCTCAGGAACGGTACAGCGATACCCAGGATGGTGCCAGCACCGAATACTTCTCTGATTGCACCCATTACGCCCAGAGCCAGGGTGAAGCCCAGACCCATACCGATACCGTCCAGTGCGGAATCGAAAGCGTTATTCTTGGACGCGAACATTTCTGCTCTGCCCAGGATGATACAGTTTACTACGATCAGCGGGATAAACAGACCCAGGGAAGCGTACAGAGATGGCACGAATGCCTGCAGTACGAACTGAACCATGGTTACGAAGCCCGCGATTACTACGATGTAGCAAGGGATTCTTACTTTGTCAGGGATAATCTTAGCCAGCAGGGAAATTACGATGTTGGAGCAGATTAATACCACTGTAGCGGAAACACCCATACCCAGACCGTTCAGTGCAGAGCTGGTTGTTGCCAGAGTAGGACAGGTACCCAGTAACAGGATCAGTACAGGGTTTTCCTTAATAATACCTTTGGTCAGGATGGCTAATTTACTTACTTTGTTTTCCATTAGTTAGCACCTCCTACTAATTTATACTGTTCCAGAGCAGCACATACACCGTAGTGTACAGCGTCGGAGGATACAGTTGCACCGGTTACGTGAGTAACACCAGCATCAGCCTTAGCGGAAGTTGCAGTGTATTCAGCCAGGCCAGTGTACTGAGCCAGGTAACCAGCGTCGTGTGCCTTGGTACCCAGACCCGGAGTATCTCCGTGTGCAGTTACCTTAACACCGGTAATGTTGCCTTCTGCGTCCAGACCGATCATTTCAGTCAGCAGACCACCGAAGGACTTGGTCTTAACGGTTACAACCATACCGGTACCGTTGTTGGCAGTGTAGCAGTCAACTACGAATACTTTGCCTTCTTCCAGTACGGCCAGGTCACCGCTGTATGCAGTAAAATCATCAGCTTCAGGCAGCAGTTCAGTTCTTGCTGCATTAGCTTCTGCGATTGCGTTTGCTTCAATGATAGGAGCGGTAACAGAGTTCAGACCAGCCAGAGCTGCAGTTACAACCAGGCAGATACAAACCAGAACCAGTACCGGTGCAATGTTTTCTTTGAACATATTACTTTTCATTATTTCTTTGCACCTCCATACATTCTCTTCTGACAGAAGTCGTCAATCAGTGGGCACAGAACGTTCATCAGCAGGATAGAGAAGGAAACACCTTCTGGATAGGAGCCGAAGATTCTGATAACCATGGTGATTAAACCACAGCCTACACCGAAGATTACCTTACCCATAGGTAAGATTGGGGATGTTACATAGTCAGTTGCCATGAAGAATGCACCTAACATTACACCACCAGCCAGTACGTGGAAGATACCCATCTGCAGAGGGTCGCCAGTACCGGTTGCAGCATAGTAAATTGCTGCGAATGCAAATACAGTACCGATGAATGCCGCAGGGATGATTGGGCTGATAACCTTCTTCCAGATCAGGAACAGGCCGCCGATCAGCAGTGCAACTGCACTTACTTCACCCATGGAACCGCCGTGCATACCGATGAACATGATCATGTTGCCAGGCAGGTCAGCAGCATTGCCTTCTGCCAGAATACCCAGAGGGGTAGGACCGGTTACAGCGTCAGCCTGTAATGCCTTAGGCAGAGGCCATGTAGTCATTTCTGTTGCAAAGGAAATGAACAGAACAACTCTTGCAGTGATTGCAGGGTTTACCAGGTTCTTACCAATACCGCCGTACAGCTGCTTAACGATGATAACTGCGATGAAGCAGCCCAGGATTGCAATCCATAAAGGCAGACCGGAAGGAACGTTGAATGCGATCAGCATACCGGTAACTGCTGCGGACAGGTCGCCCACAGTCTGCTGCTTGTTCATCAGCTTGTTCCATGCGAATTCAAATAACATGGAAGCAGCGATACATACTGCAGTCAGAACCAGAACTCTCATTCCGAATACGTATACGCTCACCAGCAGGGATGGAACCATAGCCAGGATTACCATAGACATGATCTTGGTAGTGTCCATGTTGGTTACGATGTGCGGTGAGGAGGATACAATCAGATTATTGTAAAACTTCTTATCCATTACTTAATTCCAGCCTCCTTTACTACGCCCTTACCCAGCTTGTTAGTGAAAGCCAGAGGTCTTCTTGCAGGACAGATGTAGGAACAGCTGCCGCATTCCATACACTGCATTACCTTCAGATCGCTCAGAGCCTGTGCATCTCTCATGTCATATGCCTTAGCCAGAGCAGTAGGGATCAGCTTGAACGGACATGCCTGGTGGCACTTACCGCAGTTGATACAAGCAGTTTCTTCCTTCACCATAGCCTGAGCCTTGGAGAATGCCAGAATTGCGTTGTTGTTCTTTACGATTGGCAGTTCATCAGAGAAGATTGCACGACCCATCATTGGACCACCCATCAGGATCTTTCTAGGCTCCTGCTTGTAGCCGCCGCAGAATTCGATTACGTCATGAATCTGAGTACCGATTGGAGCGATTACGTTGGTTGGACGAGCAACAGCATCGCCGTCAACAGTCATTCTCTTGGTGATCAGAGGCATACCAGTTCTGAAGTACTGGCCTACGAATGCCAGAGTTGTTACGTTGGACAGGATGATGCCCAGGTCAGCCGGCAGTACGCCTGCGTTCATGGTCTTGCCTGTTACTTCGTATACCAGAACTCTTTCTGCACCCTTTGGATATCTAGCCTGCAGCTTGAAGGTCTTGATATTGGTAATGCCCTTTGCTGCCAGCAGCTGATCCAGGTGCTGGATTGCATCCATCTTGTTGTCTTCGATACCGATGAAACCTTCGGACAGACCCAGGAACTTCATAACCAGCTGGCAGCCGGCAATCAGGTCTTCTGCATCTTCCAGCATCAGTCTGTGGTCAGAAGTGATGAATGGTTCACATTCTGCAGCGTTGACGATTAAGGTATGTACAGCATCGATATTCTTAGGGTTAAACTTGATATGGGTTGGGAAGGAAGCACCACCCAGACCTACCAGGCCGGATGCTCTGATTGCCTTAACGAATTCAGGCAGATCATTTGCAACTGGAACTTCGATTCCTTCATAAACTTCCTGCAGCTTATCGGTTTCGATAACCACCAGAGTGTCCTTGCCGCCGTTTGCGGAACGCACTTCTTCAATACCGGTTACAGTACCGGAAACGGAAGAGTGGATTGGTGCACTGACGAAAGCTTCAGTGTCACCCAGGAGCTGTCCTACTTTAACGTAGTCTCCCTTCTTCACTAAAGGCTTACAAGGTGCTCCGATATGCTGAGACATGGAAATTTTTACGACATCAGGTACAGGCATTACTTCAGTAGCACAGCCAGCAGTGTGCTTGTAATGGTGCACATGAATGCTCGGTAAATGTTTTTGACTCATTGTAGTGAGACCTTCCTTTCTAAATTTTGTACAAAATCATACAGATATCATTATACTACAACCCTCCGCAAAAGTCATTAAAAAATTTATTTTTTAACGAGAAAAATGTTGAAAAATCGGTTTTTTGTGGTATATAACATGACCATCTGCAAAAAATAAAGCAGGCACGGCCATTCAGCCGTGCCTTTTTCTCTTTTCAGGAGCATTTTTCATCATGCAGTTTTATTCTTCTCTGCCCACCACTACGCGGCCCAGCTCATCCAGACCGATAACCTTTTCTTCTGCGTCCCGGCGTGCTCTGATGTACGCGATAACATCTTCATCAAAGATTTCTCCCGGACATACAATCGGAATTCCCGGCGGATACGGAATCACAGAGGATGCGCAGACTCTGCCTGCCGCTTCTTCCAGCTTCACACGTTCCTTTCTCAGCGGTACGGCTGTCATTTTCAGACTGGCAGTTACAGCCGATGGCTGCTGCGGCTTCACATCCAGCAGCTGACGGTCTGCCGCAATCTTTTTCAGGGCATTCAGCAGTTTTTCAAAGTCACATCGTTTATTGCCGATTCCTGTCATACACATGAGAATATTGCCGGTTACCAGCTCGATGAAGATATCTTCTTCCATGAGCAGTTCTTCCAGTTCATTGCCGTTGAGACCATAAGCGGACATATCCAGATTCAGCTTGGTAAAGTCCAGCATCGGATGGCGCATAATACGAAGGCCAGGTACTTCCTTCTCCGCATTTTCGTAGAACCAGTGCAGACTTTCTGCCCAGTCCTTCATCAGCTCTTCCCCGTACTGTTCCATCAGATCTGCATTGAGATCCAGAGTTGCCATCATTGGATAAGACGGGCTGGTACTTTCGATGGCCTGAAGTCTGTCCTCCAGGTCGTACTTATCCACCCGGTCGGAGCATACGTTCAGAAGTGCGGTCTGGGTGAAGGATGCCAGGGTCTTGTGGATGCTGTTAATAACCAGGTCAGCACCGGAAACCTCTGCCGCAGCCGGGAATCCCTGCTGTCCGTGCTTTGCAAAGAATGCAAGATGGGCACCGTGGGCCTGGTCGATAATCAGGATTTTGCCCCTGGCATGGACCACTTCTGCGATGGCAGAAACATCACTGCAGATTCCATAGTAATTTGGCGATGGGAGAATTACAGCTGCCGCATCGGGATTTTCATCCAGACAGCGAGCCACTTCTTCCGGAGACACAGCCCCCAGGATGCCGTACTCTTCGATGGTTTCAGGATATGCATAGACCGGTGTGACATCGCCTAATGACAATGCGTTAAAAATGGACTTGTGGCAGTTTCTGGCCATGACCAGTTTGCCGCCCTTTGGAACGGATGCCAGAATTGCTGCGATAAGACCGCCGGAGCTGCCGTTAATCAGCAGATAGGATTCTCTGCTTCCGTACAGCTTGCGATACCGTTCCATGGTTTCCTTGAGAACGCCTTCTGTCTGGTACAAGTTGTCCGCACCCGGAATTTCCGTAATATCACAGTCCATCATATTATCAAGGAACTCCCCATAACCGTGTTCCCGGTAGATGGCACTGCCCTTGTGGCCCGGCATGTGGAAGGAAACCGGGTGTTTATCTTTATGTTTCAGTAAAAATTGTGTCAGTGTCTGTTTCATATTGCTGTTCTCCATGATTTATTCGACCATTGTGTATAATATTTTTTTCCATCAATGATACGGACGCCGCGGACCTTATAGTAGTAGCGTCGTCCGGCTTTCAGCGATTTAGTGTTTTTATAGTAAGTTCGACTGCCGGTACTGGTTGTATAAAACGGTTTCGATCCATACCCGCTGTTTTTCTTGGCGGAACGGAACACCTGATAATAATCCACCTTATATCCGGCAGATTTTTTCCAGTTCAGTTTGATGTATCCTTTACCTCGGGAAGTAGTCAGTTTAATGGTTGTATTTTGTACACCTTTAATCAGTTTATCGTTTGCTGCAGCTTCAATCCTGCTCAGGTAATTTTTCGAATCTCCCATGAACATGGCATCATTTTGAAAATACATTTCAACATTCTTCCCATCATTGTTCTTTGCAAAAAACTTCAAATTTGCGGATTTCAGCACAAACTCACCATTATCCCATTCTACAGCCAGCGTCATATATTCTTCAGGATCCCTCAGATGTGAAAGCCATCCATAATTCAGCAGCATATGATAATATTTACCGTTTCCGGATGCTGTTTTTGCCACCAGTTTCACCCGGTTCAGCCCCTGCGTCCTCGCCAGCGCCGCTGCCTCCTTCAAAACGTCTTCCGTCAGTATGGTATAGGCATCTCCATCCAGCAAGGTTGCTTTCACTTCTACAGCCAACTCTTTCTCTTCCGTCGGCTTTATCTCCGGCTTTCCCGGGAGTGGTGTAATCACGGCAGATCCTGGCTTTCCAATTTCTGCCCTGTTCCCGTGAAGTGCAAACTGAATCTTAACTGGCCCCCACTGTTCCAGCCTGTCCATCAGAATCTTCCCTGTGTAGGAATACTGCCCGTGGTCCGTACGGATATAAATAAACGGATTATAACTTTCCTGACAGAGATAAGTAAAGATTTCTTTCGGCACATCTACAATGGTAAGTTCCGCAGTCCCGCTGTCTGTTCTGCAGTCTAAAATTACGTAGGAATTGGCCTGCTTCTTTCCCAGTTCAGCCAGTTTTTTCAAGGTCTCAGCCGATACGCTTCCAAGTGCGACGTTATCCTCCATAACCATGTCAATTCCCGCCGTCGGAATGTCCGCTGCGTTTGCCCTCTGTCCCAGAGACAGTTCCACTTTCAGAATATGCTTCGGTTTTTTTCCGGCAGCGGACAATACGCTGTATCCTTCATAGTCACATACATAATCATAAGTCACCGTGCCGCTGGACCCGATATCGCTCAGCACTGTTCCTTTTAAGGCTGCTCCCTTTACGTTCAGGATATTTTCCGGGCTAATCCCCGGTGCGATGGTTCGAAGGTCAAACTTTGCAGCATCCTTATGCAAATCATATGTATAGGTCTGTTTATGGGCATAAAAATTCTCGCCAAAATTCTCCGGAAGTCTCAGCCACAGGAAATGGCTGTCTCCGATGTTCAGTCCGGTCAGCTCGGTATGTCGGCTGAAATCCAGCGTCCCCAGAGAAATGCCATCGCTGTAAATTCCCTGCAGGCGGGTATGCCGACTGATATCTAAGTTTTGGATCCCGGTTCCCCGAACATCCAGCATGGTTAAGCCCGGATATCTGGATATATCAAGATTGGTAATTCCTGTGTTTCTGCAGTGTATTGCCACCAGCTTCGGATTTCCGGATAAGTCCAGCCTGGTTACATCGGTATTGGAACAGCTGATGGAAATCAGTTCCGGATTACGTGAAACATCAATAGAAGTGACTCTGGTACCGTCAAACAGCAGACCATACAATACAGGGTTCTGACTCACATCGATGTGGCTGATTCCGGTATCCGTACAGCTTAGAAACTCCAGCTTGCCGTTCTTCGACACATCGATTTCAGTCACGCCCGTACCGTCAATATAAATTTGCTTCAGGTTCGGCAGATACTCAATGCCTTTAATACTGGTGATATCCCTTCTGTACAGAAGTTTTATTTCCAGTGCATTGGTCTCTGCATCCCGCTTGCTGATATATCCATTGCTGGCATCGAAAACAAGATTTTCTGCCACATATTCACGAAATGCCGGGTCCGGAAAGTTAGTATCGTTAAGATACACCACTTCTTCCCCGTTCACCATCACATATCCCTCAGAATCCTTCTCTGCTGCAAATACGGCTGCACTGCACAGACCTGTCAGCAGTACTGTCAGCAGTACCGTCAATACACATACTTTCATTATCTTTTTCATATTCTTTCTCCCTCATCCTCTCACAGCAATGTGCGAAAGTCTTGTCTACAGTTTACCCTCTCAGGTAGCAAAATGCAAGAAAAAAGGCCACCCCGAAAGCGCCGGGATGGCCATTAAGTTCGAAATATATATTTTGCGGGGAAACTATTCGTTATATCCTTCTGCAGTTGCCTTGTCAAAGATTTCCTGAACTTCCTTACCAGGCTCCTTGTCCAGCAGGGTGAATACCACTGCTGCAATCAGGCTGCATGCGAAGCCAGGGATGATTTCGTAGATGCCGGTGTGGGACATGAATGCCAGCCACAGAACGTCTACCAATGCACCGGTTACAACGCCGGCAACAGCACCCTTGTAAGTGAATCTTCTCCAGAACAGGGACAGGATGATGGTAGGTCCGAATGCAGAACCGAAGCCGGCCCATGCGTTTTCTACCAGGTTCATGATAGCCTGTGCACCTTCCGCTTTGGAGGATGCGATGAAGTAGCCGATGATGGATACAAGCAGTACTACGATACGTCCAACCCACAGGATTTCCTGTTCGGAAGCATCCTTACGGATGATTGGCTTGTAGATATCAGAGGTGAAGGAGCTGGAAGCAACCAGCAGCTGGGAGTCCGCGGTGGACATGGATGCTGCGATGATGGCTGCCATCAGCACACCTGCGATAAATGCAGGGAACAGCTTTCTGGCAAATACGATGAATACGGTCTTCTGTGCGCCGATGGTCAGCAGTTCTTCTGCCAGCAGCATTCTGCCGAAGTATGCAATCACACAAGTTGCACCCAAAGACAGAACTACCCAGATGATGGCTACGGTTGCACTCTTCTTCACCATGGAAGGCTTTTCGATGGACATGAATCTTACCAGGATGTGCGGCATGCCGAAGTAACCCAGACCCCAGCCCAGACCGCTTACGATATCCTTCCAGCTGGAAGTGAATAAACCGGTACCGAATACACATTCAGTCACCTCACCGCTTGCACCATCTGTATAGCTGTATACGGTTTCCAGAGCGGATGTGTCCAGATTCTGTGTAATAACCACAATGATTGGAACTGCCAGAACTGCAACCAGCATCAGGATTCCCTGGAAGAAGTCAGTCCAGCATACGGCCTTAAATCCGCCAAAGAAGGTACATGCCAGCATTGCCACTGCGAAGATAATCATAGCAGTGGAAGTGCTCAGATCAGGGAATACTGTGGTAAACACGGATGCACCAGCCACGAAGCCGGATGCTACATATACGGTGAAGCATGCAAAGAAGATAATCGCACAGATAATCTGCAGAGTATGACTCTTTGTTGCAAAACGATTGCTTAAATACTGCGGTAAGGTAATGGCATCTCCTGCTGCTTTACTGAACTTACGCAGGCGTGTTGCCACGAAGATCCAGTTCGCTGCAGTACCAAGTGCCAGACCGATACCGATCCACATCTGACCGAAACCAAAGGCCATGATGCTGCCAGGCAGCCCCATCAGCAGCCATGCTGACATATCAGATGCCTGTGCGGACATGGCAGTTACCCATGGACCCATGGCTCTGCCGCCGATAAAATACTCCTGCTCACCGCCGTGCTTGCGGTCCTTCAGGAAGAAGTAGAAACCTACTCCGATGATTAAAACGAAGTACAGCCCGAAAGCCAGAATTTCTCCATTTAACATAATGTTTCTCCTTATATACTATATGCTCTGCTACAGATCCAATCCTCTTGCCAGGTTTCTCATGAAGTCCTGTACGTTGGAAATGATGCCCTTGGCAGCCAGGC
This sequence comes from Anaerovoracaceae bacterium, assembly GCA_045637765.1. Taxonomy (GTDB): domain Bacteria; phylum Bacillota; class Clostridia; order Peptostreptococcales; family Anaerovoracaceae; genus RGIG7179. Next base: position 97,725 of record JAZTZZ010000031.1, on the reverse strand, counting down.
TTCCTCTGTCACCCAGCTTATTTGCTGCAAATTCGGAAGTATCCACGATGTAGAAGTGGATCGGACGGATGGTACCATCTTCCAGTACACGGTAAGTCGGTGTCATGTTTCCGGCTGCAATGGTATGCAGAACGGTTGCCATACCGATTACGGTAGTTGCCTTTCTTACATGGGAACGGATGGTATCCTGACCCACATAAGTGTGTTCGTAAACTTCCGGCAGCGGACCGTCATCACGGATGGAGCCGTTGAGAACGAACGGAACGTTGTTCTTCACGCAACTGTAGATGATGCCGTTGTCGATGCCTTCCTTTTCGATGAACTCAGGAATGGAGTTATAGGTGTTGATAGCATTGATGGTATCCAGGTGATTGTAGTGGCCCATTTCGTGCGGACGCTGGTTGCGGATGTCGCAGCCCAGTGCAGTGCCCAGGTATGCGCCTTCCAGGTCGTGGGTTGCCAGTGCGTTGCCGGCCAGTACAGCCTGGCAGTATCCTTCTGCAATGAGACGTTCCATTACGCGGCGCGCTTCCACGTCGAAGCTGCAGGCAGGTCCCAGCACCCATACTACATAACCGTTGTTTTCCTTTTCGTACTTCAGCAGCTCCACCAGCCGTTCGTAGTCATAGGTAAAGGAAGTTTCACGGCTTCTGCTCTGACGGAATGCGAAGGTATCTTTCTTGCCTTCCACCTCGTCGCTGAGCCAGCAGTTGTCATGAACGTAGATACCTTCACTGGCATCTTCTGTTCTGCCGACTACAACCATATCTCCTTCGCGGATATTTCTGAATTCCACTACGTGGATTTTCTTGCTCTTTTCATCCCATACCGGAACGGCGTCCATACGGCTGTCCTTGGCCAGATACCACTGTCCGTTCACCTTAAAGTATTCCGGGAAAATGGAAGTGGCATGGAAACCCTTCGGCGCTGCCTTTGCGTGAGGTGCCAGAACCAGCTGGCAGTTTGGTGCATTGACGAAACGCTCTTCAGTAAAATCAGGTTCAATATATGTCGCTAATTTAAAACTCATGGTTATAATTCTCCTTTTGCAAGTTACTGGCACATTGTAACATAGTTTAAAGTAGAATGGAATACAGAATTTATTCTGTACTCTTTTCAAAATATTTTCATTTCAATTCATTATTTTTATTGAAATTAAGCTATTTATAGACTATACTTTATTCTATACTGAATTTTGTATCAAAAATAAAACTTAAATAAATTTCACGGAGAAACGCCATGAAAAAGAAAAACTCAAGAAATACCAAGAGTAAAATTGTATCGGCCGCATGGAGCCTGTTCTACGAGCAGGGCTATGACGATACCACCATCGACGAAATTGTAGAAGCCTCCGGCACATCCAAAGGGTCCTTCTATCACTATTTTGATGGGAAAGATGCACTGCTCAGCTCTCTTTCCTACCTCTTCGACGAAAAATACGAAGAGCTGATGGAGTCCATGGATCCAGCCATGAATCCTTTGGACAAGCTGGTCTACATCAACCAGGAACTGTTCCTGATGATTGAAAACACGGTTTCCGTAGAGCTGCTCTGCCGGCTGTTCTCATCTCAGCTCAGTGCCAAGGCAGAAAAACATCTGCTGGATACAGGCCGCACCTACTACAAACTGCTTCGAAAAATCGCCATGGAAGGCATGGCTGACGGCACCTTCCGGGACGATTTCACCGTCAGCGATATTACCCGCGCCTATGCCATGTTCGAACGCGGACTGATGTATGACTGGTGCATCGGTGCCGGCAACTATTCCCTCTGCCAGTACGCGCAGACCATGATGCCGCTGTTTTTAAAAGGATTCTGCAAGGAGGACAAGTAAATGAATAAGACAGGTTTTGGTTTTTCCAGACTTCCGCTGACCAACGCGGATGACAACAAGACAATCGATACCGATCTGGTCTGCCGGCTGGTGGATGAGTACATTGAAGCAGGCGGGGTATATTTTGACACCGCGTATACCTACCATGGCGGCTGCAGCGAAACCGCCATCCGCCAGTGTCTGGTAAAGCGTTATCCGCGGGACTCTTTCATTCTCAGCGACAAACTGCCTACCAGCAAACTGAAAAGCCGGGAAGACTGTCAGAAGTACTTCGACGAACAGCTTCAGCGCTGCGGAGTTGATTACTTCGATGTTTTGATGGTTCACTGGCTCAATACAGAATACTATGAAAAGGCGAAAGAGTATGGCGCCTTTGAGTTCGTAAAGGATTTAAAAGACCGCGGCATCGCCAGACGCATCGGTTTCTCCTGCCACGATACCGCCGATGTGCTCAATCAGATTCTCACGGACCATCCGGAAGTGGATATTGTCCTCATGCAGATTAACTACCTGGACTGGGAAAGCCAGTTCATTCAGAGCCGCCTCTGCTACGAGACTGCTATGAAACATGGAAAGGAAATCTGGGTTATGGAGCCGGTAAAAGGCGGCACTCTGGCACAGCTGCCGGAAGAAGCAGAAGCCATCTTCCGTGCACTTCGTCCCGATGACGAGCCAGCCCGCTGGGCACTGCGTTTTGTTCAGTCCCTGCCAGGTGTGAAGCTTTGTCTTTCCGGCATGAATACTTCTTCTCAGATTCAGCAAAATATGTCCGATATGAATCCAATGACAGAAGAAGAGCTGGCAGCCTGCCGCCGTGTTGCTGAAATGCTCAGCTCCGGCACCGCCATTCCTTGTACCGCCTGCAATTACTGCATCGACAGCTGTCCGAAACATATCCCGATCCCGGAATATTTCAAAATGTTCAATGAATACAGCCGCTGCCCGAAGGAAGACTGGAAAATTCAGCCATCTTACGTCCAAATGACTCAGCGCGGCTTCGGCAAAGCTTCCGACTGTATTTCCTGCGGCAAGTGCGAAAAGATGTGTCCGCAGAAAATTGAAATCCGCCATTGGCTGGGCGAAGTGAAAGACGCCCTGGAGTGGTAAATTATACGAATATAAAAACAGAGGTCTGCAATAGAACAGACCTCTGTTTTTTCATGTATAAAGCTTACACAATTCAGTATTTGCCGGATGCCTGCGGTGTATACTTTGCAGTCCGGTTGGCCTTGTTTGACCACTTAGTGTAATATTTTTTTCCATCGATGACCCGAACGCCGCGTACCTTGTAATAATAGCGGATTCCCACCTTCAGGTTCTTGCTGTTTGTGTAACTGGTCGCTTTACCTGTTTTTGTCGTATAAATCGGTTTCGTACCGTAACCGCTGTTTCGTTTTGTGGAGCGGAAAATCTGATAATAGTCAACCTTATACCCCGGTGACTTCTTCCAGTTTACACGAATTTTGGTCCCCACCACATTAACTGTGCTTGCCTTGATGGTAGTTGCCTTTACTCCTGCAATGAGTTTTTCTTTGGAAACGGAAGTTCCCGGAGAGGATCCACTGTCTGAAGTGCCTTCCTCCGGTTCACCAATCTTTCCAAAATATACTTTCACATCATCGCCGTCTTCCAGCTGGACTTCCGTTACTGGTCCCAGTGATACTCCGTTCTGTATCACATCTTTAATATAATAGCCCGGGTCAGTACCAATATAAAGTTTCTGGTGATGATGGTCGTAATCCACGTATCCATTTCGGTTTGGCCATTCCAGAGTATAGTTGATTTTCACCTCTTCAAATTCTGCATTTACTTTCGGTGATACCTCATCATCAAACCATGTAAACTTAAACGCCCCATTTCCATGAGTGGACATAGAGCAGTTTTCAGCAGAAATACGTTTCATACGGTATCCTTTATATGGCTGGAATCTCAGAACCAGATAATCATCATAAGGCAGACGATAGGAATTGTCATCCAGCTTATCATATACAGTTCCTAATTCATCCATTGCGTCCTCATCCACAATTACACGTGCATACTGACCATAAGGAAACAGTCTGTTTACCCGCATTACAACCGCTCGTTTACTCATCTCAGCAAATTTAACCTTTTTACTGATACCTTCGGCAGGATTCCATGTAATCGTGATATCTCCGGATGCGTTTGGAAGGATACTGCCCACCGCTGAAGATAATACGATAGTTTCATTTTTAGAGCATAAATAACGCCCCGACGCATCTGCCCATTCTTCCCGTGTATAAACTGAAGCTCCATCCCGGTATATAGTTTTTACAGAGTAAGTCCCCTCAATTTTAAACACGGACTTGGCTTTGAACACCTTTTGCTTAAGTCCGGAGTTATCACATACAATATCTGCCGGTTCCGCAAACTGTGCTGAATAATAGTCGAAATACTGAGGATTGTTTTCATTCTTCGAATGTCCAAACAGAACCAGGACCTGACCCTCAGGAGTAGCTGCCGTTCCGAGAATATTCCTGTCCAAAGCAATATTTGCCATACTTTGCGTGTCAATTTTCACAGGATAATCAAATTTCAGCAGCTTTATCTCAGGATTCATCCCCTGATCTGTAAGTACATCAGCTGTCCCTTCCATACATTCAAAGGTCATATTTCTGACAAAAATGATATCTTCTGCACTCTGCCCCGGTTTATTATGAATGGTTATAAATGAATCAATCGGCTCTTTCGCATTGCATGAAAGAGTCCCTCTTTCCACATAGAGCGAAGCCGCTTCTATTGTTTCCGCAGCCAGAAAGTTTCCGTTCATTTCCAAGCGGCCATTTCCTCTGATTGCATTAAGGTAAACTCCGCCATTTATAGCAAGAACTGCCGTCTCATCGAGATGCACATCTCCGTAAATCTTACTTCGGTTTAAAGTAAGACTGGTCCCCTGTAAAATAAGGTTCAGTGGCGTTTCCTCATCAGCGGGGCGAACATTTACACCTTCCAGCCTCAAATCCGCACACGGTAAAAGCAAGTCCGTTTCACTGCCCATATCCACATAAATATCATACCCAGCGCCAAGGGACATAATCGTACAGGATACATCCGGAATAAAGTCTGGTTTTATCACTGCATCCCGGTCCAAACTGACTGTATCTCCAGGCTGAACATGTTTCAGAGCATCCTGCAAAGTATCATAAAAAACCGTGTCACCCCCGGATGCTGGTGAAATACTTGCCTCTGGATATTGACTTCCTGCGGTATCCGCACTGGCCGTACCCACACACACCGCAATCAGCACAACCGCCACAAATAAAATACGCCTCCACATTTTCATATCAATTGCTCCTTTCCTTTTTTCCCATTCTATTACATTTTTTACGACTTGTCATCATATTAATAACTCAAATTTCGCCACAAAAAAGTTACAAAAAAAACGGACACTTTCCAAAGGAAAAGTATCCGTCCATATTATAATCCCACAATCAGCGGTACTGCAATCGGAATGGCTGCCGTAAACATCACACCGGAGGCAAAAGCATACACCGCTGTTTCCTTATTGGTGGCCTGGGTGATGGTTGCAATACACACGTCCATGGCCGCAGCGCAAGGCATGCCTACCGTTTCCAGATAACCGACTCTGGCTGCCACTACCGGCACGGTAATCAAGGACAGCAGCACCCGGAGAAAATTCACCAGGAAGCAGTACGCCCCCGCCATGACCATGCCCGCATCCATCATGATGTTCGGTCCCAGGGAGTACCAGCAAAATGTGCATCCCACCGCTGCACTTTCCTGCAGGTTCAGTGGGGAAATCAGGCCGCAGAGCATAACACCTGCCAGCGTCGCCGCCGCAGTCACTGCCGGAAAAGCCAGGATTTTCAGGCCGCTCTGGCGGAATACAGTAACGATGGTACCGTCAAAGCCCATGTCCATTCCCACCAGGAATACCATGATATAGAGGCCCCAGGTTACCAGCAGACCGGTTGCAGCATAGGCACTGTCATAATCCATTACACCCAGCTTCAGAATGAGAAGCCAGCCCACCAGGAAGCCTGTCAGAACGCTGAGAATCATGGTCACTGTGGATTTATTCAGCACAGAACCGACAGAAGATGTTTTGCCTGACGATGCGGAATCACAGGAATCCGATATATCGGCTGCAGAAGCCAGTCTGCCATACCGGTCATATCCCATGGTACGCCGCAGCAGATGGAGGCCGGCTACCGTGAAGATCAGTGATACGACTGCAATGAGCAGAGACTGCAGACCGATGGATGCCAGATTGGAAACCACTTTGGCATTAGATCCGATGCGGAATCCCATGAGAAGCACCAGGCCCCGCACCAGTACCATCAGGAAGGTACCCATCCATCCGAAGGATTCTTTTTTTGTGCGTAAAGGAATGGCTGCTGCATAACCTGCAGCAGCCAGACCCAAGTAAACAATTACTGTTTTCATTCTTTATTTTATATCCTTATACAAATACCAGGGACAGCCATGGAACGTATGTGATAATCAGCAGAGCTAAAATACCTACGGCGAAATATGGAATAATGTACTTGAACATGGATTCCATCTTGATCTTCGCTACTGCAGCACCTACGAACAGGTTGCAGCCATATGGAGGAGAACACAGGCCCAGAGCCAGGTTAACCGCCATAATTACACCGAAGTGGATTGGGTTGATGCCCATTGCCTCTACGGTTGGCAGCAGCATTGGTGCCATTACGATGATAGCTGGTACTGTATCCAGGAAGCAGCCAACAATCAGCAGGAAGACGTTGATGAACATCAGTACTACATAAGGATTGTCGGATACACCTGTCAGGAACTCGGTGATCATCTGCGGAACCTTCTCGAATGTCATGAAGGTGGAGAATACAGTGGATGTACCCAGCAGGAAAGATGTAGCACCGTTCAGCACGGAAGTGCTCAGGAAGGTGTCATACAGGCCCTTCAGGTCCATATCCCTGTATACAAATAAGCTGATGATGATGGAGTAGATTACGGATACACAGGCAGCTTCAGTTGGAGTGAAGATACCGGAGTAGATACCACCCAGAATGATAACTGGAGCCAGCAGAGCCCAGAAACCATCTGCAGTCGCCTTTGCGATATTCTTCAGACGGTTCATCATGGAAACGCCCATAGGTACCTTTTCTACTACAGTCTGGCTGTTCTTTCTCAGGTCGGTGCCGCTCAGAGTACACATGATAATGTTCGCGCATACGAAGATTACACCAATCAGGATGCCAGGCAGTACACCCGCCAGGAACAGCTTCGGAATAGAAGTGTTGGTGGATGCACCGTATAATACGAAGGATAAGCTTGGTGGAATGATTGGACCTACGATACCGCCGAAACATACAATGGTTGCAGCGTATGCAGGGTCGTAGCCCTTCTTCTTCATTTCCGGAATCATCATGCTACCGATTGCAGATGCAGTTGCCATACCGGAACCGCAGAGTGCACCGAAGAAGCAGCAGGCGATGATGGTTACACAGCCGATAGCACCATTTACGAAGTCAATCAGAGCGGATGCAAAGTTTACGATTCTCTTTGCGATACCGCCGGTGGACATGATGGTACCAGCCAGCATGAAGAATGGAATTGCCATTACGGTGAAGGAGAAGATACCACTGTAGCAATACTGTGCATTTACTACCATGTTCAGGTCAGAACAAAGCAGCATGGATAACATGGTAGCACCGCCGATAGCAAAACCAACAGGTACACCAATTACTAATAATACGAAAAGTGCGATAAATAATACAGCAACAGCCATTATTCGGCACCTCCTTCCAGAGCAGGTTCAGCAACTGCATCCACAGGATAGTTGCCGCTCTTCAGGATCTGAATATTTCTGATGATGCCGCCAATTACACGCAGAATCATGAAACCACAGCCCAGAACCAGGGACAGATAACCCCAGGATGTGCTGATCTTGATACCTGCGTAGGTAACTCTCTGCTGGAAGATAACCAGCTTCACACCGTAGAATACGATAACGCCCAGAATCAGCAGCATGCAGATACCGGACAGGATTTCGCAGACAGTGCGCCACTTAGGAGACAGGCGGTCAGTTACCAGAGTAATCTTAATATGTTCGTTCTTTCTTTCAGCCAGGCTGATTCCCAGCCAGGAGATCCACACGAAGATGAACTTACCTAATTCTTCGGACCAGGTCAGAGAGTTATTGAAAACGAATCTCATGATAACCTGGAGAAAAATTGCAGCTACCATGGCGATAAACATGGTCACCAGGCAAACGTCTTCGGCTTTATCGATGGCCTTGAAAAACTTGCCTTTTTCTTTCATTATTTTTTCCTCCAAAAAAGATGAGGGCAATCGAAATTGCCCCCAAGATGTTTGTTTAATTTACTGAGGTACAGTAGCCAGCCACTTGTCAACTACTTCAGAGCCTGCTCTGTCACGCATCCAGTCATAAACTGGTACGCAAACTTCCTGCAGTGCAGCGATTTCGTCAGCAGTCAGTTCGTATACAGTAGCGCCTTCTGCTTCGAATCTAGCGATGTAGTCAGCTTCGTTAGCTCTTTCTTCAGCTCTCTGGCCAGCAGCTACTTCGTGAATAGCGTTTTCCAGAGCTTCTCTGTCAGCAGGGTCCAGGGATTCGATCCATGCCTTGGAGCATACGATAGGGAATGGAGAAGAAGCGTGGTTAGTGATGGTTACGTAAGGTGCAACTTCATGGAAGTTGAAGTCGTTGAATACGCCCAGGGAGTGGTCCAGAGCGTCTACCTGACCCTGAGACAGGGAGGTAACTACTTCGCCCCAAGCCATTGGAGTTGGGTTAGCGCCCATAGCCTTCCACATTTCTACGTTCAGGTCGTTCTGAGCGATTCTGATCTTCTGACCAGCGAAGTCTTCTACGCCGTGATAGTTCTTAGCGGAGGAGATCAGCTGTCTGATACCGTTGTAGTACAGGTCGATGCAGTAGAAGTCTGCGTCAGCGATAGTTTCGTTGAACAGTTCCAGACCGCCGTTTTCCATCATACCAGTTTCCCAAGCTTCGAAGGATGGGTACAGGTAAGGCAGGTCGATACAAGCGGAGTCATCACCAGCAACCTGAGTGAAGCAGGATACCAGGTCGAATACGATCTGAACGGTGCCCAGACCCAGACCTGCGATAGCGTCAGTAGTGTCACCCAGCTGACCATCGGAGTAAACTTCAACTACGAATCTGCCAGGAGCAGTTTCGTCCAGGATTGTCTGAATCTTTTCAGAGTACACGTGAGTGGATCTGGAAGAAGAGTCAGTGTGAGCGATCTTTACTGTGATAGGTTCAGCGGAATCGCCAGCAGGAGCATCGCTGCCACCGCAGCCAGCCAGCAGGCTGAAGCACAGAACCAGAATCATTAACAGTGCGGTTAACTTTTTCATAATAAGTCCTTCCTTTCAATAACTATAGCATTTTTTGCTATTTCCTCATCGCACTTATTAATAGCAAAATCCGTGCCATTCTTGGCACATTCTTAACAATCCTGCAGAAACCGCTGAAAATCAACAAAAACAGGCCTGCCTCATTTCAGGCAGACCTGCTTTATTTGCATTAACACTGATGTAAATTTCAGTATTATGTGAAATTAATTTCACACTCTATTCTTCTTTCACTTCCCTATTCCGGACGGTGCAGTTCATACTGCCCGATTTTATTCCAAAGCTGACGGGATGTGATTCCCAGCACTGCAGCACATTTTTCCACATTCCAGTCGTTTTTGCGGAGTGCAGCCTCGATATATTTTCTTTCAAACTCTCCGCGAGCTTCCCGCAGGGTGGTAATTTCGCCTCTGCCAAACATGGAAAAACTGCTTCCTCCCGGCAGCATCAGTTCCGCCATGGTAACACGGCCGCCCCGGCTGAGGGCAATCATACGTTCAATGATATTTTTCAATTCACGGATGTTACCCGGATAATCATACCGCAGCAGGTGATCCATTACTTCTTCATCTATACGGATGTCTTTTTTCTTCTGATCGATTTCAGTTTTTCTCACAAAGAAGTCGATGAGCCCCGGCAGGTCCTCTCTCCTTTCCCGCAGCGGAGGAATCGTAAGAGTCAGAGTATTGATACGGTAGAGCAGGTCATCACGGAATGCACCCTGCTCAATTTCCTTATTCAGATTCTTATTGGTCGCAAAGATAAAACGCACGTCCAGATTAATCCGCTTGTTGCTCCCAATCCTCTCAATGCTTCTCGTTTCCAGTGCACGAAGAAGTTTCCCCTGGGTCATAAGCGGCAGATCCCCGATTTCATCCAGAAACAGGGTTCCGTAGTTTGCTTCCTCAAACTTCCCGATGCGGTTTCCTACTGCCCCGGTAAAGGATCCTTTTTCATGTCCGAAAAGTTCTGATTCAATAACACCTTCCGGGAATACCTGGCAGTTTACCGGAATAAACGGCTCATCGGCACGGTTGCTGATCCGGTGAATATAGTTGGCCACAACTTCTTTGCCTACACCGGATTCACCCAGAAGCAGAATATTGATGTTGGTATCTGCAGTCCGGTTGCACATGTCCAACAGCTGGCAGTACTGCGGATTCTTCGAATCCAGGAATACCTCTTCCGCATTCTGATTTTTCAGCAGGATATCCGCCTTATGTTCCAGCCTCTTCATGCGTGCAATTCGGTCCACCTTCATAATCAGTTCGTCCAGATTACTGCTTTTTACGAAATAATCTGCCGCACCAAGGCGAATCGCATCTACAGCTCCTTCGATGCTTCCGTAGGCAGTTACTACCAGAATATCCACGTCCAGCTCCATCTGCCGGATATTTTCGATAAGCTCTGTTCCTGTCATCACTGGCATACGCAGGTCTGTGATAACCAGATCCACATCATTGTTTTTCAGGTATTCCAACGCTTCACGTCCATTGGAGCAGGCTGCTGCTGAATACCCCGCATCTTCCAGAATAAGGGAAACCACATTCTGATATTCAATTTCATCGTCTACAATCAGTATTCTGTAATTTCTGCGGCCGTTATCCATAAACTTCCTCTCTTTCTATCGGCAAAGTCACGTGGAAGCAGGTCCCCTGCCCCTCCGTACTTTCTGCGGTAATCGTTCCGTTGACGCCCCGTATTTCCGAATTCAGTATATAAAGGCCCAGTCCGGTACCTGTTTCCTTGGTGGTGAAAAACGGATTGAACACCGCCTCCAGGTTTTCGCTGGAGATACCGCTTCCGTTATCAGCAAAATCAAGCAGCAGACGGTCTTCCGTTTCCCACACTTTAATGCGGATCTGTTTTTCTTTTCTCTGAACCTGGGTCAGTGCATCAATGCTGTTATTAAACAGATTGACGATGGTCAGCTTGAGAATATCTTCGTTAACCGGCAGTTCACTTCCGTTTTCCAGATCCATATCCACCTGAATATCGATGTTATTCTTTTCCAGATTTTTATGTTCCAGCATAACCATGGACCAGATCAGTTCTTCCACATTGACTACTTCTGTCTTTTCTCTGGAGAGCCGGGAGAATCCCAGAAGATTTTCAATCAGATTATTAATTCTGTCCACAGAATCATCGATAACCTGTACTGCATGCAGGCTGACTGAATCAGACAGTTTCTTGCGGATCAGATAAATATAACTTTTTATCAGTCCAAGCGGATTGCGGATTTCATGAGCCAGACCTGCAGAAAGTTCCCCTACCGCAATCATCTTGGCCTCCTGCCGCGTTATACTTTCATATTTGTACCGCTGCGTATAGTCTTCTATGAAAAGCAGCTGCTTGGCAGAATGACTGTCCAGCTTCCGCTTATATACCAGATAATACTGCTGTTTCACCTGCAGCGCTGCCGGCTTATTTGCCTGCTGCAGATATGGCTGCAGGCCTTCTACCCGTTCCAGTTTCCGGCCTATCACCTGCTCTTCCTCCAGGGACAGCATATCAAGTATGCTCTGATTGCACACTTCCACCACATCGTCTCCGTCAGTTACGATAATTCCGTCGGTCAGGTTATCCAGCAGATTCCTCAGTTCTTCCTGACTTTCTTCCAGTTCCCGCGTCTTTATCCATACCTGATTGGATACCGTCTGGTTCCATACAATCATGCCGAAAATTACGGTGAGCAGTAAAATTACACCATTGGCCGAAAATCGGTATGATACTTCGTTCACTTCCGGAATAAAACTTCCAAACCACTTGGAATGTATGTGATTGTACTGATTATTCTTTTTCAGTTCGAGAATCCCTTTGTTCAGAATGCTGTAAAGCATCTCCTGATCTTTGTTCACAGCCACGCAGACTTCCTCTTCTGACAGGGAGCCTTCCAGGAATTTAAATCGGTTTACTTTAATTGCAGAGTTGAGATAATAGGAAATCTTGGCTTCATCACCCAGGATAGCATCCACTTCTCCCATACCCAAAAGGAAGAAGCTTTCCTCCAGATCATCCGTCAGCACCATGTTTACTGTATCATTGCTGCCAAAGGCCTGATTGGCAGCATGATGCGCCAGCGTACCAGATATTACGGCAATGGACATATCATGCACTTCGGCAATCGTCTCAATTTCCGAATCGCCGGAAACCAGGATTTTGCTCCGTTCCGTATACAGCGGCTGCGTAAAAAGAAATACATTCTGATTGACCGCAGTCTTATTCAGCACTGCCGCATCAATGTCACCATCCTTCAGCCGGATTGCCAGATTGTAGCTGTCATAGGTCACCGGCTGAAAGTTGTTTTCCAGTGTTACGGACAGCTGATTGAAGTAGTCAACCAAGATGCCCATGTTCTGACTGGTATCATCAGATACGAAGGCAAATGGTTCGTCATTGATGTCAATCCCGTAATGAATCTCCCTGGAGTTCAAGAAAACAGTTTCATTCTCCGACAGTTTCCGGGAGTATTTCAGAAAACTGAACAGATCGATATCATAGCGGGTCACAATATCAAAATATTTAATTCCGCAGATAGATACCAGAAACAGTACTACTGCCAGTATATATTTCTTCTTCATGATTAAGCTCCCGAAAAATTACTTATCCTTTTCCACGATGGTCTTCATCCACACGCCCTTCTTAACCAGAACAAAACCGATGCATACTTTAATCAGGTCTGTCAGCTGTGCAGTCAGATATACCATCTGAATCGGCAGTGCTGTAAACCGGCTTAGGGTGAATACCACCGGAATGGAAAGAACCCACATATATGCACTGTCAAAAAGGAAGGTGACGATGGCCTTTCCTCCGGCACGCAGGGTAAAGTAAGTAGCGTGAATGAATCCGTAAATCGGCTGGCAGCATCCTGCGATCAGAATCAGCTGGGTAGCCAGGCCCTTAACCAGTTCATCGGTATTGTAGAGATCCGGGAAGAACGGTGCCACCAGACACATGAGACAACCCGTAATTACACAGCAAAATACGCTGAATGCAATGAGCTGGTTGTCTTCACGCCGTGCCTGCTCCAGCTTTCCTGCCCCAAGCAGCTGCCCGATGATGATGCCCACTGCAGTTCCCAGAGACAGGAATACCACATTGAATACATTACCGATGGTTGTTGCAATGTTAAAGGCAGCCACAACCTCCAGACCGCGTACGGAATAGCACTGGTTCATAAACGTCATACCACAGGACCAGAGCAGTTCATTTACAAACAGGGGCAGACCCACGATGAAAATCTGCTTGGCCAGAGGGGCCGGAATGCGGAAATTGCGGTAAAGACCGCGGGCAAACAGATTTTGCTCCGCATGGGTATGAGTCCAGACTGCCACGATCCCAAACTCCACATAACGGGAAATCACCGTAGCCAGTGCTGCACCCACTACGCCCAGGGCAGGGAAACCGAATTTACCGAAAATAAGTATATAATTGAAGACAAGATTCACCAGGACCGCCGCAATGCCGGCCACCATCGGAACTACGGTCTGACCGGTTTCACGGAGTGTACCCGAATATCCCTGCGTCAGGGCGAAAGGAATCAGACCTGCCATCACTACCAGCAGATATCGATACCCATATTCCAGTGTTGCCTCCAGGTCACCACCGCCCTGTCCTTCATGCAGGAAGGTTCCAATCAGGGTTTCGCCGCCGAAGATAAAGATAGCGAAAAAGCCCAGTGCCAGTACGATGCCGCTGACCAGCTTGAAGCGGAATGTGTTCCGCAGCCCTTCATGATTTCCGCTGCCGTAGAACTGGGCCCCCAGAATCCCGGCCCCTGCCACAGCACCGAAAATGCACAGATTAAATATAAAGACCAGCTGGTTGGCGATGGCCACACCGGACATCTGCTCCGTTCCCACCTGTCCAACCATAATATTATCCAGCAGATTAACAAAAGTTGTAATTCCGTTCTGCACGATAATCGGCAGGGTAATCATGCAGACTTTTTTATAAAATCTGCGGTCGCCAATCAAATTGTATCTCTTTCGCTCCGTCATGGCCATACTCCTCCATAATACTGCTTTCAGTGTAACATAAAACGGATGGGGTTTCCATCCGTTTATCATCTTTTCTTCATTAGCCTCTCTTGCGCTTCAGCTTAATCTTTGGCTCTTCTTTTTCTTTATCAGCCTTATGGCGTTTAAGGTAACCCGCAGATCCCCAGATTACGAAAGCTACGCCGATCAGAATCAGCACCATATTCCGCAGGAATTCCCACAGGTCCACACGGTCCAGAGACGCAGACCCCTGGCCATCTTCCATTTCGTATGTAAGATGTGTCAGGTTGTACTTGCCGAATACATCTCTGTACTCCGCACGAGCTGTAATCTTTTCACCAGTAGCCACGGTTCCTTCATAAAGAAATGCGCCGTCTTCGTCCCCTGTCTGTGCGAAATCACATTCCACACCTACATAAGTAAGGAAGCTTTCTTCCACCTTGCTGTCAAAGGCTTCCTTTGTATACATATTGCTTGGAAATACCAGAATTACCGCCAGAAACAATACTACAATTTCCGCTGCAATCATGATTTTCCATGTACGTGTTTTCATTTTTCTTTCCTCCTGAGTTTTACAAAACCTGTCCTTTATATTAACATATTATTCCCATCTTCGCAATGCTTCGCGGAAATTCTGTTTCTGTCAATAAACCGCTTGCCTCTTTTTTTAAACAGGTGTAGGATAAATACAGCAAAATCGTTTATGAGGTGAACCATGAATCTCTTCTATATATTGCTCGCATTTATGATCGGCTTTTCCACCAGTATCCAGTCCGGTATCAACGGACAGATCCGTATGGCCACAGGCAATCCGCTGGTTGCCACAGCGGTAAATTTTACTGTAGGAACCATCCTTCTTCTGGCACTTCTGGCCTGGACCAGCCGTAAAAAGATTTATAAGCTGCCTGACCGCCGCCGGCTCCGCATCACTCACTGGTGGCTGTGGATTGGTGGACCGCTGGGTGTCATTTATGTCATGGCCACCCTTCTGTTCCCACCGGTCATCGGTTACGGTGCTTTTTTCGCCATGATGGTGACAGGCCAGATGATATTTTCCGCCGCCATCGACCACGTTGGCTGGTTCGGAACCAGCATTTCCAAACTCAGCAAAAGACGCATCGCCGGCATTCTCCTTCTTCTGTCTGGTGCTGTGCTGGTGCAGCTGACATAAAGGAGGTTTCTTATGATTCAGATATTATGTGCTTTCCTCAGTTTCTCCACCGGTGCCATCTTCACGGTGCAGTCCGCCATTAACGGCCGGCTCCGTACCGTCACTGCAAATCCGGTCTTTGCATCTCTGGCCAGCTTCGGCACCGGGATTCTGACGCTGCTGCTTCTGATTCCCCTCTTTCATCTGCTGGGAATTTATCAGATACCTGCTGCATCACAGCTGCTGACTCTGAAGCTCTGGATGCTGTCAGGCGGTGTCATCGGAACTGCTCTTGTGGTCGGATCCATTATTATACCTAAGAAGATTGGCTTCGCATCCTACTTCAGCATGCTGGTAACCGGCCAGCTGGTGGGTTCTGTCATCTGCGATGCCGTGGGACTGTTCGGACTTGAGGTTCATCCTCCCGGACCGGCCCGGATTCTCGGAGTGGTTCTTCTCCTTACCGGTGCCATTCTGGTACAGAAACGTGATTAAAAATAAAAAGGCGGTACTGCCATGCTGTGCAGTACCGCCTTTTTTCGTACAATATTATAACGGCTGGTCTTCTGCCGCCGCTGTTTTCACCACACGGGACACGAAGAAATACATAAAAATCACAAATCCCACGAATACAATCAGGGACAGGTTGGTGCCCACCATGAGGCATGCATCATAGAATCCGTGAAGAAGCGCTGCTGCGAGAAAACCTGCCATCATATTGGTTTTTGCTGCAGCACCTTTGCCTCGGTGCGCATAGCAGCGGGCACGCCCGTAGAAAATCCCCATAAATACGGCAAAAGCCATATGGGCAGGCACTGCCAGGAAGGCACGTGAAAAGGCTACAGACAGTCCATAGTCAAACACATACTTCACGTTCTCGAACGCCGCAAAGCCCAGAGAAACAAATACAGAATATACAATACCGTCAAACATATAGTTAAAGGCCGGCTGATCCCAGCTGTACTTCTTCAGGAAGAAAAGCTTTGCGCCCTCTTCAGATACTGCAACTACAAGGAAAGCCAGCAGCACGTAATACAGCACAGAATCCTCTGCCGCAATCACCGGGAGAATCCACATGCCCACCGTTTCCAGCAGAATCGCTGCGAAGGCAGACAGCACGCCCCCCAGCAGCAGCCTTATCAGCAGCGGAGCCGGTTCTTTTTCAATATGATCATGCCGATAGATATATCGTAATAAAACGATGGCTGGCAGGAGAGCTGCCGCTGCATAAAAAGCCATCAGTCCAATTGCAGGCATTAAAATTACATCAGCCATGTTCAGAATCCTTTCGTATATCACAAGACCCGCAGGCCTGTGGAGATATCCGCAGACTACGGGTCTTTGTATTTCATATTGTATAGTTACGATATTACTTGGTGATTACTTCCAGACCGCCCAGGTAAGGTCTCAGAGCTTCAGGAACGATTACGCTGCCGTCAGCCTGCTGGAAGTTTTCCAGGATAGCTGCTACAGTTCTGCCTACTGCCAGGCCGGAACCGTTCAGAGTGTGAACGAATTCAGGCTTTCCGCCTTCTTCCGGTCTGAATCTGATGTTAGCACGGCGTGCCTGATAATCTTCGAAGTTGGAGCAGGAAGAGATTTCAACATATCTTCCGTAGGAAGGCATCCATACTTCGATGTCGTATGTCATAGCGGAGGAGAAGCCCAGGTCACCGGTGGACAGTCTTACTACTCTGTAAGGGATGCCCAGAACCTTCAGTACTTCTTCTGCATCGTTGGTCAGCTTTTCCAGCTCGTCGTAAGAACCTTCAGGCTTAACGAACTTAACCAGTTCTACCTTGTTGAACTGATGCTGTCTGATCAGACCTCTGGTGTCACGGCCTGCGGAACCAGCTTCTGCTCTGAAGCAAGGAGTGTATGCAGTGTAGTATACAGGCAGTTCAGCTTCAGGCATGATTTCCTGTGCTCTCAGGTTGGTTACAGGAACTTCTGCAGTTGGAACCAGGAAGAAGTCCTTCTGAGGGATGTAGAACATATCTTCTTCGAACTTAGGCAGCTGGCCGGTACCGGTCATTGCTGCTCTGTTTACCATGAATGGAGGCAGAATTTCCACGTAGTCCTGATCTACAGTGTGCAGGTCCAGCATGAAGTTGATTACTGCTCTTTCCAGTCTCGCACCGATGCCCTTGTATACAGTGAATCTTGCACCGGAGATCTTAGCTGCTCTTTCCCAGTCCAGGATGTCCAGATCTACGCCCAGATCCCAGTGAGCCTTCGGCTCGAAATCGAACTGAGTCGGTTCCATGAACTTTCTTACTTCTACGTTATCGGAATCGTCTTCGCCGATCTGTACTTCAGCGTTTGGAGTATTCGGAACGTTCAGCAGTGCGTTCTGCAGGTTTGCTTCCACTTCTGCCAGCTGTGTGTCCATTTCCTTGATCTTAGCGGACAGTTCCTTCATTTCAGCCATGATAGCAGTGGTATCTTCGCCAGCCTTCTTCAGCTTTGGAATTTCCTTGGAAACAGTGTTCTGCTTATTCTTCATTGCTTCCACTTCTGCCAGGATTGCTCTTCTTTCTTCGTCATACTTTACTACGTTTTCGATACCAAAGCTGCCCTTGCATCTTCTTTCTACTGCAGCTTTCACACCTTCGTAATCTTCTCTGATTCTCTTAATGTCTAACATGTTCTTTCCTCTTTCCGTTTTTCATTAATAATCGTTATGTATTAGATCTTAGAATAAATTCTTTTTGTAACTGATATAAGTTTCGATGAGCTCAGCCATCTTCACCTGAATTTCCACCTGCAGGTCGGAAGCCAGGTTGTAGTCTCCCGCATCCAGTGCTTCAATGGCACGGGTCAGCAGACACTTTTCAGCCAGGGTATTCTTACCGATGTGATGACGCAGACGGTTCACCACATTCCAGTTTACCACGTCATAGTCGGTAGCATCATCACCATGGAGCTTCACACATTCACGTACGATATCCATGTAGTTCGGAATATCACGGTTATGCAGTTCCATCTTCCACTGGCTCAGAGTCGCTTCGATGAAGGACTCGATGGACAGGTCACTGATTACACTGCCCTGAATTGCCTTTCTCTTTTCCGGATATCTGATCAGCCCCTGCATGTTTTCCCATACAGTAGCAGGTGCTTCACCAAACAGTCTGTCGCGTTCTTCCTTGGTGTAGTCTTCGAATACGTTGTTTTCACTTCTGTATTCACGGTCAGTATCCAGGTAGAAGTCCTCTTCTCCGTACTTCTTGGAGATGGACTTTTCCAGTTCTGCCGGAGTCTTGCCGTTTTCCAGTACAGCACGGATACCGTCCAGCATAGCCATGTAGCTGGCTGCCAGTACCATGTAGGTGTTGCTCTTCGGATTCGGAGCTCTCAGCTCAAAACGTGTCGCCATCGGGTTCTTCGCATCTCTGATGAGGCCCACCAGGATGGAACGGTTTCTGGATGCTTCGGTTACGCTCTTACCGAGAGAGGTTACGATACATACCGGAGCTTCATAACCAGGTTTCAGACGGTTCAGGGAGTCGGTGGTGGAGCTTACGATCGGATTAATCGCTTCGTAGTTTCTCAGAATACCCATCAGGCCGCCGAACCCCAGAGGGCTGAGGTAGTCTTCTGTCGGCTTCTTTGCCGCAAAGAGATTTACCATCTTTCCGTTCTTCAGACGTGCTGCCACACCCAGGTGAGTATGCTTACCGGAACCTGCTACCCCTTCGATTGGCTTGGCCATGAAGGTGGTGTGCAGACCGAACTGATTGAACACGTCACGGATAATATATTTTACCTGCTTTTCATTATCGGCTGCCTGCATTGCATCTGCGTACTTCCAGTCGATTTCCAGCTGTTCCATGATGTGCTCATGGGAACCTGCGCTGGTAATCTGGGATTTAACTCCGCCTACTTCTTTGTGGCCCATTTCTACGCCCACGCCGTAGCAGTCGATGATTTCCAGGGATTTTTCAAGTGCAGTTCTTACCGGGCCATAGGTTCTCTTCCAGTACTGTTCCTTCAGTTCCTGAGAAGTGGACAGCTGCTCGCGGTCCGCCTTATCTTCCGGTGTCTTAACCCAGAATTCCAGTTCTGTGGCACTGGTGATGCAGATATCTTCGATGTCATCTGCGCTGTCCACACCGTGAATATACTCGAAAGCGTATGGATACTGGCGGAGCATCTCCATCAGTTCTCCCTTAAATGCCGCGATGGTGTTCTTCAGAATGGAACGGGCACCTACTTCGTTCTTTTCGTTGTGAACCAGATAGGCAGGAATTCTCAGGGTTCCTACCGGCAGGCCGGTATGGATGTCAATATTGTCATAATTGTAGTCTACAAACCAGTTAACAGTCAGGTCCGGAACCAGATCCACCTTACCGTTGTTCAGGTCGGCAATCTTGGGAAGATCTACGGAGGAGCCGTCGGTCTGTACCCCGTGAACCAGCATATCGTCCATATCTTTCATGAACATCTTCATCGGAATACGTTCGTCTGTGTCATTACCGGCGATGTCAATTCCGGCAAAAGAAACGAACTGGACTTCAGGATGCTTTTCCAGCAGCTCTATAAGGTCATCTTTTCCATGTTTGTCAGCAGGAATGTTAAACAGCATCTTGCTTAAATCAAACTCCAGCATTTTTACCTCCATTAAATACAGCACGATTGGGGCATCCCTGCGATGCAGGAATACCCCATTAAATTTCATTATTAATAACTTAAAATTTTAGCACAAACTTGATTAGCTTGCAAGTTCATTCAGATATTTTTCCAGTTCATCCAGGTACTCGCCGTACTCTGCCCAGTCACCGTCTCTCTGAGCTGTCTCCGCATTTTCGAAGGCTTCCACTGCCTTCTGAATCAGTTCAGTCTGAGTCAGCGGCTGGCTGCTCTGGCCGCCGCCTTCACCGGTACCTGTATCTGTTCCGCTGCCGCTGCCTGTACCATCTTCAGTGCCTACGCCATCTTCTGCCTTCTTGCCGAAGAGTTCTACGAGACATTCTGCTACAGTATTTTCATAAGCAATCTTATCGTCATATGCCATGATGATACGCTTTACTTCCGGAATAGAAGAATTGGTCGCTTCCAGATATACCGGTTCCACGTACAGGAGAGATGTATTGATTGGAATTACAAACATATTACCTCTTCTGTAAGATGTACCGGAAGAACTCCACAGGGAGAATTCCTTGGAAATTTCGGTGTTCTGGTCAATCTGTGCTTCCACCTGTTCCGGACCGTAAACAGTCTTGCTCTTAGGGAACTGGAAGAGTACCAGCTCACCATAAGCATCTCCGTCATTTCTTGCCACCATCAGTGCAGTCATATTCATCTTGGACTTCGGTGTGAATGCGATGGAGTTGAAGAACTCAGCCTTTTCACCATCCGGCAGCTTTGCAATATAGTAGTTCGGCTGCTGCTGCACTCTTTCAGTACCGTAAACTTCATAAGCGATTTCCCACTGGTCTTCGTTCTGATAGAATACGTTTACGTCTTCCATATGATATCTGGAATATACCGCTGCCTGAATGGTCAGCAGGTAGTTCGGATAACGGATATGGGACTTGAGGCTTTCCGGCATCTGGTCTGCAGTTTTGAACAGAGTCGGATAAATCTTAGAATAGGTCGCAGCAATCGGATCATTTTCATCTACCACATAGAAGCTTACATCACCGTTGTAGGCATCCACAACCACCTTGATGGAGTTTCTGATGTAGTTGTTCACACCATCATATGGTTCAGAATAAGGGTAGTAGCTGCTCATAGTATAAGCATCCACCATCCAGTACAGCTTGCCGTCTGCAGTTACCATATAAGGGTCATCCTCGTAGGTCAGATACGGCATAATCATCTGGATACGGTTCATCACGTTACGGTTGATGATGATTCTGGACTCGCTGTCGATGTTGGTGGAAACCAGCATCTGTACGTCTCCTTCGCGGATTGCAAAGAGGATACGGTTCAGCAGACCCAGCTTGATGCCCGCTTTGCCTTCATACATGGTGTAGGCATTGGTGGAACCCTTCGGATAGTCGAATTCCTCTTCCTGGGTATTGATGATGATATATTCATTGGACAGTTCGCCGAAGTATACTTCCGGACGTTCAATCTGAATTTCCGCCACTTCAGATTCCGGCGGAATGTTTCCGATCAGCACGTCAGGCTGACCGCTGGCAGTTACCTGGTCTACTCTGGAAAGAGCAATACCGTAACCATGGGTATACTTCAGATGACGGTTCAGCCAGGAACTGTCGATCTTGTTTTCGTCGATTTCACGGGTAGTCAGGAATGCCTGCGTGTACTTTCCGTTAATCATATAACGGTCCACATCCACGTCATTGAATGTATAGTACTGACGGATGGACTGTGTCTGGTTGTAGAACTGCTTCGCAGGATCAAAGTCGTTTACACGGATGTTGTTAATAGTTTCCGTATTTGCATTAATGTCGGCCGATGTCAGCTTGTTGTCCGCTGCAAAATCTCTGGTCACTACGTCATCCAGCTCATATGCTGACTGGGTGTACTCAATATTCCACTCCAGATATTTGCTTTCCTTATCAATTTCGTCAGGAGATACGATGAATTCCTGTACCAGATAAGTAGCACCGGTACCGATGATACCTACCAGAATCATGATAACTGGCGCTGTCAGCAGCTTCTTGTAATCCTTCTTTTTCAGGAATACAACGAACAGAACTGCGGAAACCACTGCCAGACCGGCCAGCACGCGGTACATCCACAGAGTTACATTAACTGCAGTAAAGCCTGCACCATAAACGGCACCGGTATGTCCGTACAGCAGGTTGAACTGCTGCAGGAAGAAGTTCACGCCAATCATCAGGAAGAAGATGAAGCCCAGCAGACCGATTTTGCCGGATGCGATAGACAGCAGCTGTTTGAAGTTGTTATCATCGAACTGCTTTTTCGGCTTCACCGGACGCTTCTTGGCTTTCTTTCCAAAGAATGCTTCCTGGAACTTTCCGAACATGTCATCCGCTGCAGAACCTGCGCCTTCCGCTCCCGGACCGTTTTCAAACGGACTGGAGTTTCCGCTGTAGCGTTCTTCGTCAGCGTACTGCTGGCCGAACGGTGTTTCTTCTTCGTCAGGGAATTCTGTCTTGAACATATCCGGTGTACGTACAGTCATCAGAACGATATAGTACACGACAGTCAGTACGATGAATCCTACGATTACCCCCAGCAGAATTTCATTGAGCTGAGTCAGGAATTCCAGACGGAAAATGTAGAATGAAATGTCCAGATTGAACAGAGGGTCTGTCAGGTTGAAATCTGTGCTGTTGGCAAATTTCAGAATTTCAAACCACAGCTGACTCACGGTATTTACGGTCACAAAAATGCCGAATACCGCACCAAGCAGCCAGGTAATCTGACGCAGCTTCTTCTGGTCAGTGTCCTCACTGGACGCAATTTTCTTGAAATAACTTTTTTTCAGATGGCTCATGTAGACAACCATCAGTCCGGTTACGGCAAGGAATGTCGGCACCCCGACCTTCAGCTGAGTGGTCAGTTCCTTCAGGAACACGTCCACATAGCCCATTTCCTTGAACCACATGAAGTCAGTAATGAATGTGACTGCACTGAAAAATACTGCAAATATCAGCACAAGCACAAGGAGCACAATACTGACTCTTTTCTGGATTTTTTCCATTATAATTTCTCCTCCTTAATTTCATTAAGTACCATGGAATTCTGAGAAATTTTCACGCAAGCGGTTACATACTTTACTACTTCTTCGCCATCAGCACCTGCGAAGGTCAGCCGGCAAAGCGTGTAGTACCCCTTTTCCCCTGTTCGAATCTCGCCAATTTCCAGTTTATTTATACCTATCAGGCTGGTATCTTTGTTTGTTGCCTGCCACTGTGCATAATAATCCACAATCGCAGTCAGAACGCCTTCAGCGTAGGTTACCGGTTCATCATTTTCCCCGGTCTTCCATTCGCTTTCTTCCAGAACCTCAGCATCCGGAATTTCGTCGAAGGCATATTCTTTTTTCTCGTCATACTTCAGCGCCGGGTCTTCCAGCACTTCGCCAATGGTATCCGGCAGTTCAATTTTTTCTGCCAGAATATCTGAGATGTAGGTCGCTTCCACTTCATCTCCGGATACAGGCAGGCTGCTTTCCCCTTCATCATCTCCGGCAGTCTTGCCATCACCTCCGGTGATGCGGTCCATCAGCATTTCCACGACTTCATCAGCCTTCTGAGAAAAGACACTGTCCGGTGCGATAAACTTCGCCAGAAGAACCACGCCTTCTGCCAGAATCAGCAGGATCAGAATCAGCAGAATCAGCTTGACGATAATGTTCATCTTCTTCGGTTCATCGTCTTCGTCGTATTCATCGAACACTTCCGACACTTTGGCCGCAGTGTCTGATACAGCAGCATCGCCAGCATGGCTGTCATCACCAGCGCTTTCCCTGGGAAAGACGTCAGAGTATCTGAGTCTGGCCTTTTCGTCATGGATGTCTTCTTCTGCGGTTTCTTCACTGGGAGATTCCGGCTCTGTCTCTTTTTCGGCCGCCGGCTCTTCCGCTGCCGCTGCTTCAGCTTCATGAGCTGGTTCTGCAGGTTGGGAAACTTCCGGCTCTGCTGCAGGCTGATGCTCTTCAGCTTTCGCTTCCTTCATCTCTGCTTCCAGCTTCTTTTTCATACGCGCTTCTTCGCGCACCGCACTGAAGTCCAGTGTTGCATCGGACACAGGCTGTTTTTCTTCTGCAGGCTGCACCTCAGCTGGAGGCGCTGCTTCAGCCGGAGTTTCTTCCGCTTTTGCATGTTCTGCCCCGCCTGCAGGAACTTCTTCCCGTTCAGGGAAGAGCGTTCTGGCCCAGGTAAATTCCAGGGACTCCGTATCTGCCCTGCGGGCACTTTCCATACCGCGGAGACGCTCATATTCCTGATCCAGCAGCTGCTGGAATTCTTCGTTTTTCTTGTTATAAGTATAGAACTTTTCAAGCTGTGCAGTGCTCTTCACCGTTTCTTCCGGGCTCATAGCTCCCAGCCCTTTATAATTGTTCCCGAAAAGTTCAGCTTCCAGTTCTTCGACAGTCATGGCAGGCGCTTCTGTCTCAGGTTCTGCTGCCGGCTCTGCCACAGGCTCCGGTGCAGCTTCCTCTGCAGGTGCTTCTGCAATTTCCGCCTCACATACCGGCTCTGGTTCTTCCGAATCATCCGGGAGAATCAGTTCCGGGATTTCAGTAATCAGACCCAGTTCAGAAAGATCGAAAGTATCCACGTTAACTGCAGGTGCAGTCTTTTCTTCTTCCGCTTCTTTCTCTTCTGCTGGTTCCGGTACAGGTACCGCTGCCGGTTTCTTCGGTTCTGCCGCTGCACGCTCCATCTGCACATTCACAGGCTCCCATACAGGTTCTGTAAACATTTCTGCTGCAGCCTTGGCAGGTTCCACCAGCGGACCATCATATAAAGGTGTCCGCACGCGGCCGGATACAGTCAGTGCTGCCAGAATATCTTCCTCTGTCAGAGCATCTGCTGCCTTCCCATTCTGAGAAGTATGTTTTTCAGCTTCGTGAAGGTCAATTTTGTCCACAACCGGTGCAGGCGCATCCTGACGGTATTCCTGACGTGTTTCTTCCCTTCTCTGCTGATTTCTCCGCTCCACTACGGAATCCCAATTGAAATCAACTGCTTCTGTCTTTCTGGTTTCCTGAGGGAAGCCGGAAAGATTCCAGTCAAAGCTTACCGGTTCTGCCGTGCGCTTCTTTTCCTCTGCAGGCTTTTCAGACACAAAGCCCCTGTAAATTTCACTGGTCCGCTTTTCCGCTTCCACCTTAAATGGTGGATTGAAAACGATGTCATGGCTCACCGGCTTTACTTCCGGTGTATCCTTTCTGACTTTCGTTCCGCAGTTGGCGCAGAACTTATCGCCATCATATACTTTTTTTCCACAGTTTGTACAAAACATGTCTGCCTCCGCTATTTAGTCTCTAATCTGATTCAGCAGTTCCTCTTCGGTATAAACCCGGCCGGAACGTGCCGTATTCATATTGTCAAATCCGAACCGCTTCGGGCGTCCGGAATTTTCTGCAAAATCTGTAGTTTCCGTTTCCACTTCCGCTGCTGCTTCAATTTCTTCTTCAGCTTCTGCGGTTTCATTCTCAGAGGTTTTTTCCGTAAACAGATTTTCTGTTACAGTTTTTTCGGCATCACCTGCATAACGGATGGTCAGCTGTGCTTTTTCAATCTTCAGCTCGATGGATTCCACCTTCTGTCCTGAGGATCCTGCTGCACTTTCCATGCTTTTTACCAAGCTGTCAACCATACCCATGGCCGCTTCCTGCAGTTCCTCTGTTTCAGCCGGTTCCTGTACCTCGGGCTCAGTTTCCGGTTCCGGTTCTTCTTCAGTTTCCGGTTCTGCATTCGGCAAAATCTCTTCCGCATCGGTTTCCGGCACATCCTGTTCCTGCAGAGCCTTTCGATCTTCACGCTTTGCCGCACTGATCAGCACAACAGAGAGCAGCAAAACAAATGCCACTCCGGCTAAAGCCAGCACTGCCACCCAGTTTTCTTCACAGTATGCCCAGATTTCATCGAACCATTCGCGAATTTCAGTATCCATGCCAATTCCCTCACACATATATACTTCCTTTCATTATATAACAAATTGGCACTTAATGCAAAGAAAAGAGCAGATATTTTCTGCTCTTTTCCTTCGATGATATAGCGTTTTGTGAAATTAGTAGTCGTACTTGCAGTTCTGGTTATTGGACTGGTTATTGGACTGCTTGTTATTCTGCTTGTTGTTCTGCTTATTGGTCTGATTGTTATTCTGATTGTTATTCTGATTGTTGTTCTGGTTGCTGTTCTGGTTGTTGGACTGATTGTTGTTCTGCTTGTTGGTGTTGTTCTGGTTCTTGTTTTCATATTCTTTCATAGTTTCATCCCTCCTCAGTGATTATTGTGTGCAGTGCCGTACAAACTATGAAAGGAAATTTTTTTCTTTCTGCACTCATTTTTTCGTACAGTATGTTATAATTGTAATATATTTTTAAAAGACACGGAGCATGATACTATGAAAATTTTAGTAATAAACGGAAGCCCGAAAGGCGAATACAGTGTAACCCTGCAGACCGTCCGGTACCTGGAAATTCTCCATCCGGAGCATGAATTCACCGTACTGCACGCAGGCCAGAAAATCAAGTCTTACGAAAAAGATTTTTCCGATGCTGCAGCAGCCATTGAGGCAGCAGACCTGCTGCTCTTCTCCTATCCGGTGTACACCTTCATCGCACCATACCAGCTGCATAAGTTCATTGAGCTGATGAAAACCAACGGTGTAAATACAGCAGGAAAATATGCGACCCAGCTGTCCACTTCCAAGCATTTCTACGACGTGACAGCCCATCGTTATATAGAAGACAACTGCAAAGACCTGGGTCTGAAATACATCCGCGGACTGTCTGCAGACATGGATGACCTGACTACGGATAAAGGCCAGAAGGAAGCAGAATCCTTCTTCGATTATGTGTGCTGGAGCGTGGAATACGACGCATACGAACCTCTGCCTGCACCTGCAGGTGCCCCTGCACATAAGCCTGTGACTGTACCGGCTTTGTCGAATGCTGTCGAAAAATCTGGTGATGTGGTCATCGTGGCGGACCTCCGCGAAGGAGACACCCAGCTGGAGGATATGATAAACCGGTTCAGGGATGTTTTGCCGAGAAAATCAAGGGTTGTGAATATCGCCGAGTACCCGTTCAAGGGCGGCTGCCTGGGCTGCTTCAACTGTGCGGTGGACGGCAAGTGTATCTACAAGGACGGTTTTGATGCCTACCTGCGTAATGAAATTCAGACCGGCGAGGCCATCGTCTACGCCTTCACCATCCGTGACCACTCCATGGGTTCCCGGTTCAAACTGTACGATGACCGCCAGTTCTGCAACGGCCACCGGACCGTGACCATGGGTATGCCGATGGGCTATCTGGTGTCCGGCGATTACAGCAAAGAATTTAACCTGCAGATGATCATCGAAGGGCGTGCTCAGGTGGGCGGCAACTTCCTGGCCGGTGTGGCAACCGACGAGTTTGACCCGGACCACGAAATCGACCGTATGGCAGAATCCCTGAATTATGCTCTGGGGCGGAAGTACAATCCGCCGCAGAACTTCTACGGCATCGGCGGCATGAAGATTTTCCGCGACCTGATCTGGACCATGCAGGGCATGATGAAGGCTGACCACAAATTCTACAAAGCCCACGGCCAGTACGACTTCCCTCAAAAGAACCGGGGCCGCATGATGGCCATGTACCTGGTGGGGGCACTCATGTCCAATCCGAAGCTGAAAGGCAAGATGGGAAACAAAATGAACGAAGGCATGATCATGCCGTATAAGAAGGCAATTGAGAGTGCGAAAAAACGAATGAAATAACGGAAAAAGCGACAGTATAATCTGTCGCTTTTATGTTTACTTTAATGGTTCCAGCTTGGCCCGGAAGGTTATCATCCGGGTGGTTGCCATGTTATCGAACTGAATGTTCCAGGCCTGTTTGTCCCTGTCGATACTGACGATGGTTCCCTCACCGAAGATGGCATGACGGATGCGGTCACCTGCTGCCAGTGCGTCATCTCCGGAGCTCGCTGCAAGGAACCGCTCTGCAGTTTCGATATGACGGGCCGCATCTTTTATGAGCGTGTCAGAAGGTTTGTGGGTGTATTCCAGAAGCTCCGGTCCGATGTCCATGAGGAACCGGGATGGATACCGCGGCGAAGCATCGAAGTTGCGCCCCTCCGCCTCCGTCAGGAACAGAGCCTTTTCAGCACGAGTCAGCGCCACGAAGGCCAGGCGCCGTTCTTCCTCCATACCCTCCAGGGTGTTTACTTTGCGGGACGGGAAGATTCCCTCGTTCATGCCGCAGAGGAAAACGTACGGAAACTCCAGACCTTTGGCAGTGTGGACTGTCATCAGCTTTACCTTGTCTCCTGGTTCTTCTGTATCGCTGTTTGTAAAGAGTGCCACATGAGTCAGGTAATGTTCCAGGGTACACTCTTCCCCGCAGGTTGTTTCATAGATGTGAATGGCCTGTTTCAGTTCGGCCAGGTTGTCCAGACGTTCCTGACTGCCCTCAGTGCGGAGCATGGTTTCGTAGCCGCTTTTGTCCAGTACTTCCGCAAGCAGCTCGGAAACGGGACTGTCCTCCGCATGCTCTGTCATGGCCTCAATCAGCCGGATAAACTCCTTCGCCTTCGTGCCGCGGAAGAGTTCTTTTTCTTCATCCACGGTCCGTACCAGTGCATCATAGAGACTGCAGCTGTGAGCCTCGGCATAGGCCGCGAGGAACTCCATGCGCCGCTGACCCAGGTTCCGCTTTGGCACGTTGCAGATCCGCAGGAAGGACAGGTCATCCCGGTAAGCAATCAGCCGCAGATAGGAGAGAGCATCCTTAATTTCCATACGTCCGAAGAACTGCACGCCGCTGTATATGGTATACGGTATTTTTTCTCTCAGCAAAGACTCCTCGATGCTCCGTGTCACATAGTGTGCCCGGTAAAGCACCGTCATATCCCGGTACGGTACGCCATCTTCATGAAGCTCCTGCATTTTAGCTGCGATCCAGTCTGCTTCTGCTGCCGATGTTTCCCCGTGATGGCAGACCACCGCAGGACCTGCCGGGAGCGTCGGGAGCAGAGATTTTGGGAGGCGGTGGGAATTGCGTGCGATGAGCGCATTGGCAGCGGCAAGAATCTGCGGTGTGGACCGGTAGTTGTCCATCATCATGATGGTGCGGGTGCCCGGGAAGTTCTGTTCAAAATCCAGCAAATACTTCACATTGGCCCCTCGCCAGGTGTAGATGGTCTGGTCCGGGTCGCCCACGATGAACAGGTTCCGGTGGTAGCCCGCCAGCACACACATAAGCTCATACTGGAGCCCGTCGATATCCTGAAACTCGTCAATCATGATGTACTCCAGCCGCTGCTGCCACTTGAGGCGGATGTCCGGATTCTCCCGGAAAATATACAGGCTGAACTTAATCAGGTCGTTGTAGTCCAGACCGAAACACTTTTTCTGCTGCCACAGGTAACCATAGAAAATGATATCGTCCGTTTCTGTGGCTGCCTGGTATTTGGCCTTCAGGTCCTCCAGGGACAGGTTGATCAGGTCCAGATAATATTCCGGTACCTTGAACAGCTTCTGGACCTCAATCAGGTCACGGGCCTTGCTGAAGGTTTTGTCCCGCAGAGTCAGACCCCGCTCCTCGTAAATGATTTTCAGCATGGCATCGATGTCCGAGTTGTCCAGCACCAGGAAATTCTTCGGGTACTGCACCGCATGGCTGTCCTCCTGCAGGATGGACACACAGAATCCATGGAAGGTGTTGATATAGCCAGTGTCGTTGTCCCCTGTCAGCTGATGAATTCTCTGACGCATCTCGTTGGCTGACTTGTTGGTGAAGGTCACACACAATATATTTCCCGGCAAAATCCCCACTTCATTGACCAGATAGGCAAACCGGTGGGACAGTGCCCTCGTCTTTCCCGATCCAGCCCCCGCGATAACACGTATATACCCTTCTGTGGCAGTCACCGCTTCCTGCTGGGCCTCGTTTAAATTGTATAATAAGTCTTCCATGCCTTGTCATTCCCCTTTTTATCACGAACTTTCGTTTCGAACATCTATTCTTTTCTTAATTATAGCGAAATTTGTGGAAATTACAAGGTTAAATTGCATTTCTTCGTGGCTTATGTTTCCGGGTACTCCAAATTACTATTTTTCAGGCATTTGGAGTACTCCTCTGCCTTGTTTTCTCCTTTATGCATACAGTTATTGAAAATATACACCTCACAGTGCCTTAATTATCTGTGTTATCTGCCACAATTCACATAATAAACCGCACCCAGACGCTTTCTCATCCATGTCCAGTACTCCTTTTCATCAAAATCGAGCCATTTGGCGTACTTTCGCTTATCCTTAGAGTTCGAATTATAAAAGCACACCATTATAATCATGAATAATTGTGCATATATTCGTGTCGAATATTGGATATTTACTTGACTTTGCATTTCTACAAGTGTAGAATCAAAGAAAAGAACATTTCTACATTTGTAGAACCACCATGTATTACCAGAAAGGAGGCTCTCCTTATGAATAAGAATATCCGCCGCCTTCCCGACTCCGAGCTGGAAGTGATGAAGGCCATCTGGACATGCAGTCCCCATGCCGGCGAAAACACCCCGCCTGTGAGCAGAGGGCAGATTGAAGAAGTTTTGCAGGATGCAGAAATGGCAGCGACCACACTGCTCACCCTGCTTTCCCGGCTGACCGACAAGGGCTTCGTAAAGACAGAGAAAGCGGGCCGCAGCAACGCCTACACCCCGCTGATTTCCCAGGCAGATTACCTGGCATCACAGAGCAGAAGTTTCCTGGATAAGCTTTGCGGCGGCAGTCTGTCTACCTTCGCCAACGCCCTGTGCGACAGCGGCCTGACAAAAGAAGAGCTGGATGAACTGCGCCAGCTGCTGGAAAGGGATGAGTTATGAGTGAGCTGTTAAACTATCGACTCTGTTTTTCTCTCTTTGTGGCAGTGACCGTTTTCTGGCTTACATACCGCAACGATCCGAAACCACGTATCGGAATAAAAAACATGTCACCCCGGTATGATAGCAGTCTGAATGTTCTGCTTTTTCCGATGTATATGATGCTGTTCTATTTTTCCATCTGCAGCAGACATAACGGAGATTTCGAAGCAGCACATCAGCATATGTTCTCAATCTGCTTCATGATATTTCTGCATCTTTCCATATACTATGGTGTACTGCTGGCGGTACTGCCGGTACTTCGCAGCCGGTTCCGTGCCCGTACTTGTGCCATTTTCTGGCTGATTCCCTGTATCTTGGCAGTCTTCTTTGCTCCCAGCGGCAGCGATGAGTACCTGGCGATGGAACCACTGCTGACCATTCCGGTTTCATTCACGCTGGTCTCCACGCTCAGCAAAATCTGGATATTGGGATTTTGGGTCATTCTCATACAGAAAATTGCATCTCACATTCTTTTCAGCCAGCGAATTGAGGCAAATGCACAGAAAATTACGGATCCGGAAATCCTGCGGATCTGGGAGCAGGAACAGCAGGCAACTGGAGAATATCCTCTGCTGAGTTCTCCCATACTGCAGTCTCCGCTGGTTAAGACGCCGCTGTCCATCGGTGTCTTCAAGATGAACACCATCCTTGTGCTCCCGCAGAAAGAATATTCTCCGGAAGAGCTGGAACTGATTTTCCGCCACGAAATCATTCACATTCAGAGGCGGGATGGTGCGACGAAATTCTTTTTTGCATTCTGCGTTGCTCTTTGCTGGTTCAATCCACTCCTGTGGCTGGGCATCCGGCGCAGCGCCGAGGACATGGAATTGTCCTGCGACGAAGCTGTAATACAGAATTACGCTGACAAATCCCGGAGGCATCAGTACGCTAAGCTTCTCCTGGAAACCGCAGGAGATGAGCGAGGCTTCACATCCTGCCTGGCTGCCAATGCATCTGCTCTCCGGTACCGCCTGGCCAATATCATCGCACCACAGAGCAGAAAGTCCGGCGCATTACTGGCTTCACTGATTACATTCGGCATGCTCATGACCATTGGATGCGTAGGACTGTCGATTCAATAAACATAAAGAAAGGAGGACTGCCATGTATTATTTTAAGATCCGTCTGCTTACCACAGCAATCTTCACTTTGATATTCTGGGCGATCACGGCGATTACCCTGCGGGAAAGCCAGGGAGCCGACAGAGCACCGACAGGTACCCGGTACCGTCCTTTTGCAGGTAACCTGATTCTTCCGGTTTATATAGGACTGTGGGGTTTTCTTATGCTGATTCCGGGTGCCGGACATATCGCTGGAGAAATACTGTTTTCCTGCTTTTTCGACATTTTTCTCATGCTCCTCCTGTATTTCACAGTCATAATCATGTTTCTGCCGGTTCTCCGCAAAATATTCGATCCGCGGATCTGTGCATTGCTGTGGATGGTTCCCAACCTGCTGTACATCATGACGGTCGGTGAGGAATTCACGGAACTTAACCGCCCTCTGTTTGTAATTCGAGCGCCGGAAAGGCTGGTGACAGTTCTGTTTTGGCTCTGGCTGACAGGATTCATTGCCATCATGCTTTATAAAATTGGTGCGCACCTGTATTTCCGTCACAAAGTTCTGCAAAACGCCCGTGAAGTTACTGTTCCCGAAATTCTGCAGCTATGGACAGACATGCAGGCTGCAGACGGTGTAAACCCGCTGATTTCACTGACACCGGTGATTTCTCCCCATGTGAAAACACCGCTTTCCGTTGGCTGTTTCAAGACAACCATTGTCCTTGTCCTTCCTGAAACACCATACACTATGGAAGAACTGGAACTGATTTTCCGCCATGAACTGATTCATATTCAGCGGCAGGATGCAGCATCTAAATTCTTTATGGCCTTCTGCACTGCACTTTGCTGGTTCAACCCGCTCATGTGGAAATCAATGAAATACTGTGCAGATGATCTGGAGCTCAGCTGCGACGAGGCAGTACTGGAAAATGCCAGCGAAGAAACCCGCCAGAAGTACGCCAGCCTCATTCTTCAGACTGCAGGAAACGGAACCGGATTTACAACCTGCCTTTCTGCCTCTGCAGAAGGTCTGCGCTACCGGCTGAAAAATATCATTACACCGGTTAACCGCCGGACAGGCAGCCTGATTATCGCTCTGGTTATCATGGTCCTTTTCATCAGCATCGGTCACATCGCTCTGACATATGATCAGCTCACAGGCGCCGAGGCCTTTCTTACAGAAGTTGGAGAAGAAATACCCGAGCTGACTGCCATCAAACTTTACACAAAGGATGACGACATGGATGGTACAGCATACGCCTGCAGTGATCAAACTGCACTCTACCAGTATCTGCAGAACCTACAGCTTCACAAAATCACAGGCAACTACACTTTCATACCGGAAGGGCGATATCTGGAGCTCTGTTATCCGATTGATCTGGATTCCACCGCATTTGTCGCATTGAGCGATGACAGTATTCAATTTACACCTTTTGCCTATGGAATAGCTGCCTCGTCCTCCTACTACATCACCCAGGACATCGACTGGACTTACATTGAGTCCCTCCTGGAGCCAATATCATATTAAACAACAAAAAGCCAGCCTCTTCACGAGGCTGACTTTTTTCATTCATTCAATATTCGAATTCTATTCCACTTCCACCAGTTCGTACTCTCTGCTGCCGTAGCCCAGTTCTGCTGCGGCTTCGATGGTCAGCACGCCGTTTCTGCTTTCGATTCGCTTCAGCAGGTGCGGTTTGCCGGGGTCTTCGCTGGCATAAACCAGATCGATGCAGGCCTGGTCGATGGCAATCGGGTCTGTGGATACCAGGATACCGATATCGGCAATACAAGGATCCTCTGCAACCGCACAGCAGTCGCAGTCCACACTCATGTTCTTCATGACATTCACGTAGATGATGTTGCCCTTGAAATAGTCCACGATGCAGCCTGCAGCATCCGCCATGGAGCGGAGGAACAGGTCGTGATCCGCAGTCCAGATTTTTTCCGGTTCGCCGGCGCCGTGAATATATGCTTTGCCGTAGGAAGAAGCCACGCCGATGGACAGCTGCTTCAGCGCACCGCCGTAACCGCCCATAGGATGCCCCTTGAAGTGAGAAAGCACCACCATGGAATCATAATTCACCAGATTCTTGCCTACATAGTTTTTCTGAATTACTTTGCCGTTTGGAATTTCCAGTTCCAGATCGGGACCTTCTGCATCCAGCAGGTCCACAGGGAAATGCACGTTCCAGCCATGATCCTTCAGCAGCTGTTTATGACGGCCGGTCTCATTTCTCTGTCCTTCGTAGGCAGTGTTGCATTCCACCACGGTGCCGCCCACATGGTCGATGACCGGCTTCCAGAAGTCCGGCTTCAGGAAGTTCTGATTGCCCTTTTCACCGGAATGAACCTTGATGGCAACTTTGCCGGGCAGCTCCTGTTCAATCATCTGAAACAGTTCCAGAACCTTCTCCCCGGTAATGGTGCGGGAAAAATACACTTTAGCGCTCATGGTTTGCCCTCCTTATTAAATCGTATCGATTGGCACAGTAATTTCTGCTTTGCTGTACAGTACAGCTGAGCCGCTGATCAAAATCCTCTCGCCGCAGTCTTCGCAGTATAAAGTGCCCTGACGGCGTGACAGCTGGCGTGCGGTCAGCTCCTTCTTTCCCAGACGTTTTGACCAGTATGGTACGAAAGTGCAGTGAGAAGACCCGGTCACTGGATCCTCGTTAATGCTCTGTTTCGGGAAGAAACATCTGGATGCGAAATCATATTCTGCGTGGCTGGATGGTGCCGTGATCAGCACTCCGCCGCCCTTCGGAATCTGTATCAGTTTACTGAAATCCGGCTGATAGTTCTGCACATCCTCTTCACTGTCCATAACCAGCAGGTAGCTCGCAGCCAGATAGGCTTCCTTCGGAGTGAAGCCAACGGATTCCACCAATTCCGGCGTGATTTCCACCGGCTCGAACCTGGATGCAGGAAAATTCAGCTGGAACCGTTCTCCCTGACGTTTTACGCTGATAGGTCCGCTGAGTGACTGGAAGCGGAATTCTTCCGCCTCAGGGTCGTAGAAATTGGCCAGAACAAATGCGGTAGCCAGTGTGGCATGGCCGCAAAGCTTCACCTCACATCCCGGTGTAAACCAGCGCAGACGGTAGCCCTCCCCTTCACGAACCGTAAAGGCAGTCTCGGAAAGACAGTTTTCTGCTGCAATCTTCTGCATAACTTCATCGGGCAGCCACTCATCCATGACACAGACTGCCGCCGGATTTCCACCGAACACCTTATCTGTAAAAGCATCTACTACATACTGTTTTAATGTTTTATATTCCATCTCTATACCTCTATTTTATCAGTCCGAATTTCTTTGCATCCTCAGTCAGCTGATCCCGGAATGACGGATGTGCCAGGCTGATCATGGCGCGTACACGGTCTGCCATATTCAGGTGTTTCAGGTTGATGCATCCGTACTCAGTTGCCACGTACTGCACTTCGGAACGCGGTGTGGTCACTGCGGTGCCCACAGGGAAGTTCAGGCAAATCTTGCTTTCCAGCTTACCGTTCTTTTCCATGGTTGAAGCCAGGGCAATGATGGACTTACCACCTTCAGACATCTGCGCACCCTTGACGAAGTCCAGCTGTCCGCCCACCGCACTTTGCTGGGTCCAGCCCATGGAGTCGGCCGCAACCTGACCAAAGAGGTCCACAGACATGGCGGTGTTTATGGACATGACGCGTTTGTTTTTCGCGATGTTCACCGGATCATTGACGAACGGGAACGGACAGTTGTAAATCAGCGGGTTCCGGTTCATGTATTCGTACATTTCACGGGTTCCCAGGGAGAAAGCGAATACAGACTTGCCGTCCATGAAACCTTTGGCGGTGTTGTTTACATTGCCGTTCTTCATCAGGTGCATCATGGGTTCACTGAAAAGTTCAGAGAAGATGCCCAGGTCGTTACGCTCCATGAGGGCGTAACCGATAGCAGTGGAGACTTTGCCCAGACCCAGCTGAATGGTCGCACCGTCCGGAACTTCCGCCAGCACCAGGTCGGAAATCTTCTGAGAAACCTCATCCACTTCCTCGTTCGGCAGCGGGGATACTTCGCTGTCGGTAAGGATTATGGCGTCTGCACAGGAGATGTGCATGCGGCTGGTTTCATCCCCCAAAATATACGGGGTCTGTGCGTTGCATTCCAGCACTACGGTTTTCGCCTTCTCAATCAGATAGGTATACATGCATCCGCCGCTTGGACCGAAGGATACGTATCCGTCATCATCAGGGCGGGTCACTTCCAGGAAGCACACGTCCGGACGGCCCACCTCGCGGCACCAGATGTCTACCTGGCTCAAGTGGAAGGATGTGAAGTTCACCGGCATGCCGTGCTTTCTGTGAGCCACACGTTCTCTGGCCCCTAAAAAGAAGGTTTCGATGGAGAACGGATTGTGCTCATCATGATCAGTGCCGAACATTTTGGATGGCTTCAGGGACATGCTGCAGAGAATGGTCACATCCTCCAGTTCATCTCTGCGCTCCCACAGGGCATCCATCAGCTCATAGGCAAAACTGCTGGCGGTTCCCACGTACACGCGGTCACCGGACTTGACACACTGCACCGCTTCTGCAGCGGTTTTTATTTTATCCTGATAAAATCGAATCATAAGCAAACTCCTTTTCGACATTCTGCATTATTTTTTTCATTATACCACAATTTTGACAATAAAAAAACGCCAAACATCCTCTGTTTGACGGTAACTTGGGTTTCACTTGCCCACCCTCGCGGGCAGTTTGAAAATTGTAAATATATGTGAATAATCTATGTAAAATATATGTAATCAGCGGAATTTCACCGCTGTAGTCGCATGAAAAAACAGGCCTTACGCCTGTTTTCAGCAATTGGTGGATCCTCAGGGGTTCGAACCCTGGACACCCTGATTAAGAGTCAGGTGCTCTGCCAGCTGAGCTAAGGATCCACAACTTACTGCCTTATCCGCGGCACATTTGGTATAATACCATATTCAAAAACAAAAGTCAACAACATTTTTCATTTTTTCGTTATTTTTTTGAATTTATTTAACCAGTTTCCCCGAGGTCTTCTGCCTGCCCCATTATTCCCGCAATTTCAACGTTTGCACCCTTTTTCCTTCTTGTGTACTGACAGGGAAATATGTTAAAATATTAGGGTATGTTTTGTATTTCATTCAATTTTTTAATATTTAACTGATAAGGGAGACACATTTTATGAGTTTATTAGTAGTAGAAAAGGTAACCCACGGTTTTGGCGCACGTCAGATTCTGGAAGATGCATCCTTCCGTCTGCTGAAGGGTGAACACATCGGCCTCATCGGTGCCAACGGTGAAGGGAAATCCACATTCTTAAATATCATTACCGGTAAGATCATGCCGGATGCCGGAAACATCACCTGGTCCCGCCACGTAACTGTAGGCTATCTGGACCAGCACTCCGTACTGAAGAAGGGCATGACCATCCGCGAAGTTCTGCGTACTGCATTCAACCACATGTACGAGCTGGAAGCAGAAATGATGAAATTGTACGAAGATATGGCTGAAGCAGATCCTGAAAAGATCGACGAAATGATGGAAGATGCAGGTGAAATCCAGGGTATTCTGGAATCCTCCGGTTTCTACCAGCTGGACGCTAAGATTGAAGAAGTTGCAAACGGCCTGGGTCTGGGCGACGTTGGTCTGGACAGAGACGTTACTGACCTGTCCGGCGGTCAGAGAACCAAGACTCTACTGGTTAAGCTGCTTCTGGAAAATCCGTCCATTCTGATTCTGGACGAACCTACCAACTATCTGGACCACGAGCACATCGTATGGCTGACCAGATATCTGCAGGAATACGAGAACGCATTCATCCTGGTTTCCCACGATATGGACTTCCTCAACTCTGTAGTTAACGTAATCTACAACCTGGACGGCGGCAACCTGACCCGCTACACAGGTGACTACGAAAACTTCCAGAGAATGTACGAAATCCAGAAGGCACAGGAACTGGCTGCTTACAAGCGCCAGCAGGCTGAAATTGAAGAGCTGGAAGACTTCATTGCCAGAAATAAGGCACGTGTTGCCACACGAAACATGGCCATGTCCCGTCAGAAGAAGCTGGACAAGATGGAAATCATCGAACGTCCGACTGAAAAGATCAAGCCGGAATTCAGATTCCTCATGGCCCGTACCCCTTCCCGCTTCATCGTGCAGGCTGAAGACCTGGTAATCGGCTACTCCAAGGACGAGCCTCTGACACGCCCTGTATCCTTCACTCTGGAAAGAGGCCAGAAGGTTGCCATCGTGGGCACCAACGGTCTGGGTAAGACTACCCTGCTGAAGACCATTCTGGGCAAACTCCCTGCTCTGGACGGTAAGGTTGAACTGGGCGACTACCTCTTCCCTGGATATTTTGAGCAGGAAGCAGAACGTGACTCCGATATCACCGCTCTGGACTACTTCTGGAAAGAGTTCCCTTCCATGGAAAACAGAGAATGCCGTCTGTGCCTGTCCAAGTGCGGCCTGACCAACGACCACATCACCAGCCAGATGAGAGTTCTCTCCGGCGGTGAAAACGCCAAGGCCAGAATGGCGGTTGTTATGAACCGCGAACACAACTGGCTGATCCTGGACGAACCGACCAACCACCTGGACGTGGAAGCAAAAGAAGAACTGAAGCGCGCCCTGAAGGAATTCCCAGGTACCATCCTGATGGTATCCCACGACCCTACCTTCTACGAAGACTGGGTAACTGATATCTGGAATGTAGAAGACTGGACAACCAAGATCGTTTAATCACAATATTTCATAATATAAGGAGGAACTTACTATGGCTTTTAAGATTACTGATGAATGTATCGGCTGCGGCGACTGCGCAGCAACATGCCCTCTCGACGTTATCGAAGAGGTAGGAGATGGCATCTACGTTATCAACGCAGACGAATGCATCGAATGTGGTGCCTGCGCAGGCGTATGCCCGATTGAAGCGATTGCGGAAGTTTAATTCAATCGAAGCGAAATAAGGAATAAAAAAGGGATGCCCACAGTTGACTAACCAACTGTGTGACATCCCTTTTACTTTTCCAGTTCTGCAGCCTACTTCACAGCCCACATAACCACTTCTACCATGAATCCAGGCAGCAGACCTACCTGCACTGCACGGCGGCATGGTTTTGGATCCGGCATGATTTCACGGTAAACGGCATTGAAGTCGCCCCACTGAGCCAGGTCTGCCATGAAAACTTCCACGTTGAATACGTTTTCCAGGGTGCATCCTGCTTCCTTCAGGCGTGCTTCGCATGCCAGCAGAGTGTTTCTGGACTGTTCTTCAATAGTTTCCGGAATCTGACCGTCCCAGTCGTCACAGCACTGACCGGAGGTTACCACCAGTTCTTTGCCCTCGATGGACAGTACCGGTGAAAACGGATAGCTTACAGGTTCTTTTACGTACTTTTCAGGTAATTCAATCTTCATTTTTTCCTCCAAAATTCTTTCTTCTCCAGTTTCTTCTGCCCGGTACCGGGTCTTTCTTTTCCACCAGAGCAGTCTGCGGTGCTGCGACAGGCAGACCGGACTTTTCCGGTGTTTTTTCCGCTTCCGCAGGGAGTGCCGCAGCCGGAGCTGGCGATGCAGGCTTCTCAGGTGCTGCAGCTTTTTCCGGAGCCGCCGGTTTTTCCTGCTTCTCCTGCTTTTCACGGATATAAGTCAGCTTGTTATTGCTGCCGGGAACACGTTCTTCCTTAAACTCGAAAGCGCCCAGGGACTTGATAAACGGTGTAAACTTCTTGAAACCGAAGTTACGCACGTCGAAGTCCGGATAACGCTTGAGAATCAGGTTGCCCAGGTCACCCAGTGGGAACCATTCATCTTCGTCGGAGTTTTCTTCCACCATGGCCATGATGGCCTTACGCATGGATCTGGCGGACATGGTCTTAACCGGTCCGGAAGCATCCGCCTTGGATCCGGATGTTTTTTCAGCCTCGGCAGCAGATGTTTTGCCGGAAGGAGCTGCAGCAGCGCCCTTCTTGGCTGCTTTGCCGGAACTGCGCGCTTCCCGTTCTTCTGCTTCGTCGGCCAGGTCGCCCAGTTCGTTATCCAGCGCAATCAGGTCCAGATACTTGAACCGGTTGCAGGATGAAATGAACGGCTTCGGTGTCTTGGTTTCCCCCATGCCGATGACATCCATACCGGCCTCACGCAGGCGGGATGCCAGGCGGGTGAAATCACTGTCGCTGGTTACCAGACAAAATCCTTCCACCTTGCCGGAGTAGAGGATGTCCATGGCGTCGATAATCATGGCGGAGTCGGTGGCATTCTTGCCTACCGTATAGCTGTACTGCTGAATCGGGGTGATGGAATGTTCCAGCAGCATGGTCTTCCAGCGGGCGAACTTGGGTTTGGTCCAGTCCGCATAAATTCGCTTGTAGGTAGCGACACCGTAGTTGGATATTTCATCCAGAATAATCTTTACATACTTATCAGATACGTTGTCGGCATCGATGAGCACCGCGTACCTTCTGTCTTCTCTGTTCACATTGCCTCCTGTCTTCTGCCCTCTTTGGGCGGCGGGGGGACTATAATTCTTCCATTGCATTGAGGATGGTCACATGACCTTCTACTGCTTCGGTCACGTCTTCTTCTTCCCGGTAGCGCTTCATGATATCTGCAAAAATCTCTGCCGTTGACGGCGGTGTATAGCTGATGCAGTCCGCCCCGGCTTCAATGGTGGCCAGAATGCTTTCAGCGGTAGGACCGCCGGTGGCAATGATGGGCACCTTCGGGTATTTTTCCCGAATGCGGCGGACCACTTCCGGTGTCCGCGCAGCCGCAGATATGTTCAGAATGGAAACGCCCGCTTCCAAACGCCCCTCAATGTCTGCATGTTCATTAATTACTGTGGCTATAATCGGAATGTCCACAACCTGACTGATCAGGCGAATGTTATCATTGGTCACTGGGGCATTGACTACTACACCCCAGGCGCCATCGCCTTCTGCGTCATTGGCAATATTGGCGGACCGCTGTCCGTTGGTGATGCCGCCGCCCACACCCACAAATACAGGCATAGGGGCTACATTGATAATTGCCTGTGAAATAACCTGCTGCGGCGTAAACGGATAAACTGCCAGTACAGCATCCGCATTGCAGCTCCGGATAATGGCGATATCCGTAGTGAAAATCACCGACTTAATCCGCCGCCCCATAATCACAAGGCCCCGCGCCTTGTAGATTTCCTTCGGCAGTTCCAAATACTTGGACCTGAGCTTGCCTTCAATCTTGGTTAATTCCTTTCTTTCCATTCCCTGCTTCCTCCCTCAAAATCTCCTCATCCGGCCTGTCCGGCAGATCAGATGAATTTTTCCAGTGTAACGTAATACTTCCCTTTCTTCGATGTGCCGTCCACACCTTTATAGATGGCCTTGCCCTTTCCCCGGAGCACCAGCTTTTCTCCGCCCGAAAGCTGCCTGTCCGGCTTAGTGGCCTCCACTTCGTTTACGAACACCAGTCCCCGGCTGATGGCCTCCTGGGCTGCTGTTCTGGACAGGTGAAATACGCCGGAAACGATGCTGTCCAGTCTCGGTGATGTTACAGTGAATTTTACCACATCACGGCGTATCACTGCAGTATCTATCACATTAATTGGCGAAACCTGAACTGAAAGACTGACTCTTCCGGCCTTGCCGTAGTGAGCCATGAGATAGTCTGCAAGCTCCCGCACTACAATGGCCTGCGCTCCACCTGGCTGCACCAGAATATCCCCCAGTTTTTCTCTGCGGATTCCTTCCCCCAAAAGAGATCCCAGATAATCCCGGTGCGACAGCGTCTTCGCCCCCGAAACGCCGCTTCCTCCGCTGCTGTAGCTCATCTCCAGCACAACCAGCGGACACTCATCGGGATACTGACGAAAATATTCCATAAGTTCCTCTTCATTATTCACTTCCAGATAATCCGGCACGAAGATCACCTGCTTCCGTTCTGCATCGGGATAACCCCCGAAAAGAAAGACTTTGCCAGGTGTACCTGCACTGCTTCCGTTCCACTGGCGCAGAAGTCCGGCTGCAGCCGACTGCTGCTGCAGATTCAGAAAGTCCGAGCTTACCAGATAATTGTACTGCAGGAACCGGTCATACTTGTCCTCAAGCCCTGCCAGAAGTAATTTATTTTCGTCCATACTGTGGATATTTCACCCTTCCTGTGATATACTATACGGGTTATAAAACCCTGAATACAGTATAACATAAAATACATACACATTAAAAGGAGAAATCAAACCATGATGTACACTCATATGACACGCGGTACTTGCGCTACCCAGATTTACGTTAATATCGAAGACGGTATCTTAAAGGACTGTGAATTCGTAGGCGGCTGCAACGGCAACCTGAAGGGCATCTGCGCACTGGTAAAGGGCATGCCTGTAGAAGAGGTGAAAGAAAGACTGTCCGGCATTAAGTGCGGCTTCAAGCAGACTTCCTGCCCTGACCAGCTGGCTCAGGCAATCGAAGCAGCAATGGCCAAGTAGGCTCAATATGAATAAATTCCTGTTCAGGACATTCATCCAAGACTGGGAAAACACAGCAGACCCTGCAGTACGCGACCGTTATGGCCGGCTGGCAGGGTTTGTCGGTATTTTGTCCAATGCACTGCTCTGTCTCATGAAGATTGCTGTGGGGATTTTTTCCGGCAGTATCGCCATCATTGCCGACGGGATTAACAACCTGGCAGACGGAGCGTCCTCGGTCATTACTCTGATTGGGTTCAAAATGTCTGCTAAACCGGAGGACCAGGAGCACCCTTACGGCCACGCCCGCTACGAATACGTGGCAGGGCTGATTGTATCCTTCCTGATTATGCTGGTAGGTTTCGAACTGCTGAAATCTTCTGTCGATAAAATCCTGCATCCCGCGCCTCTGTCCTTCAGCTGGCCAGTGGCGGCAGTTCTGGTTCTGGCCATTCTGATCAAACTATGGCAGGCCGCCTTCAACCGGGCAGCCGGCCGCCGCATCGACTCTGTGACACTCCTTGCCACTGCAGCCGACAGCCGCAACGACGTGATTTCCACCACTGCGGTCCTTGTAAGCCTTTTGATTGGACACTTTGCTCAGGTGAACCTGGACGGCTGGATGGGCCTGGCTGTGGCCCTCTTCATCATCTGGTCCGGTATCGGACTGGTCCGCGGCACCATCAGCCCTCTTTTGGGTGAAGCACCGGACTCCGAACTGGTGCAGCAGATCGAACAGACTGCCATGAGCTACGGCGGTGTTCTGGGCATTCATGACCTGGCAGTACACAACTACGGCCCCGGCAAAATCTTTGCCTCCCTGCACGTGGAGGTGGATTCGGCGGTGGATGTGATGGCCAGTCACGGCCTGGCGGACAGCATCGAAAAGAGGCTCCGCGAAGAGCTGCACATCAATATTACAGTTCACATGGACCCTGTCCAGGTCAATGATCCAAACCGGGAACCGCTGAAGGAACTGCTCCAAAATGCCATTGATGCTCAACCCGAATTTATCAGTTTCCATGACCTGCGTACGGTTACCGGGCCAACCCACACCAACGTCATCTTCGACGTGGTAGTAAGCCAGAACTGCACCTTAAACGAAGAGGAAATCCTCCGCTGCTTCAATCAGAAGCTGGCAGAATACGACGAGACATTCCTTGCATCTGTGGAAATCGACCGCTGCTATATCAATCTAAACGAATAACAAAAGGACTTCACTCTTCTGTGAAGTCCTTTTTATTACATATTATTAATTTACGCTCGGACTATCTCACCGGCACCACTTCCATCCAGTATCCATCCGGATCTTCGATAAAGTAAATACCCATCTTCGGATTTTCGAAGCATACGCAGCCCATTTCTTTATGCTTTGCCAGGGCAGCGTCGATATCAGCAGTACGGAATCCGATGTGGATTTCGTTATCACCCAGGTTATATGGTTCGGTACGGTCCGCATACCAGGTCAGCTCCAGCAGGCAGCTGCAGCCCTCGTTACCCAGAAATACAATCTTAAAAGAACCGTCCTCCGGTTCGATGGTGCGCATCACTTCCAGGCCCAGCGCTTCTTTATAGAAAGCCAGGGACTTTTCCAGATCCAGTACAGTAATACAGCTGTGGTACATTTCGAATTTCATACAGCAGTTCTCCTTTCAAACTTCAATATAGGTCTATTTTAGTATATTTTGGGGCCGCTGTGAACTGTTATTTCCCTGTAAGCGTCAAATATTATTTGGCAAGGGGCAGGATGTATGATAAAATAATATTAGAACAATTTAATGTGTGAAAGGGGGAAATGGAATGACCATTCTGGGCATTACGATTCATCTGGCCATTGTATGGCTGATTGTTGCAATCATCTGCCTGATCGTAGAGGGGCTGACTGCAGGCCTTGCGACCATCTGGTTTGCCGGCGGAGCGTTTATCGCACTGGTTTTCGCACTGTTTGACACCGGACTGGGACTGCAGGTTGCAGTATTTCTGATTTCA
Organism: Anaerovoracaceae bacterium; assembly: GCA_045637765.1. GTDB lineage: Bacteria > Bacillota > Clostridia > Peptostreptococcales > Anaerovoracaceae > RGIG7179. The sequence continues at coordinate 53,350 of JAZTZZ010000031.1, read as the reverse complement.
TCAGTAGGACTTCTGGTTTCTACACGGAAGATTTTCGTGGAAAAACTGAAGACAGGAACCGAAAAGACCAATGCAGATGCACTGATTGGGGAGGAAGGTCTGGTTACCACAGACATTGCACCGTTTGCACCGGGCCAGGTTAAAGTGAAAGGTCAGGTGTGGACCGCAGTCTGCAGAGATTCCGCTGCAGCTTTGCCGGCAGGTACACAGATTAAGGTGATAGCGATTGAAGGGGTGAAACTGATCGTTTCTCCGTCCGAAAGCTAACATTCATATTTTGATTTGAGAAAAAAAGGGAGGAAAAGATTATGCTGAAAGTTGTTATTATTCTGATTGTTGTAGCCATTCTCATCTGGCTGCTGGTTTCCAACATCCGTATCGTTCCGCAGGCCAAGGCTTATGTAGTGGAACGTCTGGGTGCATATCACTCCACCTGGCAGGTAGGTCTTCACTTCAAGCTGCCTCTGGTGGATAAGATTTCCCGCAAAGTATCGCTGAAAGAGAAGGTTATCGACTTCCCTCCTCAGCCGGTTATCACCAAGGATAACGTAACCATGGAAATCGACACGGTTGTATATTTCCAGATTACAGATCCTAAGCTGTACGCATACGGTGTGGAAAGTCCGATGGACGCTATCGAAAACCTGACTGCAACAACACTGAGAAATATTATCGGTGAGCTGGAACTGGACGAATCCCTCACCAGCCGTGAGCACATCAACTCCAAGATCCGTATGGTTCTGGACGAAGCTACCGACCCATGGGGCATCAAGATCAACCGTGTGGAAGTAAAGAACATTACTCCTCCTCGTGATATCCAGGTAGCCATGGAAAAGCAGATGCGCGCAGAACGTGAGCGTAGAGAAGCGATTCTGATTGCGGAAGGTGAAAAGAAGTCCAAGGTTCTGATCGCTGAAGGTCAGAAAGAAGCTGCTATCCTGACTGCAGAAGCAGAAAAGCAGGCGGCAATCCTGGCTGCAGAAGCTGCAAAACAGACTGCAATCAAGGAAGCAGAAGGTCAGTCTGAAGCGATTCTGATGATTAATAAGGCTACCGCAGAAGGTATCCGCATGATTAAGGAAGCAGGCGCTGACGAATCCGTAATCAAGCTGAAATCTCTGGAAGCCTTCACTGCAGCAGCAGACGGTCAGGCAACCAAGATTATCATTCCGTCCGAAATTCAGGGTCTGGCAGGACTGGCCACCTCTGTGAAGGAATTTATTAAGGAATAACAATATCAAATAACGAAGAAACTCCGGTTGTATATCAGCCGGAGTTTTCAATTGTAGAAATTACGTCACAACTGGTTCTTGCACCTGGTACTTCATTATAGTAAAATAACAGATATAGTATGCCTTGCTGCATGCCCCCCATTGGGCTGGTGCTGCAGAGGCTTCACAAGGAGGTATTTCATGTCGAAAGAAAAAGTAATGCCGGCCGGATTGCCGTTCCTCGCTGCAGGCGGAGCATGGTTTGTGCTGGCAATGATTTTGCCGGTTTATAAATTACTGCCCCTGCTGCTTTGTGCAGCTGCAGCCATCGCTGTTTTCGCCGTGCTCAGTGGAAAACGTAAGGCTCAGATTGCCAAGCTTCCTCCAGCTCCGGTTGTAAAGGTAAGAGCGGAAGAACTGGCGAAGAAGCTGGATGCATGCCGAGATAAGCTCCGGGAACAGGAAGAAAAGCTGGCCGACGAAAATGTACGCCGCCATGTACATTCCCTGGCAACTACGCTGGATCTGATTGCTGATGAGGTAGAAAAGGATCCGAAAGATCGAAATAAGGTAAGAAAGCTGGCAAACCACTACGGTGACATGATCATCGGACTGGTTGACAAGTATATTTTACTGGAAGGACAGGCAAAAGTTGCGTCTGAAGGCGGCAATGTGACCGAAACCCTGACGAAAATCAGGGAAGGTCTGGCTTCTGCCGACGATGCGCTGAAAAAGGTTCTGGATGACCTGTTCGGCGATGACGCCATGGAGGTATCCGCCGACATCAATGTACTGGAACAGCTGTTAAAAACGGAAGGCGCTGAAAACAAAATGGACTTCAGCAGCCTAGAACTGTAATATAGGAGGATTTGAAGATGAACGATGAATTAATGATGGAAGTCCCTACCCTGTCTCTGGGTGAAGAACCGCAGGCTGCAGCTGCAGCAGAAGCAACTGCTCCTGTAAGAGAAGTTAAGATTGAAGATAAAATCCAGCTGACACCGGAAGAACAGAAGGTTGTAGATGCATTTATCGAAAAGATTGATCTGACCAATTCCAACCACATCCTGCAGTATGGTGCCGATGCACAGCAGAAGATTGCAGATTTTTCTGATGCGGCACTGGAAAACGTACGTACCAAGGACCTGGGTACCGTTGGTAATTCCCTGTCTGACCTGGTATCCGAGCTGAAGGGCTTCGACGCGCTGGAAGAACAGAAGAAGGGTATCTTCGGTCTGTTCCACAAGGTTGCAGACCCAATCGCTCAGCTGAAGGCAAAGTATGACAAGGCAGAAGTGAATGTGGAAAAAGTGGTTGAAATTCTGGAAGGCCACCAGGTTACCCTGACCCGCGACATTGCAGTACTGGATGAACTGTTCAAGGCTAACACTTTGAACTTCAAGCAGCTGTCCATGTACATCGTAGCCGGCAAGAAGAAGCTGGAACATGCATACAATGTAGTGCTGCCTGAAATGCAGGCAAAGGCTTCAGCATCCGGCACCGTGGAAGATGCACAGGCTGCCAACGACTTCGAGCAGATGTGCAATCGTTTTGAAAAGAAATTACACGACCTGGATCTGACCAGAACCGTTTCCCTGCAGATGGCTCCGCAGATCCGCTTGGTACAGAACAATAACACCCTGATGGTAGAAAAGATTCAGACTACTCTGATTAACACTATTCCGCTGTGGAAATCTCAGATGGTTCTGGCTCTGGGTATGGCCAACAGCAAGGCTGCTGTAGAAGCACAGCAGGCTGTTTCCGATACTACTAATGAAATGCTGAGAAAGAATGCGGAAGCTCTGAAGCAGACCACCATCGCTGTTGCACGCGAATCCGAAAGAGGTGTGGTAGATATCGAAACTCTGCAGGATACCAACCGTCAGCTGATTGAAACCATCGACGAAGTGATGAACATTCAGACCGAAGGCCGTCAGAAGAGAAAAGAAGCAGAAGCAGAACTGCTGAAGATCGAACAGGATCTGAAGGCAAAGCTGCTTGAAGTGCGCAAATAAGCCAGGGAGGCAGACACAATGAACTTACTGAACAACAAAGCCATCTGCCTGGTACTCATGGCAGTTCTCATTGCTGCCGGCACCTGGATTGGCGGATACAAGGGGCTTAACGGCCTTTACAGCCAGGCAGAGGATGTATTCTTCACCGGAGAAGACGGAGACGGTATCTGTGTTGCAAATGATTTATCAGAACGTGCCATCGCAGCTACCAACCTGGTGACTGTCGCATCCAACTATCCGGGTGTTCAGGACGAAGCTCAGGCCGTTTCTGCAGCCGCAGCGGAGCTTTCCAACGCATCTGATATTGCATCCATGTCCAGATTTAATCAGAAGCTGGACACTGCCATGACAGCCCTCTACAATGCCATGGGAGAGCTGCAGCTGACGGACCAGCATGAAAAATACCGTCAGTCCCTTTACGCGGACTTCACGTCCTGCGGACACACCATCAGCCACGACCCGTACAATCAGTATGCCCAGGCCTATAACCAGACTCTGGACGGCTTCCCTGCCGGCCTGCTGGCATCCATTACTCCGGCTCCTGCTGAGGCTGTGATTTTCTACTAATGAAATGAGGTTTAACCCATGAAACGAATCTTATCAAAATACTCCCGCCCGGCCCTGACGGCTGTGCTGGTGCTGGCTCTGACCACGGTTTTATCCATTGGCTCTGCCTTCGCCATGGTGGAGATTTCCGACAAATTTTACATTACCGACGAAGCTGAAGTGATCAGTGAGGCTACAGAAAACCACATCGTGAATCTGAACGCTTATCTGGAAGCAAACTGTTCCGGCGCACAGATTGGCATTGTCGTAGTCGATTTCCTGGATGGAATGGACATCGAAGACTACTGTTATAAGATGTTCGATCAGATGCAGCTGGGGTCTGCTGATGAAGACAACGGAATCCTGCTTCTGCTGACTATCGGGGAAGAGAATTACTGGTGTATGCAGGGCAAGGGCATTGCCGGCGACCTGACTGCTGCAGAGATTGATGACATTCTGTGGTACAATCTGGAGCCCGACTTCGCAGTCGCAGATTACGATGCAGGTGTGCTGCAGACGTTTAATATCCTGACGGAAGAGCTTTGTGACATTTACGGTGTTGCTTATCCAAGCACCCTGGATACCACCTCAGAGGATTATTACGGCAATGTTGATTACGCAGATGACGAACCTTTAACCATCGTGGACTGGCTGATTTTCATTGTTTTCTGCCTGGCGCTGCTTGCCTTCGCGCTCTGGGTGTTTACTATGGTGAAAAAGGTCCTGCGCAAAGCATTCGGTTCTTCCAAAGCATCTGATTATGAACCGGTGCCTCACAGTACCGTACGCCGTACTGTCCGCAGACGTCCTCGTCCTATCATTTTTGTGGGTACAGGCGGCAGACCGCCGCACCGTCCTCACCATAATCACTGGGGACACACCCATCACGGCCATAGCCACAGCAGACCGACTTCACGTCCAACTTCGAGCAGCAGGCCTACCTCAAGACCGACTTCACGTCCGTCCATGAGCAGCAGCAGACCAGTTTCCAGACCAAGCCGTCCATCCGGTTTTGGCGGAGGCGGCATGAGCCGTGGCGGCGGTGCAGGACGCAGAGGCAGATAATCGAATAAACACATTCCAAGATACGAAAAGAGCAGCTTTCACAAGCTGCTCTTTTATTATACATATTACATTTTACGGGCTGACTATCCAGCCAGTTCTTCAAGTCTCTGCTCGATATAGTCTGCGACTCCATTTCTTTCAATTCCCAACGCAACAGAAAGCTCACCAAAAAGCAGTTCTTCCGCCCGCTTCATGAACTTTTCGTCCACTGCGCCCAGTTTCTTCTTCTGGCTGACAGCAGCCTCTTTCTTGGCATGAATTGACATGGTCATCCGAATCAAAGACAGGCAGTCGTGGGTATTCAGTGCTGCCTCGTAGTGTTCTGAAAGCTGGCGAAGTACAGGATTATGATACGCCTGAGCGTCAATATCCGGAATCGCTGCAATCAGCGCCTCAGCCTCTTCTTTCGAAATCAGCGGCCGCATGAAAATTTTGCCGTTTACCGGCGTGGAAATACAGCAGCTGTCATTGAGCGGCTGCAGTGAGTAGTACATTACATTCTGCCCCATACCGGGGATATTACGCTGAGAAACATCGGTCACCTGGCAAGCACCAACATTGCCATAAAAAATCCAGTCTCCAACCTGATACATACGCAGCTCCTTTCCATCTATGTCATAATTATAACACAAAGTATGTGGGAGCTGTAAGCAAAACTTTTTACTGTAAACCACTTTTTCCGTCAAAATCCGCCCATCTGGCGTCGTATTTATAACAAAAACGAAAAAAGCACCCTGTTGGGTGCTTCATTCACATTGGTGCGGTCTAAGGGAGTCGACCAGGCCGCTGCGCGGCCTTTCCAGCTTCGGCTCCTCATTCAGTCGCCTTGCCGCGCTCACTGCGGGACAGTTCACAGGACTGTCCCACTAACGTTCGCGCCCTCTCGGGTTCGACTCCCGTCTTCCGCTCCAGAACAGAAAAAAAGCAGATGCATTCGCATCTGCTTTCTATGTTGGTGCGGTCTAAGGGAGTCGAACCCCCATGAGTCGCCTCACACGGACCTGAACCGTGCGCGTCTACCAATTCCGCCAAGACCGCGCATTCGTAAGATATTCAGAAAGTAAAGAAAATGGTGCGGTCTAAGGGAGTCGAACCCCCATGAGTCGCCTCACACGGACCTGAACCGTGCGCGTCTACCAATTCCGCCAAGACCGCATATTTACTTTCTGTTCTCTCACCGAACAAAACTTAGTATACTACAAGTTAAAACAAAAAGCAAGTACTTTTTTAAAAAAATACTTACTTTTTTGATTTTTTCTATTTATGTTTCAAAAATCCGTTTTTACCCTTCTATACGGAGCTTTTTATCCTTCAGCCGGCTGTACACGCTTCTGCGGATCAGTGCGTAGATGACCGAGAAGAGTGGGATGAACAGGATAATTCCGAAGATACCGGAAACACTTCCCCCCACTACGACTGCCAGCAGTGTCCACATGGCAGGAAGTCCGACAGAACCTCCAACCACCTTAGGATAGATCAGATTACCTTCGATCTGCTGTACGACGAAGAAGATAATAATAAACCAGAAGATTTTGGCGGGTGCTTCCACCAGTATCAGCAGTACACCAAAGGCCAGACCGATAAATGCTCCGATAAACGGAATCAGGGCCATGGAGCCGATAATCACACCAATAGTAACAGCACAAGGGAATCCGCCAATCAGCAGAACGATGCAGAACATGCCGCCCAGAATACATGCCTCCAGACACTGTCCAGACAGGAAGCTGCTGAAAGTCTTATAAGTCAGTGATGCCACGTCGCAGATATTATCCGCCCAGGACTTTTTCAGATAGGCGTAAGCCAGCTGTTTTGCCTGAATACCCAGCTTCCTTTTGCTCATCAGAATGTAGATAGCGAAAATCAGCCCGAAAGCCAGATTGGACAGAACACCCACCACACTGCCCGCTGCACTTCCTGCAGAGGAAAGAATGCGGCCCAGGTTGTTCTGCAGCTCATTGAGAATGGACTGTACATCAATCTTTGCCAGAGCATTTTCAATGAAAGTAGTGTCAATTTGATGCTGCTTCAGCCAGTCAATCCACACCGGCAGGTTTTCCTTCACCCCGTAAACCAGGGTTGAGATGGAATCCACCAGGTTCGGAACGATAACGCTGACGATCAGACTGATGACCGCCACAAAGGCAATCAGAGTCACAACCAGGCAGATTGGCCCTTTGGCAGTCTTCAGCAGCTTAAATTTCTTCCTATTATATATCTTATCGCACTGTTTCTCAAAGAAGTGCATGGGCACGTTCAAAATGAATGCAATCATACCACCCACAACAAGAGGCGTAAACAGGGATGCCACAGTCCAGACACTTTCCGCCACCACCGGCAGGTTGGACAGCCCCACATAAAATCCCACTCCAAAGAGAATCAGCAGCATTGTATTCAAAAACTTTTTATCCGGTTTTCCTTCCATAATTCAGTCACCTTCCTTTTCCCGAATCAAAATACCCTTTTCCATATACAGCTCAGCCTGCGGCCGGCCCTCTGCTCATCGCAGCAGATCCTTCCGCAGGCATTGCATTTCATTTTATTTCACAAATGTGATATCTGCACGTTTCAGACGCTCTGGAATGTACAGATAGTCCTCCTTCGGCCAACCCACCAGAAGAGCGCCGTAGAAGCTGTTGTTATCCGGCAGCGGGAACATTTCCTGCAGTGCCGGGATTTTGTTTGCAAAACGGGTTAAATAGCCTGCCCAGCAGGTGCCTACGCCCCTGGACTGCAGCATTAGGTCTGCATAGTCCAGCGCCAGTGCCGTATCCACAGGTGCATTGATGGCATTGTTTCTGCTGTATGCCAGAATCAGGCACTGAGCCTTACCCAGAACAAGGTTGTTTCCCCGCTCCAGCTCAGACAGAACTTCCGGACTTTCTCCGGTTTCCTTCAGCCAGCTCACAATGGCATCCATCACTGCATCCACCTTTTCACGGCCCTGAACCACATAGTACTTGGTCGGATGCTGGTTCTTTGCACTTGGTGCCCAGGCTGCTGTTTCCAGAGCCTTGCGGATGATTGCCTCATCCACTTCTTCCTCACGGAAGTCACGGTAAGACCGGCGGGTCAGCAGGAAGCTTCCCAGGTCTTCCATGAAAGTATCGGACACAATTGGCTTATCTTCCCCGATCATCATGGGTGCATCATTGAACTCGATAGCCCCTTCCGGGCAGACAATGCCGCAGTGCATGCATTTTGCACAGCCACGGGTCTTGTCTTCCAGAACGTAAGGTTTCCCGTCACGTTCTTCAATGATGGTCCAGATGCATACGCGGGTGCACTTAAGGCACCCGACGCATTTATCATAATTAATTTTAATCATAATGTTTACCCTCCTCGCGGCGGGAATATTTTACTTGAAGTACTTCACTGCGGATTCGAACATCTTCATGTCGAATTCACCGATTACATTCTTATACAGGCCGTAACCGATACGTTCAGAGTGACCCATCTTACCGAATACTCTGCCGTCTGGGGATGTGATACCTTCGATAGCATATGCGGAATTGTTAGGGTTGAAGTGGATTGCATCGGTTGGCTTACCGTCAAAGTCTACGTACTGTGTTGCAATCTGACCGTTTGCTGCCAATTCGCGTACCACGTCATCGTTAGCCAGGAAGCGGCCTTCACCGTGGGAAATTGCTACAGTGTAGATTTCGCCAGGTTCAGTTGCTGCCAGCCATGGAGACTTGTTGGAAGCGATTCTGGTACGTACCAGTTTGGACTGGTGACGGCCGATTGTGTTGTATGTCAGAGTTGGGCAGTTTGCATCGGTATCGATAATCTTACCGTAAGGTACCAGACCCAGTTTGATCAGTGCCTGGAAACCGTTACAAATACCAGCCATGAGACCGTCTCTGTTTTCCAGCAGGTCAGTTACGCCTTCCTTAATCAGTTCGTTACGGAAGAATGCTGTAATGAACTTTGCAGAACCGTCTGGTTCGTCACCGCCGGAGAAGCCGCCAGGGATGAATACCATCTGAGCTTCCTTCAGCTTCTTTGCGAACTCTTCTACGGACTGGATAACTGCTTCAGAAGTCATGTTTCTTACTACGAAGATTTCAGCTTCTGCACCAGCCTTATCCATTACCATTGCAGTGTCGTATTCGCAGTTGGTACCAGGGAATGCAGGAATCAGAACCTTAGGCTTCGCTACCTTCAGTGCAGGGGCATAAATCTTTCTTTCTTCTTCCTTACAATTGTATGTGAATGTTTCGATTTCCTTGCCTGGCATTTCCAGGTTGCAGGTAAATACGGATTCCAGCTTGTCTTCATAAGCTTCTTCCAGAGCGCACAGACAGATTTCTTCTTCACCTCTTACGATGTCGTACTTTTCAGTAACTTCACCCAGCAGAACTGCACCGGCAGGAACTTCCGCATCAGCAGTTACTTCCAGGATAAACGCACCGTAGTTGTAACCGAAGATTTCTTCGTTTGCAATACCTGCTTCATACTTGAAGCCCAGTTCGTTACCGATAGCCATCTTCAGGATACCTTCTGCCACGCCGCCGAATGCAGGAGTCCATGCAGCCACTGCCTTACCGGTGGATGTCAGTGCGAATACTTCTTCGTACAGCTTGATCAGAGATTCTGCGGTTGGCAGACCTTCTTCGTCCAGTTCAGGCTTCAGCAGGTAAACCTTATGGCCAGCTTCCTTGAATTCAGGAGAGATGATGTTGTCTACGTGTTCATCGGTTACTGCGAAGGATACCAGTGTAGGAGGAACAGTCAGCTGTTCGAAGGTACCGGACATGGAGTCTTTGCCGCCGATAGCAGCTACGCCCAGGCCCAGCTGTGCCTTCAGAGCACCCAGCAGAGCGGATACAGGCTTGCCCCATCTGTCAGCATCCTTACCCAGCTTTTCGAAGTATTCCTGGAATGTCAGGTAAACATCTTCGAACTTGGCACCGGTTGCAACCAACTTGGAAACGGATTCCACTACAGCCAGATATGCACTGTGGTACGGAGACTTTTCTGCGATATATGGGTTGTAACCCCAGGACATCATGGAGCAGGTAGTAGTGTACTTGCCTTCTACCGGAATCTTGTGAACCATAGCCTGGATTGGAGTCTTCTGCTTCTTGCCGCCGAAAGGCATCAGAACGGTTGCATGACCGATAGTGGAGTCAAAACGTTCAGACATACCTCTCTTGGAGCAGATGTTCAGGTCTTCTGCCAGAGCTTCGTACTGACCCTTGAAGTCTTCGGAAACTTCCTTTGCCCATTCCCTTGGAGCAGCAGCCACTACTTCCACGTGCTTTTCAGCACCGTTGGTATCCAGGAATTCTCTGGAGATATCTACGATAGCCTTGCCGTTCCAGGTCAGAACCAGACGAGGTTCTTCGGTAACTACCGCTACACGGGTAGCTTCCAGGTTTTCGGAAGCAGCCAGAGCCATGAATTTTGCTTCGTCTTCTGCAGCAACTACAACTGCCATTCTTTCCTGAGATTCGGAAATAGCCAGTTCAGTACCGTCCAGACCTTCGTACTTCTTAGGAACCTTGTTCAGGTCGATCAGCAGACCGTCAGCCAGTTCACCGATTGCTACGGATACACCGCCTGCACCGAAGTCATTACATCTCTTAACCAGGATGGAAGCTTCTCTGTTTCTGAACAGTCTCTGCAGCTTTCTTTCTTCCGGAGCATTACCCTTCTGAACTTCTGCACCGCAGGATTCCAGGGATTCAGTTGTATGAGACTTGGAAGAACCGGTTGCACCGCCGCAGCCGTCGCGGCCGGTCTTGCCGCCCAGCAGAATGATTACATCGCCAGGTTCCGGTCTTTCTCTTCTTACGTTTTCAGCAGGAGCTGCACCAACTACCGCACCGATTTCCATTCTCTTTGCAGCATAACCGTCGTGGTACAGTTCGTCTACCATACCGGTAGTCAGACCAATCTGGTTACCGTAGGAGGAGTAACCTGCAGCTGCAGTGGTTACGATGGTTCTCTGAGGCAGCTTGCCTTCCAGAGTTTCGCTTACTGGCTTCAGAGGGTCAGCAGCACCGGTTACACGCATTGCTGCGTATACGTAGGAACGGCCGGACAGCGGGTCACGGATTGCACCGCCCACGCAGGTAGCCGCACCACCGAATGGTTCGATTTCAGTTGGATGGTTGTGTGTTTCGTTCTTAAACAGCAGCAGCCAATCCTGTTCTTCGCCTTCTACGTCAACCTTGATCTTAACGGTACATGCATTGATTTCTTCAGATTCATCGATCTTAGGCATCTTGCCTGCCTTCTTCAGAATCTTCGCTGCGATGGTACCCATGTCCATCATGTTGATTGGCTTGGTTCTGTTCAGTTCAGTTCTGCAGTCGATATAACGCTGCCATGCTGCTTCCAGAATCGGATCTTCAAAGGTCACCTTGTCGATGGTGGTGTTGAAGGTTGTATGTCTGCAGTGGTCGGACCAATAGGTGTCGATCATGCGGATTTCTGTAATAGTAGGGTTTCTGTCTTCAGACTGGAAGTACTTCTGGCAGAATGCAGCATCTTCCACGTCCATAGCCAGGCCGTAGTTCTTTACGAACTCTTCCAGACCTGCGCGGTCCAGACCGGTGAAGCCTTCGATGGTTTCAACTTCTGTCGGAATTTCGTATTCCATAGCCAGGGATTCCGGCATTTCCAGAGCTGCTTCTCTGGATTCCACAGGGTTGATTACGTACTTCTTGATTGCTGCCAGCTCTTCTGCAGTCACGTCGCCGTAGATTGCGTAAGCCTTTGCAGTTCTTACGGTTGGACGGTCACCCTGGGAAATGATCTGGATACACTGTGCTGCGGAGTCTGCACGCTGGTCGTACTGGCCAGGCAGGTATTCAGTAGCGAATACCACTGCGCCTTCCGGTGCAAATTCTCCTGTCACGATGTCCAGCTGAGGTTCAGCGAATACGGTGTTCTGAGCATAGTCAAACAGATCCTTTTCGATGTTTTCCACATCGTATCTGTTAGCCATTCTTACGTCGGTCACTGTTTCAATCTGCAGCAGACCCTTGATGTCAGCCAGCAGCTTCTTCGCTTCGTGGTCCAGACCCGGTTTCTTTTCTACAAAAATTCTATAAACCATTTTTTATTATGCCTCCTTTGCAGCCAGAGCTTTTGCGCCAATGTCTTTTCTATAATAAGCGTTGTCGAAATGAACTTTTTCAACCTGCTTGTAAGCTTCAGCCACTGCATCTTCCAGCTTTTCGGCTCTTGCAACGACACCCAGTACACGGCCGCCGTTGGTCAGAACTGCACCGTCTTCGCCCAGCTTTGCACCTGCTACGTACAGGATGCCGCCGAAGTCTTCATCAGTCGTGATAGGGAAGCCCTTTTCGTAAGCCTGAGGATAGCCATTGGAAGCCATTACTACGCAGCAGGCAGCGTCATCTGCAAACTTAACCATTTCTTCCTTCAGGGTGCCTGCAGCAGTTGCCATCATGATTTCCAGCAGGTCGCTGTCCAGCAGAGGCAGAACTACCTGAGTTTCAGGGTCACCGAAACGGCAGTTGTATTCGATTACCTTAGGTCCCTTTTCGGTGATCATCAGACCGAAGTACAGGCAGCCGCGGAATTCTCTGTCTTCCTTCTTCATCGCTTCGATGGTAGGCAGGAAGATTTCTTTCATACATCTGTCAGCTACTTCCGCTGTATAGTAAGGATTTGGAGCGATAGTACCCATACCGCCGGTGTTCAGACCCTTGTCACCGTCCAGCGCACGCTTGTGGTCCATGGAGGAAACCATAGGAACCACGATGTTGCCGTCAGTGAAGGACAGAACGGAAACTTCCGGACCGGTCAGGAATTCTTCTACTACGATGTTGCTTCCGCTTTCACCGAAGATCTTGTCTTCCATCATGGAAACAACAGCTTCCTTGGCATCTTCTCTTGTTTCTGCGATGATAACGCCCTTACCCAGTGCCAGACCGTCAGCCTTGATTACAGTTGGGATCGGGCAGGTTTCCAGGTAAGCCAGTGCTGTATCCTTATCGCTGAATACTTCATATTCTGCAGTAGGGATACCGTACTTCTTCATCAGATCCTTGGAGAATACCTTAGAGCCTTCAATGATTGCAGCAGCCTTGGTTGGACCGAATGCAGGAATACCAGCTTCCTTCAGCGCATCCACGCAGCCCAGTACCAGCGGATCGTCCGGTGCTACTACAGCGAAGTCGATAGCGTTATTCTTCGCAAAATCTACGATTGCATCGATTTCCTTAGCGCCAATGTTCACGCAGGTTGCATCAGCTGCCATACCGCCATTACCTGGCAGTGCAAAGATTTCTTCTACAGATTTATTTTCTTTCAGTTTCTTGATGATGGCATGTTCACGGCCGCCACCACCAACTACTAATAATTTCATTTCATTATTTCCTTTCTCATCCGGGGACTTTTATCTCTTGTCCGGGTATCCCGTATTTGCCTCGTTTAGTCCTCGCCCCTCCGGGTCTGCGGAATCACTCCGCAAACAGGGATGCCCGGACTAAACAGAAAAGTCCCATATGACAATGCAATTACTGTAATGAGTTTATCACTATTCCAGTCTGCCAGAGGCCAGTGACGCATATCAGCAATTCTTCACTGTGCGTTTGTTCCCGGCAGTGTGGTTTATCCCCGTTTCCCGAACGATTTCGCAGGCATCTTCGATGCCGAGGACTAAGTGAGGGAAATGCGGGATGAACCACATTAGTGGTGGAATAAGCGCATGCCTGTGAAGGCCATTGCAATCTGATATTTGTCACAGGCCTCAATAACAACGTCGTCTCTTACGGAGCCGCCTGGCTGAGCGATGTAGCTTACGCCGGACTTCTTTGCGCGTTCGATATTGTCGCTGAACGGGAAGAATGCATCGGAACCCAGAGCTACGCCGGTCTTGGTTGCCAGATATTCTGCAGCTTCTTCTGCAGTCAGAGGTGCTGGCTGCTCAGTGAAGTAGTTCTGCCAGATACCTTCTGCACATACGTCTTCTTCGTTCTTGTTGATATATCCGTCAATTACGTTGTCTCTGGTCTGACGGCCGATGTCGGATCTGAACGGCAGGTTCAGAACCTTTGGCATCTGTCTCAGGAACCAGGTGTCAGCCTTGGTGCCTGCCAGTCTGGTACAGTGGATTCTGGACTGCTGGCCTGCGCCTACACCGATAGCCTGTCCGTCTACTGCATAAGCAACGGAGTTGGACTGGGTGTACTTCAGAGTGATTAATGCGATGATCAGGTCACGCTTTGCGGAGTCAGGCAGCTCTTTGTTTTCGGTTACCAGGTTTTCCAGCAGAGCTTCGTTGATTTCGAAGTTGTTTCTGCCCTGTTCGAAGGTGATGCCGAATACCTGCTTCTTTTCCTGCGGTGCAGGAACGTAAGCTTCGTCGATCTGTACGATGTTGTATGCGCCCTTCTTCTTGGTCTTCAGGATTTCCAGAGCTTCCGGTTCAAAACCAGGAGCAATTACGCCATCGGAAACTTCGCGGGCGATAATCTTTGCAGTGGTCACGTCGCAAACGTCGGACAGTGCAATCCAGTCGCCGAAGGAGCTCATTCTGTCGGTACCTCTTGCTCTTGCATATGCGCAAGCCAGAGGGGATTCGTCCAGACCTTCGATATCGTCTACGAAGCATGCCTTCTTCAGATCATCGGACAGCTTTACGCCAACCGCTGCAGAAGTTGGAGAAACGTGCTTGAAGGAAGTAGCTGCCGGCATACCCAGAGCTTCCTTTACTTCCTTAACCAGCTGCCAGGAGTTTAATGCGTCCAGGAAGTTGATATAACCAGGTCTGCCGTTGAGGATTGTAATAGGCAGTTCGCTGCCGTCTTCCATGTAGATGCTGGAAGGCTTCTGGTTCGGGTTGCAGCCATACTTTAACTGAAATTCATTCATTGGTATATCGCCTCCTGTGATTATAATTCGTGCTTGTTGATCAGTCTGCATTCGTATTCGCCTGTAGCCAGGTCGGTGTAACGAACGTACAGAGAAATCAGATGGTCAGGATTCAGACTGCCCCAGATTTCTTCAACGAATGCGTCGATGTCGTCAGTAGTTGCCAGGCGGTGCGGTTCACCCTGGAAGGTTGGCAGCGGATTGCCGTCCCCCATGTAAGTGTGAATCAGATGGCCCAGACCAGCCTTGCTGCCGTAGTCATAAGTGAAACGGTTGCAGAAAGTACCTTCTGCGTCGCCGCTCTTCAGAATGCTCATCTGATAAGTCATGTCGCCTTCTGCGAAGGTGATCATGCCGCTGATTCTAGGAGTCCAGTTTGGTGCATCCGGTTCGAATTCGCGGGTCTTCAGGGACTGACGGAAGCACTTGCCTTCCTTCAGGCCTTCCCAGATTGTGTCAGTCTGGTCACCGTTGGTTACCACCAGCTTGTTTTCGTAAACGCGCAGTGGGTGGTAGATGATCAGGGATGGGTCTTCCACCTTGGATTCATCGAAAGGATAGATTACGATATCATCGCCTTCCGCACGGAACACACGGTTTCTGCTGTTTTCGGAACGGCCCATGATAAAGTATGCGGTGACTGCCTTAGTGCCGTCAGGAGTCTTGCCGATCAGCACACCGCGGCCTACATATTCATTATTTTCAACCACCTGCTTAAAGGATGGAGTTTCGTATACGTTCATTGGTTATGTTCTCTCTTTCCTGAATTTTTCACTGAGTCTCTGTGCAGCTTCCGGAAGGATAATCCATTCCGCCTGCTCCATAACTCTTCTCTGCAGAGTTTCCGGAGTATCACCCGGTTCCACCGCCACTTCCTTCTGCATGATAATAGCGCCGCCATCCGGAATTTCATTTACAAAATGTACCGTTGCACCGGTCATTGTCTCGCCTGCTGCAAGTACGGCTTCGTGTACCTTCAGGCCGTAGAAGCCTTCGCCGCAGAACTTCGGAATCATGGAAGGATGTACGTTGATGATGCGTTCTTCGTAACGGCTGGTAAAACGTTCGCTTAAGATGGTCATGAAACCGGCCAGAATCATGAAGTCAATTTCGTATTCTTCCAGCTTGGCCATGATAGCATCTTCGAAGGCTTCCTGGCTGCCCAGTTCCTTCTTCAGCACCACTGCAGAATCGATGCCTGCATTGGCTGCACGTTCCAGTGCGTAAGCCTTGCTGTTGTTTGCGATAACCAGCTTGATTTCACCGTCGGTAATTACCTTTCCCTGTGCATCAATCAGTGCCTGCAGGTTGGTACCGCCGCCGGAAACCAGAACCGCAATACGGGCTTTTCTGGATTCTACCATAAGATTACACCAGCTTCGTCCTTCACGATTTCACCGATTACGTAAGCGTCTTCGCCGTTAGCCTTCAGAACTTCCAGAGCCTTTTCAGCCTGGTCTGCAGCTACTACGATGGACATGCCCACACCCATGTTGTAAGTGTTGTACATATCTCTTTCAGGAATGTTGCCGGTTTCCATCAGATACTTGAAGATAGGCAGAACCTTTACATCGTCCTTCTTGATCTTCGCAGAAAAACCTTCTGGCAGAGATCTAGGAATGTTTTCGTAGAAACCGCCGCCGGTGATGTGGGAGATAGCCTTCACTTCCACTTCTTCCAGCAGAGCCAGTACAGGCTTTACATAAATCTTGGTTGGAGTCAGCAGAGTTTCACCCAGGGATGCGCCGCCCAGAGCTTCTACAGGAGCCTTCAGGTCCACATTTTCCACGTCGAATACCTTACGAACCAGGGAGAAACCGTTGGAGTGTACGCCGCTGGATGGCAGAGCGATGATTACGTCGCCTTCTGCAACCTTGTTGTTGTCCAGAATCTTATCTTTATCAACTACACCTACTGCAAAACCAGCCAGGTCGTATTCATCTTCAGGATAGAAGCCAGGCATTTCTGCAGTTTCGCCGCCGGTCAGGGAAGCACCGGACTGTACGCAGCCTTCTGCAACGCCAGCTACCAGCTGAGCGATTTTTTCAGGGAAGTTCTTGCCGCATGCGATGTAGTCCAGGAACAGTAATGGCTTCGCACCACAGCAGATAATATCGTTTACACACATTGCTACACAGTCAATACCTACTGTATCATGCTTGTCCATCAGGAATGCAATCTTCAGCTTGGTACCTACGCCGTCAGTACCGCTTACCAGTACCGGCTTGGTGATGCCGGTCATATCCAGTTCCACCAGACCGCCGAAGCCGCCGATGCCGGACAGTTCCTTACCGGTCAGGGTTCTTGCGATGTGTTCCTTCATCAGTTCCACTGCCTTGTAACCTGCGGTAATATCTACGCCTGCTGCCTTGTAGCTTTCACTCTGACTTTTCATTGTTCTATTTCCTCTCTTTCAAAAAATGCTTTATATAAATGCGAATGAATTAACCGTTGTACTTTGCTTCGATTTCTGCGTTCTTAGCCAGAACCTTATCAGAAGCTTTCTTTCTGTAAGCCACCAGCTTTTCAGCCAGTTCTTCATCTTCTACTGCCAGAATCTGCACACCCAGCAGTGCTGCGTTGGCTGCACCGTTGATTGCTACAGTTGCAACCGGCATTCCGCTTGGCATCTGCACAGTTGCCAGCAGAGCATCCATACCGTCCAGAACGGAGGACTTCACAGGGATACCAATTACCGGCAGAGTGGTGTTGGCTGCCATGGCACCTGCCAGGTGAGCCGCCATGCCTGCTGCCGCGATGATAGCTGCCATGCCATTTGCCTTGGCATTCTTTGCAAAATCTGCTGCTTCCGCAGGTGTTCTGTGTGCGGACAGTACATGTACTTCAAACGGTACGCCGAACTCTTCCAGCACAGCAAAAGCTTTTTCTACTACAGGAAGATCGCTGTCGCTTCCCATGATGATTCCGATTTTTTTCATCTCTTTCCTCCATTTAAACTCACTTTAACTAGAGCCTCCCGCAGCTCCTGTAAAAAAAAAGGACAGTTCAATCCCTTGGTTATAGGAGAACTGCCCAGACGGTCGACTTTAATATAACCCGCGTTCCTCCGTGGTGCTCCACGATACTTCCGTCAGTCACGCCGGGCCTCTTATTTACCTGTAAATGTATATGCACATTCATATTATGATTATATTATAACAGCCCCTTTCCGTCAAGGAAAAGGGCTGTGGAAAAACACTGTTTTTTATTCAGTACGCTTACTGCAGCTGTCCTTTCTGCTGCCGCTCCCTGCGCAGCATAAAAGTGAAATATCCCGCACAGATTGCAATCTGCACGAGGGTGGAACACGGTGTGGCCAGACCGATTTTGAACAGAGAAACCGGCTCCAGACGGCTCATAAGGAAGGATACCGGTACACGGACACCAAAGGCCCCAATAATCCCTTGGACCATGACCAGGGATGTTTTGCCGCAGCCATTGAAGTAGCCGATAAAGCAGAACAGGAACGCCACGAACAGGGTATCAATGGCGTATGATTTCAGATATTGGAAGCCCGCCATGACAACCTCCGTATCGGAAGAGAAAATTCCCGCCAGCATATCGCCTTTAAAGAAGGTCACTGTAAACATAACCACGCCCACTGCCAGAGATGCTCCCATACCGCATGCCATGGCTCTGCGCGCACGGACCGGTTTGTCCGCTCCGATATTCTGTGCCACAAAGGCAGACAGAGACTGGGCGAAAGAGGCCGGAACAAGCATGATAAAGCTGCAGACCTTTTCTGCCACACCTACACCTGCCGAAGGGATTACTCCCAGGCTGTTTACGATTGCTGCAATAACCAGGAAGGAAATTCCCACCAGACCTTCCTGCAGTGCCACCGGAAATCCCAGCTTCAGCACATTTCCCGCAAGATTGCGGCGCAGTCTCAGGTGTTTCTTTTCGAAATCTACAGGCAGTCCGCCCCGCTTGCGGAGAATCAGCAGACAAAGCACTACGCTGAATGCCTGTGCCATCACTGTTGCCAGCGCAGCACCTGCCGCTGCCATATCAAGCACCGCTACGAAAAGCAGGTCTCCTGCGATGTTGAACACACAGGCAAATCCCACTGTCATCAGCGGAGTCCGGGAATCCCCCAGACCGCGGAAAATACTTCCCAGCACGTTATATGCCACGATAAATACCGACCCGGCCGAGCAGATCCGTATGTAGGTCACAGTAGCTTCAAACGCTTCATCCGGTGCATGGAGAACTCCAGCCGCCTGACGTGAAAGCACCAGCATAATCACAGTGAGCATTGCCGCAATTATGGCAAACAATGTAATGCTGTTTCCGATAATCTGACCGGCCTGCTTCCGTCTGCCGCCGCCCAGAGCCTGTCCAAGCATAATGGTTGTCCCCATGGCAAGGGCAGTCAGGACGCAGGTTACTGTATGCATCAGCTGGCTCCCTGTAGAAACCGCTGATACATTGGCTGCTGTACTGAACTGTCCTACAATCAAAAGGTCCACCGCACCATACATGGACTGGAGGCACATGGCCAGCAGCACCGGTACAGCGAACCGTAAAAGTTTTCCTAAAATTTTACCTTCTGTGAATTGTAAATTCTGATTCATCTATATCTGTTTCCCTTTCTGAAGCCGCTGTCCGTTCAAGCTACATTTCACCCAGATGCGGCGTTTCTTCAATAAACTCCGCCTCCAGTCCCAGGCCTTCGAACAACTTCACCATGGCCATAGGCGCGTACTTTTCTGTGGAGTAATGACAGCCTCCGATCAGAGTCACGCCAGCTTCCTTTGCCGCCTCATGAATGCGGGCAATCCATGGCACATTTTGTGTCGTCATACCGGTGAAGAATACATTAATACCCTTGCTTCGCAGTTCTTCATAGATGGCAGGATTGCTGGCACCGCCGCCCATGAGAGCCATACGGCCGTCGGTGAGCACCCGATCACCATAAGGATAGATTTTGACGTCATGACCAAGAGCCCCGCGGATTGCATCTGCCAGCTCAGACACGGTTTCATACGGGCTGCCGCAGATGAGCCCCATATTCACCTGGTTCTGCTGGTAGAATTCCTCCACAGGGGTTACACCGATGGCTTTGGCCAGGTTTAACCCTACGGACCATGGTCCGATCCGGTCCAGCGGTATATGATAGGTAAAAAGTGTAATCCGGTTTGCTGCCAGCCGCTCCACCAGTTCGTCTGGAATCGGAGGATATTCTTTCAGCAGATCCTCTTTCTGCGGCACCGGATGATGGGTAAACAGCAGGCAGTCCGAAGCCCCGCGCTGTTCCAGCTGATCCAGCACTTCGAAAGAAGCGAAAGCAGCCGTATAAACCTTCTTCACAGTATCTGTATTATGATACTGCAGACCAATGGTATCGAAAACTTCCGTGCATTCCCACGGACGGAACTCTGCCTCCAGCGCTGCATATAATTCCTTTGCTCTCATTTCTTTCATACTGCCTGCCTCCTTTTCTGATTTCAATATATAACAATTCCGCTGCTGTGACAATCTTTATTTCCTTTAATATGGGCAATATGGGGGGTATTCTTCATCCATTTCACCCATTACACGACATATGCCATCCATTATCCGCACTTTTTCCGACCATTCAACCATTATCATCGCAGCCGTATTGTCATATTTTTATCATTCTCTTCATTCGAACCACTTGTACAATATTGGAATTTCAACACTCCTACACAATACATCTGTTTTTCTTCATAAATTCTTCACAATTCACCGGCATTGGCACTTATTTTGCATATGTTAAGAAAGTGTTCAGGTGAAAACCCGATATTACGAAAATGCACAACAAGGAGGTAATTGGACCTTGATTCAGTTAATTAAGAATGTAAAGGTATTCCGCGACGGACAGTGGAAGCTGAGCGAAATACTTGTTGCAGATAAGAAGATTGAAAAAATTGCAGACCACATTGACTGCTGTTTCGAAGATATGGTCGTAACAGACGGCGAAGGAAAGACTGCAATTCCGGGATATATCGACCAGCACGTTCACGTATGCGGCGGCGGCGGAGAAGGCAGCTTCATCACCCAGGTTCCGCCATTAAAGTTCAGCGAACCGGTTAAAGCCGGCGTTACTACTATTATCGGACTGCTGGGCACTGACGGCACCACCAGAAGCGTAAAGAATCTGGTAGCCAAGACCAAGGCTCTGAAAGAATTCGGTCTGACCGCTTACTGCCTGACCGGCAACTATAACTATCCATCCCCTACTGTAACCGGCAGTGTAATGGATGACATCGTATTCATTGATGAAATTATCGGTGTAAAGATTGCCATCGCAGACCACCGTTCTGCAAACATGACTACAGAGTCTTTAATCAAGCTGGCATCCGACGCAAGAGTTGCAGGCATGCTTTCCGGTAAGCCAGGCATCGTGCATCTGCACACCGGCAGCGGGAAGAATCCTCTGGGCATCGTCTTTGATGCACTGGAAAACTCCGAAATTCCAATCGCAAACTTCCGTCCGACCCATCTGGCTCCGAAGTACGAACACGCACTGAAGTTCGCAGAAATGGGCGGTTATGTAGACTTTACATGTGACCCGGACGATATGTACAACCGTGCAGGACTGCTTTGCAGGGCACTGGACGAAGTACCGGAAGGGCTCATGACCATCAGTACCGACAGCAACGGAAGCCTGCCGGTATGGAATGAAAAGAACGAAATGATCGGTATCGCTGCAGCCAGCATCGGCGCACTCCACGCAACCATCAAGGCCATGGTGGAAATGCATAACTGTCCGCTGGAAAAGGCCATCAAGCCGGTTACCGAAAATGTCGCCAAGGCACTGAAGCTGTTCCCTGCCAAGGGTACTCTGGCAGCCGGTTCCGATGCTGACATCGTTCTGCTGGATGAAAAACTGAATATCGATACAGTTTACGCTATGGGAAAATGCATGCTGAAACACGGCGAAATGCAGGTAAGCGCAAACTTTGAATTTTAACCCTGTCCAAGTTTAGGAGAATATCTCCACTGAAATATATTATATTTTTTATCTCAGACTTGGTGTTCATTAAGAAAGGAGAAAACAAAATGAACGGAAAACCAAAAAAAGCATTTAAGATGCCGGATACATGGGTTATCGTATTCATCATGGTTGTTATCGTTTCTATCCTGAGCTGGATCGTTCCTCCAGGACAGTACGACTACGAACAGGTTGAAGTTAACGGTACTATGCGTAACCTGGCTATCGAAGGCTCCTTCCACTATCTGGAAGAAGGTTCCGGCACACCTACCGGTCTGCTGGGCGCATTCTCTGCATTATACACTGGTTGTGTAAACGCAGGCAGCACTATTTTTATGATTATCATCTGTTGTTCCACATTCAGAATTATGGTACAGACTGGTGCATTCCACTCCGGTATCGGTACTGTAATGAGACTGCTGGGTGACAAGAAGGTTGCACTGGTTGTAGTAATGATGATCATCTTCTCCCTGTGCGGTTCCGTATTCGGTATGATTTCCGAACTGTTCGGTTTCTACCCTCTGATCGTATCTCTGGGTATCGCTCTGGGTTATGACGCTATGCTGGGCTTCGCAATCCTGGCTCTGGGTGAATACGTAGGCTTCATGGCTGGTACTCTGAACCCTTACAACGTAGCTATTTCTCAGGGTATTGCACAGGTATCCATGTACTCCAACCTGGGTTACAGATGGGCTTGCCTGGCAGTATTCATGCTGATTTCCATCACTTACGTTCTGATCTACGGTGCACGTATCCGTAAGGATCCTTCCAAGTCCATCGTATACGGTCACAAGAACATCCACACTCTGGACGGCGACCTGACTGAATACCAGATCTCCAAGAGAGACGCTCTGGTTCTGGTTGACCTGGGTGTAACTCTGGTAGTTCTGGCAGTTGGCCTGCTGAAGTATGGTTGGGGCAACACTCAGCTGACAGGTCTGTTCCTGATCATGTCCGTAGTAGCTGCTGCAATCGTTGGTTGGGACAGCCAGAAGTACGTTGACGAATTCGTTAAGGGTGTACAGGGTATTGCATGGGGTGCACTGATCGCAGGTTTATCCGGCGCTATCATGGTAGTAATGAACAACGCTATCATCACCGACACTGTAATTCACTTCCTGGCAGATCTGCTGCAGAGCGCACCTCAGGCTCTGTCCGCTCAGTTAATGCTGATCGTTCAGACTCTGATCAACCTGCCTGTATCTTCCGCTACCGGTCAGGCTGCAGTAACCATGCCTATCATGGCTCCTCTGGCTGACGCTCTGGGTCTGACTCGTGACGCTGCTTGTCTGGCATTCCAGTTCGGTGACGGTCTGTCCAACCTGCTGTGGCCTACTTCCCAGATCATGATCGTTCTGGGTGCGTCCGACATCCCTTACCAGAAGTGGTTAAAGTTCTTCGTACCTTTATTCTTCATCCTGCTGGCAGCTCAGATGGTAATGCTGGCTGGACATGTAATGTTAGGTCTGATGTAATTAAAAATTTGAAATTAATGTCTTTACCGACATAATGGATAATTGAAAAAAAGGTGCTCTTCGGAGCACCTTTTTTCATGTTTATTTTAACTGAATTCCTACTTTTCCTTTTCCCATCAGAATATATCCGTTCTGTTCCAGCGAAGCCAGAAGCTTGCGGAGCTGATACTCGGAGCTGCAGATTCCACGTTTTTTTGCTTCCTCCAGCAGAAGCCGGCGCCCCAGCAAAATATCATCTTTCAGCAGTTCCCTGATCAGCCCAAGGAGCTGATTTTCAGCCGTTCCTGCCTCAGCTGCCAGTTCCGGTGCGGCAGTCCTCGCTTCCATGCTGCCCCTTCCTTTGCGTTCCGGTCCTTCCGGAAGATCCGCAAGTCCAAGCACACTGCCATCCCGCATCGCGTTCATATAAATAATCGTATTTTTCAGTTCACGGACATTGCCCGGCCAGGACTGATTCTGCAGCCAGTTCAGCAGTTCCGGAGAAATGCTCACCGCATCGGAGGTGTCCTGTTCCAGCAGTTTCTGTGCCAGATACGGAATGTCTTCCGTACGGCTGCGCAGCGGAGGAATATGCAGATGTCCGATTTTCAGACGGTAATACAAGTCTTCCCTGAAAAGCCCCTGCTGTACCTTTTCCATGAGATTCTGGTTGGTTGCAGCAATAATGCGGACATCCACATAACGGATTTTACCGTCACCGATACGCATTACTTCTTTTTCCTGCAGTACACGCAGCAAGCCCACCTGCATCTTCGGTGAAATGTCCCCGATTTCGTCCAGGAAAATGGTGCCGCCGTTGGCCAGTTCGAAAACCCCGGCCTTCCCACCACGTTTTGCCCCGGTGAAGGCACCCTCTTCATAACCAAAGAGTTCACTCTCCATGAGCGAATCGTTGAGAGCACTGAAGTTAATCGCCAGATACGGCTTGTCCCTGCGGGAAGAGGCCTGATGAATAGCAGAAGCAAACAGTTCTTTCCCCGTTCCGCTTTCCCCTTCAATAAGTACGTTCAAATCTGTCTGAGCCAGTCTGCGGGCACGCCGTTTGGTTTCCTGAATCCCATCGGAAGTTCCCAGAATGTCATCAAAAGAATATTTTGAATAGAAACCCTTGCGCACCAGCTGATGAGCCAGTTTGCTGCTGTCCGTCTGAATGGCTTCCACGCTTCGGAAGATACACACTTCACGGTCACCGTCCAGAGGGAACCGGGTCGCCATCAGCTTCTTATCGTCCCACTCCAGAAGAGCAGATTCCGAAGTTTCCGGCGGTGACACGAGGAAACGGATAATTTCCGCACTGTCAATTACATCCTCCAGATGCTCTCCCCCCAGGCTTTCCCGTATGCCGGCCATCTTACGCAGATGAGTATTGCAAAGCGCAATAACCTGCTTTGCCCTGTCATATACCATCACACCGTCATCCAGAGAGTCAAAGAGGGCCAGCAGATTCCGGTTTGTCTCATCCATTCGGCCAGATGCATCATAGGCACGCTGCGTCATGAAAATAACCCGCTCCATATACTTGTTGATGTAGTTCTCCACCACATCCAGCGGCCATCCCAGACTGCTCCACACCTCCATAATGGTACGCATGGAAATAATACGGGTTCCAATTTCATAAACCGGCCCGATATTCCGCGGAACCAGAGCTGGTTCCCCTACAGAAATAACACAGTCAAACTGCTTGCCTTTCAGAGCATCCTGCCCCATTTCCGGACTGTAGGTGAGATATTTCCAGCTGGTAAATCCGATATCCTGCAGGGATTCGACCGCATCCCTGGCAGATGCAGCACTGTCGTTTACCACCAGAACGGTTCTGTCCGTACCGATGGATACCAGTTTCTGAATGCTGTCCACATTAACGGAACGTTCCGCAATTACGATACGGCTTTCTTCCCATACCGCATCCATGTCTTTCAGACGCTGCTCAAAAGATTCTCCGCCCAGCAGCAGTACCCTTGCATATATTTTTTCAGGAATTCCATCAGCAAATGAATAACTGGCCAGTGTCGCGCCCTCCGGCAGGTATTCACGCAGCTGCCGGTTTACACTGCGCATGGTCTGCAGACTTCCGGAAACCGTAGCCACATCCACCACAGTTCTGTGTTCCATCATGAGTTCCGTTCCATCCTTTCGTTTTTCTTTCTTCTATTCTACCATTCACCCATTAGACTTTCCACTGTTTTTTCACCCATTAAGATTACAGACCGCCATAAAAAACGTACATGATATTCCAGATACCCACTCCGGCCAGCCCCAGTTCCCGGACAATCTGCAGTCTTGCACGCCAGCTTTCCTCATTTTCAAACCACACAACATGCTGCCGTCCCGCCGGATCGGTGTACTCAAAGAAAGGCGCCATGGCCACCTCATTCCACTGAATAGGTACACCATAGTATTCCGCCCTGGCTGCAGCCTGGTAATTGGTCAGTTTCTCCGCTCTCGATTCGCCCTGTACAAAGGGCAGTGTCCAGTCATATCCATAGTTATTCAGTCCCATCAAAATCTTCTCCGGCGGAATCTCCGTCACCGCATATTCCAGCACCCTCCGTACATTGACGATAGGCGATACGGGCTGCGGTTCCCCATAGGTATATCCCCACTCGTAGGTCATAATCAGGCAGTAATCAGCCGCCTGACCCATCCCTCTGTAATCGTGCCCTTCGTAAAGAACTCCCGGCTGGTTGGCGCTGACCTTGGGTGCCAGAGCCACCGTGGTTGTGTATCCTTCCGGAGCCAGCAGTTCCCGCGTCCGCCGCACCAGATTTACGTAATCGTCGGCATACTCCGCAGGCAGATATTCGAAATCAAAGTCGATGCCGGAAAGGCCTTTGACGCGGATATTTTGCAGGATCGATGCAATCAGATTGTCCAGTGAAGCAGGATTATTGAAAACCGCAGCTGCAACCTGATCATTAAAAGCCCCGTTTTCATCCAGCGGCGTCAGCACCATGAGCGTCCCCACACCGGCATTTCGGGCAGACTGCACGATATTCTCATCTTCCAGATTGATCAGATTCCCCTCAGCAGTAAAACCGTAACTGAAAGCTGAAACCCAGGTGAGTCTCGGCAGCCACCAGGCCAGCGTCTCCGGACTGATGGACGGGTAAGCATAACCGTTTACCAGCAGATCATCAAATTCAGGCATATCGATACCTCCTTAACACAGTATTTTATGCATCTGCCCGCAGGAAAGAACATTTTCACAGTATCTTCATGTATACATTGGCGGGCGGGGTGGTAAGCCGCAATTTAAAGTGGTAAAATATACTTACAAGAAAATGTATGTCCCGCGAAAGGAGTACAAGACCATGTCTACAAATTACGGAGGCTACATGGGCAAGGTTGCCCTGGTGGATCTGACCACCGGCCAGACAACGGAATATCCATGGTCCGACGAAGAACGCCGGCTCTTCATCGGCGGCAAGACCATGGCCGCAAAAATCATCAGTGATCAGCTTTCCGAAATTATATCACCGCTGGATCCATCCAATCTCCTGGTGGTAACCACAGGGCCGCTGACCGGAACTGGTGCACCCAGCTCCAGCCGTTTTAATATTTCGACAATCTCCCCGCTGACCGGAATTCTCACATCCTCAAACTGCGGAGGAAACTTTGGGTATTATCTGAAAAAAGCTGGCTATGATGCCCTGATTATAACAGGCCGCAGCGAAACACCGGTTTGGCTGCAGATACATAATGACAGCTTCAGGCTCCA
The DNA here is from genome assembly GCA_045637765.1 of Anaerovoracaceae bacterium. Taxonomy (GTDB): domain Bacteria; phylum Bacillota; class Clostridia; order Peptostreptococcales; family Anaerovoracaceae; genus RGIG7179. The sequence goes on along the minus strand of JAZTZZ010000031.1, from coordinate 26,510 downwards.
TCCCGCCGATGACATGTGGGGCATGCTCACCGGTCATGTGCAGGAATACCTGGATGAAAAGCTGGCAGAAGGTGCAAACGGACGCAAGGTAAAAAACGGCAAAATTGTTATCGGCCCTGCCGGTGAAAATCTGGTCCGCTACGCATCGGTAGTAAGCAACGAAAGACTTGCAGGACGCGGCGGAGTGGGTGCTGTCATGGGCAGCAAGAACCTGAAAGCAGTTACCGTCAGCGGCAATAAAACAGTGCAGGCTAAAAATCCGGAGCAGATGCTGAAACTGAATCAGAAGTGGTTTAAGTACCTTCACAGTCATCCGCTCACAGGAGACCAGATGCCCCGTCTGGGTACCGCAGGGCTGGTTTCTGCCATGCAGTTCAACGGCCAGCTGTCCACGAAGAACTACCAATACGGCCAGTATGAAGACTTCGAGAAGGTCAACGGCGAAATCCTGGCTGAAAAATACAACATCGTAAACAAGGGCTGTCTTACCTGCCCGATCAAGTGCGCACGAACAGTAGAGGTAAACGGCAAGGCCGTGAAAGGTCCCGAACTGGAAACTCTGGGTCTGCTTGGCGGCGGCATCCTGAACAACGATATCGAACTGATTTTCAAGTGGAACTTTGAGCTGGACGAGCTGGGCATGGATACCATTTCCGCGGCCAACACGCTGTCTTACGCCATGGAAGCAAGCGAAACCGGTCTGTGGGACAACGGACTGGAATTCGGCCGCACAGAGGCGATTTCGCAGCTTTGGGACGATATTGCACACCGAAGAGGTGTGGGCAATGAGCTGGCCGAAGGATCCCGCTGGCTGAGCGAAAAATACGGCGGCAAAGATTTTGCGGTGCACTCCAAGGGTATGGAACTGGCCGCTTACGAGCCACGCCGTGCTGTCGGCCTGGGGCTGGGATATGCCACCTCAAACAGAGGCGGCTGCCACCTGAACGGCGGCTATATGGTCATCATGGAGGGCCTGGGGCTGGCCATGGATGCGCAGACACCTCACGCCAAGGCAGACGGAACCGTCATGTTCCAGGATCTGATGGAGTGCATCTCGGCTACCGGTCAGTGCCTCTTCACATCCTACGCCTTCTTCCCGTTCTTCCTGCTGAAATATCCGCAGGCATGGTACACCAGAGCAGTCAATAAGATTCTGCCGCTGGCAGGACCTGTGATGCGTATCATGAACAAATATCCGGAAATCGCCTGCATTCATCTGCCGATAATCTTCAATCAGAGCAAGGCCATGGAACTGGCTACCGGTATGAATATGAAGTTCGGAACATACATCAAGGCCGGTAAGCGCGGCTACGTGCTGGAACGTCTGATAAACACCAAACTGGGCATTACCGCGGCCGACGACAAACTGCCGAAACGTTTTACCGATACACCGCAGGTTCCCGGGGACGAAAAGACAAAGGTTCCCCTGGAAACCATGAAGAAGATCTACTACGACGCCCGCGGCTTCGACCAGAACGGTATTCCGAAGGATAAGATTCTGAAGAAACTGAAACTGGACAATCTGGCCGTAGCGAAGATGGAGGTCCGCCAGCCTCTCTGGGAAGGACCTGCAGCTGCGGAAAAGAAGGAGGTGGTACCAGATGGTAACCATTAAAATTTACGGAACTCTCCGCCTGAAGTGCGGCATGGGGCAGTTCGAAACCTATACTGACAGCATCAAAGATGCCTGCCGTCTCCTGGCACTGGCTACCGGTACACCGGAAAAAGAATTCCGCCACTGCAATTTTGCGGTGAACGGAAAGAAGGTGGGCATCGGCACCAAACTCAGCGACGGCGACGAACTGGTGCTTCTGGCACCGTCCGGCGGCGGCTGATTACATATGCAAAGGAAGTGAAATTATGGCATATAAAATAACCGAAAACTGCATCGGCTGCACCATCTGTGCGAAAAACTGTCCGGTGGGTGCCATCACAGGCACGCTGAGAGAGCAGCATACAATTGACGCTGACCTGTGCATCGACTGCGGTGTCTGCGGCAAAGTCTGCCCGAAGGGGGCTGTCCTGGGCCCCGCAGGTACGGTATGCACGAAAATCCCGAAGGACCAGTGGAAAAAGCCGGTCATCGACACAGCTGCCTGTGCCGGATGCTCCGTCTGCGTGGAAAACTGCCCGAAGGACTGCCTGGAAATCGAAGATCCGAAGTTCCACGGTGATATTCACACAGTGGCACAGCTTGTGTTCCACAAAGAAGACGCATGTATCGGATGTAAAATCTGCAGCAAAGTCTGCCCGATCGGCGCCATCACATTTTAAGGAGGTGCACTATGTATAAAGCGTTTTGCAGAGTATATCAGGGTGTATTCAAAATCGGAATGTACGCCATTCCATGGGGCATGCCCAAGACCATCGAAGGTGCCGGCTCCATCCGCCAGCTTCCTTCCCTCATTAAAGAAAAAGGCTTCACCAAAGTTCTTGTGGTTACTGACCAGGTGCTGATCCGTCTGGGCCTGCTGGACTCTCTCTTTGAGGCCATGGCAGAAGCAGGAGTGGAATACGTGGTATATGACGGCGTACAGCCAAATCCTACCGACATTAATGTGGCAGAAGGCGTGAAAATGTTTAAGGAAAACGGCTGCCAGGCCTTCATCGCCTTCGGCGGCGGCTCCCCAATGGACTGCTGCAAGGGCATCGGTGCCGTTCTCGTAAAGAACAAACCGGTGGACAAACTGCAGGGTCTGTTCCGCGTACTCCACCGGATTCCGACCATCTTTGCCGTTCCGACAACTGCAGGTACCGGCTCCGAAACCACGGTTGCGGCCGTTATCACCGATTCGAAGACACATCACAAAGCATCCATGAACGACACCAGCCTGATGCCGAAGTTTGCGGTTCTCGACCCGCAGCTGACCACAGGTCTGCCGCCTCATGTAACCTCCACCACCGGCATGGACGCACTTTGCCACGCGGTGGAATCCTACACCAACAACACTTATAACAGCAAGCTGGAAAAGAAGCTGGCAGAAGATGCGGTACGTCTGATTTATCATAACCTCTATGCCGCATACTGCGACGGTTCCAACATCGAAGCCCGCCAGAACATGCAGAAAGCAGCCTTCTATGCAGGCCGTGCTTTCACCCGCGGCTGTGTAGGCTACGTACACGCACTGGGCCACACTCTGGGCGGCCTCTACGGAACTCCGCACGGTCTGGCCATGTCCGTAATCCTGCCTCACGTTATGCGTCAGTACGGCCCTGCTGCCCATGAACGCCTTGCCCGTCTGGCCGAAGTCTGCGGCATGACCGGCAAATCCGATGCTGAAAAGGCAGAACGCTTCCTCACCTGGATTGAAGAACTGAAGGCCAAAATGGATATTCCGGTTCACCTGGATGTGATCCGTGATGAAGATATTCCACAGATCATCAAGTGGGCTTCCAAAGAAGCCAACCCGCTGTATCCGGTACCGGCAATCTGGGGTAAAGAAGACTTCGAAAAGTGTATCGAAACAATTCGCGGATAATTAAATAACAAAGCCGGCATGTGATGTGTGCATTTAGTCCTCGGAACGAAAGTTCCTGCGAAATCATTTACACATCACATGCCGGCTTTTATTTTTTCACGAATTGTTTTATATAACTTTATGGTTTACGCTTTCGTCAGGCACCCGAAGGCCAGGCCCACCAGCAGAAGCGGCAGAAACAGGTAGGTACCTACACCCACCACCAGCACACCGATGAAAAGAATCGGAAATGCGATGACAGAGAGCACGATGCCCAGCAGCTTCAGCAGCCCCCAGGAGGCCACCGCCACCAGTTTAATGATGCCCCACAGCACCCACGCGCCAAACAGAACCAGTATGAATTCCAGCATAATCTATCCTTTCCGCAGCCATCGGCTGCATTAAAACTCCAATTGAATTCTTTTCTATAGGATACACTATGCAGGCCATATGGAACATGACATCATTTACAAAATAGACCGACTTATTTCGTCATATTCTGCAAATTCCGTCACACCCACGCCGTTTTATATTTTAATCGATTTTCTGTTCAGCTGCCCGCTGGCGGCAGATTTCCGCCCAGGTCGGAAGTTTGGCAATAGCCTGCGTCAATTCATCCAGTGCTGCAGGAACATCGATGTTCTGCGGACAGATTTTGGTACACTTGCCGCAGTTGATGCAGGCAGAGGCTTTCTTGTCCTCCGGCAGTCCTTCTACACGCTGTACCGTACCGATGGACGGCGCGAAGCGCATATCGTTGGCCACGGACAGGAGCAGTGGAATATCCAGTCCTGCCGGACATCCATCACAGCAATAACGGCAGGAAGTGCACGGCACGGAGTTACTCATGCCTACCGCAATTTCGAAGAGCACTGCTCTTTCTTCCTCCTTGAGAGGTACATGCTTTTCAAAGCACGCCACGTTTTCCTTCAGCTGCTCGAAGCTGGATGCACCGCTCAGAATGGTCTTCACACCATCCAGATCCTGCAGGAACCGGTGTCCCCAGTCAGCCGCCGATGCATCCGGACGGAAGGTCTGCAGACGAGTCATTTCTTCTTCACTGAGATTACAGAGACGGCCGCCGCGCACCGGTTCCATGACAAGCACCGGAATGCCGCGGGCCTTGAGCATCTCATATTTTGCTTCGGCATCCTGGAGAGTCCAGTCCAGATAATTGAGCTGAATCTGGCAGAACTCCATGTCGCCGCCGCACCAGTCGATAAATTCCTCCATCAGCTTCAGATTTCCGTGGGTCGAGAAGCCCAGATGCTTAATCCGGCCATTTTTCTTCTGTTCCCGGAAATATTCCAGAATACCCCACTTCGGATCCTTATATACGTCAATACAGTTTTCATTTACATTATGGAGCAGATAAAAGTCGAAGTACTCTACACCGCACCGCTTCAGCTGCGCCTCAAAAACAGCTGCCGGATCGTAGGTTTCGCTGTTCTGGTGTCCGGGATATTTGTCAGCCAGATAGAAGCTTTCCCTCGGATATTTGGCCAGCACCCGTCCCATCACACGCTCCGACTGGCCTGCGTGGTATGGCCATGCCGTATCAAAATAGTTTACGCCGTGGTCCATGGCCCAGCGTACCATTTCTTCCACCTGCGGCTCATCGATGGTTCCGTCTTCCAGCTGCGGCAGACGCATGGCACCGAAGCCCAGCAGAGAAATTTCTTTATTCTGTAAGGTTCTGTAAATCATAAGTCCTCCTTATTCTCTGTTCTGTGGAATGTCAGGAATGTAGCTGAATCCCTTGGCCAGTTCTTCGTCTGTCGGGATAGAGTCTGTCATAACACCGTCGTTGAACTTCTGGTATGCCACCATATCGAAGTAGCCGGTACCAGTGAGTCCGAAGACGATGGTCTTTTCTTCGCCGGTTTCCTTGCATTTCATGGCTTCGTCGATGGCAACCTTGATGGCATGGCTGGATTCAGGAGCCGGCAGAATACCTTCCACACGGGCAAATTCCTGCGCTGCCTTGAAGACTTCTGTCTGTTCCACCGCGCGTGCTTCCATGTAACCATCGTGGTAAACCTGAGACAGAATCGGGCTCATGCCGTGGAATCTCAGACCGCCGGAATGGCTGGAAGACGGAATGAAACCGTTGCCCAGGGTGTACATCTTAGCCAGCGGACAGATCATACCGGTGTCACAGAAGTCATACTTGAACTGACCTCTGGTAAAGCTTGGGCAGGATGCCGGTTCTACAGCAATAATCTGATAATCTGCTTCCCCGCGGATCATTTCGCCTACAAACGGACCTACCAGACCGCCCAGATTGGAACCACCGCCGGCACAGCCGATGATGATGTCAGGCTTGATACCGTACTTGTCCAGAGCCGCCTTTGTTTCCAGCCCGATAATGGACTGGTGAAGCATTACCTGATTCAGCACGCTGCCCAGAACATAACGGTATCCCTCGTTATTCTTTGCAGTTTCCACTGCTTCAGAGATGGCACAGCCCAGAGAGCCGGTAGTACCCGGATGCTCTGCCAGAATCTTTCTGCCTACTTCCGTTTCCATGGATGGAGACGGAGTTACGGACGCACCGTAGGTACGCATCACTTCACGGCGGTGCGGTTTCTGCTCATAGGAAACCTTAACCATATATACTTTGCAGTCCAGGCCGAAATAGCTGCAGGCCATGGACAGGGCAGTTCCCCACTGACCGGCACCGGTTTCAGTGGTCACGCCTTTCAGGCCCTGCTTCTTCGCGTAATAAGCCTGAGCAATGGCAGAATTCAGTTTGTGGCTGCCGGAAGTGTTGTTGCCTTCAAATTTATAATAGATTTTAGCAGGAGTCTGCAGTTTTTCTTCCAGACAATATGCACGTACCAGCGGTGCCGGACGGTACATCTTGTAGAAGTCGCGGATTTCCTGCGGAATTTCAATATATGCATTATCCTCATCCAGTTCCTGTGCCGCCAGTTCGTCGCAGAAGACCACACTCAGTTCTTCGTGGGTCATTGGCTTTCCGGTGTCCGGATTCAGCAGAGGCTCCGGCTTCACCTTCATATCACCGCGCAGATTATACCAGTACTTGGGCATCTCGTCTTCGGATAAGTAGATTTTGTAAGGGATTTTCTGTTCTGACATTTGTTTTTCCTCCATTTTCTTTTCAATGAGTACGGGGACAAAAAAATCCTGTCCCGCTTTTCGCTGGGACAGGATGTAAATTCAACCTGCGGTGCCACCCGGCTTGACGCTTTCCGCGCCCTACTCATCGCATACAGTCATATGCAGCTCTTTCTTCACGGAGGAGTTACTCCGTCTTCCCTACTTGCCCTCCCTGCAAAATCCGCAGCCCGGGGTTCAGGTCGCCCTCAGAAGCCCATTCGTCCTTATGGCTCATACCGCACTCCCACCGCCTGCGGCTCGCTGTGAAAAGCTGAATAAAGATTACTTGCTCTTCCTCATCGGTTTACTACATTATATTACCGCTACAGTTTGTTGTCAACAAAATCCACTGTCATTTCTGCCATTTTTTGTGTATTGTCACAAGCGAATTGTAAGTTTTATCCATTTAATTTCTTTTTTTACCTTTTTTTCGAAAGGAATATACAATAAATTCTTGCACAGGACCTCTATATGGAGTATAATATAGTGTGGTTATTTTTGATTGATGAAAAGAGGTGTTTTCGGGCATAATGGAAGAAGTTCGTAAAGACAGACGCAAACCGGGCCGCGGAAACAGAAACCGGCTGCTCCTGCTGATTCTGCAGGGTGCCATCATCGGCGTAGGAGGAATCCTTCCCGGTATCAGCGGCGGTGTACTCTGTGTCATATTCGGTCTGTACAAGCCAGTGATTGAAGTACTCTCCAACCCGCTCACCAATCTGAAATATTATTGGAAGCTGATTATTCCCGTAGCCATCGGCGTTGGCCTTGGTTTCCTGGGAAGTGCCGGTGCAGTCAGCGTTTTCATGGAAAGAAATGCGAAAGCCGCAGTCTGCGTCTTTATCGGTCTGATTATCGGGATGATTCCAGGCCTCTGGAAGGATGCAGGACAGCAGGGAAGAACTCCTGCATCGGTGCCGTCCATGATTGGCAGTTTTGCAGTATTCCTGGCATTCCTCATGTTCCTGAAGACAGGTATCTCCATGGACATTACACCAAACACCTTCTGGTACGGAATCTGCGGTGTGGCCTGGGGGCTCTCCATTGTGGTTCCCGGACTGTCATCCTCTTCCATGCTGATTTTCTTCGGCCTTTACCAGCCAATGCTGGCAGGCATGGCCCGACTGGATTTCAGCGTACTGATTCCAATGGGAATCGGAGCCTGCATCATCGTTCTCACCTTATCGAAAGCGATGAACAGCCTCTTCGCCAGACATTATTCTCTGGCCAGCCACATCATTTTAGGAATCGTCCTCGCTACCACCGTGGCCATCGTGCCGGCAGATTTTGCAGGGGGAGCTGAAATCGCAGTCTGTGCAGTCTGCATCGCAGCAGGCATCGCGGCAGCGATTGGAATCAACCGGATCTGCGACCGGATTGCGGTCCAGAGAATGGAAGAAAATAATTAAGTGTATACTAGCTTATAAAGCTTTTATCAAAAAGATATATATATTTACAGAACAGAGAGGTTCATATTATGGAAAGAAGAATTGGTACAATCTCAAGAGGTCTTCGTGCTCCAATCATCAAGGAAGGCGACGACCTGAAGACAATCCTTGTTGACACCCTGATGGAGTGCGTGAATAAGGGTGACTTCGAAATCGGTCAGAAGGACGTTCTGGCAGTAACCGAGTCCATCCTGGCACGTGCACAGGCTAACTACGCAACCACTGACCAGCTGGCAGCTGATGTAAAGGCGAAGCTGGGCGGCGAAACCGTTGGTGTTGTATTCCCGATTCTGAGCAGAAACCGTTTCGCAATCTGCCTGCGCGGTATTGCAAGAGGCAGCAAGAAGGTAGTTGTAATGCTCAGCTATCCAAGCGATGAAGTAGGTAACCATCTGCTGGATATGGACCTGCTGGATGAAGCTGGTGTAGATCCATACACTGATCTGCTGACTCAGGCTGAATTCGAAGAAAAGTTCGGCAAGTCCTGCCACACCTTCACCGGTATCGACTATGTAAACTACTATAAGGGCCTGATTGAAGAAGAAGGTGCAGAAGCTGAAATTATCTTCTGCAACAACCCTAGAAGAATCGTGGAATACGCAAAGAACGTAATCTGCGCAGACATTCACACCAGAGCAAGAAGCAAGAGACTGATCAAGGCTGCAGGCGCAGATATCGTTTTAGGCATGGATGATCTGCTGAATGCTCCAGTTGACGGTTCCGGCTGCAACCCTGACTACGGTATCCTGGGTTCCAACAAGGCAACTGAAAACTCCATCAAGCTGTTCCCTACCAACTGCCAGGCTTTCGTAGATTCCGTACAGGAAGAAATCAAGGCAAGAACAGGCAAGGTTGTAGAAGTTATGATTTACGGCGACGGTGCTTTCAAGGACCCTGTAGGCAAGATCTGGGAACTGGCTGACCCTGTTGTATCCCCTGGTTACACCAGCGGCCTGGTTGGACAGCCTAACGAACTGAAGCTGAAGTATCTGGCTGACAACGAATTCGCTGACCTGAGAGGCGACGAACTGAAGAAGGCAATCGAAGAAGCTATCAAGACTAAGGATGCTGACCTGACCGGCCAGATGGTTACTGAAGGTACTACTCCTCGTAAGCTGACAGACCTGCTGGGTTCCCTGTGCGACCTGACTTCCGGTTCCGGCGACAAGGGTACTCCATTCATCTACATTCAGGGTTACTTCGATAACTACACTGACTAATAAAAAGCATTTTAAAAGCTCCCTTTCACAGGGAGCTTTTTTTAATGCAGTTCCATCAAATCTGTCTTATCCAATGGTTGCTACCAGAACTGCCTTAATCGTGTGCATTCTGTTTTCTGCTTCGTCGAATACTACGGAATTCTTGCTTCTGAAAACTTCGTCGGTCACTTCGCGGATGTCGTAGCCCAGCTCCATCTGCTCCTTTGCCATGGTAGTTTCAAAGTCATGGAATGCAGGCAGGCAGTGCATGAACAGGCAAGCCGGATTTTCTGTGGATTCCATCAGTTCAGTGGTTACCTTAAATGGTGTGAGCAGCTTTACTCTTTCCGGAATTTCCGCCTCTTCACCCATAGATGCCCAAACGTCTGCATATACTACGTCGGCGCCCTTCAGGCTTTCCGGATTGCTGGAAATTTCAATTGTCGCACCGGTTTCCGCTGCCACTTCCTGCACTTTCTTCAAAATCTCCTGATCCAGCTGTGCCGCCAGTTCGTCCGGGCCGTAAGCCACATAGTGCATACCCATTTTCGCACAGCCATACATCCACGCGTAGGACATGTTGTTTCTGATATCGCCGGAGAAGACAACCTTTACTTCTTCCAGAGGTTTCTTTATATGTTCTTCAATGGTCAGCATATCTGCCAGAATCTGAGTCGGATGGTCCACGTCAGTCAGGCCGTTCCATACGGGAACGCCGGAATGCTTAGCCAGCTGTTCTACGACAGCCTGGTCATAACCACGGTATTCAATCCCGTCGAAGAATCTTCCGAGAACTTTGGCCGTATCCTCCATGGATTCCTTCTTACCAATCTGGGAGCTCTTGCTGTCCAGGAATGTTACACCTGCGCCCTCTTCCATAGCTGCCACTTCGAATGCACATCTGGTTCGGGTGGAGGTCTTTTCGAATAACAGGACGATGGTCTTTCCCTTCAGAACCTGGTGAATGGTGCCGGTTCTCTTATACTGCTTCAGGTCATGGGCCAGGTCCAGCAGGTATCTGATTTCCTTCGGTTCAAAATCCATAAGTGTTAAGAAGCTTTTTCCCTTTAAATTTACTGCCATAATTCTCTCTCCATATTTCGTAAGTATAGTATGAATATTCTTCCTTCAAAATGAATATTATTCATATTTGATGAGGCTATTATATACCTGCCACAGGGAAAAATCAAGATGGTTTTTGGATATTTTTACTAAAACATTAATATTTTTTCATCATTTCATGTGTATCAGTCCCAAATTTCCGGTCATGCACTAATATGTATAATCATGTATAAAATTCAGTACACAGCTAAAAAAAGAGAACCTCACAGAGGTTCTCTTAAGTATCATATACAAATACAGATTACAGGCTCATGTTCTCCCAGTCCTGTGCGAACAGACCGCCGGCACCGCCGGAGTGTACGAACAGTACGTTGTCTTCAGGCTTGTATTCGCCGGCTCTTGCACGCTGAATCAGGCCTGCAAATGCTTTGCCGGTGTAGCAGGTATCCAGCAGGATGCCTTCCAGCTTCATCATCATAGCGATAGCTTCGTTACCGGCTTCGGAAGGGATGGAGTAGCCAGGACCGCACATGTCTACCAGATCAGGTACAGGGATTTCCATATCCACGCCCATCAGTTCTACAGCTTCCTTCATCAGCTCAGGTACGATTACATCGAATGGATCGCTGTCTACCATGGAGCACATTACGTGAGTTTCAGGCATGTACATCTTAGCACCCAGGATAGTGCCTGCTGCAGTACCGCCGGAACCGCATGCACATACGATGTGTTCAAACTTCTGCTCGAATTCGGAAACTTCCTTCATGCAGTCTACATAGCCCAGGGAACCCAGTGCGTTGGAACCGCCGCAAGGAATCTTATAAACCTTACGTCCCAGTTCTTCTGCAATTCTGTCCATTTCTTCATATACTTCATCATAGCTGTCAGTATCCACGAAGCGTACTTCTACGCCCATCAGGTAGTTCAGGATCTGATTACCCTTACGTTCAGTGATACCTCTTTCCTTCAGAACCAGAATGCAGTCCAGGCCCATGCGCTGTGCACATGCTGCAGTCAGCATAGCGTGGTTGCTCTGTGCCTGACCGGTGGTCATAACCAGGTCATAGCCCTTTTCCTTTGCATCTGCCAGCAGATATTCCAGCTTTCTTACTTTATTTCCACCCAGTGCCACACCGCACAGGTCGTCTCTCTTAATCCATACGTTAGTACCCAGCTCACGGCTCAGGTTCGGCAGACGGTGAATTGGGGTTGGGAAAATACCTAAAGCTTCTTTTGCAAATGTATTCATAATTCTTTCCTTTCTTTTTACTCTTCTACCAAAATGACAGAGAGTATATCTCTATATATTATAGCAGAGCGCCATATTGTATTCAAGCTCAAAGAGGTGTATACTGGATACATATTTATGAAAAAGGAGATACGCTATGCTTAGAATCTCAAGATCAAATAAAATTCCAACCTTCTCAAGTGAACATGCGCCTGTTGCCCACTGCAAGGACGGCGACACTGTCATCTTCGAGACAAACGACTGCTTCGACGGAGCGGTGGGTCCCGACGGTATCCGCGACTGGGCAGGCAAAGAACAGGGTAAATATGTAGGCAATCCTGCCACCGGTCCCCTGTACGTAGAAGGTGCAGAGCCTGGTGACGCGCTTTGCGTGGAAATCCTGGACATCCAGATCCGCAGCTGGGGTGCCATGGGATGCGGCTTCGGCGAAGCCGGCTTCATTAATATCCCGGGGGAATACGAGACCCGTGCGTTCCATTACGATGACGGATTCGTCAAAATCGGCGGCAAGAAGATTCCAATCAATCCTATGATTGGCGTAATCGGCGTGGCACCAGCCGGCGAAGGCATCAGTACATACACACCTGACGCTCACGGCGGCAACATGGACTGCAACCGCATCGTGAAGGGCGCCAAAATCCTCTTCCCTGTGGCTGCACCGGGCGCACTGCTGGCCATGGGTGACCTTCATGCTTTGATGGGTGACGGCGAAGTCTTCCAGTACGGGCTGGAAACCTCCGGTGAAGTTACCGTTCGTGTCAGCGTAATTAAAAACGCCGGCGTGAAGCAGCCTACCCTGTATCAGGACGGCAAGGCTATGATCGTTGCATCCGCCAAGACTTATGACGAAGCCATCCGCCTGTCACTGGAATCCATGTTCGACCTGCTGGTTTCCCACGGCTGGGACCGTACCGAAGCCGGCATGCTCATGAGCATGAAGTGCAACCTGGCCATCTGCCAGACCGTAGACCCACAGGTAACTGTGAGAGCTATGATGGATGAAGATTTAATCGTGGCTGAATAATCGAAATATTAAAGCACAGAAAAAACTGCCGGGCAGAGTTCGTGACCACTCTGCTGACGGCAGTTTTTCCTATTCTACTCTATGTTTGTTCTAATTGGAGGGATTTTTACAAAATTACAGCTGTTCCATTAAGATTAATATTTTATGTAGAAGAGGAGAAAATGAAAACCTCCCGCAAATCCCTTGATTGCGCTATTTTATTAAAATAAGTTTCTTTAACAGATCCCAGAACGGCTGTACCTGACTTACTGACAGGTATTCACTTGTTGTATGAGCTCCTGCAGAATGAGGTGCAAATGCAACAGCATCCATTTCCGGAATGGCTGTTTTAATTTCACCCACTTCGATGCCGCCAATGCCTCTGCCTATTATCATTTCGTATCCGAACAGTTCCTTATGGGCTTCAAGTAATACATCCCGGAGAGGTGAAACAGTTTCTTCTGCCCAGCCTGACCATGAATCGTATTCCACAAGATCGAATCCCAGCAGCTTCATCTTAAGCACGTATTTTTTAAATTTAAGTCTCAGTTCTTCATTGATGGAAGAAAGTACAACGAAGTCTGCATTGAATTTTCCTTCTGTAAGATTTGCTTCACTGATTGAACCGCCCGAAACCTGAAACTGTGTGTGTTCATAATGTGAGCGGTACATTGCAGTTTCCAGATATAAGAGGCACTGTGCAACCTTTTCAGAATCTGCCACAGAAATTGCTGTACATTCAGCTGCGTATCCTGCTTCAGTAATTGAAAGTTCCAGGCCAGGGTCACTGTTTTTGTAAACGCCCCTGATTAATTTAAATCTTTCGTTTATGCAGGAAACCGCCGCCTCTGCAGAAGCTGCAGGTACTGCAATTACAGCATCACAGTCCTTAATGATTGCAGGCTTGCTTGTCTTGAGGCTGCTGATTCGGAACTCAATATCGTCAGCCATAAGTGCTGTAAGCAGCTCACCCATATTATTTGCCGCACATGCACGGCTTCTGTTGAGCATAGTAGCACTGTGGCCTCCCTGACCTCCTGTCAGGCTTACATTCAATACTGTCCAGCCTTCTTCAACAGTAAAAATTTCAAATTCTTTTTTTATCTCTGATTGGCTGCTGCCACCGCAACAAACTGTCACTCTATGAGGAGCACCGGCGTCACAGTTTACCATTTTTCGGGCAATGATTTTCGAACAGTCGAAGCGCTTGATTCCTTTCATACCGCTTTCTTCATCCACTGTAAATAAAAGTTCAAGCGGCGGATGAGGAATCGGTTCCTCTGCCAAGGTATCTGCCAACGCCAGCATTGTTGCAATGCCAACACCGTTGTCAGCACCCAGAGTAGTACCCGGTGCATAAATCTTGTCTCCGTCAATCTGAAGGTTGATTGGCTGAGCGTCAAAGTCGAAATCCACACCTCCATCCTTTACAGACACGATATCCATGTGGCCCTGAATGAGGAAAGGCGGATAGTCTTCGTATCCTGCAGTTCCCGGAACTTTAACGAACACATTGCCTGCTTCATCCACATCACATTCCAAGTTGCGCTTTTCTGCAAAACGCTTAATATATTCAATCAGCGCTTTTTCATTACCTGATGGACGCGGGCATGCAGACACTTCGCCGAACCAGTAAAAAAACGGCTCAGGCTGCAGTCCTTTCGTTGCTTCATACTTGTGATCGTATTTCAACGCTGCAATCTCCTTCCCATTGTTTAATATTTTATGTAAGGGCACTTGAGCCAGTGTGTCCATTCACCGACTTCCAGAGGCAGTTCCTGAATACCGCCCACAAGGTGGGTAGTGTCTGTCGCATGCCATTTGCATGTCACTTCGATGGTCATGCCGTTTCCTGCATAGACCCCTACATGGCCCGGCTTCCATACACACAGTCCAGGAATCTCAGGAATCGTATCGATGGTGCCCTTTTCCTCTGCCCATTCGAAAAGCTGCGTTGTAGTTCTGTCGAAGGACTTGATGTACCAGTCCGTATTTCCCTGATGAAAATCGTTAAAAATATAGGATTTAATCAGTCCGAAGCAGTCCCAGCCGCGGATACCTCTGTTGGCAAGAGCCAGACGGATTGCTTTCTTCTCCGGTGTATATCCGGAAGGATACTTTTCTGCGAAATAATTTATGATTTCGGTTGTTACATATTCTCCTTCTGCGGCCCATACATACAGGTGCGGTACGGTCATCATTCTTCTGCAGTAATCCACCAGTCCCTGAGCAGTAGGCACAAAATATTCCATACCCAGCTCTTCCACCATATATGCTTTTACCTGTTCCAGCTTACTTGCTCTCCACTGACCTTCTTTTGCCTTCTCTGCCAGAGGAACAATCAGACTCAGGTCCATATGTTCTCCCTTGAAGTAGCCTTCCGGCTGACCGTTGAAATAGTCAAGCCAGCCCTGCTCGTCCAGGTCTTTGTAATTCTCAGGCTCCAGGTAAATCATTCTTCTGCGTTCTTCTTCCAGGAATACCTTGGCTCCCAGCGGAATCAGAAGCTCATATTCCTCAGCAGGAATGTTTGTGAAAATGTCCGGAAGCTCCGCCTTTTCAAGATGTTCCGTTTCACGGTCAATACGGATTCCCATTGCTTCAAAGTCCATCTTCTCCTCAGTGAAGCAAAGCTTCAGCAGTACGCCCAAGTCTGTATAAGGGTGTGCACGCTGATAATCAGTATCGAAGATAAAGTTGCCGAGAGAATAGAAAATCGCTCTGCCGTCTTCGAAAATTTCGTAATTTTCAGGCACATGAGGGTGATGTCCTACCACCACATCAGCGCCCAGTTCAAGATACTTCAGGTACTTGTCCCTTGTGTAAGGGCTTGGCATGGTTGCAAATTCCTCACCGCCGTGAACCACCACAACGCACCATCTGCATCGTTCTTTAATCTCCGCAATACGTTTTCCAATATGTTCAAAATCATCCCAGCGCACCTTGCCGAATTCAGTGCCTTTGGAGAGTGTATATTCCGAAAGGTATGTTACGCCAATCATTCCAATGCCGCCTGCCTCATCAATGTAGACAGGTACGGAAGCTTCGTCCCGGTTTCTTCCTGCACCAATGGTCTGATATCCCATCTCTTCCGCAAGGTTTCTGGTACTCACCAGCCCGTCCAGCCCTGCATCCAGTATATGATTGTTTCCCAGTTCCCAGATGTCTGCATTGATTTTTTTCAGGAATGCAGCAGCCTCAACGGGCATGTAGTGGATGAATTCTTTCTCGGAAGAAAAGCTTTCCGGATCCACAACTGCCCCTTCCACATTGGCAACCACATGATCTGCACTGTGGAAAAAGTCCAGAATTTCCTGAGAAAGCATCTGTTCATCTTTCCATTTCTGATCCATATACCGGTCAAAACCGATATCTCCAGTAAATACGATGGCTGTACTGTTGTTCATTTTTTCCTCCTGTTATTTCACCAAAATAATCTTTTTTACCAGATCCCAGAACGGCTGTACCTGGCTGATCAGAAGATGTTCATTGGTAGTATGTGCACCAGTTGCATATGGAGCAAATGCTACTGCATCCATTTCCGGAATGGCCGTCTTAATTGCACCGACTTCAATACCGCCGATTCCTCTGCTGGTTTCCATATCATAGCCGAACAGTTCCTTATGTGCTTCAAGAACCGCATCTCGAAGAGGAGAAACAGGTTCTTCCACCCAGCCCAGCCAGGAGTCATATTCCACCAGATCAAGGTCCAGCATCTTCATTTTCAGCGCATATTTATTAAACTTCAGCCGCATATCTTCGTTGATGGAAGAACGTACAGAGAAATCAACATTGAACTTGCCATCTGCTGTCAGTTCTGCAGAACCGATGGAACCGCCTGTTACTGCAGACTGTGTAAACTGATAATGGGAACGGTACAGTGCAGTTTCCAGATATAACAGGCACTGGGCCACTCTCCACGAATCTTCCGCAGCAATCCCCTGCTGTTCTGCATCATCGCTTTCCGTAATTGTAAGGGCCAGATCCGGATCACTGTTTTTATAAATCCCCTGAATCATGGAGAAACGTTCTTCCATACATTCCACTGTGCTCTGTACCGCTTCTGCAGGAACTGCAATGACCGCTTCACAGGACTTGATAATAGCCGGTTTGCTGGTCTTCAGGCTGCAGATCCGGAATGCAGGGATACCGTCTTCACACATAAGTGCAGTGAGCAGTTCCCCCATATTATTGGCGGCACAGGCACGGCCCTTGTTAATCATACCGCCGCTGTGACCGCCCAGGCCGCCGGTCAGACTGACATGAAGGGTCTTCCATTCTTCACCCAGCGAACTGATTTCAAAGACTTTATCAATTCTGGATTTACTGTTACCTCCGCAGCAGACAGCTACTCTGTGAGGTGCTCCGCTGTCACAGTTCAGCATTCTGCGGGCAGTAATCTTAGAGCAGTCGAAGCGCTTGATTCCCTTCATGCCTGTTTCTTCTTCCACTGTAAATAAGAGTTCCAGCGGCGGATGCGGAATCTGTTCCTCTGCCAATGTATCTCCAAGTGCCAGCATGGTCGCCAGACCAACCCCGTTGTCAGCACCCAGGGTAGTTCCCGGTGCATAGAGCTTGTCACCATCAACAACAAGGTTCATCGGCTGTGTATCGAAATCAAATTCAACACCCTCATTTTTTACCGGTACGATGTCCATGTGTCCCTGAATCAGAAATACCGGATAGTCTTCATAACCACTGGTTCCGGGTACGCGGATAAACACATTTCCTGCTTCATCTACATCACACGGCAACTCACGTTCGGCCGCATAATCCTTCAGGTATTCAATCAGGGCTTTTTCATTACCGGATGGACGCGGACATGCAGATACTTCTCCGAACCAGTAGAAAAACGGCTCCGGCTGCAGTCCCTTGAGACATTCATATTTGTGGTTATATTCCATGATGCTACTCCTTTACCAGTCCATTTCATTTAATTCAAGCAGAATGCGGGCATAAATCTTCATGGCTCTCTGCAGACGGTCTAAAGATACCGCTTCATCCAGGCCGTGTGCACCGCCCCTTCCCTTCGCAAAATCTTCAGGCGGCAGGCTTCCGTCCATGCCGCAGGCATAGGCATTCGGCAGGAAGTGTGCGTAGGTTCCACCTCTTACAATATACAGCGGTTTATTATCACCGGTTACTTCATTGGCTACGCGGTGAATCATTTTCGCAGTCTCACATTCAGGATCCAGAATATACGGATTCTTCGTGTATGGAATGCTGCTAACTTCAAATCCCAGCACATCAGCTGCTGCCGTCAATTTTTCAGCAATCCATTCCTTCTCCACTCCCAGCGGATAAGTAATAATTACCGTAGGTACCAGATAGCCGTCCTTCCAGTCCACACGCTTACAGGTCATGTTCAGCGGCCCCATAACATTGTCTTCTTCTACCGCAATGTTCAGACATTCGGCATCAGTATCTTTTGCAATCTGCTCCAGTCCCGCTATGAGCTTTTGATCATTATCACACAAAGTTTCAATTGTGCTCAGTGCTTCGCATATTTTTACGACCGCATTTCCTCCGCCTTTGCTGTTTCCGTGCATCGGCAAAACATCCGCAGTTACGGTAATACTGCCATCAGCCTGTTTTTCGACAGCACACTCCGGCAGCTGACCAGGGAAGTCCTCCTGCGTGGAAAATACAGCCACAGCACGGCCCGGAGACGCGTCCTGTCCTGCTGTCAGAGTAAAGCCCTCAAGAGGAGTTTTGCTGCGAAGGATCGCCTTGACGGATCCTCTTCCGCCGTAAGCAGCAGGGAAGCTGCTGTCAGGCACCAGAGAGAGCTTCGGCGGCTGATACTTTTCGATAAAGCCTCTTACGTCCTCCATTCCGGTTTCTTCACAGCTGCCCACATAGAGAGCAGGATTATATTTCAGGTCGATGTTCAGATCCTTAAAGATTCTCAGCAGATGATAAATGGACGCCATCTGCCCCTTGTTATCTGTAGCCCCACGTCCGATAATACAGCCTTTGTATTCCACTGCATTATAGGGTTCGAAGTTCCAACCATCTCCTTCCGGAACCACGTCTCCGTGGAGCCAGATCCCCAGATCCGGTTCGGAATCTTTCATGGCCAGACTGATCACACCGACATTATAGTCAACAGTATAAAATCCGGCATCGCGGCCCTTTTCCAGCATAGTGTCCAGTACTTTGCGGGGGCCTTCGCCAAACGGTGCACCTGGGAGTTCTTCCCCACGCACACTCTTGATATTTACCATTTCAATGGTAGTCTGTGCCAGCTCACTGCGTACAGCATCAATTCGCTCGTCTATTTTCTGCAGCAAATCCTTATCCATAGATAACCTCCACTTACTTCATAGCCTCATACATCGCCAGACCTAATTCACCAATCATTGCTTCGGCAGCTTCCATATCCTCAGACTGGGTACATACCGTCATGACATAATACCGTCCGTCTGGAAGATAGAAGATCCCTGCATCGTGGAGAATCCCGTAGCTTTCTAAAGATCCGCCCTTGCATGCCACAACCACATGTCCTTCATCTGGCAGCTGCAGAGAAGGAGTTCTCGGATCATGTCTTGTTGTACATGGAAGTCGTTTTTTAAACTTGCCCAGCTGCTGTCCTGCCATAATCTGCACAATCTTCTGGTCTGCCTGCGGGCTGACCATGTTCCCCGAAGCAATTCTTTCCAGTATATGTCCCAGATCTGCGGCGGTAGTTGCATTCAGCGGTGCACCTTCCGGTACCTGCGGATCCGGCAAAATTCCTTTGAAAAACATCTTTCGCCAGATCCATGTTTTTTCACATCCTGCGTTACGGCAAAATTCCCGTATCCGCTCCATTCCTACCACATCGATGATTTCGTTGGTCGCAGTATTATCGCTCAGCACAATCATCAGTTCTGCCAGATCGAAAATGGAAAGTTCCAGGTCCGGGCTGAGGGACTGCAGAATGCCGCTGCCGCCCACACGGTTCTCAGGAGCTACAACCCTCTTTTCATTTAAATCAATTCTGCCATCTTCCGCATCCTGAAGCAGCAATGCCAGCATAGGAATTTTAATGGTACTGGCAGAACGAAACTGCTGATCCCCATTCAGTTCGAATGTCTTTCCCTCACTTGGAATGGAAATATAGACACCATAGTCTCCGTTGAATGCTTCAAGAATCTGAGTCAGCTTTTCCTTTGGAATCTGTCTTTCGCTCATAATATGCAACCGTCCTTTATTCAATACACTAGACAAAAGAGGGCTGACTTACGTCAGCCCTCACGAAATATTCTGATTAAAACAGGTGACAGGCTACGAAGTGTTCGTTTCCTCGATCCACAAGTTCAGGAGTGCTCGCATGGCAAGCCTCTGTCGCATATGGACAGCGAGCTGCGAAATGGCAGTCACGCTTCATGTTAATTGGGGAAGAGATTTCACCCTTCAGCGGAATCTGTTCCACCTGTGCGTCAGGATCAGGAATCGGAATGGCGGACAGGAGCGCCTTGGTGTATGGGTGGACAGGATTGTTAAAGAGTTCTCTTGCAGGTGCCTTTTCTACAATCTGTCCCAGGTACATTACCGCGATGTCATCTGAGAAATGATTTACTACAGACAAGTCATGGGTAATGAAAATATACGCAATATTATACTTCTTCTGCAGCTCCTTCAGCAGATTGAGAACCTGTGCCTGAATGGATACATCCAGTGCAGATACCGGTTCGTCGCACACAATCAGCTTCGGTTCCAGAGCCAGGGCTCTCGCAATCCCAATACGCTGCCGGCGGCCGCCGTCCAGTTCATGTGGATACACGTTAGCCAGACGAGGTGCCAGACCTACGGTTTCCATCAGCTGTGCCACATGGGCCTTCTGTTCTGCCTTAGTCTTATGAACCTTAAACCACTTCAAAGGTTCTGCGATCAGTTCCTCTACGGTCTTTCGAGGATTCAGAGAAGAGAACGGATCCTGGAATACCATCTGCATATCCTTACGCATGCGACGCATTTCACTGGAACTCAGCTTGGCGATATCCTGTCCTTCGAAAATCACCTGACCATCGGTTGGTTCCAGCAGCCGCAGAATGGTTCGCCCGGTGGTGGACTTACCGCAGCCGGATTCCCCTACCAGTCCCAGTGTCTTGCCTGCATCCAGGGTGAAGGAAATGTCATCGACCGCCTGCACGGTTCCCTTACCGGTTTTAAAATATTTTTTAAGATGGTTGACTTCAAGTAAATGTTCACTCATACCGCCACCTCCTTATAATTCAAAATCAGATTCTTCATAACGCCAGCATGCAGCGTAATGGGTATCGGTGAAGTAATGCTTCGGCGGAATTCCCTTGCTGCACTTTTCGGTTGCATACTTACAGCGCGGAGCGAATGCACAGCCTTCAGGAAGTTCCATCGGGTCAGGCATCAGGCCAGGAATAGGCTGAAGCATGTCACGGTCGTCATTGATCTTAGGAAGTGAATCAAAGAGACCCTGTGTATAAGGATGCTTGGTATCCTTGAAAATTTCACGAAGTCCACCGAATTCAATAACTCTTCCCGCATAGATTACAGCAACTTCATCGCACATCTGAGCAATGATACCCAGGTCGTGGGTAATCATAATCATGGACATGTCGAACTTATTTCTCAGTTCCTTCATTTCGCGGAGAACCTGTGCCTGGATAGTTACGTCCAGCGCAGTTGTCGGTTCGTCTGCAATCATCAGCTTAGGGCTGCAGGCCAGGGCAATGGCTATGATTACACGCTGCTTCATACCGCCGGAGAACTGATGTGGATATTCCTTAGCTCTTTCCGGAGGAATGCCTACTACCTTCAGCATTTCCTGTGCTTTCGCGAAAGCATCCGCCTTATTTAATCCTTCGTGAATTCTGAGAGTTTCTGCAATCTGGTCACCTACAGTCTTTACCGGGTTCAGTGCGGTCATAGGATCCTGGAAAATCATGGACGCGTGATAGCCTCTCACCATATCCATTTCACCTTCCGTCAGGGAGTAGATATCCATGCCGTCCAGGATTACCTTCCCGCTCTTGATAACTCCAGGTGGGTCAGGTACCAGGCGGAGAATGGAAAGGGCCGTAGTGGTCTTACCGGAACCGGTTTCCCCTACCAGACCTACCGTCTTACCCTTGCGGACTACCAGATCCAGATTGTTCACGGCTTTGGCAGTCCCTTCATCGGTTTCATAATATACAGTTAAGTCTTCAATACGTAAGACTTCATCATCATAATGCTTATTCATAAGGTTCCCTCCTATCCTTTCAGTCTTGGGTCGAGGGCATCACGGAGACCGTCACCCAGCATGTTCAGTGCCATAACAACCACCACGATACACACGCCTGGGAATACGGTTAAGAATGGATTATCAAGCATATATCCACGGCCGCTGGAGAGCATTGCCCCCCACTCCGGATCCGGCGGCTGTACCCCCAGTCCCAGGAAACTGAGTGAAGATGCGGAAAGAATACCGCTGGCAATCTTCATACTGAACTGTACAATGACGGTACCCACACAGTTCGGAAGAATATGGTAGAAGATAATCTGCAGGTCATTGGCGCCCATGGCCTTGGCCGCTTCTACGTATTCATTGTTCTTAACCGACAGCACGGCACTTCGTATAATACGTGATTGACCGGGCACGGAACCGAATGCGATGGCAAACATCAGGGTAAAGATATTAGCACCGAAAGCCGCACAGATTACAAGGGCCATCAGGAAGGAAGGTACACCGTCCATGATTTCCACCAGTCGCATCAGCAGAATATCCACTCGTCCGCCGAAGTAGGCCGCAGTAGATCCAACACAGATCGCAACGCTTAAAGCCATCGTAACAGCCATAACACCAATCAGCAGAGACATCTTCGCTGCATACATCAGTCTGGACATAACGTCTCGTCCAAGTTCGTCAGTACCCAGAGGATGCGCGCTGTTTTCGCCAGGCTGAAGCAGTCTTTCAGGAATGTTCTGCCCGATGACCTGCACATCATAGTCCAGCACGAGTGGAGAAATCAGGGCAACCAAAACGAAGATTGTAGTAAAAATTAAGCCAATTATTGAATTTTTATTACGCAGAAAACGTCTGATAATGTCCTCTCGTTTGCTTATGCTTCGACGGCCAGTAGTCTGCGTCTGTTTGTTTTTTTTCTTACTCATTTCGACTTACCCCCTGTCAGTTTAATTCTAGGGTCAACTACGGCATATAACAGGTCCATAACCACGTTGGATATACAAATCATAATTGCAGTCATAATCAGGCAGCCGAGAGCAAGCGGTCTGTCCTGAGAGTTGATGGCATTGACCGTAAGTCTGCCGATACCTGGCCAGGAGAATACGATTTCAGTTGTTGCTGCACCTGCCAGTGCATAACCGAAGTCCATGCAGATAATAGTTACTACAGGAAGGAGCGCATTTCGGAGAGCATGTCCGGTAATCACCTTTCTGCGGTTTACCCCTTTAGCTCTGGCAGTACGGATATAGTCCTGACGTACAGTTTCCAGCATGGAGGAACGTGTATAACGTGTAATGGCTGCAGCACGGCCTGTTCCAAGGGTTACTGCCGGCATGATAAGTGCACCGGGTTCTGTAGCACCGCCGGCCGGCAGAAGATCCAGCATTACAGCGAAAATCAGGATACTCATAAGCCCCTGCCAGAAGTCAGGAATGGCTATACTGACAAGAGCTGCTGCAGTACCCACGTTATCGATTAAAGAGTACTGTCTCACTGCAGAAACAATGCCAAGCGGGATAGAAATAATTATTGCAATAGCCATGGACCATAAGGTCAGCCTTAAAGTGTTCGGGAAATAATAGAAATATTCTTCCATTACAGGTCTGCCCGATGCATATGAATTACCTAAATCGCCATGGAGGAAGCCCCACAGCCACCGTCCATACTGAACGATGACCGGGTCATTCAGTCCCAGCTCTTCACGGAGCACTTCCACCGCCTCTGGTTCTGCGTCAGGACCCAAAATACTCAGTGCCGGATCCCCAGGTGCCAATGCCATAATGAAGTATACCAGTGCGGTTACACATAAAATTACAGGAATCAGAAGTAAGATTCGCTTGATCGTATATTTCAGCATATTTACTCCTTTCGTAAGAGTGCCAGATGAGGAACTCCTCATCTGGCACTAATTTACATACAGTATCGTGTTAATGTTGGGGCAAATCGGTTAACTATTCAGCCCACTTCAGGAAACGGAAGTCATTACCGCCAGTAGGAATTACACCGAGACCTTCAATATTCTTATTGGCAGCATAGTAAGAGTTTGCAACAACCAGAGGTACTACAACAGCTTCATCATGAGCAACCTGCTGTGCTTCCTTGTATACAGCTACACGTTCTTCGCCTTCTGTAACGAATACCTTATTCAGTAATTCATCGACAGCTGGATCGTTCAGATTAAGCTGATTACGTCCGTCAGTAAGATGTGAAGAATGCATAATATTTACATAATAGTTACCATCGGAAGCACCTCTGCCAGCCAGAGCCATCTGATGCTGACCGGCATTAACCTTTTCGCTTGATGCTGCAGATTCTTTACCATCCAGCTTTACAGTAATTCCAACTTCCTTTAAGTTAGCCTGGATAATCTGTGCGTAGATATCGAATCCAGGGGAAGCGTAAGTCAGTTCAATTTCGAATCCATCTTCATAACCGGCTTCCTTCAGTAAAGCCTTCGCCTTTTCCACGTCATATTCATAGCCGGTAACATCTGCGTTATGACCGCCAACAGTTGTCGGAATTAATGCATCCGCAGTCACACCAAGACCTTCCAGTGCTCCGTTCAGAATGTCTTCCTTATTAATTGCATGTGAGATTGCCTGACGAACCAGCTTGTTGGATAAGTATTCGTCACCATGGTTAAATGCCAGATATCTCAGGTATGTACCCTGTCCGGAAACTACCTGTAAATTTTCATCTTCAAGTGCAGCTTTTACGCTTGCTGTACCAATAGCGCAAATATCTATGTCTCCTGCCTGAAGTGCCATCAGTCTTGCACTATCATCCGGATAGCATACAAACTTAATTTCCTTCATCTGAGGCTGTTCACCCCAGTAATCAGGGTTTGCTTCAAGAATCAGATGTTCACCGATTCTCCATTCCTTAACCTTGTAAGGACCAGTACCGTTAACGGTAGTAGCAACAGTGTCTCCACAGCCATCCTTAATTACAGCAGAGTCACCGATCCACTGCTTATCCATTACCAGGGAGTTAGGTTCCGACATTATGAACTTAACAGTATAATCGTCGATTGCTTCTGCATGGCTTACATTTGGATAGTTACCGTTTGCAGTTTCAATACCTCTCTGTACGGTATAAACTACGTCCTTAGCAGTAAACGGAGTACCGTCGTGCCATACAACGTCGTCTCTCAGATAGAAGGTATATTCCATACCATCTTCAGACGTTTCCCACTTGGTAGCCAGACCAGGCTTGAATTCACCGGTTTCATAATCATATTCCAGCAGTCTGTCGTAAGCGGTCCAATAAATATGGTAAGCATTACCATTCCAGTTTCCCATAGGGTCCAGGTTTTTCAGATCAACAGTAGTCGCGATTACTACGGAATCTTTCACTTCGCCTTCGCCGCCTTCTTGACCACCGCCGCCGCAGCCAAACAGGCCGAAGCACAGTGCTAAGCACAATAATACGGATAACATGCGTAACCAATTCTTCTTCATTTGTTCTTCCTCCTTATATGATTTAATTCGTTCAAATAAATGAAACGGTTTCACGTGCCCTTATATAAAGCAATCTCCGTGCCAATGTAAAGATTTCGTGAAAATTTCTTCAAATGCAATAAAAAAAACGGCTGAATTCAGCCGTTTTCGTCATTTTTCTTTTTCTGTTCAAGCCAGAGTTCCAATCCCATATGTTCCGCCAGCGAACTGCTTCCTCTGCAAAATTTGCAGTATGTGTGTGCAGATTTTGCCGTGTCATGCAATAAAATGACGCCGGACAGACTACAGTCCGAACTCTTCCAGAAGCTGCTGCTGGTATGCAGGATCTTCCATGGATCGGAATAAATCTTCCGTCCGCCCAGCACTTTTCAGAAGTAAGTTCAGCTTATTCAGCCGCTCTAAGGCGTTCTTCTCGCCTTCCTCACGGCCTTTTTCAAGTCCTTCTTCGCGTCCTAATTTCAGGCCCCGTTCGAATCCATTTTCTTCAAACAGCTGCTGTATCTCTGCTTCCGTAAACTCTACACTGAGCATATCGATAATTGTCTTTCCATGTTCTTTCATAAAGTCCACCAGAATTCCCTTCTCCATGCAGATGTCATAAATCTGCTGACGTTCGTGATGTGTAATTGGCCCACGGCTCCAGTACTCACGCACCAGGCTTATCAGCTGGCTGTACTGGTACAGCGTCGGGCTCTTCGCGAGCAGGCTGCAGCCTGCTCCTTCATTCACATTATACACGATTACGCTGATATTTAAAAGACTTTCTCCTTCGCCCTGGAAACAATCTGAAAGTTCCAGCCGGCTTTCCGGCGGCAGCGGCTCCCTGCCGTTATACATTACCACGAAGGTTGGTCTCGGAAGCTTCACCAAAGTATCTTTAAATACAGCCTTGGAATCCACCATTTTCTTGTAGATTTCTGCGATATACCACAGATCCCGCAGCGGCATATTCGGATTAATGGTTGACTGATGTTCTGTAATTACCAGATATGTATTATCGATGGTGAAGGAAATATCGTTTTTATCGGCCAGATACAGCGCTTCCTCGATAGTGTTGATATCCACCGGTGTTCCAGGTGGATAGTTAGTATCATAAAGAGCATTGTACAGTTCCAGCATCTTTTCTTTATTATTGAAAATCAGACGGAAAACCGTATCTTTATGGTTCCGCACGGTGATATCCTTTTCTTTTTCGAAAATGTTTGTCATTTTAATTTCTCCTTGTTTTTAAATTCACCTCCGTTTCCCTTTGCAATTTCATTATACAACCTGTAAGTTACTTACAGCAACACGAATAGATATCCATTTATCGACAGG
>JAZTZZ010000030.1:0-77621 GCA_045637765.1 Anaerovoracaceae bacterium | reverse complement strand
GTTCCACAAGAAGGGTACTGAGAACGAGTACTTCCTCGCGTGGACGACGACTCCGTGGACTCTCGCCTCAAACGTCGCTCTTACCGTAGGCCCTGACATCGACTACGTTAAGGTAAGGATGCTCGAGGGAGACGACGAGGGCAACATTTTCTACCTCGCGAAGAACCTCGCGGACAAGGTCCTCGGGGCAGGCAAGTATGAGATACTGGAGGAGATGAAGGGAAGCAGCCTGGAGTACCAGGAGTACGACCAGCTCATGCCTTTCTGCACTCCTGACAAGAAGGCTTTCTACGTGACATGCATGGACTATGTATCCGTTGACGACGGAACAGGAATAGTTCATACAGCGCCGGCATTCGGTGAAGACGACTACAACTGCGGACAGAAATACGACCTCCCTATGCTTAAGCCTGTAGATGAGCGCGGCTGCTACACGGAGACACCGTGGGCGGGCCACTTCATCATGGAAGACGGTCTCGACGTCGAGATCATTAAGTACCTGGCGAAGGACAGCAAGATATTCGCGAAGCAGAAGCTGCTGCACGACTATCCTCACTGCTGGAGATGCGGTACTCCGCTGGTTTACTATGCAAAGCCTTCCTGGTACATCGAAATGTCCAAGCTGAAGGATGAACTGGTTGCAAACAACGCAACTGTAAACTGGTATCCTGACTTTGTAGGTGAAAAGCGTTTCGGCAACTGGCTGGCAGAAGTTAAGGACTGGGCAATTTCCAGATCCAGATATTGGGGTACTCCAATTCCAATCTGGAGATGTGAATGCGGTCACCTGCACTGCGTAGGTTCCAGAGAACAGCTGGTGAACGATGCAATTGAAGATATCGACGAATCCATCGAACTCCACAGACCATATGTGGACGACGTTCATATTGCATGCCCTGACTGCGGCAAGCCAATGACCAGAGTAACCGAAGTTATGGACTGCTGGTTCGACTCCGGTGCTATGCCTTTCGCACAGTGGCACTATCCGTTTGAAAACAAGGAAGCTGTAGAAACCAAGCTGTTCCCTGCAGACTTCATCTGTGAAGGTATCGACCAGACCAGAGGATGGTTCTACTCCCTGATGGCAATCGCAACCTTCATCATGGGCAAGTCCCCATATAAGAATGTACTGGTTAACGACCTGATTCTGGACAAGGAAGGAAAGAAGATGTCCAAGTCCAGAGGCAACACTGTATCTCCGTTCGAACTGTTCGACAAGTACGGTGCTGACGCAACCAGATGGTACCTGCTGAGCGTATCCCCTGCATGGTCCCCAACAAAGTTTGACGAAGACGGTCTGATTGACGTAGTATCCAAGTTCTTCGGTACCCTGAAGAACGTATACAACTTCTTCGTACTGTACTCCAACCAGGATGATATGGATCCGGCTGCACTGGATGTTCCATACGAAAACCGTCCTGAACTGGACCGCTGGATTCTGTCCAAGTACAACCAGCTGGTTAAGGATGTAACTGAATACATGGATTCCTATGATCACATGAAGTCCGTTCGTGCTATGACTGACTTCGTGGCAGAAGACCTGTCTAACTGGTACATCAGAAGAGCAAGAAGAAGATTCTTTGCGGAAGAACTGACTGAAGACAAGAAGAGCGCATACGCAACCACTTACGAAGTACTGGTAGGCGTAGCGAAGCTGATTGCTCCATTCGCTCCATTCCTGTCCGATGAAATCTACACCAACCTGACCGGCGAAGAAACCGTTCACGTTGCTTACTTCCCTAAGGCAGACGAAACTCTGATCGACAAGGGTGTAGAAGAAAGAATGGACCTGGTACGTGCACTGGTAACCCTGGGCCGCGGAACCAGAGAAAAGGAAAAGATTAAGGTTAGACAGCCTCTGGGCAGCGTACTGGTTGACGGTAAGTATGAAGCAATCATCAGCGACCTGACTGACCTGATCAAGGAAGAACTGAACGTTAAGGAAGTTGTTTTCGAAAAGGAACTGGACAAGTACATGAACTTCTCCCTGAAGCCAAACTTCAGAGCTGCAGGTCCTGTATTCGGCAGCAAGGTGAAGGCATTCGGCGGTGCTATGGCTAAGGTTAACGCAGCTGAATTTGTAGCACAGATGGAAGCTGAAGGCAAGGTTGCAATCGACCTGGACGGCGAAACATTCGAAGTTACCAGAGAACTGGTAGACATCAGAATCGCTGCAAAGGAAGGTTTTGCAGTTGCAATGGAAAACAACATCTTTACTATCGTAGATACAACTCTGACTGATGAACTGATTGACGAAGGTCTGGCAAGAGAACTGATTTCCAAGGTTCAGCAGATGCGTAAGCAGAAGGACTTCGAAATGATGGACAACATCACCATCACCATCGAAGCTGACGATGCAGTTAAGGCTGCAGTAGCAAAGCATGCTGAATACATCCAGAAGGAAACTCTGGCAGTAGCAATTGCAGAAGCAGAAGTTGCTGAAAAGTTCGACCTGAACGGCCACAAGACCGGTATTGCAGTAGAAAGAGTATAAATAACCCATGATGAATTTAAAAGATCTGCAGCTTGCAGAACTGGAAAATTTCATAAAAGAGCTGGGACAGCCTAAATTCCGTGCAAAGCAGGTATTTCAGTGGCTGTATAAGGACGGCGGCGTGACTGACTGGGATCAGATGACCAATGTGCCTAAGGCACTGCGGGAAAAGCTGGCTGAGGAAGCCGATCTGGGGATTCTGAAGATGCTGCAGGTGCAGAAGTCCAAACTGGACGGCACCAGAAAGTATCTCTTCGAACTTCAGGACGGCAACGCCATCGAGTCCGTATTCATGAAATATAAGTACGGCAACTCCATCTGCGTTTCTTCGCAGGCGGGGTGCCGTATGGGCTGTAAATTCTGTGCATCCGGTATGGATGGACTGGTTCGTGATCTGACTCCGGGTGAAATTATCGGACAGCTTCTGGCAGCGGAAAAGGATACCGGTGAGAAAATCAATCACGTGGTTGTTATGGGAACGGGAGAACCGTTCGATAACTATGATAACCTGTCCGGTTTCCTCCGCCTGCTTCACGATCCCAACGGTCTCAATCTGAGCCTGCGGAATATTACAGTATCCACCTGCGGACTGGTACCGGGCATTAAGAAGTTCGCTGAGGATTTTCCTCAGGTGAACCTGGCGATTTCTCTTCATGCTCCAAATGATGAGATCCGGTGCCGCACCATGCCGGTGAGCAAGGCATACCCGATGCCGGAGCTTCTGGCTGCATGCAGAGAGTATGCGGAAAAGACCGGCCGCCGTGTTACCTTCGAATACACCCTGATTAAGGGCGTAAACGATCAGAAGGAACACGCAGAGGAACTGGTACAGCGTCTGAGAGGCATGCTTTGCCATGTGAATCTGATTCCGCTGAATACGGTAAAGGAAAGCGGATTTGATACCACGGCGAAGAAGGATGCACAGGCATTTCAGGCACTTCTGGAAGCAAAGGGCATTCCGGCGACCATCCGGCGCGAGTTGGGTGATGATATCGATGGGGCCTGCGGACAGCTCAGGCTGACAAACCGTCGAAAATAGAAAAGATTTTGTGCATTTCGTGTGAAATTCCCGTTGAATTCGGCAGGAATTTATTATATAATGAAAAAAATGCTCCATAAAACAGGGGCAAACATTTTTAGGAGGCGATTTACTATGGTGAAATTATTAGTAGGACATAAAGGAAGCGGAAAGACTAAGCAGATGATTGACCTGGCTAACGAAATGGTTGAAAACAGCAAGGGCAGCACTATTTTTATCAATAAGAACCAGAGACTGATGTACGATCTGAAGTACAGAATCAGAGTTATCTGCATGGAAGATTTCGAACACGTAACAAACAGTGACGAATACATCGGTTTCCTGTACGGAATCATCAGCTCCGACCACGACATCGAAACTATCTTCATCGACAGCATCTTAAAGCACGCTGATTTCAAGATGAGCGATCTGCCTGAATTCATCGACAGACTGAAGGACATCTCCAAGAACTATGGTATGGACTTCGTAGTAAGCGTATCTGCTGAAAAGGAAGAAATGATCGGCGTAGACTTCGAAGGATGCGAAATCCTGAACTAATCTTCTGACTGATTAAAACCGCTTTATATGGCGATGGCCCAGGCCATCGCCTGTATTGCTTTTTGGGGTGAAAGATGATGAACATTGCCAATGTTGAAAAATTCATGGAAGGAAGAAAACCGGGTGCCATCGGTCAGAGAAAAGACTGTGCGGTACTGATTCCTCTGGTGGAACGGAAAGATGGAATGCACATTCTTTTTGAGCAGCGGTCAACCAAAATGAAGACCCAGCCGGGTGACGTTTGTTTCCCTGGAGGCAGAATGGAATCGGGGGAAACTCCGGCAGAATGTGCGCTGCGGGAAACGGAAGAAGAAATCGGAATCCCTGCAGAGAAAATCCGCATTTTGGGGCAGTTTGACTCTATTTATGAGGTTTCTCATCTGACCATGAACACGGTAATCGGTGTGATTGCAGAGGAGGATCTGGCTTTGCTGGAGCTGAATCCGAAAGAGGTGGAAACTGTATTTACAGTTCCGTACCGATTCTTCCTGGAAACAGAACCAATCCGCTATGAATATGAAGTGGTGCAGAAAGTGGATGATTTCCCTTATGAAGCAGCAGGTATCCGAAAGGACTACCGCTGGCGCGTGGGAAAAAATTCCGCACCGATTTTTCACTATGGAGAAGGCAGCAAGCGGCAGATTATCTGGGGGCTGACTGCCCGCATTACCATGTGGCTTGTGGAAAAACTGGAAGAAGCAAAGGAGCATGATTATGAAAAGACCGATTGCAGAAAATAAAACAACCGAAGAATTAATGGCGCTGGCAGACGAGCTTGGACGGGGTTATTTCCGTCAGGGACTCAACTGTACGGAATGCGTGCTTCGCACCTTCATGGATATCTATGAAGTGGAATTTCCGGATGAAATCATCTGCATGGCCACTGGCTTCGGAGGAGGTATGGGTCATACCAAGAATACCTGCGGTGCCATTACCGGTGCAGTTATGGCACTGGGGCTGCTGAAAGGGCGCCGGAATCCATTCGGACCGAAGGAAGAAATGGGTGAAAGAATCAAACACCTGCAGCAGGAAATCTACCCTGTATTTGGCGAAATGGTAGAAGAAATAGAAGAAAAATACGGTACACTGATCTGCCGTGAAATGTCTCAGCCTTTCGGTGATTTTGACTCCAAGCCGAGAATGCGCAACTGTATGGAAATCATCGGATACTGTGCGCAGCTGACTGTGAAGTATGCAGAAGAATAGAATTACGGAATAAAAGAATCCCCACATTTTTTATGCGGGGATTCTTTTTAAATTAACTCAAGCTTCAAATCTCTGTTTTCATCCAGACAGTCACTGAGAAGCCAGAAAATCCGTTTCCAGTAGTCACCCAGTGTTTCTGCGAGTTTTGCCTGGTCTCTTACCTCTATTACTGTGTGAACCGTGATGGATGTCAGCACATCATGGAGCGCGTCCAGATTGCTTCCGGGAAGTTTATCCTCACCGACCTGACTGCGTACTGCACGGAAGAAGGATTCTTTCGAATCAATAAGGTTTCCGTCTATAATTATTCTGTTCATAAACTATTCCTCCCCATAGAGCAGTTCAAATGTTTCATAATGGTCTGGTGTATAGTAGATAAGTCCGTCGTTGGAATATACAAGACGTTCTGCACCGCGGCTGTTTTCTCCCAGTGTATTGATGTCACACTCAAAATATCTGCGTCCGTTTGCTTCCGGCAGGCTGCCTTCATAGTTTCCGAACTTGTCACCGCCGATGCAGCATCCCGGTGCATAATCCTCCAGACCGCCGCCGTTCCATCCTAGGCTGCGTGCTTCCGCTTTTGTAATGAAGTTCACAGGAAGCTGACCGTATACATGGATATAGGCAGATACATCTTCGGCAGTCGTATAGGTGCCATCCTGATCCAGTCCGCTGATTGCTTCGGAGGATAAAACATCATCCGGAACACCGCAGGCTGCAAAAGCCGTCAGAAGAAGCAGAATAAGAGACAGTGCACCCAGTTTCTTAAGTAATCGTTTCATTTTCTTATACCTCTTTTGCTGATAGTCTCTGCATTTATTCTATAAAACCAGCCGTAAAATGTCAACGGATAGAAATGATGCCAGATCCGCCATATTTTGATGGGTAGCGGAAAAGGGGAAAGGGTGTTAAGGTAGATACATGGCATGCCGCCTGAAGCAGGAGTCTGTGCGCGCAAAAGGCTTCCTGCAGAGAGGAGACTGTTTATGAAAAAGAAGTTACTTACGTTATTACTGAGCGGGGCACTGGTTTTCAGTACTGTTGGAGGTGCTTCTGCTGCTGAGAAAAACGGCTGCAGTCTGAATACGGCGCTGTCCGGAAGCCTGCAGAATCTGCTGCAGCAGTACCTGTCAAAATATTTTGAGCAGAACGCTCCGGTAAAGCCGGAGGGGACTGTAAAGCCTGAAACTCCGGAAAAGCCGGATCATTCCGGGAATCAGAAGCCTCAGCAGAATGCAGGTACAAAAACATCTCAGGTTGTAAATCTGGTGAACCAGCAGCGGCAGAAGGCCGGTCTTGCCGGACTGAAATCTGACAGCGAGCTGATGCGGCTGGCACAGCTGAAAGCTGAAGATATGGCTGCAAAGGGGTATTTCTCACATACATCACCAACTTACGGTTCTGCATTTGATATGCTGAAAAAGGAGGGGTATTCCTACCGTACTGCCGGCGAAAACATTGCCATGGGGCAGAAGACTGCAGAGACTGTAATGAATGGCTGGATGAACTCTTCCGGTCACCGTGCCAATATTCTTGACAGCGGTTACACAAAAATTGGTGTCGGATACGCTGTGAATGCAAAAGGGACACCTTACTGGGTTCAGATTTTTGCGGGCTGATGAACTAAGCCAATCTTATAAGTAATGTCTTATTGCTGCGGCTGGTACAGAATCTTTTGTACTTTGCCGCAGTGATTTATTTTTGGAAGAAAATGCGAAAAATTTACTTTTCCTTTTTACAGAATTGTATTATAATAAAGCTGATATTCTTAAATATACATAAGATATCAAGTATTTCTTTGAGGAGGAAAAAAATGAAGAAATTACTTTCTATGATGCTGATTTTAGCAATGGTATTCTGCATGGCAGCATGCGGAAACGGCGGCGAAGCTCCTGCTGGCGATGACGGCGGTGATGCAGTAGTTGGTTATGATGACATCGCGGATACAATGGAATCCGAAGATGGTACTTACCAGATCGCAATGGTTACTGACGTAGGTCAGCTGAAGGATGGCTCCTTCAACGAATTCACCTGGAACGGCTGCAAGAAGTACGCTTATGACAATGGTCTGTCCTATAAGTACTATCAGCCTGCAAACGGTGACAAGGCAACTGACGACGACAGAATCAAGGCTATGACTGACGCTTGCGAAGCTGGCGCTGAAGTTGTAGTTACTCCTGGTTTCCTGCAGGAAACTGCTCTGAACGCAGTAGTTCCTAACTATCCTGACGTACAGTTCGTATTCATCGACGGTTGGGACATGGGTTATGAAAACCTGGTTGGCGTATCCTATCAGGAAGAACAGGCTGGCTACCTGGCTGGTTATGCAGCTGTAATGGAAGGCTTCACTAAGCTGGGCTTCTCCGGTGGCGGCGGCGGTGCTAACCCTGCATGTATCAGATACGGCTACGGCTTTGCACAGGGTGCAGATGCTGCAGCAGCTGAAAAGGGTACTACTGTAGAAATGAGATATTCCTGGGAATATGGTGAAACATTCTCCGCTTCTCCTGACTTACAGTCCATGTTAAGCGGCTGGTACAACGCTGGTACTGAAGTAGTATTCGTATGCGGCGGTTCCATGTTCAACTCCGGTACTGCTGCTGCAGAAGCTGCAGAAACTTACATCATCGGTGTTGACGTAGACCAGAGCCCATTATCTGACACTGTAGTTACATCCGCTCTGAAGGGTCTGGATGCTTCCGTAATCAAGACTCTGACTGACTTCTATGCAAACGGCATGATTAAGGGTCAGTCCGTTCTGGGTGCTGCTGACGATGCAGTTGGTCTGCCTGTAGACAGCTGGTCCCTGGAAAACTGGTCTGTTGAAGAATACGAAGCATTATTCGCTAAGATCAAGGGCGAAGAAATTGTAATCGACAACACTGCTATTGCTGATCCTGCTGAAATGGGTCTGGCAAACGTAGAATTCAAGTAGTCTTAATCCGACGGAAAGATTAAAACTGGATTGAATAAATCCGTATAAAGGGGGAATCTCGGTTCCCCCTTTTTTACAATTTATGTACACTCTGTATATTCGGTAACTCCTCCCGGGTATACATAAAAATAAAAAGTAAAGGCAAGGGATTCGTATGACATCGGAATATGTAATTGAGATGCTCCACATCCGTAAAGAGTTCCCGGGCATTGTGGCAAATGATGATATTACACTGCAGCTGAAGAAGGGTGAAATTCATGCACTCTTGGGCGAAAACGGTGCGGGTAAGTCCACACTGATGAGTGTCCTGTTCGGTCTGTATCAGCCAGAAGCCGGTACCATTAAGAAAGATGGAAAAGAAGTAAAAATTAATAATCCAAACGATGCAACTGCGTTGGGCATTGGTATGGTTCATCAGCATTTTAAGCTGGTGGATGTGTTTACTGTTATGGATAATATTATCCTGGGTGCAGAAACAACGAAACTTGGTTTCATTCAGAAAAAGGAAGCTAAGAGAAAAGTACAGGAACTTTCTGAACGTTATGGTCTGAAGGTTGACGTGGACGCAAAGGTAGAAAATATTACTGTAGGTATGCAGCAGAGAGTAGAAATTCTCAAGATGCTCTATCGTGATAACGATATTCTGATTTTTGACGAACCGACTGCAGTACTGACACCACAGGAAATCGAAGAACTGATGGAAATCATGAGGGGCTTTGCCCGTGAAGGTAAGTCCATCCTGTTCATTACCCATAAACTCAATGAAATCATGGCAGTTGCAGACCGCGTAACCGTTCTCCATAAGGGGAAGTATGTAGGTACCGTAAACACCTGCGATGTGACAAAACAGGATCTGTCTACCATGATGGTAGGCCGTCCGGTTCAGCTGGAAGTAAACAAATCAGAAGCGAAGATCGGGGACGTGGTTCTCTCTGTAGAAAATCTGAGCGTACCTTCCAAGCTGCATAAGAACGATGCTGTAAAGAATGTTTCCTTCGATGTGAGACAGGGGGAAATTGTATGTATTGCCGGTATTGACGGCAACGGCCAGTCCGAGCTGATTCACGGAATTACGGGCCTTGAAAAGACCTCCGGCGGCAAGATTGTTCTCTGCGGTCAGGATATTACGTCTGCAAGCATTAAGAAAAAGAGCGAAACCGGTATGAGCCATATTCCGGAAGACCGTCATAAGCATGGTCTGGTTCTGGACAACACTCTGGAACAGAATATGGTACTGCAGAAATATCAGGAACCACAGTTCCAGAAATATGGATTTATCCGTTTTGATGAGGTCAGAAAGTATTCTGAAACTCTGATTGAAGCCTATGATGTACGTTCCGGACAGGGACCTATTACAATTTCCAGAAGCATGTCCGGCTGTAATCAGCAGAAAGCAATTATTGCACGTGAAATTGACCGTGACAAACCTCTGATTATTGCAGTGCAGCCAACCAGAGGTCTGGACGTAGGTGCGATTGAATATATCCATGGTCAGCTGGTTTCAGAACGTGACAAGGGCAAGGCGGTTCTTCTGGTTTCTCTGGAGCTGGATGAAGTTATGAGCCTGTCTGACCGTATTCTGGTTATGTATGAAGGCGAAATTGTAGGTGAACTGGATCCGAAAAAGACCGATGCCAATGAGCTGGGTCTGTATATGTCCGGTGCAAAACGTCAGGGAAAGGAGGGAGTGTAAATGCTTAGAATTGATCCTAAGACAGGACAGCAGAAGTGGTATCGTACTGATGGCGCCAAATCTGTTCTTTCCGCACTGATCTCCATCCTGATTGGTATGGCAGTCGGTGCCGTACTGGTTGTTATCGTAGGCATGACTAAGGCTGAAATTACCGGAAACGGTATCTGGGAAGGTATCCGTCTGGTATTCCTGGGTATCCTCAGTACCGGCCGTGAAGGCGGTGCACTGACCTTCGGTTTCAACCCGATTAACCTTGGGAACATGCTGTTCCGTGCGACACCGCTGATTATGACAGGTCTGTCTGTAGCAGTTGCATTCAAGACCGGTCTGTTTAATATCGGCGCACCGGGCCAGTACCTGATGGGGATTGCAGGTACACTGTCCATCGCATTAACCCTGGGAAGCAACGGATGCCCTGCATTTATCGCATGGCTGGCAGCATTCCTGGGCGGTATGCTTCTGGGTGCACTGTGGGGTGCTATCCCTGGTATCTTTAAGGCATACCTGAACATTAATGAAGTAATTACCTGTATCATGACCAACTGGATTTCCGCAAATCTGGTTACCTGGTGGTTTGACTCCCATGAGTCTTTCAAGAACTCCATGGAAGGCGGCAAGATTGGCTACATCATTCCGCTGAAGAATGTGGGCGTTGTTACTCCTAAGCTGGGTATGGACGTGCTGTTCCCTGGCTCTCAGGCAAACGGCGGCTTCTGGATTGCATGCCTGATTGCTGTGGCTATGTATATCATGATGACCAAGACCACTTTCGGCTACGAACTGCGTGCCTGCGGTTCCAACCGTCATGCCGCTAAGTATGCAGGTATCAATGACAAGAAGAACATCATCTTATCCATGATGATTGCCGGCGGTCTGTCTGCAGCAGGTGCATCCCTGTACTATCTGGCAGGCAATACCGAATTCTTCTGGTCCACATACTTAAGCTTACCTTCAGAAGGCTTTAACGGCATTCCTGTAGCACTGCTGGCATCCAATCATCCGGTTGCAGTTATCTTCTCCGGATTATTCATGTCCATGCTGAATATCTGCGGTACCCAGTTAAAGTCCCTGACTGCTTATAATGAATATATCGCAGATATTATCATCGCGGTTATCGTATACCTGAGTGCCTTCTCCATGTTTATCAAGACATTGCTGAACGGCGCAGAAAAGAAGAAAGGAGGAAAGAAATAATGGTATTCTTAATTCAGCAGACCTTATTATTTGCAGTTCCTCTGATGATTGTTGCACTGGCTGGTGTCTGTGCAGAACGTTCCGGTGTCATCAACCTGGCACTGGAAGGTATTATGATTTTCGGTGCCTTTATAGGAGTGCTTTTCATCCGCGTTATGCAGGAAAATGATATCTTTATGAAAGAACAGGCACAGATTCTGCTTCTCCTTACTATGGTTGTAGCGGCCATCTGCGGCGGACTTTTCTCCCTGCTTCTGGCATTTTCTGCGATTAATCTGAAGGCAGACCAGACCATCGGCGGTACAGCGCTGAACATGCTGTCACCGGCACTGGTACTGTTCTTCATCATTCTGATTTCTCAGCAGACTACCATGGGTATGGCAGAAGGCGGTGCAGGAAGCTGGTTCATGATCCGTCCGTCCACATTCGGACTGCCGAAGGATCACAGCTGGGGTCCGTTTATTGACATCTTCCTTAATAAGGTATACCTGTCCACTTATGTTTGTCTGGCGGTCTTTGTGATTGTGTCTATCTTCCTTTACAAGACCAAGCTGGGGCTGCGTCTCAGATCCTGCGGTGAAAATCCACAGGCTGCAGACTCTCTGGGGATTAATGTTTACAAAATGCGTTACCTGGGTGTTGTACTGTCCGGTATGCTGGCTGGTATGGGCGGATTTACATATGCCCTCACTACCGCAAACTGTACAGCTTCCGGTGAAGTAGCTGGTTACGGCTTCCTGGCACTGGCAGTAATGATCTTTGGTAACTGGACACCGCTGAACATCGCGGTTGGAGGCATGCTCTTCGGTCTGTTCAAATGTGTTGCTGCAACCTATCAGACCCTGGATATCAATGGTGACGGTGTGTTCCTGCTTGCAGAAATCGGCATCAGCCCATATGTATACAGAATGCTGCCGTACCTGATTACCCTGATTATTCTGGCGTTCACATCCAAGAACTCCAGAGTACCGAAGGCAGAAGGTATTCCTTACGACAAGGGACAGAGATAATATTAGATTATATTTAAAAAGGGTGTGGGAGCTATTCCACACCCTTTTGCAGAAAAAATCATTTTTCAGGAGAGAATATGTTTTTACCGATTACGAAAGAAGAAATGAATGCGAGAGGCTGGGATGAGGTGGACTTCGTCCTGGTGACCGGTGATGCCTATGTTGACCACCATTCCTTCGGAACAGCCATTATCGGCCGTCTGCTGGAAAGCAGGGGCTACAAGGTGGCGGTTCTGCCGCGCCCAAATTATAAATCTGCAGAAGACTTCCGCCGTTTCGGACGTCCTCGCCTGGGCTTTCTGATTAACAGCGGCGTGGTCGACTCCATGGTAAACAATTATTCCGTATTTCGTCATAGACGAAAAGTGGATGAATATGCTCCCGGCGGCGAAGCAGGGGGACGTCCTGACCGTGCGGTGATTGTATATGCGGGAAGAGCAAGGGAAGCCTATAAAGGTGTTCCGGTTATCATTGGCGGACTGGAAGCCAGCCTTCGCCGGCTGGGCCACTACGATTACTGGGAAGATAAAGTCCGCAAATCTATTTTGCTGGACAGCAAAGCTGACCTGCTGATTTACGGTATGGGTGAACGCGCCATTGTGGAAATTGCCGATGCGCTGGATTCCGGTATCGATGTGAAAGATATCACCTGGATTAAAGGCACCTGCTATCGTGCCAACCCGGCAAAACTTGACCTTGCGGCGCTTGCGTCTGCAGGGGAAGATGATATGCCCGTGGTTCTTCCGGATTTCGATGAGATTCAGAATTCAAAAGAAAGCTATGCGAAAAGCTTTGCCATGCAGTACAGGAATAATGATGACATTATCGGTAAAACTTTAATAGAGAAATATACGGAAACTGCCTGTGTGGTGCAGAACCCGCCGCAGGAACCTCTCAGCCGTGAAGAACTGGATCAGGTGTATGCACTGCCATTTGAAAATGAATGGCATCCTTCTTACGATGCTGCAGGCGGAATTCCTGCCTTCAGTGAAGTGAAGTTCAGTATTGTCAGCTCCAGAGGATGCTTCGGAGGATGCAGTTTCTGTGCTCTGACTTACCACCAGGGACGTCAGGTAAGAAGCCGCAGCTGTGAAGCCATCGTGAAAGAAGCGAAGGCACTGACGAAGAAAAAGGACTTCAAGGGATATATCCATGATATCGGCGGACCGACCGCAAACTTCCGTGATCCGGCATGTCAGAAACAGCTGAAAGCGGGCGTCTGCCGAAACAAGGACTGCCTGTATCCCGGCGTGTGCAAAAATATGGATGTGGACCACAGTGATTACCTGAAAGTGCTGCGCGCAGTCCGCGGACTGCCTGGCGTGAAGAAAGTCTTCATCCGTTCCGGTATCCGTTACGACTATCTGATGGCAGATAAGAACCGGAAGGAATTCATGAATGAGCTTTGTCAGTATCATGTCAGCGGTACCCTGAAGGTAGCACCGGAGCACATTTCTGAGAGAGTACTGTATTATATGAGAAAGCCGGGAAAGGATGTTTTCCTCCGGTTCTGCGAGGAATACAAGCGTGCCAATGAAAAACTGGGGCTGAAGCAGTATCTGATCCCATATCTTATTTCCAGCCATCCAGGAAGCCGCCTGGAGGATGCCATCGAGCTGGCACTCTTCCTGAAGGAATTCGGTTTCATTCCGGATCAGGTGCAGGACTTCTATCCGACACCGGGGACCCTGGCTACATGCATGTTCTATACGGAGCTGGATCCGTTTACCGGTGAGTCCGTATACGTGGCAAAAGATATGGAAGAAAAGAAGATGCAGCGTGCATTGATTCATTATAATAAGCCGGAAAACAGAAATGCCGTCATTGCGGCACTGAATAAGGCAGGCAGGGAAGACCTGATTCCGGTGCTGCTGCCTTACCGCCGTCAGGGACAGAAGCAGCAGAATACACAGAAGAGAAAAAAGAGGAATTAATACATGAGTCTTATTATGGAACTTCCGGAAATTCTGGAAGCTGGCAGAAAAGAATATGAAGAAATGAAAGCCGGAACATACTGCAGAACAGAAGAAATCGGGGACTGCAGTACCGGATGGAAAAATATGATAGCATGTGCGGACAACGGGCCGTTTATGAAGTCACTGATTGAAAATGAGGACATGGCCGGAAAAGTTCAGATGGTATATATCGACCCTCCGTTTTTCACCAAGGCAAACCACGAAGCGGTGATTCATGTAAACCGTCCCGGTGAAGCAAAGGGTACTCTCTCTGCGAAACACCTGGCGTATGATGATCACTGGAGCAAAGGAATCGGGCAGTATCTTTCCATGCTGACCTCCCGTCTGTATCTGATCCGCGATCTGCTTGCTGATGAGGGAACCGTATGGGTACATCTGGACTGGCATGCCGTTCATTATGTACGCCTGCTGATGGATGAGATTTTCGGTGCCGATCATTTTGTCAATGAAATCGTATGGACCTATAAGTCCGGCGGCGCCAGCAAGAAACATTTTGCGCGAAAACATGATACCATACTGGTGTACAGCAAGTCGAGAAAGTACTATTTCCAGCCGCTTAAGGAAAAGTCCTACAACCGCGGATACAAGCCATACCATTTCAAGGGCGTGGAAGAGTTTCAGGATGAGCTGGGCTGGTACACCATGGTAAATATGAAGGATGTTTGGCATATCGACATGGTGGGAAGAACTTCTCATGAGAGAACCGGTTATGCGACGCAGAAGCCTGAGGCGATTCTGGAACGAATTATGGAAAGCTGCACCCGTGAAGGGGACATCTGTGCAGACTTCTTCTGCGGTTCCGGAACACTTGCCGCGGCAGCGCAGCGTCTGAACCGCCGCTGGATCTGCTGCGATCAGGGTAAGATGGCCGTTTCCACCACATTCCGCCGGGCAGCGGATACGGATGATGTGAAAGGTCAGGGATTCTGCATTCTTGCAGAAGAATGCAGTCCTGGGGCCCTTTCTGCAGAAGTGAAAGATGGTGTGATCACACTCAAGGGATGTAACATTCAGCCTGACTATTCTGCTCTGGAAGGCAAAGATCTTCCTGAACTGAGAACTGCAGCAGAAGAGGATCCGCTGCTGCTGATTGACAGCTGGAGTGTTGACTGGGATTTTGGCGGAGAAATTCACCGTCCGAAAATCATAAACTTCCGAAAAAAGGGAAAACTGGATATGACTGCGCAGCTTCCTGAGGATAAGGAAATAAAGTGCTGCAGCATTGCTGCTTATGATATGCTGGGTGGACGTTATCAGACTGTAATTGAATTATAATACCGAATATGTTCCGGCTGTGCAGCAGAAATGGAGGCGTCCGGATGAAGAAGGATGGAGATAATGGCAGGCGTTTTATTGCGGACCTGTTTTTCCTGCTGATTGCCTGCTGTACAGGTGCTTTTGCCACTACAGCTGTTATGATTCCAAACGGACTGACCAGCGGCGGGCTGACCGGCATTGTCCGTATTCTGCAGACGGTTATATCTCTTGATTTTTCCGTCATGTATTATGGACTTGCCATACTCATCTGGATTGTGGTTGTACTGATTCTGGGAATGAGAGAAGGCAGGAAAGTACTGATCGTTACGCTGCTGTATCCTGCAGTTCTGGTCATATTCGAAAAAATTGATTTCCAGCTCCTGGAAGAAAAAGATGTCATATTGGCAGCTATTTTCTGCGGTATATTCTCCGGAGTATGCAGCGGACTGGTTTTCTGGCGGGGATATGCCTTCTGCGGCACGGAGTCTGTAGCAAAAATCCTGAAAAAGAAGTTGCTGCCCCATGTGGATATCAGCAAAATCCTTTTTCTTCTGGATGGTATAATCATCGTCCTCTCGGCCTTTATTTTCGGACGTAATATTGCCCTTTATGCTCTGGTGACACAGTTCATCAGCAGCAAAATGGTTGATTTCATCCTGTACGGTTTTGAAACCAGAATTGTGCAGATGCAGATTATTACGTCACAGACTGAGGCGGTCGCTGGCCATATCATGAACGACATTCACCGCGGTGTTTCCAGCTGTGATATCGTGGGAGAGTATACCGGGCAGCACCGGAAACAGCTGCTGGTTCTCTGCTCACCTCGGGAAAGCATGGTCATAAAGAAATACCTGCTGGATGCAGATCCGGCAGCATTTGTGGCGATTATGCAGGTGAATACGGTGTGGGGCGAAGGCCGTGGATTCACAGACATATCTGATGAAAATTAAATAGATTTAACAAACATTTAACTTTAATTTTTCCTCAGGTGAAGTTACAATAATAGTGTAAATTCGACATCCGGATCTGCCGGATATAAACGGCAGCCGGTATTTTTATGTAAAATTCATGTAAAAGGAGAAAGAAACATGGATATATTTGGAGTATTACAAATGGTGGGCGGTCTCTGCCTGTTCCTGTTTGGTATGGAAACTATGGGCGATGGCCTGAAAAGAGCTTCCGGCAGCAAGCTGGAATCTATCCTGGGTAATCTGACATCCAGTGTGCCAAGAGGTGTGCTGCTGGGTGCTGCGGTAACTGCAGTCATTCAGAGTTCCTCTGCTACAACAGTTATGCTGGTAGGTTTCGTAAATTCCGGAATCATGCAGCTGCGTCAGGTTATTCCTGTTATCATGGGTGCTAATATCGGTACCACTGCCACTGCCTGGATTTTATCTCTGGCAGGACTGGAAGGCGGAAATGTCTTCATGCAGATGCTGAAGCCA
The DNA here is from genome assembly GCA_045637765.1 of Anaerovoracaceae bacterium. Classification (GTDB taxonomy): domain Bacteria; phylum Bacillota; class Clostridia; order Peptostreptococcales; family Anaerovoracaceae; genus RGIG7179. The sequence goes on along the minus strand of JAZTZZ010000030.1, from coordinate 60,835 downwards.
ATGTCCTTCTCACCAATTCTGGCAGCAATTGCAATTATTTTCATGATGTTCCTGAAGAGCGAAAAGAAGTATAACATCGGTCTGGTTCTGATTGGTTTTGCTGTACTGATGTATGGTATGGATATTATGGGGGATGCTGTAGAACCTCTGAAAGAAGTACCTGAGTTTGTAAGCATTCTGACCATGTTCAGCAATCCGGTTCTGGGTGTAATTGCCGGTGCACTGTTTACTGCAGCTATTCAGAGTTCCTCTGCGTCTGTAGGTATTCTGCAGGCTTTGTGTGCAACCGGAGCAATCACTTACGGTTCTGCAATTCCTATCATCATGGGCCAGAATATCGGTACCTGTATTACTGCAATTCTGTCTTCCATCGGTGCAAACAAGGGTGCGAAGCGTGTAGCTGCGGTACATCTGTCCTTTAATATGATCGGTACTGTGCTGTTCCTGGCAGTATTCTATATCGCAAATGCCATCGTGAAGTTTGACTTCCTGGGCGATGCCATGGAGCCATGGGATATTTCTGTTATCCACAGTATGTTCAATGTTGGTGTAACCCTGGTTCTGCTGCCGTTTACAAAGGCACTGGAAACACTGGCATGCAAGCTGGTAAAAGAATCCGAAGAGGAAAAGTCCAAAGATACTACTCTCAACCTGCTGGAAGAAAGATTCCTGGAAAGCCCGGATTTCGCAGCATCTCAGTGCAGAACTGTTGTAACTAAGATGGCGAATCTGACCAGAGACTGTATTAATGCAGCGATGAATCTGATTGATAAGTTTGACAGAGATAAATGTGACTACGTATATCTGCTGGAAGAAAAGATTGACCGTTACGAAGACGCGCTCGGCGCATACATCGTAAAACTGTCCAGACTGGATATCGGTCAGGAAGAAAACAGAATGCTGTCCATGATTCTGCATAATATCGGTGACCTGGAAAGAATCTCTGACCATGCGAAGAATATTGCAGAAACTGCAGAAGAACTCAACAGCAAGGGCCTGGAATTCTCACCAAGTGCCAAGGCTGAAGTCGCTGTATTCATGGATGCAGTAAGAGAAATCGTAGATCTGGCAGTAAATTCCTTCGAACAGGAAGATGTGGTTATGGCTTCTGAAGTAGAACCGCTGGAAGATGTTATCGATATGATTCACTCCGCTGTCAAGGGACGTCACGTTCAGCGTCTGCAGGAAGGTATCTGTACCATCGAACAGGGCTTTATCCTCAATGACCTGGGAACCAACCTGGAAAGAGTTGCGGACCACTGTTCCAACCTGGCTGTAGGTGTTATTGAACAGTCAAGAGGACAGTTTAACATGCATCATTATCTGAACGACGTGAAGAAGTTCGATGCTGACGGATTCGAAGAAAAGATGACTAAGTACAGAGCGAAATATGCTCTCCCAATGTAATAAAATCTATAAGGTTTTTTTCAGAAAACGGCTGTGAATGCAGCTGTTTTCTTTTATTGCCTGAAGGAGCTGTAATGTGGTATACTTGCTTTAGAAAACAGGAGTGATTGATGATGAGTATATTGAATCAGATTGAAAATAAAATACCTGTACTGGAGGACCGCCGGGAACTGCGCAAGCTGGTGTCCGGAGCTTTAGACCTGGGGGAAGAGCTGCTGATCAGCGGGGCAGAGGTTGCCAGAGTAGAAGATACCATCCGCCGTGTCTGCTTTGCCTACGGTGCGGAAAGTGTTGATGTTTTTACAATTACATCTACCGTAATTGTAACCGTGGATTTTGGAGAAAAAGGAAGCATTACCCACACCCGCAGAATTTCGGGAACGAAGTTCAATCTTACCGCACTGGAAGCACTGAATGATCTGTCGCGCCGTGCCTGCAGCTCCCGAATGGAACCTGTGCAGCTGAGAAACCAGCTGAAAGAGATTGGCAGACTTCCGAAGTATTCCTATGGACAGACCTGTGGAATCTGGGCCATGATTGCAGCAAGCTTTTCCATATTCTTTGGAGGTAACGGCTTTGATGCCTTTCTTTCAGGCTGCATTGCGGCCGTTCTGTTTTTCGTACAGAGCCTGCTTACTAAGCTGCGGATGAACAGCTACTTTTCTACTGTACTCTGCAGTTTGCTTGGTGGTTTCCTTTCCAACCTGGCATTTGAAGTGTATCAGGGCCATGTTGAGATTCATCCGTCAATGGTTAACATCGGAATCATCATGCTGCTGATACCAGGTATTGCCCTTACCACAGCCATCCGGGACATGTTCAGTGGAGACACCATATCAGGACTTCTCCGTTTTATAGAAGCGCTGGTTCTCAGTGTAGCAATTGCATGGGGATTCGCCATGCTGGCGTCTCCGGGCAGTCAGACAGTCAGTGTGAATCCTTGGCTGCAGCTTGCTGCCGGTATTGTGGGTTCTCTGGGCTTCAGCCTGCTGTTTAATGTGCGCAGTGCAAAGCGTCTTATCTGGTGTGCTGCAGGCGGTGGAGTAGCTTGGGGAATCGTACTGCTGGTGCAGGTTGCCGGAGGAACCGAAGTTGCCGGGTATCTGGCCGGTGCACTGGTTCTGACCATTTACTCCGAAATAATGGCGAGAATTCAGTTATGCCCATCCACCGTATTTATTGCCACAGCAACCATTCCACTCATTCCAGGGGGATCTTTGTATAATACCATGCGTTTTGCCATGGATGAAGAGTGGAATAACTTTGCGACTCAGGGGCTTCGGACATTGGGATATGCAATCCTGATTTCTGCGGGGATTCTGATTATTCATACGATTATGAATGCTTATCGAGCCTGGAAGACAGACCTGCTTTAAAGAACAAATAACCTCCCGTTGGGTTTTGAACCTGTAAAGGGAGGTTTTTTATTGCGCATAATTAATTTTAAGAAATTTTAGAATTTTCTGAAAATTTACTTTACAACCAGAATGTAAGGTGCTATAATACGAACATCAAATACATTTCACTAGTTAAAGAAAGGCAGAATATCATGTTTATCAAAGTAGCAATGCTCATCGTATTCTTCGGAATCACCATCGCAATTGGAATTTACTGCAGAAGAAGTGCCACAGACGTACGCGGATTCGTTCTCGGCGGACGTTCTGTAGGTCCATGGCTGACCGCTTTCGCTTACGGTACTTCTTACTTTTCCGCTGTTATTTTCATCGGTTATGCAGGCCAGTTCGGATGGAAGTATGGGGTTGCGGCTACCTGGATTGGGCTGGGAAACGCATTTATCGGCAGCCTCATGGCATGGGCAGTTTTGGGAAGAAGAACACGTATCATGACGCAGCATCTTGATGCTTCCACCATGCCGGATTTCTTTGCAAAACGTTTTGACTCCAGGTCTTTGAAGATCGTATCGGCTGCGATTATCTTTATTTTCCTGATTCCTTACACCGCATCCGTATATAACGGACTGTCCCGCCTGTTTGGAATGGCTTTCAATATTGATTATGCCTGGTGTGTCATCATCATGTCCATACTGACTGCGGTATACGTAACTATGGGCGGATACATGGCTACTGCTGTCAATGACTTCATTCAGGGCTGTATCATGCTGGTTGGTATTGCTGCTGTAGTAATGGCAGTACTGAATATCAACGGTGGATTCCTCGGTTCTTTGGAAGCCATGGCAAACGTTACCGGTTCTTCGGAAACAGAACAGATTCCAGGTGTATTTGCATCCTTCTTCGGTCCGGATCCTCTGAATCTTCTGGGGGTTGTTATTCTTACATCTCTTGGTACCTGGGGACTTCCGCAGATGGTAGGTAAGTTCTACGCTATCAAGAGCGAAAAGGATATCAGCATCGGTACCATCGTATCTACCGTGTTTGCGCTGGTTGTAGCAGGGGGCTGCTACTTCCTGGGTGGCTTTGGGAGACTTTTCGGTGATGTGATTGAATACAATCCTTCCAACGGTACACCGATTTACGATTCCATCGTTCCATCCATGCTGTCCGTACTTCCGAATCTGCTCATTGCTGTTGTGGTTATGCTGGTGCTGTCCGCATCCATGTCCACTCTGTCCTCTCTGGTACTGACTTCCAGCTCTGTACTGACACTGGATCTGGTTAATGAAACATCACCGGTAAAGATGGACGAAGTGAAGAAAGTAAATACCATGCGTGGATTCGTTATCGTATTTATTGCACTCTCTGCAGTGATTGCACTGGTACAGTACAAGTCTTCTGTTACCTTCATCGCACAGCTGATGAGTATTTCCTGGGGTTCACTGGCTGGCGCCTTCCTGGGACCGTTTCTCTACAGTCTGTACTGGAAAAAGGTCACCAAAGCAGCCGTTTGGGCAAGTTTTGCCTGCGGCGTAGGGCTGACTACAGGCAATATGATCCTGGGTATGATGGGCAAGGCCATCTTTGCGAGCCCGATCAACTGCGGTGCAGTGGCCATGATTCTTTCCCTGATTATCGTTCCTGCAGTCAGCCTGGTTACTCCGGGACCGGATGGAACTGTCATGGATGAAGTCTTCGGATGCTATGACGAAAAGGTAGAAGTCAGCAGAAAGAATGCACTGGAAGATTAGAAAAAGCAATTTCCATAATACCCATAATTAATAAGACAGAAAGAAACCGGATTTCCTTTATCAGATGTCCGGTTTCTTTCTTTTGATTATCTTTAATCGGAATCACACATAGGAGAACTGGTTTACAAAAATACCAGCATATGCTAAACTTTTGTTGAGAATAAATTTAAAGGAGTGTATTTCGTATGTATCCTGAAAAACTTTTTACTGATCCTGCACAGGATGTTCTGGTCCGTCCATATAACGATACCATTATTCTGGAAAGCCACGGCAGCAAGCTGTTTCTGCGTCTGCATATCCCTGCATTTGATGACATGGAAAGTACTTGTCCGGTGGTTCTCATGCTTCATGGCTACCCTGGAAATGAAAGAAACTTTGATATTGCCCAGTCTCTGCGCATGGCAGGTCTTGCGGTGGTTCAGTTCTCTTACCGTGGGGTCTGGGGAGCGCACGGATACTATTCCTTTACACATATTATTGAAGATACTCTGGCTGTTGCGGAATGTATCAGAGAACGTGCAGCGGAATTCAGAATCGATCCGGACCGGCTTTATCTTTTCGGTCACAGCGTAGGCGGATTTGCTGCAGTAAATTCCATGGCGAAGGGACTGCCTGCTGCAGGTGCAGTTCTTCTGTCACCGTGTGATATGGCATTCAAATATCTTCACCGCCCGGAAGAGTGCCAGAATCTGATGGAAAGCCAGACAAAGGGGTATTTCAATACTCCACATGATACTTATATCGTGGACAATCTGGCAGCCCATGCGGAAGAGTGGCTCTTTGTCAATGCGGCAGAACATCTGAGCACATCAATTCCGTATGCTTTTATCGGCGGTACCAGGGATGGTCTGACACCTGCTGAGGGACATATTTTCCCACTGATGGAAAAGATGAAGGAACGTGGGGCACAGGTTTCCTATGTTGAGCTTGATGATGGCCACGATTATCCTGCCACCAGAATGCAGCTGACCCGCCAGATCGTGTCTTTCCTGGCTGAAATGGAAAATAAATAACCTGTTGGCTTGTTGCGCAAAATGTGGTAGAATGGCAGTATCATTTTTTTAAGGAGACTGACAAATGGATTTACAGAAAAAAATAGATGCCATTCTGGAAAACGGTGTGGCACCGACCGTTGCAATTGTAAGAATTGGAGAAGATGAAGCATCCAAAGCTTTCGAAGCCCGTGCACAGGAAGCTGGAAATGCTTTCGCTGTAGCGATTGAAAAGTTTATTTTCCCGGAAATGTCTGATGAAACGGATGTGATGGATGTACTGGAAGTTATCAATGACGACCCTATGCTCCATGCACTGATTCTGCTTCGTCCGCTGCCTGAGAAGTTCGATGAACTGAAAATCCGCAGCATTCTGAATCCGGCCAAGGATATTGAAGGACGTAACTGGGGAAGCCTGGCAGCAGCTGACGACGAAACCATGCAGAAGTTCCTGGAGGCTATCGTAGATGCGGCAGCAGCACAGCTGGCAGAAACAGAAGAATAAAGAATAAAGAATACAGGAAATACAGAAGGCCCCGGCAGAATTGCCGGGGCCTTTTAAGTACAGTTTATTCGATTCGCTCGAAGTCTGATGCAGGGTGCTTGCACAGCGGGCAGATGAAGTCTTCCGGAATCGGATCGCCTTCGTAAACATATCCGCAGATTTTGCAGACCCAGCCAACCTTCTGTTCCTCAATCTTTGGCTGTGGTTTTGGTTTGATGTGCGCGAAGTAGTAAGCATAGGTTACGGACGGATCCGGAGAGATGACCTGCGCTTCTGTAACTTCAGCGATGAAAAGGGTATGGGTACCGTAATCATGGGTATCGATAACCTTTGCAGAAATAAAGGAATTTACACCTTCGGTCACGTAGTACAGACCGTTGGCACTGCGCTCACAGGATGCTGTGAATCCATCAAATTTGTCCGTATCACGGCCGCTGGCGAAACCAAAACGTTTGAAGGTGTCGAAGTCTGCCTTTTCTGACAGTACAGAAAGGTTGAAGACGCCAGTATTCATAATCATGTCATGGGTGTAGTTGGCCTTGTTTACCGCGATGTTGATACGCTTTGGAGTATCGGTGAGCTGGGCGGCAGTGTTGATAATGCAGCCATTGTCTTTTTCACCATCCTTTGCGGTGAGAACGAAGAGGCCGTAGGAGAACTTGAACATGGCTTCGGCCTGGATTTCACCGCCGGAAACTTCAGCACCGGTTACGCCGGCAGAAGGTGCTGCACCTGCAGGACGCTGGAACACCGGAATGTTAACCGCCAGTGCACTTACCAGTGCATCGATTTCTGCAAGCTGATCTTCCTTCAGCGAGGACTTCAGGGTAATCAGATTGTCCAGGATATTCATATCCTTACAGCCGGAGAGAATCTCTCTCATCAGTTTGCCGCTGGTTGGAGCCCAGGAGCCATTTTCCACCAGGGCGACGGTTCGGTTCTGGATGTTATGCGCTGCCAGATCATGGAGCAGTTCTTCCATGGAAACGAAGATGCCGGCATTGTAGGTGGTAGAAGCGAATACCAGATGGCTCCATTTGAATGCGGCAGCTACGATTTCGCTGGCTGGTGTTACGGAAACATCGTACATCACAGTGCGGATGCCCTGGTCGCGGAGACGGCTGGAAATAATTTCAGCGGTATTTTCCGTATTTCCATAAACGGACGCGTAGGCAATCATGACACCGGTTTCTTCCGGCGTATAAGTTGCCCATTTGATGTATTTATCGATGTAATCCTCAAGACCCTGTCTCCATACGAAACCGTGGAGAGGGCAGATCATTTTTACATCCAGAGGATGGACTTTTTTCAGGAGAGCCTGCACCTGGCTGCCATATTTGCCTACAATGTTGGCGTAATAACGGCGGGCTTCATTCATATAGTCTTTTTCAAAATCTACTTCATCGGCGAAAATCGCACCATTCAGTGCACCGAAGGTACCGAAGGCGTCGGCAGAAAAGAGGATTTTGCTGGTGGCATCATAAGTAACCATAACTTCAGGCCAGTGCACCATCGGAGCCATCATGAAACGGAGTTCATGGTGACCGGTATTCATGACAGTACCTTCTTTTACAACAAAGGTCTTCTGGCTTACATCAAGATGGAAGAACTGATGAATCATATTGACGGTCATCTGGTTGCAGACAATAGTTACATCCGGATAACGGAGCAGCAGTTCTTTTAAGGTGGCAGAGTGGTCCGGCTCCATATGCTGGATTACCAGAAAGTCCAGTTTTCTGTCACCTAATGCATATTCCAGATTGCTGAAGAATTTATCACCTACAGCCTTGTCCACTGTGTCGAAGAGAACCGTCATATCATCCAGCAGCAGATAGGAGTTATAGGAAACGCCATTGGGAACGGAGTAAACACCTTCAAACATGGCCAGGCGGCGGTCATTGGCACCGACCCAGACTAAATCATCAAGTATCTTTTTTGTGCAGTACATAGGAAACCTCCTTTAATACGTTAATATCTGATTTTATTTTACACCAAATCTTTGCTGTAAAACAACCGGGATTGCAAAAAAAGAAGAAATTTCTTGACAGACGACTCTACGTGCTGTAGAGTGTAAATAACAGTATGACTCTACAAATTGTAGAGCGGAAAGGGGTGTCTTATGATAGAATATAAACTTGCAGACGCAGAATCCCGGTTCGCGGATCTGATCTGGGATAATGAGCCGCTGGCATCCGGTGAGCTGGTGAAGCTGGCCGCTGCCAAGCTGGAATGGAAGAGTACGACAAGCTACACCGTATTGCGCAGGCTTTGCGACAGAGGACTTTTTCAGAATGTGGATTCAGTGGTGACCTCCTGTGTCAGCCGCGAAGACTTTTATAAACATAAAAGTCATCAGTTTGTGGAGGAATCTTTCGGCGGCTCTCTGCCGAAATTTCTTGCAGCATTCATGGGGAAGAAGAAGCTGAGCGAGGAACAGATCGCAGAGATTCAGAAAATGATTGAGGATTTCGAGTAGAACAGGGGAAAGGGGGATTCTATGGAAAATTTATTTTTACATGTACTGAACATGAGCTTTGCAGCCAGCTGGGTTATATTGATTCTTCTGGTACTGCGGCCGCTGTTTGTGAAGGCGCCGAGATGGATTACATGTCTGATGTGGACTGTACCTGTCTTCCGGCTGCTCTGTCCGGTGACATTTGAGAGCATATACAGCCTGATGCCGGTGAAATCTATGTCCATTCCGCAGGACATCGTCATGCAGAGACAGCCTGCCATCGACAGCGGATCTGCTGTGGTAGATGGAGTCGTAAATAATGTACTGGCAGCACCGGCTTTCATCCCGAATCCTGGTGACAGTGTCAACCCGCTGCAGGTCTATCAGTTTATCGGAACCTGGGTGTGGGTGGCTGGTCTGGCAGTGCTGTCCGCTTACAGTCTGATATCGCTGTGGCAGCTGCACCGCAGGCTGCTGGATGCAGTTCCTGCTGACAGAAATATCTACTGGTGTCCCAATCTGGAAACAGCATTTGTCGTAGGGCTGTTCCGCCCGAAAATATATCTTCCTGCAGGATTGGGTCCGGCTGAGTCTGCCTATATCCTGAGACATGAAGAAATTCACATCCGCAGAATGGACCACTGGCTGAAGGCTTTTGTATTTCTGGCTGTCTGCATCCACTGGTTCAATCCACTGGTCTGGGGCATGTTTGTGCTGCTGACCCGTGATATGGAAATGGCATGCGATGAAGCAGTACTGTCCGAACTGGGCGGGGACAAAGAACTGAAGAAAGCCTATTCTGCATCCCTCCTGAACCTGGCAGCAGGCCGCCGCATTCTTTCCGGAACTCCGCTGGCCTTTGGAGAGGGGGAAGTGAAAAGCAGAGTAAAGAATGTGCTGAACTTCCGCAGACCGAAAACCTGGGTGGTGGCAGGAGCGCTGGCAGTATGTGTTTTGCTGGGTATTGGGCTGCTGACCGACCGAACCGACAGCCGGGTGCAGATTGGTCATCTGGACAGCCTGGATGATCTGGGGGACAGCTCTATCAAGGGCGGCATCGAATTATGGTATGAGCAGTGCAGGCATGATGCAGGGGTGATTCATACCTATCCGCTGGAAAATGACTACGTGGGGCCGAGGGAGGATGGTTATCTGGTTTACTACCATCATGGTACTGATCATTATTCCTGGTTCGAAATCGAGGCCCGGGCCAAGGGGGATGACCTGGAGTTTTCGGTGGTGGAGCATGATGCAGTCAGTGAAGAACACATGAGTTCGGAGGCATTCGCCATTGCCCGGTTTAAGGAAGGGGCGTTCCCACTGGATGATGTGGCGGAGGTGGATGAAGAGCTGGCAGAAGAGGCCATTGAGAACCTGATCAGTCCGCTGCGTCCGTATGAAGCAAGAAACATGGCATATATCCGGGCTCTCGAAGGGGTTTTGAAAGACGGTGTCTATCCTGACGGTACTGTTATCGCTCCGGAAGTGAAGACTGATATGGCGGATACCACCTTTGCAGTATACGATGTGGATGGTGACGGTGCCATGGAACTGATTCTGAATTTTATGGGCGGTCCCATGGCGGCAAAATCCACCCGGATTTACGATTATAACGAACGGAAGGATTGTCTCCGCCCGCAGCTTATGGTGTTCCCAAATCTGACATACTTTGATAACGGGTATATTGAGGCGGGCTGGTCTCACAATCAGGGCAGGGCCGGAAACCGGGATGACTTCTGGCCATATACACTGTACCGGTATGATTCCCGCTCAGATTCCTATGCTCCTGCTTTCAGCGTAGATGCCTGGGACAGGCAGCTGACAGAAACGGGACCCGACGGAGAGCCCTGGCCGAATGATGTGGATAAGGAAGGTGCAGGTATCGTTTACTGGATTATGGCAGAGGAACTGAAGAACGTCGGTTATGAAAAGGATGACCTGGTCAGTGCATCTGGTTACGCAGAGTTCCGGAATACTGTTATGGAGGGTGCAGACCAGATAAACATTCCTTTTGTTATCCTGAACGAAGAGAATATTGCGGCACTGGTGAAGCCGGGAGCGGCAGCACAGTAAATGAAGACCCCGGGTACAATTTGCATTCGGGGTCTTTTCACTTGAAAAAATGAGTATTATGATTTAGAATGCAGATAAGACATTATGAATCAGGAGGAACTGGCAATGATCAGAGTATATGAATTTTTAAAGAACGCAGGAGTTTACTATCTGGCAACCGCAGAAGGGGATCAGCCAAGGGTGCGTCCTTTCGGAACCATCGACCTGTTTGAGGACAAGCTGTACATCCAGACAGGCAAGGTGAAGCCTTGTGCACACCAGATGAAGGCCAATCCGAAGATTGAAATTTCAGCCATGACCCAGGATGGAAAGTGGATTCGCATTGCTGCGGAAGCGGTGCTGGATGAACGCATCGAAGCACAGGCACACATGCTGGACGCCTATCCAAATCTGCAGGCCATGTATCAGCCTGGCGACGGCAATACCGAAGTATATTATCTGAAGAATGCGGCAGCACAGATTTGTTCCTTTACCGAACCGCCGGTAGAAATCAAGTTCTAGGAGTCCGTTATGAGTGAAGTCATTCTGCGGGATGCTTTGCCTGAAGACGGGGCAGCACTCCTGGCTATATATAAACCGTACGTGGAGCAGACAGCCATCTCTTTTGAATGCCAAGCACCAACACTGGAAGAGTTTGAAAATCGGATCCGCACCATCTCAGCAAAATACCCCTATCTGACAGCAGAAATCGACGGACGGGTTGTTGGATATGCCTACGCCCACGCTTTCGGGGAGCGTGCGGCATATAACCTGACTGCGGAACTTTCCGTTTACGTGGAACGGGATGAACGGCGGGGCGGCATCGGGAGGCTGCTCTATGAGGAACTGGAACGCAGACTGAAAGCTGCAGGTTATCACAGCATGATTGCAGTGATTACGGCACCCCAGGAAGAGAATGATCCATATTCCAGCCTGGACAGCCAGAAGTTCCATGCGCGGATGGGGTTCGTAAAAGCAGGCCATCTCCACCAGTGCGGTTATAAATTCGGCCGGTGGTATGATGTGGTACATATGGAAAGGCTGATTTAGAGAGGGAAAGTTTTAGGGAGAACTAACAATATGATTTACCGTAAAAAATTATTGTTATATAGCTTGTTTAAGTATACAGCCGGCGCTGTTCTCATCGGATTAATGCTTTTTCTGCCGGCAGGCAGTCTGCAGTACATGGCTGGCTGGCGTTTTGTGATTCTTCTATTTGCACCGATGTTTGTGCTGGGAATTATACTGCTGCTGAAGGCACCGGAGCTTCTGGCCAAACGTCTGCAGCATGGAGAAAAACAGGCAGGACAGAAGAGGGTAATCGGACTGAACGCACTCCAGTTCATAGCCATGTTTATTCTGGCAGGCCTGGATTACAGATTTGGATGGTCAGAAATGCCGGAATGGCTGGTATGGCTGGCTTCGGGGATTTTGCTGGTAAGCTATGGAATGTATGCTGAGGTGATGCGGGAAAACGCCTGGCTTTCCAGAACCGTGGAAGTACAGGAAGGGCAGCGGGTGGTGGATACCGGACTTTATGGGATCGTACGTCATCCCATGTACGCTGTGACAGTCTGGCTCTTTCTTTCCATGCCGCTGGTACTTGAATCATGGATTGCATTCATTGTGATGCTGCCTTATCCCGTGCTGATAGCCATGCGGATCCGGGGCGAAGAGGCACTTCTGGAAGACGAACTTGCCGGTTATGCAGAGTATAAAAAAAGAGTACCATGGAAAATGGTACCCTTTATCTGGTAATTCAATATTATAACACAATCTGAAGGACGAAGCGGTCTCCTGCCAGGGAAAAATGGCAGTTACCCTTCGCCTTTTCTGTTGTATAAAGAATACTCTGTGTTCCGAAACCATGGTCTGTTTTTCTGGAAACAGGGATTCCGTCTACAATCTGAGGCGGCTGTCCGAAGGTGTTTTCCAGGGAAATAAAAAGCTTTCCTGCAGATTCTGTCATGGACAGTTCGATCTTTTTATGCGGGCAGTTCGGCATACAGACTGCATGAATTGCATTTTCCATTCCATTGGAGAGAATGGACGTCATATCAACATCGGAGATTTTAAGCTCGGCCGGAATTTTCAGATTACAGGTAAAGTCAATCTGATTTTCTTTGATAATCTGCTCATAGGATGAAAGAATCATATTTACGGTTTCATTGGAGCAGTATTTTTTTCTGGCCGTAGCATCAACTGCCTGAATGATTTCGTGAATATATTCCTGTGCTTTTTCTGTTTCACCCTGCTCAATATACCCGGAAATATTATTGAGAAAATGGCGCATATCATGGCGGAGCAGGGAAATCGCTGCTTCGCTTCGTTTCATCGTGGTAATTTCTTTTTCGGAGTGCTCCTGTTTCAGCTCAATAAGGCGGTTGCGGTTTTCAATCTCCTGTTTTTCTTCATATTCACGGAAATACACGGTGCAGAATACCAGATAGCAGACGCAGAGCAGCAGCGGCGGGAATTCAACGGCAATCCGATTATGAGAGTAGAGCCATTCTGTGTATACAGTGGAAATATAATCAAAGATATAGTAGAATACCGGTACAATTCCGAAAGATAACAATGCGTGCGGTGGTTTCTGCAGGATTGCTGAAAATGGTGCCGTAATGAACAGAAAAATCAGAATTCCGGTACCAATCAGCGCCAGTGTATATATGATATTTGCTACCAGAGCAGATGCACCTGCCGTTTCAGCGATGATAGTTGTCCAAACAGCAATACAGCAGCATAAGTAAGCTGAAGTTATGGCAATGACCGAAGAAAAGAGATTTTTCCGATATGCCAGCATAAAGAACAGAAGAAGCGGCAGATGAACAATCAGCGGATAAAGCATGGTGACCCGCAGTACACTGTGGCTGAGGAAGAGGGCAGCCTGAATCCCCAGCATCACAACTGAAAAAGCACACAGTCCGAAGATATTTCGCTGGTTCATACGGATACTTAAGAAGGATGCAGATATGAAAACGCCGAAAAACAAAGTAACGGCATAACGCAGAAGTTCAAAAAACAGTTCCATCTTATTCATCCCTTTCTTTGCGGAACATATAGGCAAAATATGCCTCTTTAAAGGACTTGGCCAGGCCGCGGGCAATCGGAATCTGCATGCCGGACCGGGTTATGATTTCTGCAGAGTTGAAGTGATCGATATTTGGAAGGCAGACCATGTAGCTGCGGTGGCACTTATAAAAGCTCTGATACTCCATCAGAGTTTCAGCATAACCGGAAAATGTTCCCAGTGCTTCTGCAGTAAGTCCGTCTTTCAGATGAAAAATTACCTTTCTGCTCTGTGCTTCCATACATTCAATGTGATGGATATAAATTTTCTGATACCCGCTCATGGTTTTTACTACCATGTGTACGGGCTCTTCTTCCGGTATCTCGATGCAGTCATGCAGAACAGAGAAGAATTTATCCTGATTAATAGGTTTCAGAAGGTAACCGGAGGCCTTTACATCATAGGACTCAACCGCATATTCCGGGGATGATGTAAGGAATATAATTTTTACATTGGAATCCGTTCTGCGGATTTCGTGTGCAGTCTCCATGCCGTTTAAAAGGGGCATTATGATATCAAGAAAGATAATGTCTGCCTGTTCTTTTTTATGATGCGCAAGCAGAACATCTCCATTGTCGAAAGTCTCAACGGAAACTGGATGGCCGTTATTTTCAGCCCATGTATGGATTAGCTGTTCAGCCTGAGCCAGACAGCTCAGGTCATCATCACAGATGAAAATCCTGGTCATAAAATTACTCCTGCAGTTAAAATATTAATATCATTATACGAAATAAGAACATTCTTTTCAACGAGAAGCGGGTGACATTTCATACAATGAAAAATACATTTCATACCTGGCTCTTTTTATTTCTGTTCAAATACTGTATAATATTACCCAAATATCATGTATTCTACAGGAGGGGAAAGATGAAGAAAAGTATTACAATCATGATGATAATAGCTCTGGTTCTGACTATGATTCCGACTTCTGCATTTGCTGAGGTTAAGAGTGTGGCTGCACCAAGAGAAGTATCCGAACTGGTTTCCAGTGAAGGTATGGAACATAACTTTGTTAAGGTAACTGCCAGCGGAAGAACTCTGAGCTTCCAGGTGGAAACACCGATTAAGGCGTCTGAGTTTAATGTCAGTGTACGCCGTGTAAATCCTGCATCCAGCAAGTCTGAATGGGACAGCCGTTTTTATCCGATAGACTGTGGGGAATATTATACCTTCAGCGGATCTTTGAGAAAGTACTGGGGTGATGGCGACTATGTACTGCTGATAACCATGAAGAAGTCTGGCAGCTCCGAATCCATCGTGTTCTACAAGAACTGCAACTTCCGTATCAAGGGCGGTCAGTATTCTATTCTGGAGTATGACACAATCCTGGATGCCAATGCAGCACTGATGGCTAAAGGTGACAAGTACAAGGTAAGCACTTTCAAAGACAAGTATCTGAATGATATCAAGGGATTCCTGTTCAAAAACCCTGAAACCGGAAAGGTTGCATCCGTAACTGACAAAAAGGTGGCATATTTCAAGAAGGTTGCTCTGGCTGTAACCAAGGGTGCAGAAACCGACTATGAAAAGGTTCAGAAGATTTACGAATATGTAGCGAAGAACTACTATTATGACAACTACGCCTTCAAGAAGCAGAAGAATATGTACACAGACCCATATAAGAACCTGTACAATCTGAGAAATAAGAAGGCAAGTGCAAACAGCACATCTGACGGCAAGGTAGCAACTGTATGTTCCGGCATGGCAGGTATCGTAATCGCTCTGTCCCGTCAGCTGGATATTCCGGCAAGACTGGTAAACGGACACCATGTAAGTCTGAATAGCCCATACTGCAACTGGGATACAGAAGAAAATCTCACAAAGATTGATCACTGGTGGGCAGAAGTTTATGTAGACGGCCGCTGGATTGTAGTAGACCCTACACCTGGCAACAGCAACAAGTGGGACCGCACCAGCTTCACTTCCAAAGGTACCTGGACGAAGACCGGTATTACTAACTATATCTACTTCGATCCGACTGCAGAACAGCTGGCTACCTCTCATGCAACTTACAACATTAAGAGCACCAAGGTTAAGTAAATTGCAAACCGAAAGGAGATATCTGAACATTCAGATATCTCCTTTTTTTATTTACCCTTCGACTATTCTTCCTGCTCATAATGAGGGTCGTATTCTTCTTTAATGTGCTTCATCCGGCGGAAATAGGAACTCATTTCGTCGGCCATACCTGCCAGACGGTTGAGAATGCCGGAAAAATCTTTCAGCATCTCGTCATCCTGGTAGTAAGGATACACGATATCATGGTCAATTTCGGACCAGCCTTCCTCAAAGAGGGTTCTGCCCTGAATTTCCACATAATAGCCTTTGTATTTAATGATATAGTGGAGAGAGCGGTAGATTCCGTCTGCTTTGATATCAATCAGGCTGTCATCGTAGATTTTCGTATCGCCGGACCGTTTGTAGACTTTCGGACGTTCTGCGATGTAGAAGTGGTCAGGATTCTCATCAAAATCCACCAGTCTGTCAGTAATGTACAGCTGGGGATTGTTTTCGAATACACTGGTGATGTAGTTATGGAAGTGAATCCAGTCTTCACGGTACAGGAAGAAAACACGAATCCCGATCAGGTCAGTGATGTATCTGTGGAAGTTGGTCTTATCAAGTGATGCATACTTTTCAGGGTTCTCCTTTTTTTTGCGGATAATTTTTTCCAGCAGGTGGCCCTTTTCTTTCACACGGTAACGGTAGGAGTGGATCCCTGCACGGTCAATGTCATAGAGGTACTGGTCGATGAAATCTTTTCCCAGTTCTCTCAGATGATCTTCCGCCTTGCCGTATTCTTCAGCGATTTCTTCCAGCTTGGACCATTCTACACCAGCCTTTTCAAAATCTTCCGGTTTGATGTTGTATTTCTTTAAAAAGTTTTCTTTATTCATAATGTGTTTCCTCTGAGTGATTTTCTGAGTGAATTATGGTGCATTAAATTATACCGCAATTTCGAACCTGTGGCAAACAGTAATTCGATGAAGATAAAACTGAAGAATTATGGCGACAATACAGGAAATATATGTTATACTGATGTGGTAACTTCAAACACAAGGAGAGCGTGAAATCATGAAATATTACACCAAAGACTGGTATTATCTGATGCAGAACATGAATCTGGCTATGGATATGGAGCCTGTTCTGGATAAAGAATACACAGAAGAAGAAATTCAGGAGATGTACCAGCAGGTTCTGGCGCAGTCCGTAGAAAACAATACACGGTTATATGCACTGATGGGCCGCTCAGTCGATGTAGCGGATCTGATTGCAGATTTTGAGAGGGCATTTACCGAAAAATGCCAGCATGTACTGGACAGATATCCTGACTGGGTTGGCGAAATGGTGGACCCACGTCTGGCTGCACTTGGGAAACTGCCGAAGACGGTACATCGCCAGCTTTCCAGAATTGATGCGGAAAACAGGGAAACCTTCCGCATGATTAACGATGATGCCAGATTAGATCTGGACAGCCAGAATCTGCCGGAAGATTTTGCTTATAATTTCTACTTCCAGGATGCGGATGTACTGTCTGTAAAGATTGCAGGGGATAATATGGAACTGTATCTGCGTACTGGTGATGAAACCTCAGAAGGTACTCCATACTGCAGAGTGGTGTTCCATAAGGGAAGCCTGATGGAAGCGGATCCACTTGACTTTAATGCGGCTGAAGATGAGTTTGGTGTATACCGTTCTGAATGCCGGTATCTTTATGAAGAAGTGTACCGTACAGAAAATGGATATGAAGCCCACTTCCTGTTTAAGGCAGGCGAATCACTGGGATATCTGACCATTGGATGTGAGGATATTACCTTCGATTTCGATATTGAACTGGAATAAGAGTTCTGCTGATGCAGAAGTTCATTACATATTGACTTGAAGTGCGGTGGGAAGTATAATAAACGTAGTATGTTAACAACACAGGAGGATTCATTCATGTACAATCGTGAAGCAAACATTGAAAAATATAACAACGGAATTAAGCGTGTAATCATTACAGAAGAAGAAATTAAGGAAGCTATTGCGAAAGCGGGTAAGGAAATTGACGCCATGTATGACGGTCGTCCGATTCTGCTGGTAAGTATTCTGAAGGGTGCATTTGTATTTATGGCAGACCTGTGCAGAGCCGTTTCCGTGCCTTGTGAAATCGGCTTCATGTGTGCAAAAAGCTACTATGCAGGTACCAGTTCCTCCGGTGTGGTTAAGATTACCATGGACCTGGATCAGGATATCAGTCAGTACCATGTTGTTATCGTTGAAGACATTATCGACACCGGCAGAACTCTGAATGACGTGGTGAATATGCTGAAGCAGAGAAATCCACTGTCTCTGAAGGTAGTAACCCTGCTGGACAAACCAGACAGAAGAATCGTAGATTTCAAGGCAGACATGTCTCTGTTCACCATTCCGGATTACTTTGTAATCGGCTATGGCCTGGACTGCGCAGAAATTTACCGTAATCTGCCATACATCGCAGAATACAACACAGAAGCTTAATATGAATTAAATCTACTTTCAGTAGGTTGCGGATAAACCCGTCTTTCCTGTATAATTACAAGTGAAAGGCGGGTATTTTTTATGGATAATATCAAATTCGGAAACTTCATCGCACAGCGCCGTAAAGCCCTTGGTCTTACCCAAAAGGAACTTGCGTCAAAGCTGCATGTAACTGATAAGGCCGTCAGCAAATGGGAAACGGGCAAGGGGCTTCCTGATCTGAAAATCATGGAACCGCTGTCAGAAGCTCTTGAAGTGACCCTGTATGAACTGATGGAGGGACAGACCGCACCGATTTCTCCGCAAAATCCGTACATCCAGCTTCACGAAGCGGACCGGGTGGTTCGGCAGACTGCAGGCTATTCCCGGGAACGGAAGAAAAAGACTCCGGGACAGAAACTTGGCAGGTTACTTCTGATTCTTCTGATTCTGTATCTTGGATGTTTTACTTATGATAATTTCGTGCCGGGACGGCATATACTGACAGGATCGCAGGCACAGGTTTATGAAGCCAATGGCCATGTTTCCGGTGTGATTAAAGTAACATATCATGGAAAGCTTAAGAACTGTCTTCTCCCGTTTCATAGCGACAGTTTTGTGGGGACTATCCAGCTGAAAATGCCGGAAATGGAATACGGGGAATCTAAGTATGTATTGATTAACTGGCAGTACGAAACTGCTGAAACACAGACGGGTAACTTGCTGCTTTATCCGCAGGAAAGTATGCATGATGAACTTCTTTCTACCTTGCAGGAAGAAGCAACCGTCGAGAAAAATCTGAAAGAATTTGCCTTTGCATTTGCAGATGGCCGGATTGTGGCCACTTCAAAGGAAATGTATGATAAACTGATCGAAGAACTTTCCGTGGAATGAGGAGGGGCTGGCTATGAGATACTACACCAAAGACTGGTACGAGCTGATGCAAAACCTGCATTACGTCTCCGGAATGACAGTGGTTCCGGATAAGGAATACACAGAGGAAGAAATAAAAGCATTTTATGATGCAGATCTGGCGGAAGAAATTGAACACGACCGCAGATATTACGAGGAACGAGGCGACGTATTTGATCCGACAGAGACGATTCAGTGTTTTGAAGAATGTTATCAGGGTGTGCAGAAGTACTGCTTAAACAGCTACCCGGAATGGGCCAGAGAGTATATTGATACCCGACTGGCAGCACTGAACCGGGTGAAAGAAAGCATCTATCACCGTCTGAAGGTCGAGGAAGATAAAAATAAGGCAGCTTTCGAGAAAATCAATGCGGAAGCCAGGGCTGTACTGTCACAGCAAAATATCCCGGAAAGCGTACGCTCCAACTTTCGCTTCCACGATGACGATGTACTGGCACTGAAAAAGCGGGGTAAGGCCGCAGAACTGTATCTTGGGTGCGGTGAGGAATATCCAAGCGGAGAATACCTTTATCGGAAGGTAATATTTAAAAATGTCAGATTCATTGACAGGGAAAAGGGACTGGTTTTCAGAAAAAAACGCAATGAAAAAGGGTTCTGGGAATCGAATACCAGCTATCTATATGGTGAACTCTACCGTACGGAATATGGCTATGAAGTACATATGCTGCTGTGGTCGAAGAAAGATCTCCGGTATCTGACCATTGGCTGTGAAGATATTCAGTTTGAAAATAATATCAATTTATCCACTCTGTAAAAAGAGTGGATTTTTTGTTGACAGGCATCGAAGGTCGAGGTATTCTATAGATAAGAAATTAGCATCGAACTTCGAGGTATTATGAGGAGGGCTGCAGATGGAATGGGAAACTGAAAAAGACATCGAGAGGGAATTCCTGGATTGTGTACTGCAGTAGATCCGTTTTACCTATGACAGACCGGATATAGAAAACGAACTTCTGGAACATATTCTGGAAGAAAGTGCATGGCTGCGGGGAAAAGGTCTAAGTGAAAAGGCTGCTGCAGAAGAAGCCGTACGCAGGCTGGGAGATCCTTTTGAGCTTGGAAAAATGCTGAATCAGATACACAATCCATGGATTGGCCGATTGTGGATTCTAACGGACCTGATTGTAATGTGTCTTATTTTTGCAGTTTTGTTTTGGATATTCGCATGTATTGATGGCTGAAATGAGAGGTGGAGAAAATGAATTTTGATAAGGGTTTGATTGGAGGCAGCTCTGCACTTCTGGTGCTTTCTCTGCTGTCGGAAAAGGATTACTACGGCTATGAAATCATCCGTACACTGGAAGAACGGTCGGATGAAACATTCCAGTATAACGAAGGTACCTTGTATCCGATTCTTCACAAGATGGAAAGTAAGGGGCTGGTAGTCTCTTATAAAGAAAAAATGGAGAATGGACGGGAACGTAAATACTATCAGATCACGAAGACAGGGCTTTCCCAGCTGGAAACCGAGATGGAGCAGTGGAATGTTTTCAGCACATCGGTCAACAAGGTTCTTCTTGGGAGCAAAATCGCCCTGGGCCGGGTGTAGCTGCAGTGCTGCTGCAAAATATTTTGCTGGGGGGTAGGATATGAAGAAAAAAATGAAACTGACACGGAAACAGAAAATTATCCGGAACCTGATTCTGATTGCCGCACTTACGGTTCTTTTATGCACCCTTCCGAAAACGGTGGAATATAATCGAACACTTCATGAACTGGGGATTCAAAGAGAAGAACTGGACGCAGAGTATATATGGAAGTGTGAAGGGGATTACAGGATATTGTATCTTGAGGCATGGAAAAACTTCGGCACGGAATGTGAACCTGACTGGACGAAGATTGAGCTTCAGCGTACAAACCCATTGCTTTATTACGGACATTATCAGCAGCATGTAAAAATTGCAGACAATATGATTTCCTGGGTTATGAATGGGGAACTGTGGATGGATGAAGAGGGGAATGAATATCATGTCTGGGATAAGTCCGATACAATACCGATGCTGCCTGATGTGAAGCTGATTAAGATGACAAATCTGCAGTCAGAAGGTCTGTGGAGGATTGATATTGACTGTCTCGATGTAGAGCGGCGGTATTATGGGCAAAGTGACGGAGATCTCAGCAAGTTTGTACCGGAACTGACTTTTACCGTTCATAAGGAGTCGAAAGAACTGACGTGGCAGCATGTTGATACGCGCTGCAGAAAAATGAACATGATTCCATCCGATGATATTTTGCAGATTATGGTTGGTGAGATGGAATTTACATGGCTGAAGTATTATAAAGCAGTTCAATAAGGCTTCGCCAAAAAGGGAAGGAGGTGCAGTATGGGCAGCGAAGAGAAACGTAAGTATTTTAATGAAGTTCTGCGGGAAGTGAAGTTCAGCTGGGATCATGACGAAATACGCAAAGAACTGGAAGGGCACATCCTGGACGAGTGTGAATATCTTGAACTGAAAGGTATTACAGGGGAAGCGGCCGAGTCGGAAGCACTGAAACGCATGGGAAACCCTAAAAAACTGGGACAGCTGCTCAATCAGGCACATAACCCATGGGTTGGACGGCTATGGCTGCTGACCAATGTTTTGCTGATAATTGCAGGAATCAGTTTTCTGATTAACCTGTGGATTATTCGGGAACTGGAAAATGATAAATATCCATTTGGGTGGACTCCTGCAGAGAATGAAGCGGTTATTCGGATGAATCGGGATGATCAGGTGTTCCATATAACCTGTGATGAGGTACTTGAACTGGAAACGTACCAGATTCGTTTCACAGATGTACAATGCATTCGAAATACCGGAAATGATATTTATACAAGGGATAGTGAATACTGTATTTACATATATTTTGACCGGACCGGAGAGGGCGGTGCGGAGGCAATTACATATCTCACCCCTGCATTTTTCCTGGACGATCATGGACGGACACTGGCCTGGAACGCACCATGGCTGGATGAGGATAAAAACGACTGGGATCCGGAACAGCTGGATGGAGCAGGCGGTGTCCATGGTGCAACATATAGCGCAAGCGAGATGGGGCGGTTTCGTGTCTATGGTTTTGAGCCCGGCACAAAATACATTGATGTAGTATGGGATCTCTTTGGACAGAAAGCGACCTGCAGACTGGATCTGACAGAGGGGGTGGAATCATGACGCGTCGGGTAATCAAACTGAAAAAGACGGAAAAACGAAAGCTAAGCCGTCTCCAGATTATTCTGCGAAACATGCTTCTGATGCTGTTTATGATTGCAGTGGTTGTTTCAGCCAGAAGTGGGACTTTTACGGAGGCGCAGGCTTATGAAAAACAGCTGAATGCTCTGGGTATTACGGAACGTGCTTTGGCACAGGGGGATGTACAGGTTGTCGAGGATCAGATCATTGGGGAATGGAGCTGGTCAGATCTGGGGTTTTATTTTGAGCCGGTTCGTGAGGTGATACTGGAAACGAGGGCAGGAGGAGAGCGTGTTCATCTGCAGATTACAATTGGAAGACGATCTCTCTTCTGGTATGAAACAGAGTGTGAAATTTCTTATCCTGATTGTGAAGAACCAAAGCCTCCTACCCCAGGATATACGTATACCCGCCTGGATTAACTTTTTCTTCGTCAGAATCGTCTGAAACCCTTGACTTTTCAGCAAAAAATCATTAAAATATTATAGATTGAAAAGTAAATAGAGCGTTGAAAAAGAGGAGTAGGAAAAGACAGCACTCTACAGAGAGTCAGGGCCGTGGCTGAGAGCCCTGAGAGACAGCGTTTTCTGAAGGTTGCTTTGGAGCTCGTAATGAAATGAGAGCCTGCGGTGACGGACTGGTCCGCCATGCAGGAACAAAGGTGGTACCGCGGAAATTATTTCGTCCTTTGTGAGCAGAATAAGCTTGCAAGGGACGTTTTTTATTATCAGAAACCCGGCGAACCCACAAGCTGAAACCGTTAAGTATTTTGATTAGAATAAAAAAATGAAAGGAACCAAAATGGAAAAGAATTTAGCGAAAAATTATAATCCAAAAGAATTCGAAGACCGTATTTATGAGATGTGGGAATCCTCCAACTCTTTCTATGCGGAAGTGAATGAAGACAAGAAGCCTTACACCATCGTAATGCCGCCTCCAAACATTACAGGCCAGCTGCACATGGGACACGCTCTGGACCATACTCTGCAGGATGTACTGATCCGCTGGAAGAGAATGGAAGGCTGCAGCGCACTGTGGTTGCCAGGTTCTGACCACGCATCCATTGCAACAGAAGTAAAGGTTGTAGATAAAATCAGAGAAGAAGAAGGTCTGGAAAAGGAAGATCTGGGCCGTGAAGAATTCCTGAAGCGCGCATGGGCATGGAAGGAAGAATACGGCGGAAGAATCACCCGTCAGTGCCGTAAGCTGGGTGACTCCTGCGACTGGAGCAGAGAGCGCTTCACTATGGACGAAGGCTGCAACCGCGCAGTAAAGACTTTCTTCATCAAGCTGTATGAAAAGGGCCTGATTTACAGAGGCAACCGTCTGATCAACTGGTGTCCGGAATGCGGAACTTCCCTGTCCGACGCAGAAGTTGAACATGAAGACAGAAACGGCAAGTACTGGTACTTCAGATACCCTGCTGCAGACGGCAAGGGCGAAGGTATCGTAGTTGCTACATCTAGACCGGAAACCATGTTTGCCGACGTGGCAATCGCAGTACATCCGGAAGATGAAAGATATAAGGATCTGGTTGGCACCAAGGTAATCCTGCCTCTGGTTGGCAAGGAAATTCCTATCATCGCTGACAACTATCCTGATCCGGAAAAGGGTACCGGTGCAGTAAAGATTACTCCTGCACATGACCCTAACGACTTCGAAGTAGGTCAGAGAGCAGGTCTGGAAATGCCATCCTGTATCGAAAAGGATGCAAAGATGAATGCAATGGCAGGCAAGTACGAAGGTATGGACCGTTACGAATGCCGTAAGGCATGGGTTGCTGACCTGGAAGAAGCAGGTTACCTGGTAAAGACTGAAGAAAAGGTAATTCCTGCCGGCGAATGCTACAGATGTCACACCGTTATCGAATCCATGCTGTCTGACCAGTGGTTCGTAGCTATGGAAGAACTTGCTAAGCCTGCAATCGAAGCAGCGAAGAAGGGTGACCTGACTCACGTTCCTGAAAGATTTGAAAAGACTTACCTGCGTTGGCTGGAAGAAATCAGAGACTGGTGTATTTCCCGTCAGCTGTGGTGGGGCCACAGAATCCCTGCATACTACTGTGAAGCATGCGGTGAAGTTGTGGTTGATTATGATACACCTTCCGTATGTCCTAAGTGCGGCCATACCCACTTCCGTCAGGATGAAGACGTACTGGATACCTGGTTCTCCTCCGCACTGTGGCCATTCTCCACTCTGGGCTGGCCGGAAAAGACACCGGATCTGGACTACTTCTACCCAACTGATGTACTGGTTACCGGTTATGACATCATCTTCTTCTGGGTAGTAAGAATGGTATTCTCCGGTCTGGAAACCATGCAGGAAGTTCCATTCCACGATGTATACATCCACGGTCTGGTAAGAGACGCAGAAGGCCGCAAGATGAGTAAGTCCCTGGGCAACGGCATCGACCCTCTGGAAGTTATCGACCAGTACGGCGCAGATGCTCTGAGATTCATGCTGTCCACCGGTATCACTCCGGGTAACGACATGAGATTCAAGTACGACAGACTGGAATCCTGCAGAAACTTTGCGAACAAGCTGTGGAATGCATCCAGATTCGTAATCATGAACCTGCAGGACGAAGAAGGCAACTTCAAGGAAATGGCGAAGTGCTGTGATTCCTGCTGCGGCAAGGCCTGCGGTGATGTGACCAACTTCGAAAACATCGCACTGAAGGACGAAGACAAGTGGATGATTTCCCGCGTAAACGATGCCATCGAATACGTAACCACTGCGCTGGAAAAGTACGACCTGGCTCTGGCTGGTGACAGAATCTACAACCTGATCTGGAACGAATACTGCGACTGGTACATCGAACTGGTTAAGGCTCGTCTGTGGGGCGAAGATGAAGAAGATAAGAAGGTTGTAAGATTTACTCTGGTAATGTGCCTGAAGAACATGCTGAAGATGCTGCATCCATTCATGCCATTCATTACAGAAGAAATCTGGTCCTACCTGCCGCACGGCGAAGAACAGGCTGACAATCCAAACAACTATTTGATCAAGGCTGCATGGCCAAAGGCAAGCATCGGCTGTCACTTCCCTGTGGAAGAAGCCAAGCTGGAAATGGCGATGGAAGCAATCAGAGCAATCAGAAACATCCGTGCAGAAGCAGACGCAGCTCCTTCCAAGAAGCTGAGAGCTATCATTCTGGCAGAAGGCAGCAAGGCTGAAACCCTGAAGGCTGGCGCAAGATATCTGCAGAGCATTGCAAATATTACCGAAATTACCTTCACTGAAAACAAGGCTGACATTCCTGAAGAAGTTATGTCCGCAGTTATCGATGGTGCAGAAATCTACGTTCCGCTGGACGACCTGGTAGACTACAAGGCTGAACTGGACCGTCTGACCAAGGAAAAGAAGAAGCTGGAAGGCGAAGTGGAAAGAGTTGTGAAGAAGCTGTCCAACCCTGGCTTCGTAGGCAAGGCACCTGAAAAGGTAATCAACGAAGAAAAAGAAAAGCAGGTTAAGTACGAAGAAATGCTGGCTAAGGTTACCGCACGTCTGGAACTGGTAGCTAAGAAGGTTAACGCATAATGAGCGGCGTATCTTCTGCTGGCGATGCAGTCAGCAAAATCCATGCTTTTGAGAAATTTGGCAGCATCCTGGGGCTGGAACGTATGACCATCCTCATGGAGCTGCTGGGAAATCCACAGGATGACCTGAAGGTCATCCACGTGGCCGGTACCAACGGCAAGGGCTCCATCTGCCGCTATCTGTACTGTGCCCTGCAGGCGGCCGGATACAAGACCGGTCTCTATATCTCTCCGTTCATCGAAGTATTCAATGAACGGATTGAAGCGGGCGGTGCGTATATCAGCGATGAAGACCTGGCAAAATATACAGACCGGGTGCTGGAGCAGGTCAAGGTTATGACCGATGCCGGACACCAGTCTCCAACCGAATTCGAAGTCATTACTGCCGTAGCCTTCCTGTATTATAAAGAAGTGGGCTGTGACTTCGTGGTTCTGGAAGTAGGCCTTGGCGGCCGCGGTGACTCCACCAATATCGTGAAGAACCCGCTGGCAACCGTTATCGCATCCATTTCCTTTGACCATACAGACCGTCTTGGAAACACCATCGAAGAGATTGCTGCAGAAAAAGCCGGTATCATCAAGGCAGGCTGCCCTGTGATTACCAGCTGTGAAGACGAAGCCGCTCTGGGTGTAATCCGTGCAAAGGCAGAAGAACTGGGATGTATGTATCTGGAGACCAGAGACATGCGCCACAACGTGAAGGAGGAATCTCTCACCGGATATATGCTGGATGTTTTTGTTGGACGTGACCGTCCGGACGGAAGCTTCCATACAGATGCTTTCGGAAATCTGGAACTGTCCATGACCGGTCAGCATCAGATTAAAAATGTTAAGGCAGCACTGGCAGCATTATGTGTTCTGGAAGACAGGGGACATATCACCATGCCGACCGATGCCTTTTATGACGGTATCGAAGCAGCCAAGCAGCCGGGACGTCTGGAAGTGATGAAGAAGGGATGTGCTGTCACCGGAATTTCCGAAGATGGCCTGACTGTCATCATCGACGGCGCACATAATGACGACGGTGCTCGGGCACTGACTGCTGCTATGGATCAGTTCTGCAGCGGAAAACGGGTACTTATGGGAACAGGAATTCTGGCCGATAAGGACGTGGACGCTGTGCTGGGACATTTTGCGGAGATTACAAAAGACTTCGTACTGACAGAACCGGACAACCCGCGTAAGATGGATGCAGCAGAAGCTGCACAGCACATCGAAAAGCAGGGCGGCCGTGCTCTGATTATCGAAGCCGACATAGAAACCGCCGTGAAAGCGGCACTGGAAAAGGCTGAGGCAGAAAACTACGATGTTCTGCTCTTTGCCGGATCTCTGTACTTAATCGGAGCGGTAAGGGGAATCCTGCGCCGCACTCTGAATCAGTAAACACTGGAGGTAACGAAGATGCTGAAAGTAAGAATGGAAAGTACAACCGAGTACGATCGTATTATCGAGTTTGCTGCGGCGCAGGGGCTGGAATACGATCCGGAAGAAAAACAGGATTTTTCCAATATTGTAGGTGCCTGGAAGATTACACAGCCGGGAGATTACATTATCGGTACCATCATGCTGGGGTATGAAGAAGGCCATTATGTTCTGCATGCAGTTGCAGTGGATCCGGTTCTCCGTAAGTTTGGCCTGGGCCGCGTTCTGGTGAAGAAGGCCATGGAAAAGGCCCGTGAGCTGGGAGCAAAGGAAGTTGTTCTCATCGGCCGTGCACCGGAGTTTTACAGCAAGCTTGGTTTTACTGAAATCAAGCCGGAAGATTCCCCTCTGGAATTTGAGTGTCTGTCCTGTCCGCAGTATCAGGTGAGCTGCCATCCGCAGATCATGAGACATGAAATCCCTGCAGAAGGACCGGTACTGTAAGATGAAGACGGCAATAAATCTGGGCTATGGCAGTGTCCATGGCTTTTACTGGATGAGCTACGGTGCCATCTGCAGTTTTGCTTCCCTGTTTCTGCTGACCTGCGGTTATTCCAATACGGACATTGGGATTATCGTTGCTGTCTGCAATGTGGCGGCTGTATTTCTTCAGCCTCTGATGGCGGATATTGCGGACCGTTCCAAGCGGTTCAGCCTGGTCAGTGTATCATCCATTGCTACAGTGATTCTGATGGTACTGTGTCTGGGAACCTTTGTACTGCAGCAGAAAAGTGCAGCCCTGACAGTGATTTTTATCCTGCTCATGGGCGGAAACATTTCTCTGCAGCCACTGTTTAATTCTCTCTGCTTCAAACTGCAGGAATGCGGAATTCCCATTAATTTCGGCGTAGGCAGAAGTATCGGATCTCTGGCATATTCCATACTGGTCATGTTCCTGGGAACTCTGGCTGAAGAAAAAGGTATTTTCGTACTTTCTCTCACAGCAGAAATTACCATGGCTTTCACCCTTGTCAGTCTGGCACTGGTCAGCTGGCAGTTCCGCAAGGCCAGCGCAGACGGAGAAACCAGCAAAAATGCGAGTGCTGAAGTTTTGGCGGATGGTGATGATGCAGAAGAAATCAACCTGATTCAGTTCGTGAAGCGGAACAAAATCTTCATGGTTCTGATGATTGGCGTGCTGGGTATTTATTTCAGCAATGGGGTTCTGAATACCTTCATGCTGCAGGTAATTCAGCCGCTGGGCGGTACCGCGGAGGACATGGGACAGATTTTCTCGATTATGGCCTTCCTGGAGATTCCGACCATGATGTTCTTCGAACAGATTAACCGGAAGTTCTCCTGTCAGACGCTGATGAAGGTGGCGGGAATCGGTTATGTGATAAAGACTGCAATCATCTGGCGTGCGTCTTCTGTACATATGGTACTGGCTGCACAGTTTATACAGCCTTTTGCCTTTGCGCTGCTGCTCCCTGCCATCGTCAAACTGATTGGCGTATCCATGAGCAAGGGGGAAGCCGTGAAGGGGCAGGCACTGTTTACTACAGTAACTACCGTTGCTTATATTGTCTGCAGCCTGGTGGGCGGTGTGATTCTGGACCAGTGGGGTGCCGGAATTCTCATGACAATTGCTACTGTGTTTACTGCAGTTGGAGCTGTTGTAATCCTGCTGGTTGTGGATAAAATCAAATCATAAAATAAATACTCCCGGAGAACAGTGAAAACATTGTATCCGGGAGTTTTTTCTTTTGGAATACTTTTTTCTCTGATTAATAGAATATACAGACACTTAAAACAGAGGAGGAAAGTATGGAAAGCAATATTGCGGAACTTTGCGGAACAGTGAATTCGGAACTCCGGTTCAGTCACAAAACCTACGGCGAGGTGTTTTATACCTTTGTTCTTGGGGTTGAGCGGAAAAGCGGTTATGTGGATGAAATCAATGTAATGATATCTGAACGGCTTATTTATGATAACCCTCCGCTGCCGGGGCAGTTTCTGGAAGTACGGGGACAGGTGCGGACTTATAACGAAGTGCAGGATGGAAAAAACAAGCTGAATGTAGTTGTATTTGCACGGGAAATCTATCTCTGTGAAGATTATGGATATTATGAAAATTATATTTATCTGGAAGGCTTTCTCTGTAAACCTCCTGTGAAGCGGACTTCGCCGCTGGGACGGGATATCTGTGACATGATGGTTGCTGTAAACCGGATGTATAATAAATCGGACTACATACCGTGCATCGCCTGGGGCAGGAATGCCGGATATGCCCAGCAGCTGGAAGTTGGAACCAAACTGCTGATGGAAGGGCGGATGCAGAGCAGGGAATATAAAAAGAAACTGGAGGACGGAAGTACAGAGGCCCGCCGTGCTTTCGAGGTATCCGTACTGAAGCTGGAAGAAATCTGAGAAAATGAAGCAGGTACAAGTAGAACCATGAGTGTGAATCATGGTTCTTTTTTATGGAATATCAAGATGTAATTTGATTGATAAGCGCGAAAAAAAGTGATAGAATGAATAAAGTGTAAAGTTTTCTGATAATTAAAAAGGAGAAAATTATGTTTGACTTACTGATTATCAATGGAATCTGTCCGGATTTTAAAAAAGGTGAAATGATCCGTGCAGATATTGGCATCCTTGGAGGGAAAATTACGTTCGTTGGTCTGGCTGATGATGCGTTAAAATCCGCTGCTGCACGCATGATTGATGCGGAAGGCAAGGTGGTTTCTCCTGGATTTATCGATATACATATGCACGAAGAATATTTTGCAAAGGAAGGCAGCCATTACGTTATTTCTGAAAAAATGCTGGAAATGGGTGTAACTACCGGAGTGGCCGGCCAGTGCGGAAACCCCCGCCAGACCCTGAAGGAATTCAAAGATGTTTTGGAGGAAAACGGCGGCAGTCCTATAAATTACCTGATGCTTACCGGTTACAACACATACCGTGTGAAGCACGGAGTGGGACGTTATGAGCAGCCTACAGATGAACAGAAAAAGCTCATTCACGAAGATCTGAAAAAGGACATGGAAGAAGGGGCTTACGGACTGTCTTTCGGTATCGAATATGATCCCGGAATGACCCTGGATGAAATGCTGGAAGCTGTCCATGCTTCCTGTTACAGTCCGGATCAGATGGTTACAGCCCACTTCCGGGATGACGGACCTCGGGCTGTGGATGCAGTAAACGAAATGATTCAGATTTCGGATAATATTCAGCAGAAGTTCCAGATTTCACACCTGAGCAGCTGTGCTGCAGTAGGGGTTATGGATGAGTGTCTGGCCATCATTAACGATGCCATGGAACGTAATCCGAAGCTTGATTATGATACCTATCCATACCATGCATTTTCCACCAAAGTGGGTTCTGCAGTGTTCGATGATGGATGCTTTGAAAAATGGGGCAAGGATTACAGCGATATTCTGCTGACCAATGATCCTTATAAGAATGTATTCTGTACTGAGGAAATTTTCAGAGATGCAAGACAGAATCATCCGCATATGTTTTGTGTGGCATTCGTTATGAACGAGCCTGAAATTGAGGCGGCGATTGTGAACAAGAAGGGTATGATTGCCAGTGACGGGGTTCTGCAGAATGGAAGCGGACATCCACGTGCCGCAGGAACATTCCCGAGAGTTCTGGGCAGATACGTCCGTGAAAAGGGCTCCATCTCCATGTACGATGCTTTAAGAAAAATGACAGTGCTTCCAGCAGACCGTATGGGGCTGCTGAACAAGGGCCGCCTGGAAGAAGGATGCGATGCGGATATTACCATCTTCAATCCGGAAACTGTCTGCGACCAGGAAGACTTCCTGGAGCTGAAGAAGCCTGTGGGCATCGATTACGTTATTATGAACGGTGAAGTTGTATTGAAAGACGGAGATATTGTGAATGGACGTATAGGCCGTTTCATTCCGTTTCGATAGGATATAAGCTTTATAATCAGAAAGGAATTTTAGTTATGTACGATCTCTTAATTGTAAATGGTATTTATCCTGATTTCGCAGCAGGCGAAATGGTAAAGAAGAATATCGGCGTGAGCGAAGGCAAAATTGCTTATATCGGGGACGAGCAGCCTGAAGCATCCCGTGTAATCGATGCAGATGGAAAAGTAGTTTCTCCTGGTTTCATCGACATTCATATGCACGAAGAAAACTTTGGTGTGGACGGAGAAGAATACATTATTTCCAACATGATGCTGGAAATGGGTGTAACTACAGCAGTTGGCGGCAACTGCGGCAACTCCAGACAGCCTCTGAAGGAATTCAAGCGTGTCCTCAATGAAAAGGGCGGTGCGCCGGTTAACTATATTATGCTGGCCGGATACAACGCCTGCAGAGTAAGACATGGCTTCGGTAAGTTCGATACAGTATCCCCTGAACAGCAGATTCCTCTTCTGGAAGATCTGAAGGCGGATATGGCAGAAGGGGCTTACGGTATTTCCTTCGGTATCGAATATGACCCTGCGATTACTTTCGAAGAAATCATCAACGCTATCAAAATCTCCGATGATCCGCATCATATCGTAACAGCTCACTACAGAGACGACAGCAAGGGTTCCATCGACGCAGTTAATGAAATGATCAGAATTTCTGAAACCATTCCGCAGAAGTTCCAGATTTCCCACCTTTCCAGCTGCTCTGCCATGGGTACCATGGACGTATGTCTGAAGCTGATTGATGAAGCGATGGAAAGAAACCCTAAGCTGGATTATGACACCTATCCATATGCGGCATTCTCCACCAGAATCGGTTCTGCAGTATTTGACGATGGCTGTTTCGAAGGCTGGGGCAAGACTTACGAGGACATTCTGCTGACCTCTGAACCATACAGAAACGTTCGCTGTACTAAGGAAATCTTTGAAGACGCAAGAGCAAACTATCCAACCATGCTGGCCGTCGCTTTCGTAATGAATGAAGATGAAATCCGCGATGCAGTGGTTCACCACAACGGTATGGTAGCCAGCGATGCTTTGCTGAACGGAGGCAAGGGTCACCCTAGAGCTGCAGGTACTTTCCCAAGAGTGCTGGGTAAGTACGTAAGAGAAGAAAAGGCAATTTCCCTGATTGATGCACTGAGCAAGATGACCATCCGTCCGGCAGACCGACTGGAACTGGCAGCAAAGGGCAGAATTGAAATCGGATGTGATGCGGATATTACCATTTTCGACCCTGAAACCATCATTGACGGTGCGACCTTCTCTGAGCTGAAGAAGCCTGTAGGTATCGATTACGTATTTATCGGCGGCCAGGAAGCTTTAAGAGATGGTGATATTGTCAATGGAAGACTGGGCAGATTCATGTCTTACTTCGACAGATAGGCCCCAACAGATTACGGTTATACAAGCAATTGTTATAATAATCAATCAATTATTTTTAAGGAGGTTCATATTATTATGGACAAGAAAAAGAAGAAGGGCTTCGGTGTCCCTCACACTTATGTTCTGATCCTCGCTGTAATCCTCGTAGTGGCGGCTATGACTTATATCGTTCCTGCGGGCGCATATGACAGAGTAGAGGACCCTAACACAGGAAAGAGCGTTCCTGATGTTGAATCCTTCCACTTCGTGGAAAACACCCCTGTAAATCCTTGGGCAATGGTACAGGCTATTCCTAAGGGTATGACACAGGCTGCAGGTATTGCATTCTTCGTATTCCTCATCGGCGGTGCATTTGCAATGATCAAGTCCACCGGTGCGATTGACGGCGGTGTAGTAAGATTCATCAGCCTGATGAAGAAGAGAGAAAAGCTGGTTATTCCTGCTGTTATGACCTTATTCTCTATCTTAGGTTTCTCCATCGGTGCTGCTGAAGAACTGATCGTATTCATTCCGATTGCCTGCATGATTTCCAGAGGTTTCGGCTGGGACGATATGGTAGGCGTAGCAATGGTATCCACCGGTGCATGTGCAGGTTTTGCCGGCGGTATGCTGAACCCGTTCACAACCGGTATCGGTCAGGGTATTGCTGAACTGCCTCTGTACTCCGGTGCAGGCTTAAGAACAATCGGCTATTTCTTCTTCCTGTTTATTGCATGTGCATACGTTATGAACTATGCAAAGAAGATTAAGGCAGACCCTACCAAGAGCTATCTGTATGGTTTAGAAAGACCTGACCTTGACGTTAAGTCTATCGAAGAAACACCTTTCACCACCAGACATAAGCTGGTTCTGGTTGCTTTCGGCATTGGCCTGATCGTAATGGTATGGGGCGTAATGACATACGGCTGGTATACCACTGAACTGGGTGCTCTGTTCCTGATCATCGGTATCGCAGCAGCCCTCATCGGCGGCGTTAATTCTAAGGATGCTGCAAATGCATTCGTAGCTGGTGCAAAGGATATCGTATTCGGTGCTCTGGTAATCGGTCTGGCTCGTGCTATCCTGGTTATCTTAACTGAAGGTCAGATCCTGGACTCCATCGTATACTATGCTGCTGGTGTACTGGAAGTACTGCCTAACGCTATTACATCTGTAGGTATCTTCTGGGTTAATGCTATCATCAACTTCTTCATTCCTTCCGGTTCCGGTCAGATTTCCACCATGGTTCCTATCATGGCTCCTTTAGCAGACATTCTGGGTATCACCAGACAGACTGCTGTACTGGCTGTTACTTACGGTGACGCATTCACTAACCAGATCGTTCCTACTTCCGGCGCTCTGCTGGGTGCTCTGGGTATCGTAAACGTACCTTATGAAAAGTGGCTGAAGTACAACTGGAAGATGGTTGCTCTGTGGATTGTTATGGGTTCCATCATGCTGGTTGTTGCATCTGCTATCAACTACGGTCCATTCTAATAAACAGGGAGGATTGAGGATTTATGAGTAGTTTAAAAGAACTGGTTCAAAGCAGAAATGATGAAATCCTCGAAATCTATAACGAACTTCACGCAATTCCTGAACTTTCCACGAAGGAATTTAAAACTTCCCGTTTCTTAAAGGAATACCTGGAAAGATACGGTTTCGAAGTTATTTCCGGAATTGCAGGTACCGGTCTGGTAACTTACATAGACAGTGGAGTGGAAGGTCCTGTACTTGGAGTAAGAGTGGATATTGATGCCGTAGAACATCTTATCGATGGCGAAATTCAGATGGTTCACTCCTGCGGTCACGATGCACATACGACTATGGGATTATTCTCTGGTATTGTAGCAAAGGAAGCGGGACTTGTTAAAAAGGGTAAGCTGAAGCTGATTTTTCAGCCTTCTGAAGAGCATGAGGAAACAAGCGGTGCAAGAGCCATGGTCAGCGAAGGTGTCATTGACGATGTGGACATGCTCATTGGGATTCATCTGAGACCCCAGAACGAACTTCGGCTGGGACAGGCAATCCCCGGCATGAGACACAGCGCACTGAACACCATTCTGGCTGAAATCAAGGGGAAAGGGACCCATGCGGGCAGACCGCATCAGGGGAAAAATCCGATTGACGCCATCGCTGCAGTCATCAATGCAGTCAATGCAATCTGGGTCGACCCATCCATTCCATGGTCCATCAAGTTCACATCTGTTCATGCAGATGGTCTGAACAATTCCTCAGTGCCAGGCACCGGCAAAGTCGGCATGGACCTGCGTGCGAATACCAATGAGGTCATGGATGAACTGATTGAAAAGGCAAAGATGGCAATCACTGCAGGTGCTGCAACGGTAGGCTGCGAAGCAGAGATTGAAGTTATCCCTGGTCTTCCTGCAGGTATCATTGACGATCACATGGCAAAGATTGCTTCCGAGGCAATTACGGAAGTTCTCGGCTCTGAAGGCACCATGACTGTCAGAGATACTCCTGGCGGCGATGACTTTACCATCTATCCGTTTACAAAGAGGGAACTGAAGGCAACTTTCCTGGGATTGGGCTGCGACTTAACTCCGGGACTTCATGACCCTGCCATGAATTTCGATAAAAAGGCACTGGCCAATGGTGTAAGCATTATTTCCACCATGATACAGAAAATACTCGGTTAAATTTATATTCAAAAAACAACAGGAGCTCCGGCTGAAATCAGCCAGAGCTCCTTGTTTCATTATATCAAAGTTTGAATTTTTTAAATTCATCAATAAAGCCACGAACAAAGTCTGCTGCAGTATCCAGTGCAGCCTGACCAAGCTCGGCATTGGAATCTTTCGGATCGAATGGCCCGAACCAGCCGCTTGGTCCCAGTTCCTTCGAGTCGCGGTAAAGACGGATGGTGGCACCGCGGTATGACGCACTCTGCAGATAGGAGGCGTTCACTTCTTCTGTAGGATTTTGCGGGTTGAGAGGCTGGCATTGACTCAGCTTTACCGATTCCGGACAGAGGGCCATCATCACTGAGGTTTCCAGAATATCGCCATGACCGCCGCGGAAACGGCTGTCCAGCTGAGCCACTGCGCTCCACCAGTCGATGCAGGCAAGAACACCGCCTTTGTGATAGACTTCCATGGACGCACGGTCGATGGAAGGATTGTTTCCGCCGTGTCCGTTTACTACCAGAAATCTGCGGATGCCCTGTTTCATCAGGGAATCGGTGATTCCGTGAAGGACAAGATACAGTCCTTCATAGCCGATATCGATACTGCCGGCAAAACTCAGGTGGGTAGGACAGACGCCGTAAGGTACAGTCGGTGCGATGATGACGTTTTCCATATCAGCAATCTGATCACAGATCCAGGAAGGCGCCATAAAGTCCGTACCCAGTGCACTGTGGGTACCGTGAACTTCCGTACTGCCTACGGGAATTACGATAACAGGATCTTTTTCGAATGCCAGACGGGCATCTGTTGTGGTCATTTTTGCAAGATACATGGTGAAACCTCCCGAACTTTTTTATTTACTACTACAATAGCATTCTATAAAATGATTTTCAACAATTTCTTGAATCACAGATAGGAGAGTGCTATAATGAATACAATTATTTTTTAGATGATTTGGAGGATAGAATCATGTTTGATATTAACGGAAAAGACAGCAACACTTACAATGTAGAGAATTTTGAATTCATCAAGAAGACATCTCCGGTTGTAGGCGGACTGATTGAAAAAGAGTACAACCGTCAGAAGAATAACGTAGAATTAATTGCTTCTGAAAACTACTGCTCTGAGGCAGTTCTGGCAGCCTGCGGCAGCTGTCTGTCCTGGAAGTATGCGGAAGGTTATCCTTATGTAAGAACTTCCGGAAATACCAGCCGTTATTATGGCGGTACCGAGTTTGTAGATGAACTGGAAGAATACTGCTGTGACCAGTGGAGAAAGGTATTCAACACCGACTACCACGTAAACGTGCAGCCGCACAGCGGTTCTCAGGCAAACTTTGCTGCATACAAGGCGATTCTGAATCCTGGAGATACAATCCTGTCCCTGACTCTGGACAACGGCGGACACCTGACTCACGGTTCTTCCGTAAACTTCAGCGGTAAGCTGTATAACATGGTATTCTACGATGTAGATGAAAGAGGATACATCGATATGGCGGATGTAAGAAAGAAGGCTCTGGCATGCCGTCCTAAGATGATTCTGACCGGTGCATCTGCATATTCCAGAACCATCGATTTTGCTGCCTTTGCTGAAATCGCAAAGGAAGTCGGAGCATACTTCGTAGTGGACATGGCTCATATCGCAGGTCTGGTTGCCGGCGGTGCACATCCTTCTCCATTCGGACATGCAGATATCATCACAACCACTACTCATAAGACCCTGAGAGGACCAAGAGGCGGTCTGATTTTCGGACGTCCTGAACTGGCAAAGAAGATTGACTCCGCTGTATTCCCTTATGCACAGGGTGGCCCTCTGGAACACGTTATCGCAGGTAAGGCTGTTTGCGCAGAAGAAGCACAGACTCCTGAGTACAAGGAATACGTTCACCAGGTAGTTAGAAACTGCAAGGCTCTGTCTGATGAATTCATCAAACTGGGCTACAAGGTTGTAACCGGTGGTACTGATAACCATCTGATTCTGCTGGATCTGTCTGATGAACCGTTCAGCGGCAGAGTACTGCAGGAAAGATGCGACGAAATCGGCATCACACTGAACAAGAACTGCGTACCTTGCGAAAAGAGAACTCCAAAGGAAACTTCCGGCGTAAGAATCGGTACTGCTCCAATGACCACCAGAGGCTACAAGGAAGAAGACTTCATCAAGGTTGTTCACAGAATCGACGAACTGATCAAGGTTCTGAGAGAAGAATATAAATAAGCAATACAGGATTATTAGGCTGCTGCACATTGTGCGGCAGCCTGTTCTTTGTGAAAGGGGAGGATGAAATCTTATGAAATACAAACTGGTTATTTTCGACCTGGACGGTACATTGCTTGATACTCTGGAAGATCTGGCCGACAGCACCAACTACGCACTGCGTATCTGTGGAATGCCGGAGCGCTCCATTGATGAGGTATGCCGGTTCGTGGGAAATGGAATACATAAACTGATTGAACGTGCTGTGCCGGAGGGGACTGATGCAGCAGGTATTGAGAAGGTGTTTTCTGAATTCAAGGCATACTATGCAGTTCACTGTAACGATAAGACGAAGCCTTATAATGGCATTCCAGAGCTGCTTTATGATTTACGGCAAAACTCTGTCCGCCTGGCAGTGGTCTCCAATAAGGCTGACTTCGGTGTGCAGGCGCTGTGCCGGCAATATTTCGATGGGCTGCTGGATATTGCAGTAGGTGAACGGGAAGGCATCCGCAGAAAGCCGGCACCGGATTCTGTCAATGAGGTGCTGCGTGTACTGGGAATCGACCGTAAGGATGCGGTCTATGTAGGCGACTCCGATGTGGATATTGAAACCGCCCGCAACGCCGGGATGGACTGCATCAGTGTGACCTGGGGGTTCCGGGACAGAGCCTTTTTGGAAGCTCACGGGGCACAGGTTCTGGTGAATACTCCAGAAGAATTGAAATAAGCAAAAGGATTGGCAACAGCCAATCCTTTTTTCATATACATATAACAGTGTGAAGATTCTGCCAAGATGGTACCGGATGGGTTGCCTCAAATTCCTTTCACAGGTTACAATGTAGAAGTAAGTAATATTTCAAAAGAAGGGAAGGAGGCGGTAATTTGAACAGAAATCTCTTAAAAGATAAGATGCAGGAAGCAATTGCTTCGGTATTACCTATTACACTCATCGTGCTGATGCTGTGTTTTACCATCACCCCCATACCAAACAGTATGCTGGTATCATTTGCCTTCGGGGCGGTGATGCTGACCATAGGAATGGCCTTTTTTACATTAGGTGCAGACACGGCTATGACCCCAATTGGAAACAAAGTGGGAAGCTGCATCACTAAATCCCGCAAGCTGTGGATTATTGTATTCGTCAGCTTTCTTCTGGGGGTTATTATAACGATATCTGAACCGGATCTTGTAGTTCTCGCAAACCAGGTGCCCAGCATATCCAATCCTGTGATTATCGGTGCTGTAGCACTGGGTGTCGGCATCTTTCTGGTCATTGCCATGCTGCGTATCCTGATTGGAATCAGCCTGTCATGGCTCCTGATGGGGTTCTACGCATTGATTTTCATACTGGCACGGCAGGTACCGCAGGACTTCTGGGCAGTTGCATTTGACTCGGGAGGTGTGACAACCGGACCTATGACGGTTCCGTTTATCATGGCACTGGGGGTAGGGGTATCATCCATTCGAAGTGACCGTCATGCAGGGGATGACAGTTTCGGACTGGTTGCACTCTGTTCTGTGGGACCAATTATGGCGGTGCTGATTCTGGGCCTCATTTATCCTGCAGAAGGAACCTATACACCGGTTGAGATTCCTTCTCCTGAGACTTCCAAGGACAGCCTGCTTCTGTTTCTGGAGGCATTACCGGATTATATTCACGAAGTTGCCGTGGCATTGGCTCCTATTATCGCATTTTTCTTTCTGTTTCAGATCTTTGTAATCAAGCTGTCAAAACGTGCACTGCTCAGAATCTGTGCAGGTCTGGGGTACACTTATGCAGGACTGGTATTATTCCTTACCGGCGTAAATGTTGGCTTCATGCCGATAGGAAATTATATCGGAAAGATGATTGGAGAAACATCATATAACTGGATTCTGGTACCGCTGGCCATGGTAATTGGTTATTTCATCGTGCAGGCGGAACCTGCTGTTCATGTATTGAATAAACAGGTAGAGCAGATTACTTCCGGTTCTATTCCGGGCAAGGCCATGCAGCTTTCACTGTCTGCAGGAGTTGCCGTATCTCTTGCGCTGGCTATGATTCGTGTCATTACAGGTATTTCCGTCATGTGGTTCCTTATTCCAGGATATGCTCTGGCACTGGGGCTCACATTTGCTGTTCCAAAAATCTTTACGGCCATCGCTTTCGACTCCGGTGGGGTGGCTTCCGGACCTATGACGGCAACATTCCTCCTGCCATTTGCCATGGGGGCCTGTGAAGCTGCCGGCGGACTTGACCGGATTGTAACAGATGCTTTTGGTGTTGTAGCCATGGTTGCCATGACTCCTCTGATTACCATTCAGATTCTAGGTGTGGTATACAAACTGAAAAAACGTAAAGATGATGAAATGCGTGCAATGTTTGCCAACGCAATCCGTGACTTTGCGGATGATGATATTATTGAACTGTAAGGAGGGATAACATGGAAAGTTTATATCTTGTTATGGCTGTAACGGACCGTGAAAGAGACGAACAGTTCATTTCTCTCTTTCAGGAAAATAATGTTTCGGTACTGCATGTTGCATTGGGTGAGGGAACAGCACCATCAGAGGTACTGGATTATCTTTATCTGAACCCAAGCCAGAAGGCTGTTATTTTCGGGGCTGCAACGGGAACAGGACTTCCTCAGCTTCTGAGGGGATTCAAACGAAAACTGTTTATCGATATACCGGGAAATGGTATCGTAACTGCTGTCCCACTGAATTCAATAGGCGGTAAACGGAGTCTGGAATATCTTATGGAAGGTCAGGCTATGAACCTGTCTGACGAAACGGAGAAAGAAAAGGAGGTACCTATGGCAATTCACACTGAATATGAGCTGATTTTTGTTATTGCCAACGAAGGGTATACAGATAAAATCATGGATGCAGCAAGGAAAGCCGGTGCAGGCGGCGGTACGGTAATCAAAGCACGAGGTACCGGAAGCGAGCACAGTAAGAAGTTTTTCGGTTTTTCTATTGCAGATGAGAAGGAAATTCATATGATTGTAACTCCGGCTCAAGGGCGCAATCATATCATGAAATCCATAATGGAAGAAGCAGGTCTTGATTCAAAAGCACAGTCTATTGTATTTTCGCTTCCAGTAAGTCACGCCATCGGTCTCCGAATGCCGGACCGGGATTAAGAAATATCTTAAAAAAGAAATACGCACCGGATATGCACCGGTGCGTATTTTTATGTCTGGATTTTGAGATTATTTAAACAGTTCAGCCGCCAGTTTCATCCGTTCCACAACCGGAACCTGGAATGGACAGCGGGTTTCACAGCCGCCGCAGTGGATGCAGTCTGCTGCAGTTTTTTCGAGAGCAAAATAATGTTCCCGTACGGAAGCCGGTATTTCCGGCTGCATTACCGCCAGGTCATAGAACTTGTTAACCATGGCGATATCGATGTGAACCGGACAAGGTTTGCAGTGCCCGCAGTAAGTGCACTGACCGCCGCAGGAGTGACGCGGTGCATGAAGCAGAACTTCAGTATAGCTGCGTTCGTCAGCCGAAGCTGTTTCATATGCTACGGCATCTTCGATATGCTGTATGGTATCAAAACCAGTGAGAACGCTGCTGACGCCCGGACGGGTGAGGGCATAATGGATGCACTGCACCGGTGTCAGCGAAACTCCGAATGCGGACCGTTCCGAGTGAAGGAGACGCCCACCAGCATATGGTTTCATAACCGTGATGCCAATGCCGCGTTTTTCACAAAGATCATAGAGTGCAGCACGCTCCGGTGCGATTCCTCCCAGTTCAGGGTCGTATTCCTCGGCATACATGGTATTAATATCCTCACTGGCAGGAAGCATGTCATATGCCGGATTTATGCTGAACATAATCATTTCCACGATACCGCTTTCAATCGCTTCAATCGCTATCAGTGGATTATGTGTGGAAAGTCCAATATGACGGATGGTTCCTGCCGCCTTCAGTTCCTGTACGTACGCAATAAAGGGACCCTTCATGATTGCATCCCAGTCTGCTTTCTGATCCACATAGTGAATCATGCCTAGATCAATATAGTCGGTTTCGAACCGCGCAAGCAGATCTTCGAATGCCTCTCTGGCTTTATCCACATCACGGGTACGTACATACTGGCCATCCTGCCAGGTTGATCCGATGTGACCCTGCAAAATCCATTTTTCCCGGCTTCCTCTGATGCCATGGCCGATGGTTGTGCGCACTTCCGGGTCTGACATCCAGCAGTCCAGAATATTGATTCCCAGTGACTGCGCATGGTGAATCAGGGAAATTCCTTCTTCACGGCTGTGACTTCCAAGCCATTCGGCGCCAAATCCGATTTCGCTTACCTTAAGTCCTGTATTTCCAAGGTCTCTGTAAATCATTTATCCAGTTCCTTCCCGTCGGAGAAGGCGTTTCCGACCTTTTCACCGATGACATGGTAGCCATGATGTACCGGATCAAAACTGATTGGTCTCAGTTTCATGATATCAATCTGACCGTCTTCTCCCAGCACACTTTCGTCGGCAATGATATTTACGATTTCTCCAATGAGAAGTTCGGATTCATCATCGTAGCTGACCATTCTGCATTCCAGGGTCATCCGGTATTCTTCGAAAACAGGCGCGTCAACGAATTCGCTCTTCACAGGAGTCAGGCTGGCACGGGAGATTTTGTCGGGAACATCGAAGCAGGAAACGATGCCAACATAGTCGGATGGTACGATATTGGTGGTGTCTGCGATGGCTACTGTGAAAGCTCTGCGTGCAAGGAAGTTTTCGGTGGTCTTGTGATTGCGGTCTACGCAGATGGCGATCTTATTGGAGTTGGCGGTACCGCCCCAGGCTGCATTCATGGCGTTTGGCGTGCCGTCTTCGTTGTACGTTCCAATGATAAATACAGGCATTGGATATAACCAGGTTTCCGGTCCGAAATTTTTCTTCATGGCATTACCTCCGATTCAATAGTTCTTTCAATTCAATTATAAGCTGGTCATGGTCAGACAGCAGATTATATACAGCGTCCTGAGACAGAACACCGCGCTTCAGGTCCGAAGGAAGAATCCCCGCGGAATCGTCATCGTAATCCTGCATCCACAGGGGACTGCTGTAGTATTCCGCCAGTTCCTGAAGGGAAGGCAGGATTGCCTGATACTGTTCCAGCGCCGAGGAAAGGGCAGAGACTGCATCTGCTGAAGCATCCAGGGCCTGTTCCATTCGGCAGATCCGTTCAATCTGTTCTGTAATCATGATTATTCAGCTCCTTTGGATGCAGCGTATTCCATGGCTGCCTCAGTGAGTCCGGACTCCATGATACGGATTGCGGTGTTGATTTTATCCAGCAGGTCCTTTTTTGTTCCGCGTCCTGCGCAGCAGCAGTTGTAGAACCAGTCGATGTACTGATTTTTCAGTTCTTTCGTACGGAACTGATCATAATTTTCAGTGAGCTCTTCCATGAACTCTGTAATAAATTCTCTACCGATGCGGTCGATTTCTGTTTTCATTTCTTCCGCACTGGTGATAGGCGGAAGGGTTGTATATGATTTTTTAGACATAGTGTGATACCTCAAATGACCTTCTTCTTTTAGTTATGACCATATTATAGCATAATGAATTGAAAATACATAACATTAACTGTTTTTTTATTGTAATATATATCAAGAATACGCAGTTTAAACAAATAACACACCTCCTGCGGATTTTACTACATTATATCGAAATTTTACCCCTTGAATAACTCCTCTGAAAGGTATATACTCTATAGTGCATATATATGATGAATTTGAAGCGCATTTATGAATATTAATCATAGTGCTTATTTTATTTAGGAAGATATTTCGGATGCGCCTGAATGATACACGAAGGAGATTGCCCAATGACAGAGAAGGAACTGAAAAAACTGAATCGGAAACAGCTGCTGGAACTTCTTCTGAAACAGACACAGCGGGCAGAGTCTCTGGAACTGCAGCTGCGGGAGGCAGAAGAAAAAATTGCTGAGCTGAGCCTAAAACGCCAAAAGACAGAACTTATAACCCAGGTACAGCCAGTGATAAAGCTGGAGGGAAATCTGGAAGGAAGTCTGGAAGGAGTACTGGAGGCAGCTATGGTCCAGTATCTGAAAAATCTGGATGAAGAAAGCAAATCAAAGAAACGGGAACATATTAAAGATGGAAACGTATAAAGAGAATGTAATGCCCACATCGGCAGAACTGCAGACGGAACTGAAACGGGAACGTAATAAAATCCGATATCGCAGGCTGCTTAAGAATACAATCAATACCATTATTGTAGTTGCTGCGATTGCAGTACTTATTGCAACCTTGGTACTGCCGGTTCTGCAGATTTCCGGAACCAGTATGTCACCGACTCTGGAAAACGGAGAAATTGTAGTTTTAGTAAAGACAA
Organism: Anaerovoracaceae bacterium; assembly: GCA_045637765.1. GTDB lineage: Bacteria > Bacillota > Clostridia > Peptostreptococcales > Anaerovoracaceae > RGIG7179. The sequence goes on along the minus strand of JAZTZZ010000030.1, from coordinate 17,245 downwards.
CGAAAATGGATTATGGCGATTTGTGTGCCTTTTCCTATTCCAACAAAATATTAATCAAGAGAGTCATTGGCCTGCCTGGTGATGTACTTTTTATTGATGAAAACGGTACAGTTTATGTAAATGGGTATGAGCTGGAAGAACCTTATCTGACAGAAAAAAGTTTCGGGGAATGCGATATTGAGTTCCCTTATACTGTACCAGAAGAAAGCTTTTTCCTGATGGGTGACCAGCGTGTCACATCCATTGACAGCCGAAATGCGGTGATAGGGTCTATTTCCACAGAACAGATTATCGGAAAACTGTTCCTGCGCCTATGGCCGCTGAATACCATCACTTTGTTAAGCTGATATATGAAATAAACTAAGAAAGAAAGGAGGGACAGCATGGACAGCAGAGAGATTCAGAACTATGTGGATTCAGTCAGACGTACGGCAGCATTGAAGCAGCGTTTGAAATCCGTATTGCCGGTGCTGTCCCTTTTTGTCATTATTCTGGTGTTCTGGTGGCTGAAGCTGACTGGAATTACCATGGCCGGTGAAGCTTTCTGCGGAATCGATGAGCACGTACATACGGAAGAATGCATGACACGAACTTTGATCTGCATGGAAGAAACCGCCGCGGAAACGGTGGTGCAGGAAGACGCGATTTTGCAGGAAAATCTGGTTGGTGAAGGGGCTCAGACTGATGCGGCTGAACCGGAAACTGCAGATGAATCGGAAGCCGATGTGGATTCAGAAGTTTCTCCAGACGGTCCAGACGAGGCTGAAACGCCAGCAGATACGGAACCTGCTGCTGATTCAGAACCTCCAGTGGAATCGGAACCTCCGGCAGAACCGGAGCCAACGGACGTTCCGGAAACAGAGCTTTCCACAGAGCCGGAACTTCCTGCAGAGCCTGAATCGGAACTTCCTGCAGAGCAGGAACCGGAACTGAGTGTTCCGGCAGCACATGAACATACCGATGACTGTTACCAGACAGTCTATCTTTGTGATGTTCAGGAACATATCCATGAAGTGACCTGTTATTCCAACATCTCCATGGATCTGGAAACCTCTGCGGACTGGGAAGCAACCATTCCGGAACTGACTCCAGATGCCTGGGCTGAAAATATTGTGGCAGTAGCTGCCTCTCAGCTGGGCTATACTGAAAGTGAAATGAACTTTGTGATAGATGAAGACGGTGTCCGCCGCGGATACAACCGTTACGGCGAATGGTACGGAAACCCTTACGGCGAATGGTCTACCATGTTTACATCCTTCTGTCTGCGTTATGCGGGAATTTCGGATTTACCGGTATCTTCCGGGGCAGATGCACTCCGCATCCAGTGGGAAAGCGGACAGCGTTATATGGCGGCTGCTGACTATAAGCCAATTCCGGGCGATGTGGTATTTCTGGATAAGAACGGAAACGGTACACCAGAAGTTACGGGTATTGTGACAGCAGTTACAGACAGTGAAATTACTGTTATTGAAGGGGATTTGGATAATCGGGTCGCAGAAACCGCATACCAGATTGCGGATGAGCAGATTACCGGTTATGGGCTGACCACACCGGACAGCCTGCTGGCACTGGCAGCGGAACAGAAAAGCGGTACCGTACTGGCGAATATCCTTAACTATCATACCGGTTTATCACTTGCCGGCAACAGCTTTATTCTGTATACCCAGGGTACTGACGGAAACTATTATGCTATAGACGGAAATGCCCGTGCAGTGCAGATTTATGTCGATGATATGGGAAGAATTACATCGGATACAGAGGATACTGATTCTCTGTTCTGGAGATTCGAAAGTGCAAACAAATATGATAACCAGAGAGCTTTCTACATCCAGAATGTCTCCTCAGGTATGTATCTGCATCCATATTACGAAAACAGCAGCCGTCATGGCGCCATTTTATCTGGTCGATGGGAGTCTGCCCTTTATCCGAACGGCAGCGGTGTACGGATTCGTGGTGCGCGGCAAAATGCGTACGCTTACCTGTCCAATAATGCATCCTTTACAGAGATAAACAATGCAAACCGCTCTTCCACCATGTATCTGGGTCAGCCACCGGCTAAAACCACCGTATGGCTGGATGGTACATGCGGTGAAGTACGAAGCCTGGCTGGTTCTCCGGACCGGAGCTTTGCGGTGACACAGGGCGATATTTTTACCCTTCCGACTGAATGGCAGTCACCGGATAAATACAGCTACAAGGTTCAGGGCTGGTTTGATGTGAAGAATAAACAGTACTACCTGCCGGGGGCAGAAGTGGTGGTAACTGAGCCACTGGTATTCTATCCTGACTGGGTTGCTGAAACCTATGATATCGGGGAGTTTAATGCAAAGACTGCAGATACGGTAAGCACTGACGGTCATATTACCACCCATGTGTTTGACTATAACTTCCTCTTTAACCTTCACTCCGCCAACGTGACGGTGAATGCAGATTCTTCCGGACATTCCGAGTCCTGGAATCTGGTACAGAGCGGCAATGTAGCCTTCCAGGGAGCTGAAACCCTGGACTTCGTTATGACTGATAATGAAGGTTCCGGCCGAATTTCCAAACCTGGCAATCTGAATTCCGGAAATACCTATACAGGAAATAACGGAGGACCTTACTCCAATCTGTATAATGAGCGGATTGCAGAAGCACTCTTCAGTACGGAGAATACCTATGATCCTGTTACGGGAACCGGTATCATAGGAAAGCAGTATCTGGGAACCGGGGACCACCTGTTCCAGTTCGGTTCCGATCCGGACAGCGAATATTACGGATATTACTACTTTGATTCCAATCTGAACGGCATATCCTACAGCCAGCGCGACCAGAGGTTCTATGTTTACGAGTACCTGCAGCGAACCACCGATTCTGGTACTGACAAGACCGGTGACTTCCTTCCGCTGAACTCACCGTATGCCAACACGAACGGCCATGCGGTTGAAACCTACAGCCACAATGGACTGAATAATGAATACACCGGAACCACACATTATCAGTACGATATTTTCAGAGATAATGATTATGCTGCAGCAAACCTCTGGTTTGGTATGAGCATGGAAACGCGGTTCTATCTGCCGGATGATCCTGGAACTGCAGGCGGCAATAAAGACGTCTACGGAAACGATATGCACTTCAGCTTCTCCGGGGATGACGACGTTTGGGTACTGGTAGACGGTCATGTAGTGCTTGACCTGGGTGGTATTCACAGAAGTCTGACTGGTGATATCAACTTTTCCACCGGCAAAGTAACTGTAGACGGAAAGACCTCAAATCTTCCGGCTTCCATTACCGCTGGAGAGCACAAACTGACTATCTATTATCTGGAACGTGGGGGCGGACAGTCCAACTGCCTGATCCGGTTCAACCTGGCACCAAGGTATAGTCTGACACTTCAGAAAGAAGACGTTTTGACCCGGGAACTGCTGAATGGTGCAGTATTCTCCGTTTACACAGACGAATCCTGTAAGACTCCGGCACAGCTGTGGGTCAGTGAGGACTCCTATAACAATAACGATCCGGCTTCCAATGAATTCACCATTATAGATGGAAAGACCCATATGTGGGGACTGGGTGCCGGCAAAACATACTATATCAAAGAAACCAAACCACCGGACAATCCGGACTATCATCCGGACAACGAAAACAGTCTGGTCAACGGCATCATCTGTCTCACACTGGATAAGAGCGGCAATGCCAGCTACAGTGTAAAAATCAGTATGGGTAAGGACCAGAACGGTGAGGATGTAATGATATCTCCTGGTTTCACCGTTCACGGTTACCGTATCGATGAAGAAACGCAGGAGGCCTACATCGTAGCAACCAATGCCCCGAAATGGGTGCAGGAAGTTACATCCATTCAGGCTTTGAAAGTCTGGGAAGATAGTGTAGATCACTCGGGTGATTCGGTTACTGTTTATCTGACTGTAAAGGATCCGGAGGATGGAACTGTACGCAGAATACGGGAAGTTGAGCTCAGTGAGGCTAACAACTGGACCTGGATCTGGGAAAACATGCCGAAATACTGGGATGATAATGATAAGTCCAAACCGGTCGAATACGGTGTGGAAGAAGCATACTTCTCCGGGTATACGCCGAGCATTGAGCAGGTAACTGGATCGAAACTTACCGTTACCTCTGTTTCCTGGGATACAGCCACCAGCTTTGAGTCAGGAGAGACCTATATCCTGAGTACGAAAGGTGGATATCTGTCTTCTCAATCCTCCTCTGCATTGACCGTTATGTATGTAGATGAAGAAACTGCAAAATCTTCTCCACTGGCACAGTGGACAGCATCTGTTTCAAACAAAAAAGTGACTCTGACTAACAAAGAAGGACAGATTCTATCTCTCAATAACGAGGACTATAACCGGTACTTCTATGTAACAACGAGCAAAACCAATTATCAGGGGTTCACGACGAAGAAACAGGGAGATGGTCTTTGGCTGTATGTCAATGCATCGAGTCGAGATTATTATTTAGGTAACATTAACCATAACGGCCATGGACTGGCGACAACTTCTTCCTCAAATGATTATCTGTTTACATTACAGGCATTGAAGGAAACTTCGAAGACCATAGAGCTGAAAGGCGAAAGTAATTTTAAAATTACCAACACGCCGCTGGAAAATGAAACATCGGTAACGGTGAAGAAGGTTTGGGACACTGGACCGTACACCAATGTGGATTACCAGCAGCTTCAGGTCACTGTCAAACTCTATGCTGATGGAAAAGATACAGGCAGAACTGTTACTTTAGCTCTGAGGAACAACTGGACGGATACCTTCCTGGGACTTCCTTATACACGTGAGGATGGAACACCTGTTGAGTATACGGTGAAAGAAAACAAGATATCCGACAATTGGGCAGTAACTTATGGTGATATTGTGAAATCGGATACGGGAGGCAAGGATGCCAAACCGATCTATCATACCACTGTCACCAATACTTATCGTTACAGCGGACCAGTCCTTCCGTCTACCGGTGGATTAGGACCGCTTCCATGGATACTATGTGGATTCTCCATGATGGCAGGATCCCTTGTATACGGATACATCTGGAGGCGTAAGTGCGAAAGGAGGTATTCTAAAGGGTAACCTCGTTCATCGCGGTAATATATTCCTTACGCCGCGGAAGTGTATCTGATAAAACACAGTTTAAATTTTTAAACGATAATAAAATTTAAAAGAAAGGAAAGAAAATCATGAAAAAATTATTAGCTATTTTCCTGACGCTGGCACTGGTTCTCGGCATGGCTGCAGTACCGGCATTCGCAGACACAACAGTAAAAGGAACCATTTCCATTACCAACTATCATGAAGATGTAGATTATGCAATCTACCGTCTGCTGGACCTGGAAAGTTATGACAAAGCATCTGGTGCTTACTCCTATAAGGCAAACGATGCATGGGCAGGCTTCTTTGCTACCGATGCGGCAAAGGCATATATCACCTTCGATGAAGCCGGCTATGCAACCTGGGCAACTGGTGAAGATGAGGCCAGTGTGGCTGCTTTCGGAAAGCTGGCTCTGGACTATGCGAAAAACAATGGTATCGATCCAGTAAAAAGTTCACTGAATGAGGATGAAATGGAAGTTGTTAACAGCGGAGACAAGACCTACGGTAAGTTTACCAATCTGCCAATGGGCTATTATCTGGTTGATACTACCATGGGTGCTCTCTGCGGACTGACCACCACCAACCCAGATGCTGTAGTTAATGCGAAAAACGGCGTGCCAACCATCGACAAGCAGGTGAAGGAAGATTCTACAAATCAGTATGGTGGTGAAAACACTGCCGATATTGGTCAGATTGTAGAGTATCGTTTAACAATCAATGTTCACGCAGGTGCAGAAAATTACGTTCTTCACGATATGATGAGTGAAGGGCTGGACTTCATTGGTGTCACCGGGATTGAACATGTTATTCCATCTACTAATGATACAAATAATTTAACTTTAGGCGAAGACTATACTGTAGCAACAGAAGACTTAGATGAGGGATGTACTTTCGAGGTGCGTTTCAGTAATGCGTTCTGCGCTCAGCTGAAGACGAATGACAAGGTCATTGTACACTACACTGCCCGACTGAATCCAAAAGCTGTCGTTGCAGGTGATGGAAACAGCAATAAGGCAACACTGACATACGGTGACAAGCATGTTACCACAGAAGATGAAGTCTTCACACATACCTATAGTATTGATATCGTTAAGACCGACTCTCAGAATACACTGCTTAACGGCGCCCAGTTCAGGATTTATGATGCAGCAACCGGAGGCAATGAAGTTAAAGTAGTACTCATGAGTGATGGAGAAACATACCGTCGTGCTAAAGATGATGAAGACGGTGAAGCTATCGTGGTGGAAAATGGAAAGGTTACCGTTATCGGCTTTGACAACGGTACATACTATCTGGAAGAAACTGTTTCCCCAACCGGTTACAACAAATTAACTTCCCGTCAGTCATTTACTATCTCTGATGCAAATCTTGAAGCAGATTTTGTTGATGATATCTACTCCACAGGTACTGGCGTTCATGTAGTGAATAAGACTGGTTCCATGCTGCCTGAAACCGGCGGTTTCGGTACTACCATGTTTATCATTCTGGGCGGACTGGCTGTAATGGCAGCTGGCATCTTCCTCTTCGTAAACAAGAGAATGTCCCAGATTGCGGAATAAGCAGCAATACATACGGAACAATTTATTAACTGAAATACCGGATATGGCTCTGCCATATCCGGTTGATTCATTCTGATTTCAAACATCAGGGAGAGGATTATGAAAGAAAATCGGAAACGTACAACTTTAATACTGCTTCTTGTCTTCTTCGTGGGTCTCTCCGTGATGTTATATCCGGCCATCAGCGGCTACTGGAATGAACGAACCGCGTCGAAGGCTATTGTAGACTATGAGAAAATGCTTCTGAATATGGAAAAGGTGGACTACACACAGTACTTTAAAGAAGCGGAAGAATACAACCGAACCCTGGCGAAGCTGTCACACCCTCTTGTCAACTATGAGCAGGCTGAGGGGTATTTTGACGTGCTGGATCTGACCGGAACAGGCATTATGGGTTATCTGACTATCGATGTTATAGGTGTGGAACTTCCGGTATATCATGGAACCAGTGATGCGGTACTCGCATCTGCTGTGGGTCATCTGCAGGGTACCAGTTTCCCTATTGGTGGGAAGGGAACCCATGCCTGTGTATCAGCCCATAGAGGTTTGCCAAATGCTGTCCTGTTTACCCATCTGGATCATCTGGAGCTGGGAGATACTTTTGATTTTACCATTCTGGACCGGACAATTACTTATCAGGTGGATCAGATTAAGGTCGTAGAACCGGATGTTACGGAAGATTTGGCCATTTCTGCAGATGAGGAATACTGTACCCTGCTGACCTGTACACCTTACGGCATTAATACCCACCGGCTTCTGGTCCGCGGACGCAGAATTGAATCCGATAAGCAGAAGCAAATCTATATTACATCCGATGCACATCAGATTGATACACTGATTGTGACTCCGATGGTGGCACTGCCGATGCTGTTTGCACTTATGATGATTGTGCTGTTCACTCCAGTGAAGAAAGACGATTTAGAGGAGGAGCTTGAATTATGAGAAAAAGAATAAAACAACTCTGCATTGCTCTTCTGCTGGTACTTTTGCTGACGGCCGGAAGTGCAGCGGCTTATGCATCTGAAATTGATCCGGAGCATTCATCTTCCCTGACACTCCAGTACAGGCATAATGGTCAGCACTATGCGGCGCTTTCCGTCCGGGTATATAAAGTGGCAGATGTGGATTCGAAAGGGTATTTCACTCTTACAGAATCTTTTAGAAGCTATCCTGTGAAGGTAAATGGGATTACCTCACAGGCTGAATGGAAGACCATAGCCGGGACGCTTTCCGGATATGCTGTTTCGGACGGGATTTCACCAGATCTGTCGATGCTGACCAGTGAAGATGGTTTTGTTTCCTGGAAGAATCTTTCGCCGGGTCTGTATCTCACCTTGTCTGTGCGTGCAGAAGAGGAAGGGAAGGTTACTATCTTCGAAGATTTTCTGACTGCGATTCCGCACCCCGATGCAAACGGGTCATATAACTACAATGTTGTTGCCTATCCAAAGTGTACGGTAGAAACAATTTCTCCTGACACAATAACTTACCGCGTCATCAAGCAGTGGCGTGACGAAGGATACAGGGAAAACCGCCCTGTCAGTGTGAAAGTACGGATTATTAAGAACGGAAGGGTACAGGAGGTTCAGACTCTTTCTTCTGCAAACAACTGGTCTTACAGCTGGAGCGCCCCAAAAGACGGCAGCATCTGGCAGGCGGCCGAAGTGGCCATCCCAGCCGGTTACACAGTAACTTCTTCTGCTCAGGAGTATACTTTTATTCTGACGAACACCTGGCAAAATCCCGAAGATCCGGACATTCCTGATATTCCTGTTTTTCCGGACGGACCAGATGATCCAGATGTTCCGGATGTTCCGGATGTTCCGGATATTCCAGATGTTCCGGATATTCCTGATGATCCAGATGTTCCGGATATTCCAGATCTGCCTGATGATCCTGAGGCACCGGATACACCGGATAATCCTGAGATTCCAGACTATCCGGATGAACCGGGTGATTCGGATTTGCCGAAAAAACCGGGGAATGCCGATGACGCAGAAAAGCCTGCGGCTCCGAAGACAGGTGATACCACAGTAATCTGGCCTTATGTACTGGTAATGGCAGTATCGGGCAGTATCCTGATTCTTCTCTCTGTTTGGCGCATTCGAAGGGAGGAATAAAGCGTGAAAACGAAGAAAAAAAGTATATTCACGCGTGTTCTGATGGCAGCCGGAATCCTGCTGATTGCTGCTGCAGTCAGCCTGCTGCTGATTGACCAGAACAGTCAGAAAAAATATGCAGAAAGTTCCAGGGAGACTGCAGCGCTGCTGCAGTCTCTGATTCCTGAGGCTCATGGAGGAATGTATACTGGAGGGACCATTGTGGAAATGCCGGTTATGGAAATTGGGGGTACCGATTTCGTCGGGATACTGGAAGTTCCTTCTTACAACGTTCTTCTGCCGGTACAATCTGACTGGCAGAAGAAGGATGTTGTATGCCATCCCTGCCGCTATGCAGGAAGCATGTATTACGGCAGTCTTGTGATTGGCGGCAGTATGAACCAGGGGCAGTTGGATTTTCTGGAATGGGCTTCTTTGAATGATTTGATTGCTGTAACCGATATGACGGGGCTTAGAACTTCTTATCTGGTATATGATGTGGTGCACACAAAGGATGTTTCCGATGAGAATCTGACCGGCCAGGGGGCCGATTTGGTTCTGTTTGCCAGAAACACCTATGGAAGTGATTACACACTGGTTCTGTGTGAGCGGAAATAAGCGGGTTCGAATCCCCATTATTGTTCAGAATAAAAAAACGAGTATCGTGAAGATACTCGCTTTTTTATTGGTGGAGCGTAGGGGATTCGAACCCCTGACCCCCACACTGCCAGTGTGGTGCGCTCCCAGCTGCGCTGACGCCCCGAACTTATGCGTTCATTATAGCACGGTACGTCTAAGAATGCATCATATTTTTCTGCGAAATCAGGCTTTTTTTAGCGAAATTTGATGGAAAAAACTGGTTGCTTTTTCGAAAAACCGTAATATACTAAGAGTGTATTCAAGATGTAAAAAGGTTCTGTTGTTCCTGGCTCTTTGGGTACAAAAATAAAAAATGGAGGTACCTGAAGATGAACAATGGTACAGTTAAATGGTTTAACGCTGAAAAAGGATATGGTTTCATTACTGACGAAACCAATGGAGGAGACCTGTTTGTGCATTTCTCCGCGATTCTGGGGAATGGCTACAAGTCTCTGGAAGAAGGTCAGAAGGTTTGTTTCGAAGTGGAAGCAGATCCGAAGAACCGCAACAAATACAGAGCAGTGAATGTAAATGCTTTCTAAAAATTAAGTTCTACGCGTAAATCGCCGTATCCTGTATCTTCAGGATACGGCTTTTTTTAATGTTAAAAATATGCTATAATCAATGTTATATTATTACATTTTCGACGAAAAAGGGGTAATATAGTCATATTATGAATACAGACAGAAACTTTTTAGCAACGGAACCGGTAGGAAAACTGTTCCGGAAACTGGCGCTGCCAACGGTTGTGGCGCAGCTTGTAAATCTTCTATATAACATGGTCGACCGTATTTATATTGGTCATTATGATCCGACAGGCGTCTCACTGACTGGTGTAGGGGTCTGTATGCCGATCCTGATAGCGGTATCATCTTTTGCCATTCTGGTTGGTGCAGGCGGGGCTCCGAGAGCATCGATTCTCCTGGGCCAGAGAAAGCCGGAGCAGGCAGAACGAACACTGGGGAACTGTGCAGTCATGCTGGCCGTTCTCAGCGTTACATTGACTGCATTGCTGGCATTATTTGGACGGCCTCTGCTGATGGCCTTCGGTGCCAGTCCGGAAACAGCTGAGCCCGCACTGGAATATCTGAATATTTATCTGCTGGGAACCATTTGTGTTCAGATGACCATCGGACTGAACCCGTTTATTTCTGCACAGGGCTTCACCAAAATCAGCATGATGTCCGTGCTGATTGGTGCAGGAATCAATATCGTACTGGACCCGGTGTTTATTTTTCTGTTTGATATGGGTGTACGCGGTGCAGCGCTGGCCACAGTGCTGGCTCAGACTGTTTCTGCAGCATGGATTGTTCTTTTCCTTATGGGGAAGAAGACTCTTCTCAAAATCCGCCGCGAAAATCTGCGTCCCGCACCTCAGGTGATTCTTCCATGTCTGGCCCTGGGGGTTTCTCCTTTTATCATGCAGTTTACGGAAAGTGTTCTGTCCGTCTGCTTCAATACTTCACTTCTGAAATACGGCGGGGATATTGCAGTAGGCAGCATGACAGTGCTTTCTACTCTGATGCAGTTCTGCATGATGCCGGTGTCCGGATTATGTCAGGGTGCACAGCCAATCACCAGTTATAATTTCGGGGCCGGCAATTATGACAGGGTACGTCAGTCCTTCCGTGTGCTGATCCGCACCTGTATTGTATATTCGGTAGCCATCTGGGCCATCGTAATGATTGTACCGGAAGCTTTCGTACGGCTCTTTAATAACGGAAATCCGGAGCTGATTGCTTATGCATCCTGGTCTCTTCGGATTTATGCTGCGCTGCTGTTCCTCATGGGTATTCAAACTGCCTGTCAGCAGACCTTTATCGCCATCGGCAATGCGAAGACCAGCTTTTTCCTTGCCTGCCTGCGTAAACTGATTCTGCTGATTCCTCTGATTTATATTCTGCCGCTGTTCTTCGAAGACAAGGTATTCGCCGTCTTTCTGGCAGAACCGGTGGCTGACTTTTTCGCAGTAGCGACCACTGTATTTTTATTTTCAAAACAGTTCCGCTCGGCACTGTCCGGCGGTGAGAAAGGGGTTATGGAATGATTTTGTATTTTACGGGAACCGGTAACAGTCAGTATGCGGCTGAATACCTGAAGTCAATTTTAAAAAAGGACATTGTATCCATAAACGAGTATATGAAAAAGGGAGAAACTGCAGAGTTTCAAACGGAAGAGTACTTTATCTTTGTACTTCCGACTTATGCCTGGAGAATGCCCAGAGCGGTGGAAGAATTTCTGAAAAAATGTACCTTCAGCAATAATATGGATGCCTGGTTCGTACTGACCTGCGGCGACAGCATCGGCAATGCGGGAGCGTATGCGAAGAAGTTTTGTGAAGAAAAGGGGCTGAACTACCGGGGTATGGCAGATGTCATCATGCCGGAAAATTATATTACAATGTTTAAAGCACCGACCGAAGAAGAGGAGCCGCTGATCATGGAAATGGCACACCGCCGTCTGCAATCTGTGGCAGAAACCATTCTCAGAGATCAGGATCTGACTCAGAAGAGTCCAAAGGCGAAGGTTCTCAGCTCTGTGATAAATCCGGTGTTCTATAAACTCTTTGTGAATGACAGAGCATTTCATGCGAAGGAAAATTGCACGGGCTGCGGATTTTGCGAAAAAATCTGTCCTCTGCAGAACATCAGGATAGAGGATGGCAGGCCTGTATGGAAGGGGGACTGTACCCAGTGCATGGCCTGTATCTGCGGATGTCCGACGGAAGCCATTGAATACGGAAAGAAATCGGTGGGCAAGCGCCGCTACTGGTGCGAACCCTTTGACAAACCGCTGTAATATGATAAAATAAAACCGTACTTACAGAAAAGGAGCCAATGCAAGATGGAAGAGAGAAGTATATTCATACGAAAACTGCCGATTCCCATGGAAATTAAGGCACGTTACCCGCTTTCCGAAAGCGTGACGAAAATTAAAAAAGAACGTGACGCAGAGATTGCATCGGTTTTTCGTGGAGAAAGTGAGAAGTTTCTGCTGATTATCGGACCGTGCTCTGCAGACAACGAAGATGCGGTGCTCGATTACACCTGCCGTCTTGCGAAGATGCAGGAACAGGTAAAGGACAAGCTGATTCTTATCCCGCGGATTTATACCAATAAGCCGCGTACTACCGGGCAGGGATATAAGGGGCTGATTCACCAGCCGGATCCGGAAAAGGAAGAGGATCTGCTGGAAGGACTGGTTGCCATGCGCCGTCTGCATACAAGGGCCATAGAAGAAACAGGACTGACCTGTGCGGATGAGATGCTGTATCCGGAAAATTACAAGTATGTATCTGACCTGCTGTCCTATATGGCGGTCGGCGCCCGTTCAGTGGAAAACCAGCAGCACAGGCTTACTGCCAGCGGTATGAACATTCCGGTTGGCATGAAGAATCCTACCAGCGGTGTGTTCTCTGTCATGCTGAACTCGATTATTGCAGCTCAGACGCCGCACAAGTTTATTTACAGGGGATGGGAAGTAAAGACCATGGGCAATCCGCTCTGCCATGCCATTCTCCGCGGTCATGTAAATAAACATGGACAGAACATGGCCAATTATCATTACGAAGATCTGCGCCTGCTTTATGACTTGTATTCTGAGCAGAACCTGGAGAATATGTCTGTCATCGTGGATGCAAGCCATAACAACTCCGCCAAAATGTATCTGGAACAGATTCGTATTGCCCATGAGGTGCTGGATTCACGCAGGTACAGTGAAGATATCCGGGGCATGGTGAAAGGTCTGATGATTGAATCCTATATTGAAGATGGTGCTCAGAAAATAGGAGAGGGCGTGTATGGACAGTCTATTACGGACCCTTGCCTGGGATGGGAAAAGTCTGAAAAACTGATTTATGAAATCGCAGAGAGTCTGTAATTCCTGAATGATGAAAATAAAAATCCCGAAGCCGTTTGAATCCGGTTTCGGGATTTTCTGCTATTTAAAGCAAGTAAAGTAAAGGCTGAGTTATTTCAGCATTTCGATCAGCTGGCCCAGAACTGGTTCGAACTTAACACCGTACCAGTGGTCAGGATCGTCCTGCGTGTTCTTCATGCATGCTAGCGTATAGTCGCCTGCAATCTTCGCTGCTTCCAGCTCCGTTTTTCCACGCAGCAGAGCGCCTACAAAGGAAGAAGCATAAACGTCACCAGTACCGTGGCAGCTTCGTGCCATCTTTTCATGTTTGTAGTATTCGGTTACGCCGTTCTTTCTTACGATGATACCGGTGGTTTCAGGGTTATAGGAAACACCGGTCAGCACAACCCTGGTAAGGCCGATATGTTCCAGTGCACACAGCAGTTCTTCTATGTATGCTTCGTCATAAGTTTCTCTGTACTCACGGCCGGTCATCATACATGCTTCTGTGATGTTTGGGAGAATCAGATCGCCGGCCCTGCACAGTTCAATCATTGCATCTACATATTCCTGGTCAAAGCCCGGATACAGCACACCATTGTCGCCCATTGCAGGGTCAACGACGCGGAGGCATCCTTCAGCACTCATGTGCTCCAGAATGTTCTTTACATAGATAATGTGTCTGGTGGATCCCAGGTAACCGGTGTACATGGCATCAAATGTGATTCCCTGTTCATGCCAGTGTTTGAGAATCTCAGGGATGTCTTCGGACAAATCTGTGAAGGTGAATCCATCGAAAGCTGTATGGGTGGACAGAACTGCAGTTGGAATGATAGCAGTTTCATGACCGCATGCTGATAAAATCGGCAGAGCAACGGTCAGGGAACACTGTCCTACGCAGGAAATGTCCTGAATCGTTAATACTTTTTTATAGTCTTTAGCCAAAACAGGCCTCCTTGTATTATTTCTGTAAAATCAATGCTCACATTATATCACTGTTTTGTTATTGTGTGAATATACATTTTTTGATAATTTAATAGGTACAGTTTGCAGGCAGTACAATATTTTTGAAAAACTGAACCGCGGAAGGCTGAAGCATTCGGCGGCTTTTCGTTTTAAATGGAAACATTCCTGAAATCGGAAAATGTAGTTCGGAAAACAGGAAAGGTCGGTACTGCAGGGCAGGGGAATATGTTTTCAGCTCATTCTGGAATTTTTACACAATAAAAGTGATTTTTATATTTGACTTTAATTTCAATGTTTTCATGGTGAATGTAATTTTTACACTTTTTTTACAGATTTCTTGGCATGTAAATTGCTCTTATTTGTCATCGTACAAAACATGTACAAATTCAACCAACGTTATTTTCAGTTATAGTTATTTTAGGAGGATTTTTTAATGAATAAAAATTCAATTATGAAAAACTATGGTTTCCTGGCAATCATGCTGGGTGCTATGGTTGCCGGTATGATTTGCGGCTGGGTTGCACCTGAATTTGGTACAAAGATCAAGCCGTTCGGTACCGTATTTATCAACATGATGTTCTGCGTAGTAGTACCTCTGGTATTCGCTTCCATCTCCAGCTCCGTTGCTGGTATGAAGTCCAAGTCTCGTGCAGGTAAGATCATGGGTACCACTGTTGGTACATTCGTTGTTACTGGTGCTGTTGCAGCAGTAATCATGTTCGTAGTACTGAAGATTTTCCCTCCAGTTCTGACTCCATGGACTGAACTGCCTGCAGAAGAAATGGGTGAATATGCATCTATGTCCGACATGCTGGTTAACTTCTTTACTGCATCTGACTTCGTAGGTCTGCTGTCCCGTAAGGCTATGCTGCCTCTGATCGTATTCTCCATCCTGTTCGGTTTCGCAACCAACATGGCTGGCGGTCCAGAAGGCCCTATCGCACAGTTCCTGGCCGCACTGTCTGAAGTAATGCTGAAGTTCGTAAAGATCATCACTTACTATGCTCCAATCGCATTCTT
Organism: Anaerovoracaceae bacterium; assembly: GCA_045637765.1. GTDB lineage: Bacteria > Bacillota > Clostridia > Peptostreptococcales > Anaerovoracaceae > RGIG7179. The sequence continues at coordinate 2,005 of JAZTZZ010000030.1, read as the reverse complement.
CTGTATCTTTGCTGACCTGGTAGCTCAGTACGGTTCCGCAATCACAGAATCCTATGCAAGAGCAATGCTGGCTTACTATCCACTGTGTGCTGTCTACATCTTCACTGCTTTCCCTCTGTTCGCATGGTTCGGCGGCGGCAAGCATGGTATCAAGACCATGTTCAAGCACGTTACCCGTCCTGCAGTAGTATCCCTGGGTACTTGTTCTTCCGTAGCTACTATTCCTACTAACCTGGACGTAGCTGAAGAAACAGGCGTAAGCAAGGACGTAGCTGAAATGGTAGTTCCTTTAGGCGCAACCATGCACATGGACGGTTCCTGCTTCTCCTGCGTACTGAAGATCATCTTCGTATGGGGTGTATTCGGTCAGGCTGTAGAATGGTCTTCCCTGCCTCTGATCGTACTGGTAGCAGTACTGTCTTCCGTAGGTATGTCCGGCGTTCCTGGCGGCGGTTACATCGGTGAATACATCATCTGTTCCATCTTCTTCCCTACTCAGATCGAAGTTGCATTCCCTATCCTGGTTATGATCGGTAACCTGGTAGACCCACCTGCAACCATGATCAACTCCGCTGGTGACTACGTTGTAACTTACATCGTATCCAGATTCGTAGACGGTAAGGACTGGCTGGACAAGGCAATCGCTAAGAAGGCTGGCAAGGCTGCATAAACTGCCACCGCTTTATCATTAAAGTATTGAATTAATTTTATCAGGCTGCAGTACATGGTGTGGTTGAGCTGGATCTGCAGTCTGGTATTTACACACTCCTTAAAATTATGACGAAAACTGATTCATAACATGGCATATATTTTGCATTGAAATATATATTATATAGTTAATTTATGTCCAAGAGGAGGCATGTATATAAATGGAATTTTGTAAAATGAACGGCGCAGGAAACGACTTTATCATCGTGAACAACATGAATGGTGAAATCGCTTTCGACAAGTGGCCGGAAATTGTTAAATTATTATGTGAACGCCATATGTCCATCGGTGCTGATGGTTTTATGGTAGTGGAAAAGGCAGAAAGTGAAGATGCAGACTATAAGATGCTGTTCTTCAACTCTGACGGTTCCATGGGCGAAATGTGCGGAAACGGTGCCCGCTGTATCTGCCGTTACGGCTATGAATTTGGTCTGGCCGGCGAGATCCAGAGAGTAGAAACCACTGCCGGTCTGGTTATCGGTGAGAGAATCGACCAGCGACGCTACAAAATCCGCTTAAATGACCCAAGTGTGATCAAGCTGGATTATCCGATTGTAGTGGATGGTAAGGAATATGCCTGCTCCTATGTGGAACTGGGCAATCCGGGAATTCCGCATGCAGTCGTTCCGATGGAAAACCTGAAAGACTATCCAACCAGAGAACTCTTCGATCTGGGCCGCAAAATGCGCTATCATGAGGCATTCCCGAAGGGTGTAAATGTAAACTTCTATGAAATTACCGGCGAAGACCAGGTATATGAACGCACTTATGAAAGAGGTGTAGAAGACTTCACTTATGCATGCGGTACCGGTACCTGTTCCATGGTAACCGTACTGACTCTGCAGGGTAAGGCAAGCGGCAGAGGCGTGCGTGTAGGCATGACCGGCGGCGAACTGGTTATTGACGTTGACCGCGATGGAGATGAAATCAAGAACCTGTATCTGACAGGTCCTACCAATATCGTAGCAAAGGGTCTGGTTACAGACGAAGATTTGTGTTTTTAATAACAATTTTGAAAGGAATATAAATTACAATGAGAGAATTTGTATGTGACAATATTACAGCAAAAGACGGTATTCTGTATTTTGCAGGCCAGAACACTGTAGAACTGGCAAAGAAGTACGGCACTCCGCTGTACCTGATGGACGAAGATAAGGTTCGTGAAAAGTGCAGAGCGTACAAGCACGCTTTCGAAAAGCACTTCGGACCGGAAGCACAGCCTCTGTTTGCATCCAAGGCAAACTGCTTCAAGAGACTGTATGAAATCATGACAGAAGAAGGAATGGGTATCGACGTA
>JAZTZZ010000029.1:0-76994 GCA_045637765.1 Anaerovoracaceae bacterium | reverse complement strand
TTACAATAATGAGAGAATCCAGAAAAAAACAAAATGGATGCCTCCGGTAAAATACCGGGAAGCATCCATGTGTACTTAAGTTAATTTTCAAAGCGTCCAGGAAACTGGGTACATATCACCGCTGCGATACCATCTTTTGTTTTACGTATTAATCCAGTACCTGAAGAATCTGTTCCTCTGTGAAGCCTTCGCGCTGCAGGAATCTCTTCAAAGCATCTTCATCTGAGAAGATACCTGTTCCGTATTCCTCCGCCGCGTTTTCGGCCTGCTCAAACCAGTCGGCACCGCAGTTGTCCGCACCAAACTTTGCCTGTTCTTCTGTGAAAGCATTCTGTTTCAGCTGCTTTACCACACCGTCATAAGAATGATATCCATACTTCAGCAGGTTCTTTGCCGCCTCTGCCGCCTGTGCATTCCAGTCAGCACCGCAGTTGTCAGCTCCGTACTGTGCCTGCTCTTTGGTGAAATCTGCGTATTCCAACCGCTCAATCAGTCCCCCGTAAGATAGACCTGAGGAATAATTTATCTTTTCCTTAGCCGCTTCGATTGCCTGCTCGTTCCAGTCGGCACCGCAGTTGTCCACTGCATACCGCGCCTCTTCATCCGTAAACTGACGATAGTGCAGGCTTTCAATCAGTCCCTCATAGGAATAGGCACCATACTTCAAATCATCTTTTGCTGCTTTCAGTGCCTGTTCGTTCCAATCCGCATCACAGTTGTCAGCTGCATAAACCGCCGCATCTTCCGTGAATCCACGATATTCGTTCAGTTCTTCAATCAGACCTTCATAGGAATAGGCTCCATACCGCAGACAGTCTTCGGCTTCTTCCAGAGCAGCATCTTTACTCATTCTAAAGCCCATATTGCCGCCTTCTCCGGTAATAACGGAAAGGATGATAACACCAATGGATGCCCAAATCCACCACTTTTTCCAGAAAGGAGTTTTCTGTTTAGTTTTCATCTGCGGACACCTTGCTTTCCGGCACTGCATCATCATCCATTCCCAGATTCATCCGGTACTCCGGATTGATGCCGGTCAGGACACTTTCCAGTACTGCCACATCAGTTGCAACTTCTGCACTGTCATTGGAGAACAGGTCGTCCAGCAAAGTTTCCAGCGAGGTCTTTACTGTATCCAGTGCACTGCTGATTTCCCACATTGCAGATGTAATATTGTTTCCGGTCTGTCCCTGCCGTTCCAGCTTGATATATTTCTCCACCAGATCTACAATCATCTGTCCTGTGTGATCAGAAAGGCCGCGTACTTTTTTCCGGTCTCTGGGATCAGACTCCACTTCCAGAGCAATTTTGCGCAGAAGAACTGCGATATCAGTCACTTTGGCTGCAGTTGGGCGATCCTTGATTTTCCGCGCCATATCTTCCAGGCTTACGCGGCAGCTGTCAATGGCTGCTGCATATTCATTTTTCAGCCGCGCAGCTTCTCTGCGGGCTTCCTCTGCTGCCCTGGCTGCCCGCACTGCCTCTTCGGCCGCTCTGCGCTTCCGCTTTCCCCGCAGGATATGCTCTGCAATAAAGATCGCAGTAAATCCAAGTATCATCATACCGATATTTACTTCAATTCCAAGCAATCCTGCCAGAATCCCCCCAATAATCGCAGTTGCCAAACTGGCTGCAAAGAGGTAGATCCAGAACAGGAACCACCATTTTATAATTTTTAATACTGTTTTCAGCATACTTTTTCCCCTTTATCATAACAAAAGCCCGGTCTTCAGACCGGGCTTTCATACATTCCTTTTACAGAAATTATCTCGGAATTTCTCCGCCGGCCAGTGCATCATCATAAAGCGCACGGCTGCCGCCGATGAATTTCGGACGGGTTCTCGCACAGATCAGAATCGCTTCTCCGATATGATTCAGAGACAGGCGCACAGGTACCGCAACCTTTTTCAGCTGCATACCGATGAGAGTTCCGCCAATGTCCATGCCGGCATCCGCCTGGATAGATTCCACCGCCACAGCGCATTCTGCGTTCTGGTACACGGTAGTTGCAAAGGAACCGCCTGCCTTAGGATGCGGCACCACGTTCACAATTTCCGTGCCCGGCAGCAGAGCTGCCTTTTCCACGATGACTGCACGGTTCAGGTGTTCACAGCACTGAGCCGCCAGGAAGATTCCCCTCGGCTTCAGTACAGCCTGAATTCCTTCATAGATGGCAGCCGCGGCATTGATGTCAGAACCCTTGCCGATGTGCAGCCCAACCACTTCGCTGGAACTGCAGCCTACTACCAGAATGTCTCCCTTCTGCAGTCTTGCCGCTTCTACCAGTTCAGCAGCAGCGGTCTGGGCCTGCAGACGGATTGTTTCATAAGTCACGCTCATGTAAGTTTGCCTCTTTTCTTAGAACTGCCAGCTGTTCAGGTAGATTTCCTGTTCTTCAGTCAGAGTGTCAATTTCCACACCCCATGCCGCCAGCTTTCTTCTTGCAATCAGATCATCCATTTCGCCGGAAACATCGATAACCTTGTTTTCCAGAGTTTCATGATTTTCCATGATGTACTTTGCAGACAGTGCCTGTACTGCGAAGGACAGGTCCATGATTTCTGCAGGATGTCCGTCAGCTGCAGCGATGTTTACCAGACGGCCTTCTGCGATAACATTGACCCACTTGCCGTTTTCCAGCTTGTAGCCCATGATGTTTTCTCTAGCAGGCTTGGTTTCTACAGCAGCCACCTTCAGAGCTGCCATGTCAATTTCAGAGTCGAAGTGACCTGCATTGGACAGGATTGCGCCGTCCTTCATAGCCAGCATATGTTCTACAGTGATAGTCTTGCAGCAGCCGGTTGCAGTGACAAAGAAGTCACCCAGAGGTGCTGCCTGTTCCATCTTCATTACCTGGAAACCATCCATCTTCGCTTCGATTGCCTTTACCGGATCGATTTCAGTTACGATTACGTTTGCACCCATAGCAGCCGCACGCATTGCCACGCCTCTGGATACCCAGCCGTAACCGATAACTACTACAGTCTTTGCTGCGATAATCAGGTTGGTGGTTCTCATCAGTGCGTCCATGGTGGACTGACCGGTACCGTAACGGTTGTCAAACAGGTGCTTGCAGTCTGCGTCGTTTACCGCAACCATAGGGAAGTTCAGTGCGCCCTGCTTTTCCATCGCCTTCAGACGGATTACGCCTGTAGTAGTTTCTTCGCAGCCGCCCCATACTTCTTCGCCCAGTTCCGGTCTGGTTACGTGTACGCAGGTTACCAGGTCGCCGCCGTCATCGATGATGATGTTTGGCTTATGTTCCAGACACATCTGGATGTGTCTTTCGTATTCTTCCGGAGTCGCATTGTAGTATGCGTAAACCTTGATGCCCGCATCTGCCAGAGCAGCGGTTACGTCATCCTTGGTGGACAGCGGGTTGCTTCCTGTTACAGCGATGTCTGCACCGCCTGCAGCCAGAACCATAGCCAGGTAAGCAGTCTTTGCTTCCAGGTGGATGGACAGGGAAATCTTTACGCCTTCGAATGGACGGGTCTTGCGGAATTCTTCTTCCAGACCGTTCAGCAGAGGCATGTTCTTCTTAACCCATTCAATCTTCTGATGTCCTGCAGGTGCCAGGGACAGATCTCTGATTTCATACTGTTTCATTTAATTTTATTCTCCTTGTTATTCTTCGTTTCTTCGTAAAATATCTTTTACCGGCATTTCCTTACTCTACAGTTACGGATTTCGCCAGGTTTTTTGGCTTATCGATGTTGCAGCCGCGTTCTCTTGCCACATAGTATGCAAAGAGCTGCAGCGGCACTACGGACAGCAGCGGCGTAATTTCGTCGCGGCATTCCGGGATATACAGCACTTCGTTGCTGTGTGTTTCAATTTCTGTATTGCCTTCCTTGGCAATGGACAGAACGTGTGCACCTCTCGCCTTTACTTCCTGGATGTTTGAGAGCATCTTTTCATAGAGGAAGTCCTGGGTCGCCAGAGTCACTACCAGAGTGCCCGGCTCAATCAGGGCGATGGTACCGTGCTTCAGTTCCCCTGCTGCAATGGCAAAGGAATTGATGTAGCTGATTTCCTTCAGCTTCAGGGATCCTTCGTAAGATACGGAGGAATCCAGACCGCGGCCGATGAAGAATACCTGCTCCTTGTTGTAGAGCATCTTGGACAGACCTTCAATCATATTGGCATTCTTCAGGGAGTCTTCCAGTTTGCCGGAAATATCCAGCAGGTCCTGAATGAACTGATCGTAGTATTCGCGGGTGATGGTTCCCTTTTCGTAACCCATGTACAGACCAATCAGATACATACACATGAGCTGAGTGGTGTAAGCCTTGGTGGATGCCACAGCAATTTCAGGACCTGCCCAGGTGTAGAACACGTCATCGGACTCACGTGCCACGGAGCTTCCCACCACGTTAACTACGCTGAGGACTCTTGCACCCTTTCTCTTGGCTTCTCTCAGGGCTGCCAGGGTATCCAGAGTTTCACCGGACTGGCTGATGGCGATAAAGAGAGTCTTATCATCCACGTACGGATCACGGTAACGGAATTCAGATGCCACATCCACTTCCACCGGAACCTTTGCCAGCTTTTCGATGATGTACTTGCCCACCAGGCCAGCATGGTATGCGGTACCACAGGCAACGATGTAAATCTTATTGAAGCCGTCGATGTCTTCCTTGGTCATGGAGATACCGTCCAGCTTGATAGTTCCGTCTTCATTGAGACGGCGGCTGATGGTTTCATGGAGGCCCTTCGGCTGCTCATAAATTTCCTTCAGCATGAAGTGTTCATAACCTTCCTTTTCGGCAGCATCTGCATCCCAGGTTACATGGAATACATCACGGGAAACTTCATTGCGTTCATCGTCATAAATCTTCACGCTGTCCGGAGTCAGAACCACAGTTTCATTATTTTCAATCAGATAAATTTCTTTTACATATTTCAGCAGCGCCGGAATGTCGGAAGCGATGAAATTGCATCCTTTGCCCAGTCCTGCAATCAGCGGTGCATCCTTACGCACTGCCACGATTTTTTCAGGCTGATCCGCCGCAATAACACTGATGGCATAGGCTCCGCGCATCTGTGCTACAGCTGCATAAACCGCATCCTCCAGGTTTCCTGCATAATGAATGCCGATGAGCTGGGCGATGACTTCGGAGTCGGTTTCGGAACGGAACCGGATTCCGTGCTGTTCTGTCAGCATCTTACGCAGCTCCACATAGTTTTCGATGATACCGTTATGAACCACTGCAATCTGCTCATCTGCACTGAAGTGAGGATGTGCATTCACATCAGACGGTGCCCCGTGGGTAGCCCAGCGGGTATGACCGATGCCAGTGCCGCTTTCCATTGGATCATCGCCAATCAGGTTTTCCAGGTTGGCGATACCGCCCACATGCTTTTTCAGCAAAATCTTTCCGTCCTGCACCACAGCAACACCAGCGGAATCGTATCCTCTGTATTCCAGACGTTTCAGTCCGTCAATAATTATTTCTTTGGCATTATCACTGCCAACATATCCTACAATACCACACATAATGCATGTCTCCTTTTACTCTGCCGGCTGGCTGAATTTATTCTGGATAAGCGCTGCCAGATTTTCTGCCAGCGGACGGATCTGATCGATGTCGCTGCCTTCCATCATGACTCTCACCAGAGGTTCGGTTCCGGACGGACGGATCAGCAGACGGCCGTTTCCGGCAACTGCCTCTTCCACTGCAGCAATCTCTGCTGCTACTTCCGGATCGTTCATATAAGTCTTTTTATGATCGTTATGAATTCTGGCATTTACCAGAACCTGCGGATAAATCTTAATCTCATCACTCATTTCAGCAATAGTACGGCCATCCTTCAGCATGGCCTTTACAAGCTGGAGAGAGCTCATCACACCGTCACCTGTCGTAGTATGTTCCAGGAAAATAATATGTCCGGACTGCTCCCCACCGATTACGCAGCCGGTCTTCAGCATGCTTTCCAGAACATAACGGTCACCAACACCAGTTACATCTACAGTGATGCCTGCAGCTTCCATATCCTTGTGGAATCCGATATTGCTCATGACAGTAGCAGTCACTTTATCATCCACCAGGCGGCCTTCTTTCTTCAGCATCTTGGCACAGATGGCGATGGTCTTATCTCCATCCACTACGCGGCCCAGGTTGTCAACTACAATCAGTCTGTCCGCATCACCATCATAAGCCAGACCGATATCTGCACCCTGACGGACAACTTCTACCTGCAGCTTTTCCGGATGGGTGGATCCGCAGGCTTCGTTGATATTAATACCGTTTGGTTCGCTGCCGATAACAGTTACATCAGCTCCCAGAGCCTTGTAGACACGCTCTGCAATCTGATAGGAAGCACCGTTAGCACAGTCCAGCACCACTTTTCGCCCGTCAAGACGGTAGTCTACGGTATCCAGCAGACGCTGTACATACAGGTCTGCAGCATCTTCTTCTGCTTCCAGACACTTACCGATCTGATCACCGGTAATGTGGCTGTTCACATCGATACTGCTGATAATAATATCTTCGATTTTTTCTTCCAGAAGGTCATCCAGCTTGAAGCCTTCTCCGTTGAAGAATTTAATTCCATTGTACTCAAAGGTGTTATGAGACGCACTGATAACAATACCCGCATCAGCATGGTAGTAACGGGTCAGATACGCTACAGCCGGTGTAGGAACCACACCTGCTCTGATAACATTGCCTCCTACTGCCAGAATCCCTGCAGTCAGTGCTGCCTCAAGCATATCGCCGGAGACTCTGGTATCCTTGCCGATAACAACTACCGGACGTTCATTTTTCTTTTTTAAAACATATGCACCTGCCTTGCCCAGCTTAAATGCAAGTTCCGGTGTCAGTTCTTTATTTGCAATTCCTCTGACACCATCAGTGCCGAATAATCTACCCATATTATAACCTCCCCATCAGGCTTCCGGAACAGATTCCGGCTCCTGCTCTGTTTCTGTTTCAGCCTTATTCTCAGATTTCGCTTCATCATCTGCATCAGTTCCGGATGTTCCGGCCGCATCAGAATCATTCGGTTCCCCGACAAAGCCGGGTTCTTCTGTTTCACCCTGTTCTGCAATATGCACTGTAACAACTTCCGGTTCAAACTCCACAAGACTCAACGGCATATCGTAGCGGCAGTTCAGAATCACTCTGTGATTTCCCGGCTTCAGATTCCGTACGTTCACAACAAAACTGAATTCATCACCGGTAAGAGGCTCTACCACCGTTTCACTGCCGGTGACATTCAGAACAATATCCACATCCTCCAGGGTTACTGTCATGTTTTTATCAACGCCTTCAGCAATCACATCTTCTTTACTGTATTCAAAAGTTTTATGATCCATTCCCCGAACCATTACCTGAGCCTGGAGTTTCTGAGAATCAGAAGCCACCTCCACACCTGCCGGCAGAATCGGAACCACGTCCAGTACGGTATCTTCATAGATTCTGGATAAATCCAGCACTTCTGCTGTAATCAGGCTTATTTCGCTCAGTTCTGCATTCAGACCTTTAATGGTGATGGTCTTAGGCAGAGTGACATTCCGTTCTACATCCAGTGATTCTACTCCGGTAACAGGAACATCCAGACGGACAGTTTTCTTATTCAGATTCACTGCAGATACGGAGACACTTTTTGCACTCAGCTGTACATTTCTTACAGTCTCACCGTCCCCGTCCACCGGACGAAGGTTTACAGTGAAAGATTTGAGTTCAGATCCCACTTTTCCAATATCCAGCGCAGCATCAACCTTTTCAATCCGGTTTACCAGCGTCATTGCCCCGGTTACACTTACCTTCGGCTGGCTTACCTGTACAATATATGGCTCAATATCATCGCTGATACTTCCATCCATGGAAACCGCAACCGGTTTCTCCGCAGTAATCAGCTGATCTACTATGATGGAAATCTTCTGTTTGGTGTCAATCTCCACGTTGTTGATTCTTCCAATCTGCAGGCGGATGGTATGCTCACCTTCTTTATACCCTTCCAGATCAGCCACAATTTTAATATCGTTTCGGCTCACCTTTTTTATTTCGCTGAGGGCACCTTTCACCTGTACATCGACTACAGAATCACTGACAGAAAGAATGGTCAGGCCGCCTTCACCCAGAGTTTCCTCATTGACAAAGGTAATCGGAACATCCTTAATCTGGATATCTTTTTCAGGATTCTCCACACCGACTACATAAACCCACAGGCCGATGGCAATGAGCAGGGCAATAATCATATTGACTCTATTGTTCTTTAACATGTTTTACCCCTTTCAGTACTCTGTTCAGTTTTTCTTTTACCGGATTTGGAGCTTCCTTTTCCAGATAAATGCTCAGGAGCATTTTTTCCACGGTCTTCATGTCCAGGAAACGGGTCAGCTTACCGTCCCGGGCAATAGAAACAACCCCGGTTTCCTCTGACACAATCAGAGTCAGCGCATCGGAGTTCTCCGTAATGCCGATACCTGCACGATGGCGTGTTCCCAGCTCCTTATTCAGTTCTTTATTCTGTGTCAGCGGCAGTACACAGCCAGCTGCATAAAGCCGATCGCCGCGCACAATAAGAGCTCCGTCATGAAGCGGAGATCCTTCGTAAAATATATTACCGATAAGCTGTTCAGACACTGCACTGTCAATAACCGTACCTGTCTCCACAATATCATTCAGCAGAGTTTCTCTTTCAATTACAATCAAAGCTCCGGTTCTGGAGGCTGCCATGTTTTCAATGGCACGGACGAACTCTCCGATCATAAGCTTCGCTTCATCCTTATCTACCTGGCTGAAAACAGTAGTAATCTTGCTTCTGCCCAGATGTTCCAGCGCTCTTCGGAGTTCAGGCTGGAAAATAACCACAAGAGCAATCAGCCCCACCTGAAGCACATTGGAAAGGATGTAATGCAGTGTGTACAGCTGGAACACATAGGCACCAAAAGTCGCCAGGAAGAACACCAGAATACCCTTGGCAAGCTGTTCTGCGCGGGTTTCACGGATAAATCCCAGTACCTTATATGCCAGGAATGCTACAATGAGCACATCCAGAATATCAGTAATCCCTATACCGGCTGTTAGATTTCTAAAAAGCTCTTCCATAAACATATTTCCTCTCACACTTATTCAATTCTATTCTACTGTAAAAGTGTGTATTTTTCAAGTAGAAGACGCAAAAAACAAAAGAAGGTGTCCGCTATCGCGGAACACCTTCTTCTGTCATAATCTCAAGTTAGTTTCATTACAATTTGCTGGCAGGCAATGTTTTAGTATGTAGTTTCCACTACGCCGTAATTTTCATCATTTCTCTTGTAAACCACGCTTACGCTGTCGGTTTCCTGATCGAGATATACGAAGAAATTATGCTGCAGCAGTTCCATCTGCATTACTGCTTCGTCAACGCTCATAGGCACTAACTGGAACTTTTTGGATTTAACGATCTTAGCTTCTTCAGCCTGTTCTTCTTCCGGAATTTCCGGAATCATTTCGAATCTTACAGATTCTCCAGACTTATTTCTCTTCTGCAGTTTGCCCTTATATTTGGTCATCTGGCTGGATAACTTGTCAGCTACGATGTCAATACTGTCAAAAACATCCTGTGATACATCTTCAGCTCTGAAAATAGTCCCCTTAGTAACGATGGTTGCTTCCATCTTTACCTTGTCTCTTTCAGGATGAATCACTATATTTGCCTGTATATCGTCAGCAAAAAACTTTCCGAGCTTTTCGAATCTCTTGTCAATAGCATCCTGGATTTTTTCACTAATAGTAATGTTCTTTCCTGTTACGATAATCTTCATAATGATAACCTCCTTTTCGCCTGCACGACAGACACCTTTTAAAGAAAGGTCAGGCATTTGTACAGCCCTGTCGGTCTGTGCAAACTTTGTTTTACAATCAAATTATACCACATATGGTATGGGATTACCACATTATTTTAACAGTATCACAAAAAAAACAAAAAACCGCCCGAACGGCGGTTTTCAGCATAAAAAAAGAACTGTTCAGCTGACCTGGTCTTTGCCCCCACACCTGCCTTTACCCGATTTTCGGAGGACTTACTTCTAAGGTACGCCATGATCACCGCCCGATCTCTGCGCGACGGCTTACGTGGATCCTTTCGCCCGCACCTGGCTTGGATTTTCAACCACAGACCTGAACAATTCCAATCTATTCTACATTATTTTCCCTCATTTTGCAAGAAAAATCCTTCTGCAAAATCATTTCCTGTAGCCAGAACCAGAACATCCACCCGATCAGCCCCTGCTTCCTTCAGGACACGTCCGCAGTGAATCACAGTTGCCCCGGTAGTAAAAATATCATCCAGCAGGATCACGTGCTTACCCGTCATGTCTTCATTGCAGGAAAAAGCACCTGCCAGATTGGAAAGTCTGTCTCTTCCTTCTACACTTCTCTGAGCCGCCGTACTTTCATGCCGCACAAGGCCGTCATACGATACCGGAATGCCTGTGTATCCACCCAGATACCGGGCGATTTTACCCACCTGGTTGAACCCCCTCTGCCGTTCTTTCTTCCGGTGCATGGGTACGGGCAGAATGCAGTCAGCATCCAGAAGGTATGCAGCACCAGAATCGCCGAAAATCCGGTCTGCAAGGATTTTGCCGGCAATCCTGGCCACATAAGTATTCCTGTTATACTTCAGCTCGAAGATAATCCGGCGTTCATACAGGCCGTACTTCATGCATCCCCGAACAGAATCCAGGGGGATACCGCCTTCTTCCTGCAGTTTCTCTGCTTCCGGACCGGTAAACTGATTCTGCCTCAGGGACTGAGGCTGTATCTCCACATTGCCCCAGGTGATGTGACGGATGCAGTGATCGCAGATGCAGTAGCTGCGCCGGTTATCAATAAAATTGCCGCAGCAGATGCAGTAGGTTCCCCATGGAAAGATAAACTCCACCGCCCACTCTGCAGCCCGCTGCAGCCAGGCTGGCCCTTTCAGATTCAGATACACCAGTTGCTTTTTCATTAAGCCACGCAGCCTCCTTCTTTGCAAATTTATACATATTTTTGCTTTACGTCAAATATATTTTACCATATTTCCCATTATTATCCAACTCCCTTTCGTTCGCCTTATTTCGACATGCCGCATCGTCTATCTGCGATTTATGAAGATCCACCCTATGAAAAATGGCCGGAATCAATTCCGGCCATTGGCATCAATGAGTATATTTACTTTTTACAATCCTCCATAAAACCCGTTCAGACGTTCCTGAAGTCCTGAATTACGCTGCTGGCCCTGACAATTATCCACCATAGCATTCAGATAATCCTGCCGTCCCACGATGTACACCTGTTTCCGGCTTCTGGTAATGGCTGTATAGAGCAGATTTCTTGTAGCCAGTGCCGGAGGGAACCAGGATACCGGCATGATTACTACCGGAAATTCACTGCCCTGACTTTTGTGAACCGTCACCGCATAGGCCAGCTCGATTTCGTCCAGCTGAGTATAAGGATACTCCACCCATTTTTCGTCATCATATTCCACGGTAATCTGTGCCATTTCGCGGTCGATGGCTGTGATAGTTCCGGTCTCACCGTTGAATACACCTTTTCCATCCTTGCTTCCCGGTCTTTTGAATTCCAGACGGTAATTGTTTTTCAGCTGCATAATCCGGTCCCCGACCCGGAAGATCCGCTGACCGAACTGAATCTCATCCACACCTTCCCTCGGCGGATTAAACATCTGCTGCAGGTAAATATTCAGATTCTGGCTGCCCAGAATTCCCTTTTTCGTCGGTGTCAGCACCTGAACCTGGTCCAGCGGGAACTTTCCTGCCAGTTTTGTCACCTTATCCAGGGTCTCCTGCTGTTTGTCACCCTCTATTAAAACGAAGTCACCCCCGAATATCGGGTATCTTCCATCATTTACGCGGTGTGCGTTGACCACAATATTGCTTTCCTGTGCCTGTCTGAAAATCTCTGTCAGGTGTGCCGTATGGAAGTATCCGCTGGCAATCAGGTCTTCCAGCACACTGCCTGCTCCTACAGAAGGCAGCTGATCGGCATCCCCTACCAGAATCAACCGGGTTCCCGGCTTCATGGCATCACAAAGAGCACCCATCAGCAGCAGGTCCAGCATGGAGGCTTCATCCACAATAACTGCATCCACATCCAGGGGATCTGCCTGGTTCTTTCCGAAGGCCATGGTATGAGCCCCTTCATCGTAATAGTATTCCAGCAGACGGTGGACGGTGGACGCATACTGTCCTGTAGTTTCCATAATTCGCTTGGCCGCCCTTCCTGTCGGTGCTGCGACCGCCACCTTCTGCCCGCATCCGTTCAGTACACGAAGAATGGTGTTAATCAGGGTGGTTTTCCCTGTACCCGGGCCGCCGGTAATAATAGATACCCCACTGGTCAAAACATCCCGGGCCGCAGCAAACTGTTCCTCTGACAGGCTGATGCCGCCGGCTGCTTCTGCTTTGCGGAGAAGAAAATCCAGGTTTTCCCCGCAGGCCAGAGGCTTCATCATATCCGGGTCAGCCAAATCGGCCAGCTTGCCGCAGATAACGCATTCAGCCCGGTAATAGCCGTAAAAATACACCACCGGCCGCTGATGCAGCATTGTCATCTGCACCATGCCCATGAGGGCCATGTCCTCCAGCACATCCCGGACCAGAGATGAAGACAGGTCAAGATACTCTGCCACTTTTTCGCAGAGTTCATTTACCGGTGCAAAACTGTGGCCTTCTGCCACATAACTGCGCAGGCCGAAACGGATACCGCTCTGAATCCGGTATTCGCTGTCTTTTTCAATCCCCAGTTTCTCCGCTGCCTCATCAATTTTCCGGAACCCCATATGGCTGAATTCATCCAGCAGCCAGTAGGGATTGTCTTCCGTCAGTGCTATGGCTGCATCACCCACCAGGTTAAAAATTTTAATAATGTAGTAATTGGAGAAACCAAGCCCGCGTAAAAACAAGGTCACCTCTGGGGTGACCTGGCTTATTTTTGTGATATTGTTTAATGTAACCAATGTACGCCTCTCGTCCAGGTTAAAAACTTGAATTTCTTATACTTATTGGCCAGCTCGAGCAGATCCTTACGGGTATTCTTACGAGGATGCACGTGCATCTCTTCTACCAGCATGGTCAGCATCTTCGCTGCGTCTTCCGGATTGCTGCAGATGCCGGCTTCCATCAGATCATTTGCATCGACAGCCAGTTCATCTTCAAAAATCGGCTCGCGGTACATTTTGACTTCTTCCAGCATATAGATCTTACTCTTGATCTTCGTTTCGTTGAAATGATCAAAAACGATTCGCTGTGCCTTTTCCAGGCTGGCCATATAGTTATAACGATCCCAACCTCTGGCATAGATGAACTTTTTCAGATCCGGCTTCTGTGCCACGAAATACAGCTTTGCCATGTCCTTGGCCGCATCAATGAAATGCTGGCGCAGAGGTTCCTCAAACTGCAGCTTGTCGATGGAATCGAAAGCTTTCTTTTTATCGATACAAGTATAGAGCAGACCCATGCGTCGTTCCGGAACCTGCTGTGTCTTATCGACATTTTCACAGAGCGTGGTCAGGTCAGACATTTCTCTTTTGGTCAGATGTGCCACTGCATTTTCGCCGAGAACCACCTTCAGCAAGCCGGTATCCATCAGCATGTTCAGGCCCTTTCCCGCATGAGGAGCTCCCATCAGGCTCAGAAGTTCGTCACGGACTTTCTTCATATCTACTGTTTCCAGAAGTCCGTAGTTCGTACAGATTGCATCGTACACACTCTTGTGCAGGTCAAATCCGTACTGTGCAGCATAGCGGAGAGCACGGATCATCTGAATCGGCTGTTCCTTAAACTGAACATCTGCATCGCCCACAGTTCTCACCAGCTTCTTACGGATGTCCTCGCGGCCTTCGTACGGGTCAGCCACCTTATAAGGACTGTCTGCAATGGCATTGATGGTGAAATCCTTTCTGCCCATTTCCGTCTCAATGGTTCCGCCGTTTCTGTATGGCGCCACGTCAGCGATAATGCCTTCTTCACCCAGGAAATTTCCGTCCTTGTCATAAACTTCTTCAATAAATTCCAAACGTACAATTCCGAATTTTTCACTGATAACTTCGCCTTCCGGGAAAAGTTCCTTCAGTTTTTCTCCGTCTGCGGAGGTAACAATATCCCAGCCGTAGGGATCTTCACCAAGCAGAGTTCCGCGGACACAGTCACCTGCAGCATAAGACTCAAAACCGGCAGTTTCCAGAGTTTTCATTATTTTGTTTACTTCTTTCGGCAGTTTAATCATTTCTGTTTACCTCTTCCAACTTTTTATGCCGCATCAGCGGCCCACACACTTATATATTCGCCGGCTTATACAGCTTGCGGTTATCCAGCGTCCACACACGATCGCTGAATTCGCCAGGCTGTGTTGCTTCCAGAGCTGTCTGCATATCGAACATTCTGGCATCCAGAATATCCAGATAATGCAGAACCTCTGCTTCCGGGAACAGCGGTTTCTTCGGGCTTCCGAATTCCGGTTCGTAATGGTGTGCCAGAATCATATGTTCCAGCATCAGTGCCTTTTCCCGGTCCATGCCCATTTCAAGTGCCATGCGGTCTACCGTTTTCACACCCTGAATCAGGTGTCCCAGCATCTGTCCCTCGAAGGAATATCCGCTGGCAATTCCGTCCACATCTGCTTCAATTTCATTGAGTTTTTCCATATCGTGAAGGATTACACCGATCAGTACCAGATCCTGATTTAAATTGGTGTACACCTCACATACGCGCAGTCCGGTCATGAGCATACGCTTGGTATGGTACAGCAGGCCGCCCAGCTGTGCATGGTGATTCTTGGATGCGGCAGGATAATACAGCAGCCGCTCTCTGTTTTCCGACAAAATACGCAGGGCAAGGGTTCTCAGTTCATCATCCTTCAGTGCGGATGCCACGCCGAAAATATACTCATACATTTCCTGCGGGTCTTCCGGTGCCGCTTTCACAAAGTCACCGATAACCATACCGTCCTGGTCATTGGCCTTCCGGATCCGCTGCACACGGAACTGGAGCTGACCAGCCCACTCTGTGATGACTGCCTTTACCTTTACGATTTCTTTTTCTTTTATTTCAATGAGAGCAGGATATTCTCCATCGCTGACATCCCATTTCTTACCGCTCAGTTCCCCGGTCTTATCTCCGAGAGTCATGTCCAGATACTGTTTTCCATTGGAGCCGGTCTTTACAGCACAGGCCTTTACCATGAAAAACTCCACCACTTCCTGGTCCTTTCTCAAATCCTTAATGTATAATTCTTTCATAATTTCAATACCATCCTCAAACAGAATAAAATCTTCCGCTATCATTATACACGAAAACCACCTTAACTGCAATTGCCAACAACGCTAAGATAAAAAACAAAACAACCGGATTATCACTGTTTTTCAGCAATAGTCCGGCTGTCTAACATTTACAAAATATGGTAAGATAGATTCTTTTGCGGCATGAAATAGATTAAAATCTATTCAGCCTCCAGTTTTAGTCTATTCTTACATCTTCTTCCACCCGCTCATATTCCGGAACAGGTACATCTTCAAATACCACCAGAGGCGGTACGTATTCTTCAGATTTTGAGACTGCAGATGCGGCCTTCTGCATTTTTTCCTGCTTCTTCGCAGCTTTTTCTGCCTTCTTTGCATCCGCTTTTTCTTTTACAATACCGACTGCACCGCGGACAGCCTGTATTGCTGCATCCTTTTTTTCGGCAGCTGAAGCTGCAATATCAGATTTTGAAGTGCGAACCTGCTGTGCGCTGACTGCCTCGTCCAGCAGGATGCAGGACTTAAACAGATCGCCGTCAATGCTCACCTCAAACTCACCCCCCATCAGGGATGCCAGGTCACGTGCGATGGCCAGCCCCAGACCGCTGCCTTCCGTATTTCTCGATTCATCGCCCCTCTTGAAGCGTTCCATCAGCTCATCTGCTGAGATGTTCAGCGGCTCCGCAGAAATATTTTTTACTTCAAGCAGAATCCGGTCCGGCTGGTCC
Source organism: Anaerovoracaceae bacterium (assembly GCA_045637765.1). Taxonomy (GTDB): domain Bacteria; phylum Bacillota; class Clostridia; order Peptostreptococcales; family Anaerovoracaceae; genus RGIG7179. Next base: position 61,029 of record JAZTZZ010000029.1, on the reverse strand, counting down.
GGCCGCCGGGCAACCATCTTACTCATATTCACATATACCCGGCTTCCGCTCAAGGCGTATTTGCTCACATTTCCCAGGACATTTTCGATGATGCGCCACAGCAGCTGGCCGTCTGCCAGAACTCTGCATCCCTCCGGCTGCCCTTCGCATTCATTCCTTACGATTGCAGTCAGACTGCGTGCAGACAGCTTTTCTTCCATTTCTGCCAGACTCTGGCTGACCAGTGCAGCCAAGTCAATTTCTGTCACATTCACCGGAATGGCCCCGCTGGATGCCTTCGCCGCTTCAAACAGATTCTCTGTCAGTGCTTTCAGCCTCTGTGTCTTACTATCAATGATTTCCAGATATTCCGCTGCATTCGGGCTGTCAAGCCCTTCCTTCTTCAGAAGATCAATGTAAGCAGTCATGGAAGTCAGAGGTGTCTTCAGGTCGTGAGACACGTTGGAAATCAGTTCCGTCTTCATCCGCTGATTTTTCAGTTCGCTGGCAACTGCAGCCTGCTGGGCTTCTCCGATATGATTCAGATCTACTGCCAGCCGGTCCAGTTCGTCCAGACGGCCGCTTCTGCCCGGGTTCACAGGGACTTTGCATGCCAGATTGCCGCTGCGGATTTCCGCTGCCGCACTGCGGACAGCCCGGAACTTACGTATTTTGGCCGGTACCACCAGCAAAATCAGCAGGATGCAGGCCGCCGCTCCGATTAAAATCCAGCCTTCGTTGCTCCAGCCGTTCCAGTACACCTGCACGCCGCAGAAGCCTGCAACCCCACAGAGTCCCATCAGATAAAGCATCACTTTCAGCGCTGTCCGGTCACTGCCGCGTACGCTGCGCCATATGTACAGCAGAATTCCGCCAATGAAAGAAGTTTCCCAGAACTGTCCCGCCTTCAGTTTCTTCACCAGACTCACCAGCGAAGTCAGGCAGAAGACAGCAGAACCAATCATGGACAGAATAATCAGGCATGCAGCCAGACTGTTTGGTATTCCATAGTGCTGTGCGTCTGCATAATCTGACATGAACAGTCCAATCCAGTCCTGAGCCGGCCACAGTTCATACAGTACAATCGTCAGAGCTGTAAATGCTGCAGCAAACCCGCATACTGACATCATATGTATTTCAGACCAGATACGGTCATACCAGTTCAGATGGATTTCTCCGGTTTTCTTCCGTCCTGTAAACACCAGAATCAGAATCAGCAGAATCAGTGCTGCCACAGCGCATGCTGCAGCTGCAATTCCGCCTGCAGTAAACTGTCTCATGAATTCTGCAGGTTCCGCCATCACTTCTCCGCACCATATACTTTCATAGCGAATCCATGTCCCATTTTCATCATAATAACCGAACTGGAAGTCCGAATCCAGATTATACCGCTGAATCTGCATCATGGCCGCAAATGTGCTGAAATTAATCCCTGCAGCTGTCACGCTGACAATCAGCAGCACCCACAGCAGCCCATAACTAAATTTTTTCAATTTTGTATCCAATTCCCCACACCACCTTTAAATATCTTGGATTTTTCGGATCGATCTCGATTTTTTCACGGATGCGCCGCACATGAACCGCCACCGTATTATCTGCGTTGTAAGCCGGTTCACCCCAAACCTGTTCGTAAATCTGATCTATACTGTATACCCTTCCGGCATTTTCCGTCAGCAGTTTCAGAATACCGAACTCGATTGGAGTTACCGTCACCTCTTCTCCGTCCAGTGTTACCCTCTTATCATTATCATCTACGCACAGCCCCCCTGACTGATAGATTCCTGCTGCCTGCGCTATGCTCATGCTTCCCAGGCTGGTGTACCGCCGCAGCTGGGATTTGACGCGGGCAATCAGTTCCAGCGGATTGAAAGGTTTCGTCACATAGTCGTCGGCACCTACATTAAGCCCCGTAATCTTATCGTAGTCCTCCGACTTGGCCGACAGCATGATAATCGGGATATTCTTTTCCTCGCGGATTTTCATGGTTGCCTGTATTCCGTCCATGTTCGGCATCATGATATCCATGATAATCAGGTGCAAATTCTCCCGTCTGGCCGTTTCCAGCGCCTGAAAGCCGTCGTATGCCTTAAAGACCTTATACCCCTCGTTCCGCAGGTAGATTTCGATTGCCCCTGCGATTTCACGGTCATCGTCGCATACAAGAATATTCAGCTGTTTCTCTTTTTGTATCAGATCTGCCATGTGTTCCTCCAGTCCGTACCCCTTTCCGGTACACTTTCAATATAAAAGCTAAATATTACAAAATCCGTATTCACTTCCTTACGATTTTCTTAAGAAAGTTTCCATTGTGTTATACGTCGTATTTTGATATAATTATTTGATATGAAAATAATTTATCTATATTTTAGCACTTTTCCTGTCATATTTCTGAAAAAATTGTCAGAAATATGTGACCATATTGTGGAATTATCCGTTTATATGTATGGAGTGCAGATTCATAGTAAAATTTCATGATATTTGCAATTTTTTTATTTTTTTCTGTAACCTTTTGGGGTTCAACTTTGAGTTAATTATGTAAGGAGGACGACGATGGCTGAGACTTTTGTGCAGAACGAAAGTATTGAGACCGTCATCCAGCGTTACAAAGGAACCGTCTACAGTGTGGCCCTGTCCTACGTGAACAGCCGCGACGATGCCGACGACATTTTTCAGGAGGTATTTCTGATTTACTTCAGAACAAACCCTCAGTTCAATGACGAAGAACATCGGAAAGCCTGGCTCATCCGGACTGCCATCAACTGTTCCAAGCGTGTTGTGGACAGCACATACCGCAAACGTACGGTCCCTATGGACGAAATGGAAGAAGAGTCATTTGAATTTCAGACTAAGGAAGAGAATGCAGTCTATGTAGCTCTGCAGGCGCTTCCGGAGAAATATCGAACAGTTCTCCACCTTTTCTATTTCGAGGACATGTCCATTGATATGATCTGTAAGGTTCTGGATCTGAAGTCCAGCACCGTAAAAGTTCAGCTCATGCGTGGCCGTGAAATGATGAAGGAAAAACTTAAGGAGGAAGGCTATAATGACTGACGAAACGTTTCGCGATGGATTTTGCGATGATATCTTTCGCAGTATGAAGATGCAGATGGAGCCTTCTGACGATGTAGTCGGAAGTCTGCTCGCAAGAATTGCTGCAGAGGCACCTTCTCAGGTAACAGAAAACGATAATGTGATTCCGTTCCGCCCTCAGGTTCAGCCTGAAATCACCGGAACCGCCGACTCCATTGCGGCAGTGGAATCCGCCCCAAGAAAACATTTTGCAAATAACCGAAAAAGAACGAACAAATCCATATGGTACTACGGCACAGCAGTTGCAGCCAGCATCATTGTTATGATATCTACGTTTGCGTTACTGGGACCGGACGGCGATGACGCCAGCGGCGTGCAGGACCTGTTTGAACAGGCAGTCGGTCCGAACACTCAGATTGTCGGCATTGATAACCAGGGAGATGAAACTCAGGCACCGGTTGGTGATGATGAAACAGTTCCTCCTGTATCCAATGAAGATGAAACATCAGCAGAAAACAATGACGATGTTTCTGCCGATGAAGGTGACGTACAGTCCGATGCTGACGGTAAAAATACCGCCAGTGAAGACGAATCCGATACCCCGAAGCAGAACGGAACTTCTGATGAAGCCTCCGACGAGAAAACTGATGAACATCCGGCTGTAGACCCTGATAAGCAGGACGGAAACGAAGCCGCTGCGCCGGAAAAGAATCCGCCTGAAAAGGATACTTCCGGTAAGGTAACACCTGGTGCAGAAGGCACTTCTGCAATTCCTTGGACTAATGAAATCATTGGAACGAGTCAGGTTGCTTCCATCTCTGTATCCGACGGAAACTATGTGGTGGACGGCACAGCCGTGTCCCGTTCTGATGTGGGTGAAACCATTGAAGTGGTAACCATCTCTCTGCCTCAGACATCTACTACCAATGCAGCAGATGTAAAGGCAAAGGTTCGTGAACTAAAAGGTGTATCCAGAGCCGCTATGGTTGCACTGGATGTGGAAGGTTTCGACCAGCCTCTGGTTTATGCCAACGCCAACTATGCACCGTCTACTCTGGGTCAGCTTGTTTCTGATCTGGGTCTGGAAAAGAAGACTTCTTTCTCCGGCAATGTACGCTGTCAGATTTCTATGGTTGGATATTCCTCCAACCACAGCTACAAGGTGGACACCGCAGAAGCAGCATGGACTTATCTGCTGAATCAGGGCAGTGCACCGCGTGCTGCAGACAGCAGTTTCGCCAACGGAAATGCCAAAGCACTGTTTACTTCCGATTCCAACCAGACAGGATCTCAGATTCAGTTTGGTGTCAGCGACAGCGGTTATCTGTATGTATCCCTGATGGGTAAGAAGCACACATTCCATATCGGTGCTGAAAATGCAAAGGGCTTTATCGAATATGTAACCGGAGAGCCTCTGGAATAAGTACTACAAAGAAAAACGAAAAAGGATTTCAGAATTGCAGTGAAAATGCAATTCCGAAATCCTTTTTTTATGCTCCGAATTCATATTAACAGCTTATTTCAGCTCCTGCAGAATGGCATTGGCCACAGGTGCTGCTGCACCGATGCCGCTGCCTCCGTTTTCCACACAGACGATAAAAGCATAATCGCCGCTGAAGCCCGTAAACCATCCATGAGGACTTCTGCCCTCACCCACTTCTGCAGTACCGGTTTTGGCATGGAGCTCCAGGTCAGGGAAGTTTCCGTCACCATAGTTTGAAATTACGTTATTCCGCATCATTTCCTTCAGCTGGTCTGCCGTTTCCGTACTGAGCAGGGTTGTCTCCCCGGCTCTGCTTCCCTTCAGCAAAATCGGTTCTGCCGCCTTTCCGCCGCCTGCAATTGCTCCCATATATACCATCATGGACAGCGGATTCAGCTGATCCTCATACTGCCCGATGCCAGCCCAGGCACGGTTAATACCGGCTGCTTCAAATTCAAACTGTCCTGCTGCGGATTTTATTCCGTTTATATTATAGGAATCGGTCAGGCCCAGTTTTTTCACATATTTTTCCATGGTTTCCGGTGTCATTCTGAGAGTCAGCTCTGCAAAAGCACAGTTGCAGGAGTTGGCCAGTGCATCCCGGAAATCCTGCTCGCCGTGGGCGGAATAGCAGGTTACGAACTCCCCTTCCACCTCATGTTTTCCGGTGCAGGTAAAGGTCCACTCTTCCAGTGCCGGAAGTGTATCAATTGCGGCTGCCGAAGTAACCAGCTTGAAAATAGATCCCGGTGTCATGACCGCAGAAACTGCCTTGTTCATATATGCGCCCGTTGATGCAGAAGCAGCACTTCCTTCATCTGCAGGGTCGAATCCGGGTCCGCTGACCAGACACAGAATTTCACCGGTTTTCCAGTTGTACACAGCTGCCAGTCCGCTACGGCCTGCCAGTGCACGGTATGCAGTACGGTTCAGTTTGGCATCCACAGTAAGGGAAACCTTCCGTCCGGTTCCCATGAAAATCCCTTTGGTTCCGGTAATAAAGTTGTATCCAATCATTTTGCTGCGGAATGCCGAGTTTGCTCCCGTTGCAATATTGCATCCTTTGTCTCCGGTAACGTGAAGATTGGCGATGCGGATTTCCGGATCCTCGTGGTAATGAGCACCATCGCTGTTATATTTCAGAAGCTGCGTACCATTACGGTCATGAACAGCTCCCACCGTCAGCATACCCTGATGGAACACATGGTCATTGGCATAATAAGAAGCCCAACGGCCCCCTTCCATGCCCAGACGGACTGTGAACAGCACAGAACCTGCCACCAGGAACAGCACCAGAAGCAGACAGATGAATGCTCTTCTTTCCAGTTTCTTCATAAGCGCTCACCTGCCTTTACTGCAATACTTGCCCTTTCACGGGTATCTGCTGATTTCAGAAATGCCAGAAGTGCCCAGGAAACCATCATGCTGGTTCCGCCATTGCTCACAAACGGGAAAGTAACCCCTGTGAATGGGAACAGGTCCACAGACCCGAACACATTGAGCATGGTCTGGAACACGAACATACTCATGGCACCGCAGGCTGCGATAGTATAGAATGTGGATCTGGCTTCCATGATGGAACGGACAGAAAAAACTGCCAGTGTCACGATGCAGAGCACCGCCATCAGAGCAATAATCAGCCCCCACTCTTCAATCAGCATGCAGAATACCATATCAGTATCTGCTGCTGCCACCGTTTCCAGCCACCCCTCACCGGGACCCACACCAACCAGACCGCCGCTGGCGGCTGCACTCATGGCACGGCTCTGCTGGTAGCCTGCAGCATCTACAAATTCCGGCTCCCACACATGTCCCCAGGACGCAAAACGATTTGCGATATATGGCTTAAACCGGATGATAATCATTCCGCCGGCAAAGGCAGCACCCAGGAAGAGGAAAAGCTTTGAAAAGTCACCGCTTCGCAGGAACGCAATCACTACGAAGGTGACGAAGAAAATAATGGCGGTTCCGAAGTCCCCCATAATCGCCAGACAGCAGAAACAGAACCCGGAGAACAGCATGAACGTCCAGAGGTTTTTCTTCTGGAAGAGTTCGTCCAGAGTAGCCGCCCCAATCCAGATAAATGCAACTTTAACCATTTCAGAAGGCTGGAAGGAAAAAGCCCCGATCTGAATCCAGTTCTTCGCACCGAACACAAAGGTACCGAAGGTCAGGTTGAATATCAGAAGAACCACTGCACCCCAGAGGAGCAGCCAGCGCATTTTTTTCGTCAGAGACAGACTTCGCAGCATCATGCACATGATGACCATGGCTGTCACGCCCAGAGCAATAGCAATCAGCTGTTTTTTCAGGGCTGCCGGACTGGAGGATGCCACCACAGCCAGACACAGTGTAGAAAGGAAGAATGCGATGGTGTCCATCTCAAAGGCAGTCTGCTTCAGCGCCCGCATCACTCCAAGATACACCCACATGATGGCAATGAGACCGCCGAAAGCCATGATTACCTGACCCAGAGCTTCTGCCGGTACTGTAATGGCCAGCTGGAAAGCTGCCAGAAGCTGAAACAGCGTCAGCGCCGCAAAGGTCGGTCCTGCAGACATGGTCCGCGTATCCGAACGCCGCATATTGATATTATTGTTCTTTTCTTCCAGACTGATTGGAAGCAGTGTGCAGGTAGTTGCCCCCATACGGATTTCATCACCGTACTTCAATGGAACCGGTTTCATTGGTTCTGTAATCTGTACGTCATTGAGGAAGCTTCCGTTTTTCGAACCTACATCGCGGAATGTCCAGTTTCCGCCGCCGTCTCTCATGAGAAGCCCGTGGTTTCTGGACATTGCACGGTCCTTTACCACGATGTCACAGCTTCCGGTCCGTCCGATGACGCTTTCCCAGTGGGTCACCGGAACACTGATTTCCGTCAGCTCAAACTGATCATCCTTCAAAGGTTTCAGTGTTTCCAGATGGAGATAAGCCCATACTTCAGCATAGCTTTTATTCCGCAGCAGGCTCACGATAGACCGCAGCAAAATATACAGTGCCAGCGCAGCGAATACCCACCGTACCAGCTCCGTAAAAATCATTCCCATGAAAACACCTCCTTTTCCCTGTATTTGCAGAAGGCCGGTTTACTGAATAAACCGGCCTTTAGAATTCTTCTTATTCTATTTTACTATTTTTTTCTTCCTTCGTCCACCATAATTCCGATAATTGTTGCGATAATGAACAGAACCAGATAGAACAGTACCGGACAGGAGAATGTGCCATTAGCCTGTGCCGCCAGGAACGGCTTGTAGCCGTGAGAATATGCTGCTGCGAATACCATGAAAGTACTTCCGATCATTGCCAGACCTGGAATCAGGAAACGCTTTACGAAGCTCAGTTCAGCATGCTTCTTCATGAACATGAAGAAGATTGGCAGATACAGCAGATATGTGGTGATAATCGGCAGTTCGGAAGAGTCGAAGCCGAAAATACCGAACCAGTTATGTGGTGCCAGATTGCTTCCGTAGAAGTGAACCAGCCAGATTGCCGCAAACAGCAGACCGAAGATGGAGGAGTTGCCAGCCATCTTGGTAGCAGGGTCAACAACTGCGAACATTTCAGGCTTAGGGCCCTTGCCTCTTGCAGCCAGGGAGAACATACCTCTGGTAGTTGCCAGCATCAGACCGTTCAGAGTACCTGCACAGGAAACTGCGATGAACAGGTTCAGAATATTACCGAATACGTTGCCGAAGATATTCAGGAATGCAGAAGTTGCACCTTCGTCCATCAGCTGCTGTGTAGTCGCACCACCAGCTACACCGATGAAGTAGAAGATGTATACGCACATGATAACGATGCCGCCCACAACCAGTGCGATTGGCAGATTTCTCTTCGCATTCTTCAGCTCAGAGTTGATGGAAGTTGCAATAACCCAGCCTTCGTATGCAAATGCAGTAGATACTACAGCTGCGAACAGTGCATTTCCGGATGTACTTCCGGTTTCCATTACTGCTGCCAGTGCTTCGCCGCTGAAGTTTTCAGCCAGCTGACCGTTCATCAGACCGTAGATTACGCCCACAACCATCATCAGTCCCAGTGGAATCAGCTTTGCAAAGGTAGTAGTTACCTGGAACTTACCCGCCAGCTTTGGAGACAGCGCATTGATTGCGTAAGCACCGCACAGGAAGAACAGGGCCAGAACCATACATTCACTGCCGGTTACAGGGCCGCCTTCTGTCATTGCAATTGCAGGGTTTACAGCAGTGATGAATACCAGTGTGTATCTTGCAGTCAGCCATGCCAGAACACCCGTCATGGATGGGAAGTAAATTACCGCCATGAACCAGCCGATAATATATGCATACTTTTCGCCAACCAGTGCTTCCGCATAGTCAACAACACCATTTACTTTTTCGTACATGGTTGCCATAATTGCAAATGCCAGAATACATACCAGCATAATCAGACCGCCGATAATCCATGCTGCTACGCCGACCTTCATGTCGCCGCCGGTAGCCTGCAGGATGGTCTGTGCCTTAAAGAATACGCCGGAACCGATTACGATACCGACTACCATACAGATTGCTGTGAGCAATCCGTAACGTTTTTCCATTTTGTTTTCGTTGCCCATAATTAACTCCTATAACTTTTGATATTTATTATAATTTGTCTAATCATAATAACAGAATTTTATTCTAACATAATTTTCTGAAATTTGCAATCATTTGAAAAATATTGTATAATACTTTTATATGACTACAATACAGGAGGTATACCCCATGCATTACACTGATTTCAAAGACTTAAAGATCTCCCGCCTGGGATTCGGTGCTATGCGTCTTCCAATGGATGCAGAAGGAAAAATTGAACCGGATCACGTGCAGAAAATGGTGGATTACGCTATTGCTCACGGTATCAACTACTTCGATACCGCTTATAAATATCATGCAGGTGAGTCTGAAAATCACCTGGGCAGTGCCCTGGCAAAACACCCGCGCGAAAGCTTCTTCCTGGCAGACAAAATGCCGTCCTGGCTGTGCGCTGAAGAATCTGATGTAAAGAAGATTTTCGAAGAACAGCTTGGAAAGTGCGGAGTAGAATATTTCGATTTTTACCTGATGCACAATGTGGATGAAGAAGGCTGGGACGACATCGTAAAAATGCATATGTTCGAACAGCTGAAGGAAGAAAAGGCAGCAGGCCGCATCCGTCATCTGGGTGCATCCTTCCACTGTTCCGCTGAATTCCTGGACAAGGTTCTTTCTGCATACGGTGACTATATTGAATTCGTACAGCTGCAGATCAACTATTTTGACTGGGAATACGACAAGGCATATGAATATTATGATGTAGCACGCAAGCATGAAAAGCCAATCATCATCATGGAACCGGTACGCGGCGGTATGCTGGCTAACCCAATGAGTGAAGAAGCCTGCAGACTGCTGGATGAAGCGGCCGCAGAAGGCAGCGCATGCAGAGCCGCAGAAGGCAAGGCCAACTATGCAGCTTACGCACTGAAGTTCTGTAACGAACTGCCAGGCATCCTGACTACCCTGTCCGGCATGTCCACCTACGAACAGCTTGTGGACAACATCAATACCTTCGAAGCACCTGATATGACTGCAGAAGAAAAATCGGCTGTAGATGCTGCTGCCAAGGCAATCCAGAGCGACATCATCATCCCTTGTACCGCTTGCAACTACTGTGATGAATGTCCTTCCGGCATCAAGATTCCTGAAATCTTCAAGATGTACAATGTAGCTGCATCAAAGGGCTTCCATCATATCTGGGGCTCCTTATCCGGCCAGTACTATGGTCTGGAAACTACCGCTTCCGCCTGCATCGAATGCGGCGCGTGCGAATCTCACTGCCCACAGAAGATTCAGATTATCGAAGAACTGAAGAAGATCGACGCAAAATACGCTCATCTGAAGGAAATCGGGGAATAAACCAAGCAGTTATCCGCCGAATGCACTCTTTTTTGAAAAATAATACTGTATAAGCGTGCACAAATTCATGATTAAATAAAAGAAATCACTCCTTTTTGCTTAAAATCAGCGAAATGGAGTGATTTTTTCTTAAAAAACTGAACGAATTTACTTAAAATCATGTAATTTCAAGTTATGCTGCACGCTTTTTTATTCAAATCATCTAAAAAGGAGTGCACGGGGCCTATACCTGCTTTGCGATTTCTACTGCCACCCGCAGGTAGAGTTCCTTCGCAGATTTCGGAACTTGTCCCATAGTACGCGGATCCCAGTCGATACCGTCCAGGTTGTCCTCAGCATAAACAAACTGGTACGCCTTCACACCCCGGTACTGCGCCACTGTCATAACCGCAGAGCATTCCATGTCCACCACACGGCAGCCTTCGCTGCGGCGTATTTCCATGTTTCTGCGGGTTTCACGGTACAGACCGTCGGTGGTCCAGATTCGGGTCCGCAGAACCGGAAGTCCCATAGCTTCTATGATTTCCGCAGTACGGTCTGCGGTTGGTACCTTTATGTAGTCTCCTGCTGCCGCAGGCAGGTAATGGTAGCTGGTACCCTCATCCCGGTATGCAGCCTCCGGTACAATCAGATGGCCTGCCGGAATGTTCCGGTCCAGAGTTCCGCAGGAGCCGAAAACTACCAGATTCTTCGCTCCCATGGCAATACACTCTTCCATCATAGCCACAGTCATAGGCGCTCCCATAGGGACACGGCAGATACCAAGTGTTTTTCCTGAAACATCAAAGCGGTAAATCTTATGCATTCCGCTGCTGTACCCCATCTCGATGATGGGCTGGCAGTCAAACTGCTGCAGGGCGATATCCAGGATTTTGGACCCAAAGGTCATGATGACCGTTTCCGGAAAACCTTCTGCCGGCTGATATACATTCCAGGGATTCAGGATTGCTATCCGGTTTTCATCGTAGGAATCAAAGAGACTCATGGCTTCACCTCTTCATAGTATTTTTCAATCTGTTCTTTTATCAGACCCAGCAGATGATCCCAGCCGCCTTCTTCCAGCTCAAACTCGGTCAGCAGGAAATAACGGACCGTATCGTAAATCCAGTTCCGATAGTACTCCAGCGCCGATTCCAGGGTATCATGCCCTCTGGACTTCAGCTGCTTGATATCGTAGGCAGAATAGTCTACGGTGATTTTTCCTCTCTTGCGGAGCGCACCGTCCTTTCCGCCAAAATCACAGATTGCCACGTCCATGTTGTTATAAAAAGGCTTGTCTGCCACCAGCCGGATCTGCTTCACATCGCCCATTGCACTTACCTCCGAATCACATCGTCTATTCGCAATATACATAAAAACCGGACAGCCTCCTGACCGCCCGGTTTGCTGCTTCTACTTGACAGTATAGCATAAAATTTATAAAATTACCCCTTTTATTTTTTCTGTTCCGGAAGAGTCTCCATCAAAGTATGAATAAACCGCTTCAGCCTTTCATCGCTGACCCATAGGGTTGCTTCCTTACCGTCCAGCACAAATGGTTCGAAATCAACTGCCTCCATCTCCCCGGTTTCAAGATTCATGCGGAAACTGCTGCTCCCATACAGCAGAAGTTCCGGTGTGATTTCACCAACATCATAATGATATCCTGCATACACCTGAAATGCTGGGTGGCTATTATTTATCGTATTTTTATCCTCCATAATGTGCACGGTGGAATACATAGCCTGTAGGAACTGGCATCCTGCAAATTCCGGGAAACTGCCCTGCACTGCTTCCGCAGGGATTACCGCGGCATTGCCTTGCATCTCTATCAGGTCATCCAGTATAGAAATTTCCTTCGCTGCAATACTGTAACTGCTGCTCGCGCACACCCACTTCCACGGGTTTTCCCGCAGCAGATCCAGCCGTGCTTCATAGCGCTGGCCGTTTTTCAGAACTTTTTCGATGAAGACCTGTTTCTGTTGGTGTTTATCTTCTTCAAACGTAATGGTTGCTGCGATTTCTGCCTCACCGAAGAAATTTTCTTCGCACCATTGCTGTACTGCCACTTCCACACTGTTGTCTGCCATGTAACCCCGGGCCAGCACCACAAAGAGAGTGACGAGCAGAAGTGAAAGACAGAGATTTTGCAGCGTGGCCTGCTTCCTTGACATCCGATGAACTTTCATCCACCGTTTCAGCTTCGCAATCTGATTCTTCATAACGTCCTCCTGCCCCTACTACAGCGCCATCAATTCCATCAGTTTCTCAGCAATAAACACCATCCGCTCCTCACTGAGCCAGAGGGTACCTTCTCTGCCATTAGTCATCACAACAGGATCTTTAGACATGGTCCGTATCTCCCCGGTTTCCGGATACAGACAAAAGCTGTAATCCCTCATATAGGTTACACTGTCTATTTTCTCGGCCTGTTTCGCTGCTACGGTTATCGTTGGAATGAGTCTCACATCAGAAACTCCTTCTTCACTCATTGCCGTATATGTTGTAGGCGTATCGAAAACATAAAGTTCATCAAAGTTCTCAAACCCGATAAACATATCCGCCAATGCTTCCGGCGATCCATCTCCAATATCATATTCCATAGGTGCTGTGTTCCACATGGCACTTCCCGTAAACTCCCATCTCCACGGATTCCTCTGTTCCATGGTCAGCTTTGCTTCGTACCGTTCGCCATTTGGCAGCTGCTTGCCAATGACTACATCTTTATACGGGTGCTTCTCCCCTCGGTAATCCAAAGTTGAAAGTATCTCTGCCTCACCGAAGTACATCTTTTCGCACCATTCTTTTATCACAGCCTCCGGAGAGTGGCTGTCTTCATAAGTCTGCAGCCCTAGAACACCTATCATCACCACCAGCGCCGTGAGCATGAGATTTTGCAGGGCAGCCTGCTTTCGTGAAAGTTTATGATACCGCAGCCTGCTCTTCAGTTTATTTATCAGTCTGTTTTCTGTAGTTCTCATGCGCCCACCTCTCCTGCAGTCACAGTGCCGGATGCAACGTCTACCGTAAATTCGAAATGCTCGCCGAACCGGTCATATGTAATATGCAGCTGGGTGGCATCACGGTCAAAGCGTTCGTAAGTGATTTTGCTCAGTTCCAGACGGTTTCCATGGCTATCCTTCCCGGTTTCGTGCTGTGCCATAGCTGGACTTTCGCCATTGCACTGTAAATCCAAAGCAATATTTTTCAGATACGCTGCCCCGCAGCTGGTAACCAGGAGTTCCAGCCGCCCATCGGAATCATCATAGGCAAAAAGACGGAACGTGATTTCCGTGTCCAGAAGTTCCACCGTGTAATCCGGTTCCATACAGTAATAGATATCTCCACTGAGGTTATAGTCGGAATCGTAGTATTTCGCCATTTGTTCATACTGTTCTTCCAGATTTATTTTCTCATCCATATCATCGGGCGTAATAAGCGAAAGAAGTGCTGCCATGCCAATCACAAGACAAACAGACACAATCAGCAAAACACGGCTTGCCATCCACAGCCATCCCAGCCACGGTTTGTGCTGCTGGTTCAGTTCCCTGCCCAGTTCCGCCGGATCACCCATGGAATTAATGAGACGTACTTCGGCCTTTTCAAGAAGTGCATCAAAATCCGTACTGCCGTCGACATCGTCGTAAGCACCCATTCCTTCCAGGTACTCCTCCATCCGGTCTTCCATATGTTCTGTCAGTTCCTGCCGGATTTTCCGCCGGTCCGGTGCGAATCGGACTTCACGGAGGACCTGCTCCATCCATTCATTTCTGTTCATGATATCCCCCTGCGGTGCTCCGCCTACGCCAGACCGAACTCTGCCCCCAGAGCAACCCTGTTTACGGCCTTGCTGAATACAATCCACTGCTCCTTTTCTTCCCCCAGCAGTTCCAGGCCGGCAGGTGTGATGTGGTAATACTTCCGCTCTTTTCCTGACTCACTCTTTTCCCGGTAGCTCACCACAAAGCCCTCGTTCTCCAGCCTGTGCAGAACCGGATAGAGGCTTCCCTCCTTAAACTCAAAAGTCTTGTCCGACCGGTCTTCCAGCGTTTTGATGATTTCATATCCGTAGTAATCTTTTTCAGCCAGCAGAGTCAGTACCAGCAGTACTGTACTGCCGCCTACCAGTCCTTTATCCAGTTTCATATATCATACTCGCCTTTCTCTTTCTGTCATCACATTATACATAGATAATCTATGCATGTTTCTTAGTTTCATTATACATAGATTATCTATGCAAGTCAATATACGTTTATCGAAACAGAAGGCACTTTAGACAATAAAAAATCGGCATATGCTATGCAAACGATTTCGCAGGCACTTATGTGCCGAGGACTAAGTGCGTATAGCATATGCCGGTTTTAAATTTTACTTGTCTAAAGTGCCTTCCTTACGCATTTCCATCAGCTCTCTGGCTTCTTTGCCGGTCAGGTGTTCGATGTCGATGGCATAAACCCATGCCCCAGTGCAGGCGTCAGTCTTGGCGTGACGGACATGTTCCGGAATCATGGAAGACATGGAGTCTACCAGTGCACGGAAGCCCTGAATCTTTTCTTCTCCGTCCAGCTTACGGACACGTCCCATAGCGATGACACTGCGGTACAGTGTAGAGTACTTTTCACCTTCCACTTCATTGTAGTCGATAACGGTAAAGCTGCACTTTGGACCGCCGATTGCCTGGTCTACTTCCAGGCAGTCAGTCTTGTAGCCACGGCGTGCAGAGTGGAAATAAATCTTCCCATCCTTATATGCATAGTTCATCGGTACGCCATAAGGAAAATCATCGTCCCCCATTACGCACAGTGTACCTACGTTGTTTCTCAGCAGCACCTCTTCGGTCACTTCCGGTGCCAGCAGCTGCTGCGCTCTGAACATTTTTCTAATCATTTCATTTTCCTCCTGTATGTATTACTCACTTTATACCAGACTTTCGGTTTTGCTGAGGCTGCTGTGTGCTGTGCAAGCGATTCCACAGGCAGCTTTACTGCCGAGGACAAGCTGGCACAGCACAGCTGCAGCCTTAGTCTAACTCGAACGCTCCTGTATAAAGCTGATAATATCTTCCTTTTTCATTCATCAGATGCTCATGGTCGCCTCTTTCGATAATGCGGCCCTGATCCATTACCATGATGACGTCAGAATTCTGAATCGTAGATAAACGATGTGCGATGACAAATACAGTTCTGCCATGCATCAGATTATCCATACCACGCTGTACGATTGCTTCCGTACGGGTGTCGATGGATGAAGTCGCTTCGTCCAGTATCATTACCGGCGGGTCTGCAACTGCCGCACGGGCAATGGAAATCAGCTGGCGCTGTCCCTGTGACAGACCGCTTCCGTCGCCTTCCAGTACGGTATCGTAACCATCCGGCAGCATGCGGATGAAACCGTCTGCATTGGCAAGTTTTGCCGCGGCGATACACTCTTCATCGGTGGCATCCAGCTTACCGTAGCGGATGTTTTCCATGACAGTACCGGTGAACAGGTTTACATCCTGAAGTACGATACCCAGGGAGTTACGCAGATCCGCCTTGCGGATATTGTTGATGTTGATGCCGTCATAACGGATTTTGCCGTCGTCGATATCGTAGAACCGGTTGATCAGATTGGTGATGGTGGTTTTTCCGGCACCGGTCGCACCGACCAGGGCTACTTTCTGACCCGGTTCTGCATACAGGGTGATATCATGGAGCACAGTCTTCTCTTCGGTGTAGCCGAAGTCTACCTGGTACATGGTAATTCTTCCTTCCATAGGAACCAGTTCAAAACCTTCCGCCGCATCCACATCGCGGTTTTCATGGTTCTGTCGAACAGTGACACCGTTTGGCACCTTCCACGCCCAGTGACCGGTTCTCTGCGGACATTCGGTCATGCTGCCTTCGTCATCCACAAGCACATTGACCAGGGTTACACTGCCGTGGTCTTCTTCCGGCTTTTCATCCAGCAGCTTAAAAATACGTGCCGCCCCGGCCATGGCCATGACAACCGCATTCAGCTGGTTGGAAATCTGAGTAATCGGGTTCACGAAGTTTCTGGACAGGGTCAGGAAAGACGCAATGGTCCCCAATGTCAGTACCGGTTCCCCTCCGATGGACATGTTTGCGACTCCGGTGATGCCCATGACACCGCCGATTACAGCCACTGCCACATAGAGCACATATCCCAGATTGCCCATAATCGGCATCAGGATGTTGGCCATGGTGTGAGCGCTGGTGGATGCTGCGCACAATTCCAGGTTTTTCTCATCAAAATCTTGTTTCGCGGCCTCTTCGTGGCAGAAAACTTTTACTACCTTCTGGCCGTGAATCATTTCTTCAATATATCCGTTCAGCTCACCCAGATTCTTCTGCTGCTTCATGAAGTAGCCGCCGCTCTTTCCGGCGATTTTGCCGGCAAACATGATCATAATCAGGGCAAACCCTACTACCACCAGAGTCAGCCAGACAGACAGATGCAGCATGGAACAGAGCACCGCAATCATGGAGACAATGGAGCTGAACAGGTTCGGCAGAGACTGGGCCAGCATCTGGCGCAGAGTGTCTGCATCATTGGTATAATGGCTCATGACTTCGCCATGGGTACGTGTATCGAAGTACCGTACCGGCAGGGTCTGCATGTGAGCAAACATCTCATCACGGATATCTTTTAAAGTGCTCTGCGCTACCACCGCCATGGTGATGGTCTGGAAAAAGCTTGCGAAAATCCCTGCAGCGAAAATAATGCACACATTTCCGATGGCTGTCAGCAGCCCGCCAAACTGAGGATTGTTCTGCGTCAGCATCGGCAGAATATGGTCGTCAATCAGGCTCTGGATAAACAGGGAAGATGCCACACTGGCAACGGCGCTGACCAGAATGCAGACAATTACAAACAGCAGACGGAATTTATAGTCACCCAGGTAGGCGAGCAGCCGTTTAATGGTTCCTTTTTCAATCTTCATACCTGGAGGCGGCATCATTCCTCTCGGTCCGCCTGGTCCAGGTCCCGGACCTCTTCCCGGTCCGCCCGGTCCTCTCATTGGTCCTGCCATTATGCTGCACCCCCTTCCCCTAAAGTAGCTTTATTCTGAGATTCATAAACTTCACGGTAAATATCACTGGTTTCCAGCAGTTCTTCATGGGTTCCCACTGCAGCAATACGGCCATCATCCAGAACCACAATCTTATCCGCATCCTGTACAGAAGCCACACGCTGTGCGATGATGATTTTGGTGGTGTCAGGAATTTCCTCTGCAAAGGCCTTTCGAATCATGGCATCGGTCTTCATATCCACCGCGCTGGTAGAATCGTCCAGAATGAGAATCTTCGGCTTTGCAATCAGAGCACGTGCAATACACAGACGCTGTCTCTGACCGCCGGACACATTGGTACCGCCCTGTTCGATATGGCTGTCATACCCGTCCGGCATCTGGCTGATAAATTCGTCGGCACAGGCCAGACGGCATACATGCTGAATTTCTTCGTCACTGGCATCCGGAGCACCCCACCGCAGATTTTCTTTGATGGTTCCGGAGAAGAGCACATTCTTCTGCAGTACCATGGCTACCTGCTTCCGCAGCACTTCCAGATCATACTGGCGGACATCTACTCCGCCTACTTTCACACTTCCGGAAGTTACATCATAAAGACGCGGAATCATCTGCACCAGAGTAGACTTGGAGGAACCGGTACCGCCCAGAATCCCCACTGTTTCACCGGAAGCAATATTCAGATTGATGCCGGAAAGGGCGTTGCGGCCAGTGTGACCTTCTCCCTTTTTATAGGCAAAATCCACGTTTTCGAAGACTACGGATCCATCGGCCACTTCCATCACCGGATGTTCCGGGCTCTGGATATCGCTCTCTTCTTCCAGAATTTCCACAATACGCACACCTGCTGCACGGGCCATGGTCAGCATCATGAAAATCATACCCAGCATCATCAGGCTCATGAGAATCTGCATGGTATAGGTCACCAGACTCATCAGTTCCCCGGTGGACAGACCCAGATCCGGGTTGTTTCCGGAAGCAATAACTGCCTTGGCACCAATCCAGGAAATCAGAAGAATGCAGGTATACATGCACAGCTGCATCAGCGGGGATACGAAGGCCATCATCTTTTCTGCCTTCACGAAATCCTTATAAATGCCGCCGGACATAGTTTTAAACTTATCAGTTTCAAAGGTCTGACGGTTGAAGGATTTCACCACACGCACGGCATACAGATTTTCCTGAACCACATTGTTCAGCTTGTCGTAGTTCTTAAACACCCGGTCAAAAATCGGATGTACAAACTTCATAATAAACAGCAGACCAATCAGCAGAACCGGAATATTGCCCACAAAAATCAGGCACATTTTCGGATCGATCTTATAGGCTGCTGCAAAGGAGAACAGCAGCACTCCCGGTGACCGCACTGCGATACGTGTCATCATCTGAAAGGCCATCTGCACATTGGACACGTCCGTAGTCAGGCGGGTTACAATGCTGGCAGTACTGAAATGGTCAATGTTGGAGAAAGAGTACTCCTGGACCTTATAGTACATGGCCCGGCGCAGATTCTTTGCAAAGCCGTTGGAAGCCACCGCTGCCGTACGGCCGGCCAGAGCGCCGAAAAGCAGCGCCAGAAGTGCCGCTGCCAGCAGCAGTGCACCGTATTTCAAAATCACATTCATATTCCCCTGCTCGATGCCCTGGTCAATCAGGTCCGCCATGATCAGCGGAATCCCGATATCCATGATGACTTCCAGCATGACAAACAGCGGTGTCAGAATGGTCTGTTTCCTATATTCACCGATATACGGTGTAAGTTTTTTAATCAATCCTCATTTACCTCGCTTTCATTGTATAAATTATCCAGAATCCGGTTCAGATATCCGGTCAGCTGCGTTTTTTCTTCATCAGAAAAGTCTTTCGTCAGCAGTTCTTCCAGATTCCGGCGTTTTTCTTCCATCCGGTCCGCGATTTCTATTGCTGCATCTGTCAGCACAATCTGACGGAGGCGGGCATCTTCTTCTACCGTACGCCTCTGAATAAATCCTTTCTTTTCCATCAGTGTCAGAACTTTGGATGCGGTGGACCGGGTCACATTAAAGGCCTTTTCCAGGTCCTTCTGATATATGGGCTGACTTTTGTGGCAATTCAGATAACCGATAATCCACAGGTTCTTTCCTGTCATTCCTTCCAGCTCCCGTACCATGGGATCGTTATCTCCCATACGGTGGACACCGTTATGAATCATACCCAGCAGCCGCCCTACTTCCTGAACTGGCTTACTATTTTTCATTTCTGCTTCCTCCCTTTTGACTGAACCCTGCAAAAAATAAAAATTGTCGCATATCAAACTGTTTGATATGCAACAATTTTACTATCGCGATTCTTTTCCGTCAATGGTTCCCGATGAAAACTCACAAAAACTTCATTTACTTCTTGTCTTTTCTTCTGGACTGTGCCGTGGTTCCTTTCGGGCTGAAATCATAGTTCCAGTTGATTTTTTCCCCTCTGATACGCATTCCGATATAAATGCATACGAAACCGCCGATTACCGCCACATAGTAAATCAGGTTTGGAATCTCCACCAGATAGCGGTTTACCATCATCGGCAGTACGATCAGTACGAAACCAATGGCATAAAAAATTGTACCTTTGCTCATTCTTTTCTCCTTAAGCTAATAAATATAAATCCTCCAGGCCCAGTAAATCCATCAGTGCCCAGATGGTGTCGTTTACCTCCATTCGGTCATTGAAATAGCCGAAGCTGAAACGGGTCAGACCATGTTCTGCCGTACCCAGGGCCTCATGCATGCGGCTGGCATCATGAAGCCCTGCCTTGCAGACAATACCGAAGTTTTTCAGCATATGCTCAGCAACCTGCTCCGGTGTGAAGCCGTCCACACGGATGGAAACCGTTGCAATTTTCGTATTAGTACCGAAGTCACCATAAACTTCCACCGCATCCATGGATTTGGTCGCTTCGAAGAAGCGCTTTGCCAGGCGGTGCGGCAGCATGGAGATTCCGTAAATCCCCTTCTCAAAGATGTATTCCAGGCCTGCACAGTAACCGCCCAGTTTGACCGGATCCACCGGCTTCAGTGCTTCTGCCAGTTCCGGATTTTCTTCCAGTACCGGCACCAGACCTTCCTTAAACTGCTCCATCAGCCCTTCCTTCAGGCAGATACCGCCGACGCCCTTCGGACCCATCAGCTTCTTGTATCCGGTAAAACAGTATACATCAACGCCCAGGTCTTCCAGACGGACTTCCGCTGCGCCTGCAGTCTGGCATCCGTCAGAAATCACCAGCAGCTTATGACGGCGTGCAATGGTTGTCAGCCGGTCCATATCAGCGATATTTCCGGTTACGCTGCAGCCGTGTGCACATACGATCGCACGGGTGTTTGGACGGATTAAAGTTTCAATTTTATCATATTCCAGTACGCCGTAAACATTGGCACCCAGTGCAGAAACTTCCACACCATGTACGGATGCAAGTTCTTCTGCCAGCTCCCAGGTCGCATCCACATCCATTACAGAAAGAATAATGTGGTCTCCCTTTTTAATAAAAGCACGCAGTGCCAGTTCAACCGCCTGACTGCCGCTGTGGGTAAAGATTACGTTCTCAGGATTCTTCATGCAGAATAATTTCGCGGTAAGGGCCTTTGCCTGCGCTTCTGTGGCTGGTGCCGCATTCTTCACACCTTCCGGTTTCTGCAGAGTTTTCGCTGCATTGTTTAAAAAAATCATAAAGGTCACCAAATTCCTTTCTCTTATCTGTTATCATAACGGTCCGTTCATCAGTCTCTCAGCAAAATCCGCTTCGCAAACTCTGCCGCCTGTTCATCAATATCGTCTATTTCCAATACACTTCCCGGATTGTTCGCTGTCGCCATGAGGGCAAATTTTGCCGGAAGAATAAAGTTCTTATTCATATTGATGGCCCCGATAACCTGCTGTGCCACAATGTCCCCGCCGCTGTAGCCGGATACCACCAGTGCATAAAACCGTTTCCGGCTGAAATCATTGGTCCGGAACAGTGCGGTCAGACGGTTGATAAATGCCATGATGTTGGCACTGACTGAGTCATTGTAGTTAGGGCAGATCAATACCAGAATGTCGCCTCTGGCAATTGCCGGATATACTTTTTCTACCATAACTCCGCCATAAAAGCAACTTGATTTTTCGCCGTAATGAAGACATGCTTCATATTTGCAGCCGCGGCAGTCCCAGACTTCCCCGTCACGGAGAGAAATTTCCTCAATGTGGGCATAACCGTCCAGGTGCTCACGGACCTTGGACCAGAGGACCAGACTGTTGGAGGTCTTCCTGCTGCTGGCATGCACTGCCAGAATGGATGGACAGGAAATCTCTTCCACCTTAAATTCCAGCACTTTATTTACCAGCTTCCGCGCTGCCTCTTCATAGGCATGATACAGATTGGTATGCAGTGTCTTCGCCTGTATATCGTAATTTTTCAGACTTCCGGTTCCCTCCACCAGTGATTTTCCCGGCAGTGTACCCCCTGCCATGCTGGCCGCAAAGGCAAGCCTGCGCCCTGCATCCTTTGTATAGCAGTCATCGGCACCGTCAATCAGAATTCCGGCAGCTGCTCCCGAGAGACATTCCCTGTTTCGGTGAAGATACCGAAGCACCTCCATCATTTCCATATTAATGCCGCTGGTATCCAGTTCTGCTGCGAAGAGGATGCGGCTTTCTTCCAGCTGACCGCTGTCTGCAGCCCGGCAGAATTCATCTGCGCCGTCCAGCCAGTGTATTTCTGTCTTTTTTTCAGCATCTTTCAGCGCGGATTCCAGCAGCTGGTCCAGCCGGCCGCTGCCGTCAGGATCCGGCAGATATGCAATATACAGACTCATCGCTTCACCTTCTTATATTATCCCGCAAAGATTGTCATAGGCATGCTTTATCCGCTCATACAGCGGCTGAGGAAGCATCAGATCCTCATATTCCAGCGACCTTCCGTCGATCCGGTTTTTTACACCCAGGAAAGCCCCCCGTGCGTTGCGGGTTCCGTCTTCAGCCCGCTGCACCGGTTCTCCCAGGTAAACTGAGCTGTAATGCCACTGCCCCCGGAGTGCCCGCAGAACGGACATGGCACCCGAAGAGATGGCAGGAGCAAGATATGGTTTAAAACCCAGCTCCCGCACTTCCAGATTCGCTTCAACAGTCAGCCTGGTCAGGTAGCGGGACAGTTCATCATCGTAATGTTCTATGCTGTTGGCGATAACCAGATCACCGCCATGGGGTCCGAAAGCTCTTCCTTCTGTTGGATAAGCGGTCAGTCTTTCATCCTTCCGTGCGTAGTACACGGCTCTCCGGTTCATAACCCCAAGGCCAAATCCGCGGATCTGCCCCGGCTCCAGACCGGAAGCAAGCAGGGCTGCTTTGCAGAGAGGGTCCACCGGATCGGAAACTACACCGAAAATGCCTTTATAGCCTGCAGCACCGGCCATAGAAGCGAAATGCTCCACGATTTTGCGGTTGGCTTCAAACTGCATCATCCGCACATCACCTTTCACGCCGATGGCAGGAATGGCTTTGCTGGCACAGAAAAGGAAGAGATCGCAGTTAAACAGTTCTTCTTCCTTCAGGATTACCACTTCAGGAAGAGCTGCTGTGCCACCTTCTGCAGCTTCTGCTTCTTCGAAAGCCCAGCCCATCTGGTTCATTTCCCTTTCATATCGTTCCAGTACATTTGAATTCACATCGTAGATACCGATGGTATCAACAGTTCCTGCGCCCAGAACCTTCAGTCCCAGCAGGAGCGTGGCGCCCACATCACCCAGAGCCAGAATATGCACTCTGGCTCCGCGGCCTTCTGCCTGTGGCAGCTGACTTTTCAGTTGAAGAGAAACCGGTACGGGACAAAGCTCCCGCAGAGATTTTTTTATGGTCATTTGAATAAGTTCCTCATGCGAAGCAGCCGTTCTATATCTTTTTCCACATAGGCGCTGGCTGCCATATTTTCATCCTGTAATACGTGATTGCCCATGTCCGGACACTTCGGAACCATGAGTACCTCTCCCAGACGCTGAATGGTCAGCTTCCGCTCGAACTCATCCTGGTATTCCTCTTCCAGTGTTTTCAGAATATCTCTGGAGTTTTCCAGACAGGTCATGGAATAATCGTAAATGCTGCGCAGCGGCACATTTCCGAAGAAGCCCGGCACCGCAAACGGCAGAATCAGATTCACGGAAGGAATCGATTCCAGTGATGCCACACTGGTATCTCTGTTCTTGATGCTGTCACCGCCCAGATAAGGGTAGGTTATGATTTCATCAATCCAGAATTTCAGGTTCGGCAGGAAGTAAGCACTTTCCACTTCCCGCTCACGGGTCATCATCAGATCACGGCCGCGGCCGGTCTGTACACCGACTACCGTCTTTATCACATTTACCTGATTTTCCTTCAGGATTCCGTCCAGTTCATTCATTCTGTAGCCCTTATGAAGAAGGTCATCCACCAGAATCACCGGCCGGTTGAAGGATTTTATGGTCTTTACCTGGTTTGCCAGAGGAGAACAGTATGCAGCCTCTTCAATGGTGAAACCGGACATATCTTTTTCAAAATATTTTTCAGTATGGAGTGATTTGGTCACGGTATTCGGTACAACTGCACCATCCAGCACCTTTCCGAATGGAACAGCCATATACGGACCATACTGTTTCTTCTGACGCGGAACTGCCGGTACACCGTTCAGTTCTGTAATCAGGCGGATCATCTTATGGTGCATGATGCCGGCGTTAAAGGTCAGAACCAGATCTCCAGGATACATCTTCGTCAGTACCTGAAGCATTCTGTCATGGGCATTTTCTACCGCATCCAGCACATTCTGATTCCGGTTCAGCGGGTTCTTGATAAATGCTTCCACATTTTTGAAAATAATAATCGGCGCCTTCATATTCACAGCATAAATCGGTTTGGACGCACTTGCTGTACCGGATGCAATGTTGACAAAGCCCTGCTTTGACAGCATATCCAGTACCTTGCTTCCCATTCCCGCTTCATGACACGGATGATATACCACATAGGTATAGTCACGGGCCAGAAGCTCACTGAGAACTTCTGTCAGAATAGTCTGCCCCAGGTTTGAAATGGAGCTGTTCGGGCTGAAATACAGTCCTCCGATTACTGCAATGGCCCCCACTGCCTGAGCACGGATATGGGCAGCAATTTCCGGATTACGGAACTCCTTCAGCAGATCGATACTGTCCAGTCTGCTGACTGCTGCAAGGGCTACAACTTTGCCTCCGTATACACCATCGCGGATCCGCACAGTACGGACTCCAGGACGGTTCAGATATTCCTGAACGGTACTGTAATCAAAGCCCCAGCTTTCCAGCTCTTCCTTCATATCATCTGCTGCTTCTCCGTCCCGGCTCATGTAGGCTTCCAGACGGATATCCTGAGCCTGAATCATGTGCTTGTATGCAGGTTCACGGAGATACAGACTGTTTTCAAAGATATAGTTCTGTGCCACCGGGTCAATCAGATTGGAAATATCCCGGTTCAGGTCGATATTTTCACGGATTCTGGTTGAACTGATATCTTCGTAGTATTCTTCCAGATGAAGATTGATGATGCTGCCGCTGATCGGATAACGTTTCTGCACTTCGTCAGAACATGCAGGCTGTGCGGAAGCTGCAGACTGGCCGCTGGTTCTCCGGAAGATAATATGGTTGAACGTATGGATGGAATGTTCCTTTTCTTCTGCACGGTAGCAGGAAGCATTCTCAATTACATCACTTCCGGCCACAAAGTAAAGCTGACGGTCAGCAAAAATCTCCTTCAGCTCCTTCAGGTCATTCGGATTGGCGATGTTTACCGGAATATGATCCGGGAAAATATAAATATCTGCTTCATCGGCTACAGACATACTCATCAGTTTCCGGCGCTGCAGTCTCGGCTGGGTCTTTTTCGACCAGCTGAATTCATCCAATGCCAGATAAACTTCGCATCCCATGTTGCGGATTTCAGTTGCAATCGCTTTATGGCTCAGGCTGAACGGGTCGAAAGTTCCCGGGAAGAACGCAACTTTTTCCCGGTCCGGAATATGGAACGGCCCCTTTTCCGCTTCATAAAGCGTAATGAAGCGGTAAATGTGATTCAGCACTGCTGCATTATTAAAGAAGTCCAAGCCCTCTTCCTTCTGACCATCGTATAAGGTCAGCATTTTCTTGGCACAGTAACAGAAAATCTGATATTTTTCTTCCAGTGTCAGATGAGAAGACCCGAAAATATGAGTGCCCATGGTCCAGAGAGCTTCAGAGCTGATTGTATTGTCATAGTTGGCAAATCCTCTGAGAATCAGATCCACCAGATGATATTTACGCTGTTCTGCAGCCTCCTCTGTCTCCTGTTCCCCGAAATTAGTCCGGTAAATCCGGTAGTGTTCCAGCATGACACCGAAGGTGTGCAGTACGGTAGAAGCAACCTGTCCGTTATTGGATTCAAAAAGCTTCACCAGATCGTCAATGGCTTCATCCAGCTCCTGCGGAGGCAGGTGAAGCATAATCGGTCCCAGATAAAACGGAATATATTTGGAGAACTGGTAGTCACCAATTTCCAGGCCTTTACCCAGTTCTACTGCAATTTCATTCCGCTCTTCCATCGGCATTCTGCCGATGATGGAAACAAGCGCTTCCCCGGCAGCACGGCGGACAGTTACCGTCTCACTGACCTTAACCAGATTTCCCAGGTGGGTAGCCACATGGAGTTCCTCTCCCTTGCCGAAACCGGACTGCAGATGTTTCATCATCAGATTGATGTTACCGATTTTGATGGTCCATGGAGTTCTGGCCTTCATATTATCCAGGAACATTTCTGCCAGAACTTCTGTGCTCAGTGCTTTCTGCGGGTTCAGGCCCATGACTTCCATCAGTTCTCTGTAATATGTTTCTTCCTTAATCTGATTATCCGGCTGAGAGTACATACATTTTACTCTTACAGCTGCAATTTTCAGATCGATACTTTCTTTTTTCACAATGGATGAAGCAAAGTTCAGGATTGTACGGGACTGTTTTTCACTGCACCACTGCGGCTCTATCATTCCCGCAGCACGAAGCAGAGCTTCCTTGTTAAGAGAAGTCAGGCTGCGGCTGTTAAACCACGGCATCAAAGCCGTGATATATTCCTGCCGCTGATTTTCAGGGCAGCTGTTCAGCAGTCCGCTTACCATGTTCTTCAGACAGCTTTCAATCCATTTTTTATGCTGTTCCGTCAGTTTGAAATCAGACTGCAGCACCTGCCGCAGATAATGTTCAAACAGGGATATATTATTTATTTTCTTCCGTGCCAGCTGCACGCCTTCCGGAAGCTCTTTTCTGAATTCTTCGTTGAAGCGGGCGATAATCAGCCCCATGATTTCGCCTGCCGTCGTACGGATATCACTTTCACGGTGAGCCAGCAGTTCATAGAGAAACTTCAGCGTCATGAGTTTCTGTTTTTCCGTCATGTAGGTGGAATATTCCCCAAAGATAGAAATATAGGTACGCAGATTCTTCCACTGCTTTTCGCTTCTGGCAGTTTCCAGCAGATTGGCAAAATCTTCTTCCCGGTAGAAGTGATTCATCAGGCGGATATTGTGATCTACCGCAATGTGCTTAATCTTAAGCACAGCTTCGTTATTACGGAGCAGCGCCACATCCTTTTCCGCTGCCCTTTCCGGCAGCTGCGGAACAGCAGCCGGAACTTCCGGCAGCACCACATTCACGCCCAGATTCCGCATATAGTTTTCGAAATCAACCAGCTTGTTATATACTTTGCGGTAGCGCAGTTCTTTGGCAGCATCCACATTATCCAGTTTGTCCAGTATCACCTGGAAGGATTCTGCCAGAGAGTAGAAATGAACAATTTCCACGCCGTCCACCCGGCTGCTCTTCACCCGGAAGTCCGCATAAATCAGGATCAGAGATTCCACAGAAAGGTTTTCCAGCTCCAGATCCCAGGTAGAGTGATTTGCCGCAATATGGCTGATCATCGGCATATTAAACCGGTTCAGACAGAAGTCGGTGTAATAGTAATGGATGTACGGAATTCTCCGTTCCTCACCTTTTTTACAGCCGTATTTGCCGATGTCGTGGGCTGCTGCCGCTGCTGAAACCATACCCAGATCCACAGGTACATTCAGATGAGCCAGCTGCCGTGCCACGTGCATGGCCACATAATGAACCCCCGCGATATGTCCCAGGGTATTCCACGGTGTGATTTCTGTCCCAATCCGCATGAATTCATAAACATACTGCAGTCTGGACATACGGTCAAACCGCTGATATTCCCGGTTGTATCCCCCCGCATCAATTTCCGGCATACGAAGGAAGCGGATATCGACTGTAGGGTCAAATGGAAGATTCATCCGTTCATACTTGAAAAGCACCTGAAGAAGCCGGAGGAAAACCTTTCTTCCTCTGGCGCAGGTATCATCAGACTCCTCTGCTTTTTTTTCAGGGAACAGCTGCCCCAGCACATATTCATATGCATGGGCAGACCACCCGTTTTCCGGAACCGGACCCAGGTCTGCCAGCAGGTCTGCCAGCAGCTCTGCGGTCTTCAAAGCACTGAAACGTCCTCTTTCATCCCGCTCCTCCAGCAAACGCTCTGTCAGCAGTTTCATACTGTGCTTTTCCAGAAAGGCCAGCATTTCTCCATGGTTCATGGACATATTCTTCAGAAAGGCACGGTCAGTCAGTACAGTCTGAATCTCTTTATACAGTTTTTCACTCTGCGTTCTGTTCATGATTCTACTCTTTCTTTAACACTCAGGCTTTACACTCTGGCCAGTCCCAGTCTGACAGCCTCCTCTGCCACTGCCTTTGCCACTGCATCCACTACAGCTGGATTGAACGCATCCGGCAGTACATAGTCTGCTCTCAGTTCTTCTTCCGGAATCACGGCTGCGATAGCTCTTGCTGCCGCTTCCTTCATGGAGTCGGTAATTCTTGATGCACGTACATCCAGAACGCCGCGGAAAATGCCAGGGAAAGCCAGTACATTGTTTACCTGGTTCGGGAAGTCGGAACGTCCGGTTCCCACTACTGCGGCACCTGCTTCCAGAGCTTCCTGCGGCATGATTTCCGGAGTCGGATTGGCCATGGCGAAGACAATCGGATCCTTTGCCATGGAGCGGATCATATCCTTTGTCAGCATAGCCGGTCTGGATACGCCCACGAAAATGTCCGCATCCTGAATCACATCAGCCAGTTTACCCTGGAGATTATCCTTATTGGTCACCTTTGCCATGCGTTCCTGCTCAGAGTTGTTGGACGGTGCACCTTCATAAATGGCACCTTCCTTATCGCAGAGAATGATGTCGCCGAAGCCAATCTGATTTACCATCTTTGCGATGGAAATACCGGCTGCACCTGCACCGTTGATTACAATTTTCAGATTTCCCATCCGTTCCTGACGGCCGGTAACCTTTACCGCATTCAGCAGTGCTGCCGCAGCGATGATTGCAGTACCATGCTGATCATCGTGGAATACCGGAATGTCACAGCGTTCAATCAGTTCCCGCTCAATTTCAAAACATCTCGGCGCACTGATATCTTCCAGATTGATACCGCCGAAGCTCTTGGAAATATTCACAATGGTATCCACAATCACCTTCGGATCCTTGGAGTCTACGCAGATTGGGAAAGCATCCACGCCTGCAAACCGCTTAAAGAGCGCACACTTTCCTTCCATAACCGGCATACCTGCCGCAGGGCCGATATCCCCCAGACCCAGTACTGCGGTACCATCTGTAATTACGGCAACCAGGTTGCCTTTTCTTGTATATTCATACGCCAGGGATTCGTCCTTATTGATCTCCAGACATGGTTCTGCCACCCCCGGAGTATATGCCACTGCCAGCTCTTCCTTATTGTTTACCGGTGCTCTGGAAATGACTTCAATCTTTCCCTGCCATTCTCTGTGCTTCTGTAATGCAATTTCTCTCTTATCTGCCATGACATGATCCTCCTGCGTCATTATTTATATATATTATATTTTACCACATTCTTATGCACTTGGCAAAATATATGCCCTGATTTCTTCCGCCGCTTCCTCCAGGGTTTTGCCGTTGTTTTCCACTTCAGCATCGCACCAGCTGCGGTAAAGCGGCAGTCTCTGTGCATAGAGCCGTTCCAGCGGATTGCTCTGGCTCAGCGGACGTCCGTCAACCGGCAAAACATTCAGATCCCGGTTTATGAATACCAGCCGGCCGTTTTCCGCCAGGGAATAGTAGTTTTCTTCCCGGGTTACCACACCGCCTCCGCAGGCGATAATGATTCCGTTCTCATGCTTCAGGGTATCGACTGCTTCCATTTCAATCTGACGGAACAGTTCTTCCCCGCCCTCTTCAAAGATGGAAGGAATGGACCTGCACTCCCTCTGGACAATCAGCTCGTCCACATCCACAAAGCGCCGTCCGGTCAGTTCTGCCAGTTTCCTTCCGATGGAGGACTTTCCGCATCCCGGCATACCGATCAGAACAATATTTTCTTTTTCAGAAGCCAGCTTCTGCTCAATCTTTTCTGCTGCTTCATCCGTAATCTCACATCCCAGAAACAGCTCTGCACTGGCTTTTGCCTGTCCCACCAGCATCTTCAGCCCACCAAATCCTTCCATTCCGGACTTGCGTGCCTGACAGAGGAAATTGGTGCGGAGCGGATTGTATACCACATCAAAAACATATTCCAGCTTCCAGAAAGCTCCCGGATATGCAGCAGAAACACCAGTGTTTGGATACATGCCCACCGGCGTGGTGTTCACCATAATCACCGCATCCTGATGATACATCTTCATCTGCTGGTAATCGCATCCTGTCTTTCCGTCACGGCTTACCACAACAACCTGAGATGCGCCCAGGTCCTCCAGTACACAGGCCACCGCCTTCGATGCACCGCCGGAGCCCAGAACCAGACATTTTGCACCGGAAACAGGAGCACCGGACTGTTCCACCGTCATGCGGAACCCGTCATAGTCCGTGTTATATCCCATAATTCTGCCCTTTCGGCGCACCAGGGTATTGACAGCACCAATCCGCTGTGCTTCCGGAGAAAGCTCATCGCAGAAGGCCATGACAGCCTCCTTATACGGAATGGTCACGTTCAGACCTGCCCACTGGCCCTGTCTTATGAATTTTTCCAGATTTTCCGGTTCCACTTCGAAAATACCGTAATTGTACGGTTCGCTGTATTCTGCCAGCATGCGGTGGATCTCCGGTGAAAAGCTGTGTGAAAGACTCCGTCCCAGAAGACCGAAACTGCGAAGACTGTTCTGATAATTACGGCTCACCTCCATGAGTTTGCGGAAAACTTCCTCTGCGTAGCCGGACAGTTCTTCCTGTACGCCGGTGGTGATGCGGCTGAGAATTTCCTCTTCGCGCTGCGGAACATAAACAGGCAGTCCCTGCTCCATCTTGTTTCTCACAACCTCCCGGGCTGCAGCCATTCGTTTTTCGAAGGCTTCCAGAATAATGCTGTCCTGTTCATTGATAATCCGGCGCGCTTCTTCCAGTGTCAGCTTTCTGTCTAATTCCATATCGGTTCCTCCCCTGTATTGTAAAAAAGAGTCAGCCCTTTCGGACTGACTCCTCGATTATCCTGTGAATTATGCTAATGATTCGTCTTCTAACATTCTATAACCAATTCCCAGCTCTGTAAAGATGTATTTTGGTTCCCCCGGATTGGCTTCCAGCTTGCGGCGGATGTTGGCCATGTTTACTCTGAGAATCCGGTTATTATCGTCTGCATACGGTCCCCATACCTGATTGATCAGGGAGTCATAAGTCAGAACTTTGCCGGAATTCTGCGCCAGCAGAGATACAATCTTATACTCCACACGAGTCAGATGCACTTCTTTTCCCTCTACAGAAACCAGACGCTTTTCAAAATCGATTTTCAGACCGCCTGCGCTGTATGGACGGTTTGAATTGGAATGGCTGTCCACCATTCTGTTGTTATGGCGGATGGCTGTCCGGATTCTGGCAAGCAGCTCGAAAGTACCAAAAGGCTTGGTGATATAATCGTCTGCACCGCTGTCAAGGGCCATTACCTTTTCCTTTTCCTGTGTTCTTGCAGAAATAACAATAATCGGAATGCTTGACCACTCTCTGGTCTTGCGGATGATGTCCATGCCATCCATATCCGGCAGACCCAGATCCAGCAGAACAATGTCCGGGAGTGAAGATGTCAGCTGAGCCAGCCCATCCTTCCCTGTATGTACCGCAGTTGTCTTATAATCGTGTGCCTGCAGGGTTTTAGAGACGAAGTCGCAAATGCTCTTTTCATCTTCAATAATCAATACGGAAATTTTCTGAGTCATCTCTTATTCCTCCTTTTCCTTCGGAAGTGTGAATCGGAATTCGGCTCCTTTACCATGATTGTATGCGAAAATTTCGCCTCCATGTGCCAGGATGATGGTTCTGCAGATGGAAAGACCAATCCCCATACCCTTATAGGAATCCTGCTTCTTGTTTTCTCCTTCCAGATACCCTTCTCCATCGAAGATGGTTTTCAGCTTGGCCGTATCGATCCCACGGCCAAAATCTCTGATACAAAATACTACACTTTCTTCAGTTTCTTCCACCCACAGCTCTACAGGCTGTTTACTGTTCGCATGAAACTGTGCATTCTGCAAAATATTTATGATGACCTGCTCAACCAGCATGGCATCCATCATAACCATTATGAGATTGTCCGGAAGAGTTACTTTTACTTCAGCATCCGGGAACCGCTTCCGGAAACGGACCGCCGAAGATGCTACAACTTCATCCACTGCCTCCAGTGATTTGGTCACCTGTGCTGTTTCATTGTCAATACGGGTTACAGAAAGAAGATTTTCAACCATACTCAGCAGCCAGTTTGCATCGTCACGAATGTTGCTGATCAGCGCTCTGCGGTCTTCTCTGCTCAGTGTTTCTTCCATATTCAGATAAGACTCACTGCTCCCGATAATACCGGTAAGCGGCGTACGCAAATCGTGTGATACAGCCCGAAGCAGGTTGGCTCGCATTTTTTCTTTCTGTGCTTCCATCAGCTGCTTTTCCTGTTCTGCCAGCGCCCTTGCCTGTTCCTTCATATTGGTGGTCATGGCCGAAGTAATCATGGCGATTACCAGCATGCTCACGAAGGTTACCTGGTACCCTTCCAGCGTAAAGTTCAGAGACTGAACCGGATAGGTAAAGTAATAGTTTACACTGACTACGCTTCCCACCGCAAAGAGCATACCGAAGATGTAGCCGTCGGTATACCGTGCTACAATAAACAGCCCCAGTACATACAGCATGGCGATGTTCAGCGACGGGTCCGCTGAAATTTCATGGAAAGCAAATGCCCCAAAAGTAACTGCAACGAAAACCGACAGGGCAATTCCGCAGTTTCTGCGGTGATTCTTCTCCAGTTCTTCCCTGGACTTTGATTCTATGTGTTTAAGGTATTCTTTTTTCTGTTCAAGTTTTTCCTTCATGGCACATCCTCTCCATTTCTGCCCTGATTATACACCTGATATCCGCTAAATAGGTGTTAAGATGTCAAAAAACTCTGTTATTTTTTCTTATTTTAGACATTTTTTTCGAAGGATGCAATACCAATTCCAATCTGTCACCCTTTTTCTGCACAGAACATATTATGAACTGTATTTCGAAAAGAAAGGGGTAATATTTTGATCAGAGAACCATACATTGGCATGCCGATTCAGATTGGCTGCATGCCGGGTAACATGCCCGGCCGCCCTGTCCCACCCCCACAGAGACCGACACCGAACGTACCGTCACCACCTGCTCCGGCACCGATGCCGGACGGAAATCCGACCTGTGCTCCTGTTTCAGGTTTTGATACACGGCTTCTGGGGGCCCTGCCGCTGGCCATGGCCTATGTACCCATGCAGCAGTGGATGTCAGCTTATCCGCCATCAGAAGCACTCATGTACGGAACACTGTTTCCGGATCTGAACCTTCCGTTTGAAGGGAGGAAACTGCGATGAACAGAAACGAAATGCTCAAAAAAGTACAGGAAGCAGATTTTGTGCTGTATGATACTGCACTGTTTCTGGATACACACCCAACCTGCCAGGCTGCACTGGAATTCTTCAACCAGTATCAGAAGGTCTATACCGAGGCAGTTGCAGATTATGAGACCCAATTCGGCCCCCTGGTTGCCTTCGATACAGACACCTCACAGGGGTGGGCCTGGGTACAGGGACCATGGCCCTGGGAAATGGAGGTTTAGTTTATGTGGCAATATGAAAAGAAATTACAGTTCCCTGTAAATATTAAAAATCCAAACCCTGCCATGGCCAAGTTCATCATCAGCCAGTATGGCGGTCCCGATGGTGAAGCCGCAGCATCTCTGCGCTATCTGTCCCAGCGCTATACCATGCCGTACCGTGAAGTAGCCGGCGTGCTCACGGATGTAGGTACCGAGGAACTGGCCCATCTGGAAATGGTGGCAACCATCGTACGGCAGCTGACCCGCAACATGACTGTGGAAGATGTAAAAGCAGCAGGTATGGAAGATTATTTCGTAGATCATACGGGAGGAATCTACCTGCAGGCTGCTGCTGGCTTCCCGTTTGATGCACTCTGTTTCGCCTCCAAAGGTGATGCCATCACCGACCTGGTGGAAGATATGGCAGCAGAACAGAAAGCCCGTACCACTTATGACAACATTCTCCGCATGGTGGATGATCCGGATGTTATCGCACCGATTCGCTTCCTCCGTGAACGGGAAATCGTTCATTTCCAGAGATTTGGTGAAGCACTGCGCATCGTGCAGGATAACCTGGACAGCAGAAACTTCTACGCTATCAATCCGGAATTTGACCTGCGGCCGCAGCCGCGGTAGCCGTCAGACTGCCTGATGGCATTCCGGTCAGCACATAGTGAAAGAGCCCGGCACCATTCAGGCGCCAGGCTCTTTTTCTTTCGTTCTATTCAGTTCCGTTATGTTTCGGAATACATAGCCCTGCTCTTTCCACCCCTGAATCAGTTCCTGAAGGATTTCTCCATTGGTAGCTGAAGTGGAGTGCAGGAGGACGATGGCACCGGGATGAATCCGGCTGTTCAGCAGATTCAGGGCCTCCTCCCTGGAAGGCTGCTGATTCTCGTACCAGTCTACATAGGCC
The DNA here is from genome assembly GCA_045637765.1 of Anaerovoracaceae bacterium. Taxonomy (GTDB): domain Bacteria; phylum Bacillota; class Clostridia; order Peptostreptococcales; family Anaerovoracaceae; genus RGIG7179. The sequence continues at coordinate 26,570 of JAZTZZ010000029.1, read as the reverse complement.
AGGCTCCAGAACACCGTGGTATATCCCAGTTCCTTCGCCTGTTTCAGATTTTCCTCGCTGTATTTCCCCTGAGGCGGCCGGTAAAACTTCTCCATCTCGCTGCCGGTAACGGTCCGGTAAACCGACTCCAGCTGCTCCAGTTCCCCTTTGAAATCTGCCTTGGATGCTATTGCCGACATATCCGGATGATGCATGGTATGGTTCCCCACCAGATGGCCTTCCGCCTCCATCCGTTTCACCAGATCCGGATTTTCTTCCATATAGTTTCCCACCAGAAAGAAAGCAGCAGGTACTTTCTCTTCCTTCAGGACATCAAGAATTCCCGGCATATATCCGTTTTCATATCCTGCATCGAAGGTCAGGTAAATGCAGCGGTCTTTCACATCCTGTTCCGTCCCGCAAAACCATGCATCATACTGCTGCAGGTATTCTCTGGTGGCGTTTCCCACCGGTGTTTTGCCTTCTTCCTGAAAGCTGAGCCCCCAGTTCCCATCCGCAGCTGCATTAACTGCCTCGCTGAGAGTCTGAATCTGAAGTTCTTTCTTTTCAAAATTCTTCAGTATCTGATTTTTCGTCACAGCTGCCCCGCCCACCAGCATGAAAGTTATCATCAGTGCACTCACAACTTCTTTCTTCATAAAAAATCACCTCATGGCAGTCTATGCCACGAGGTGAATCATCATTCAGTATTTATGCTATTTGGTGTTTTCAGCCACAATCTTGCGGTAGCCTTCCAGGTTCTGACGAAGCAGCTCAGGTGTGTCCAGCTCATACGGACAGCGCTTCTTACACTGGCCGCAGTAAATACACTTGGTGATGCGCTCCATTTCTTCCTGCTTTTCTTCGGTAATCCAAGGAGCAACCGGACCGCGGGTCATCATGAGGACCATTCTGGCGCAGTTATTGATTGGAATTCCCACAGGACAAGGCATACAGTATCCGCATCCGCGGCAGAAACCGCCCAAAAGTTCTGCTCTGTCTTTTTCGATGACAGCCTTTACGTCTTCGTCATCCATGGTCGGTACGTTCTCAGCACATCCCAGGAATTCGTCCAGTTCTTCTTCTCTCTGCACACCCCAGATTGGCAGCACGCCCGGGAACTGGTTCAGAAAAGCATAGGCAGCACGGCCGTTCTGAATCAGGCCGCCGGACATACCCTTCATTGCGATGAATCCCATATCCGCTTCTTCGCAAAGCTGAAGAATCCGCAGCTCCTTCTCCGTAGACAGGTAGTTCAGAGGGAACTGGAGGGTTTCATACAGTCCGGAAGCAATCGCCTCTTCTGCTACGGACAGACGGTGGTTGGTAATGCCGATATGACGGATTTTGCCGGCTGCCTTTGCTTCCAGCAGTGCGTCATACAGTCCGTCTTCACCGCCCGGTTTCGGACAGAACGGAGTATTATGGAGCTGGTACAGGTCCACATAGTCAGTGCCCAGCTGGCTCAGGGAGTAATCCAGTTCTTCCTTCAGCTTTTCACCGGTGAGGGCCATGGACTTGGTTGCGATGAAGATGTTTTCTCTCACATCCCCCAGAGCCAGGCCAATCTTATGTTCGCTGTCGGTATAAAATCTGGCGGTGTCGTAGAAATTCACACCGTTATCGTAGGCCTTTCTCAGGATTCTGCAGGCTGCCTCATCGCTGATTCTCTGAATCGGCAGTGCGCCGAAACCGTTTTTATCGGCCATAATTTCTGTTTTTCCAAGTCTGACTTTTGTATTCATTAAAGTAACTCCTTTTCCTCTCCTGCACGGAACGCTTCAATCATGGTGCCGGTCAGACTGATTCTTCCGGATGCCTCCGGAATATCTTCTCTGTACAGCCATTCGCCCACAGACAGTTCCTCTTCATCCAGATGGATTTCGTCAGATCCGTCCAGATCACACCAGAATCCCATAAGCAGGGTATCGCTGAAGGACCATGGCTGGCTGCCGCAGTAACGGATGTTTTTTACGCGGACGCCTACTTCTTCCATAACCTCACGGCGTACGGTATCTTCGATTGGCTCCCCAATCTCCGCAAAACCTGCAATCAAAGCGTAGCGGGTATAAGTCCGTCCGCTGTACTTCGTCAGCAGGAGACGTTCCCCATCGGTCACCCCTACGATGACTGCGGGGGAAATCTTCGGATAGATGGTATTGCCGCAGACCGGACAGCGGAGCATACGTTCTTTTTCAGAATGCTGAACCTCACCGCCGCAGCGTCCGCAGTACTTATTATTATCGTACCAGTTTTTCAGCTGCAGCCCTGTAATTCCCGCAAAACACTGCCACAGAGGCTCTGATTCACGGAATACATTGCTCTCCATGGAAAAACGCTGCGCGGCAGCATCCTGCAGCTCCGGCTCTTCCTTCAGCAGGTAATATCCTGTATCGTCGATGGTGAAGAGATAAGTGCACTCTTCTGCTGCCGCTGCAGCACCCGGTCCCAGATCACGGAACCGAGGGAAGGTAAGATTCATTGGAGAATCCGGTGTTTCTCCCGGCTCCCAGCCCGCCAGCACGCTGTCGCCCTCATAATAGAGTGCGAAACTCTCCGGCTGCGGCGGTACCGGTTTGTATTCGTTATGATAAATATGTGGGTAAATGTCCTGAATCACTTGTGTATCCTCTATCTTCTTCCGTCCCAACAGTAGGTACAGAGTTTTTCTTTCGGCAGACCGGTGGCATCAATCATGTCATCCAGACGGCAGAAACGGAGAGTGGTGAAGCCCATTTCCTTACGGATTTCTTCAACCATGGTTTCATACTTTTCAGTGTTTGGATCTGCATATTCAGCCAGAATCTCCCTGGTTTCCTGACCATCTTCCAGTCTGTGGATTACACGTCTGGAAATCAGGTCCATTTCGGACTTGGATCTGGAGAAGTTAATGTAACGGCATCCATACATAATTGGAGGACATGCCGGACGGATGTGCAGTTCCTTCGCTCCGATTTCGAAGAGGAATTCTGCAGTCTCGCGGAGCTGAGTGCCTCTTACGATCGAGTCATCGATGAGAACAATGCTCTTGCCGCGAATCAGTTCATCTACAGTCAGCAGCTTCATCTTGGCAATCAGATCACGCTTGGACTGGATGGATGGTGTGAAGGAACGCATCCAGGTCGGAGTATATTTAATAAACGGTCTCGCATAAGGAACCTGAGAAGCATTGGCATAACCAACCGCAGCCGCAATACCGGATTCCGGTACACCAGCTACGATGTCTGCTTTGACATCGCCTCTTTCTGCGTCACGCTTGGCCATGTTTTCACCGGTGCGGTTACGCATTCTTTCTACGGAAATACCTTCGTAGGAAGTAGCAGGGAAGCCATAATATACCCACAGGAAGGTACAGATCTTCATGTCATCGCCGGGTTCCAGCAGGGTTACACAGCTTCTGTCTGTGATTACCACGATTTCGCCAGGGCCCAGTTCCTTATAATCATCATACTGCAGGTTTCTGTATGCAAAGCTTTCGAAGCTGACACAGTAACCGTCTTCTTTCTTACCTACGGTGATAGGTGTTCTGCCATAAATATCCCTGGCTGCATATACACCGGCCTGGTTCATCAGCAGGATGGACATGGAACCATCGATCACTTCCTGGGCATAGTGAATCCCTTCAATCAGGTTGCCCTTCTGGTTAATCAGAGCCGCCACCAGTTCTGTAGCATTGATTTCACCGCCGCTCATTTCCTGGAAATGACCGTGGCCGTTATCAAACAGGCCCTGCACCAGCTGATCCGCATTATTAATTTTACCTACAGTAGCCAGAGCATAGGTACCGTGGTGAGAGCGGATAATCAGAGGCTGCGGTTCGTAGTCGGAAATACATCCGATACCGAACTTACCCTTCATGTTCATCATATCCTTACCAAATTTAGTACGGAAAGAAGCATTCTCAATGTTATGAATTGCACGGTCAAACCCCTTTTCTGTGTCAAACACTGCCATACCGCCGCGGCGAGGTCCCAGATGGGTCTGATAGTCTACACCAAAATATAAGTCAAATACGCAATCGTCCTGCGTTGCTACGCCGAAAAATCCGCCCATATACGTTCACGCTCCTTGTAAATGTTTCATGCTTCAATACTGTGCAGAAAACTGCACCACTACACTTCAGTGTAACACATTTTCTGACAATTTACTATAAATATTTTATTTCCACTGATATCCGCCGGCACCGTCGATTTCCAGTGTGCTGCTGAAGAAGGTCCTGGCCATCTCCATCAGGTAGGTGATGTCACGCATCCCTGCAGTCTCATAAGCAGAGTGCATCGCCAGCTGCGGCAGCCCGATGTCCACAGAGTTTACAGACACCTGGGAGGTGGAAATGTTTCCCAAAGTGGAGCCGCCAGCCAAATCAGACCGGTTGGTATAAATCTGTACCGGTACTTCTGCCTTTTCGCAAAGCATCTGCAGCACGGCTGCGGATACCGCATCAGAGGAATACTTCTGATTGCCGCTGAATTTGATAACGATACCCTGATTCATCTTCGGACGGTTGATGGAGTCTGCCATGTCTCCCCGGTTCGGATGGACTGCATGGGCGTTGTCTGCCGAAATCAGGAAGCTGCCTGCAACCGCCCGCAGGTAGTCCTCTTCGCTTCCGCCCAGGCAGGTATTGATTCGGCGGAGCGTATCCTTCAGGAAGGTTCCGGCTGCACCCTGTTTGGTTTCACTTCCTACTTCTTCATTATCCATGACGCAGTGGACTGCTATCTTTTCAGATGTTCCGGAAGCCTCCAGAAGCCCTGCGAGAGAGCCATAAGCACACTCCAGGTCATCCAGTTTGGCACTGGAAATAAACTCGCTGTCAGCCCCCCACAGGATCCCCTTCTGACGATTGTATAAGTAGATATCGGTGGCCACAATGTCATCGGCCTCCACACCCGCCTGGACAGCCAGAAGCGCCGTAAGGGAAGGTTTTGCTGGGGTACCGTCAGCATCGGAGCCTGCCGCAGGCAGAGCACCCAGCACCGGCATCATATCCGTCTTCATGTTATATTTATAGCCATTGTTCACATCCGGATTCAGGTGGGGTGCCAGATTCGGAATCATCAGCAGATCCCGGTCCAGATTTACCAGACGGGATTCCAGACGTCCCGCAGCTTTGCGTACCATAATGCGTCCGGCCGCCGACAGAGGGCGGTCCAGCCAGGTGGAAAGAATCATACTGCCGTACTTTTCCACATTCAGCTTCACATACACACCTTCTGCTTCCACTTCCGGATTCTCTTTCACTTTGAACGCAGGCGAATCACTGTGACTGGAGATAATCTGATAGCCTCTGCACGTACCGGAGGACGGCACACGGAAGGCGATGAGGGCAGAGTCATTCCTGCTCACATAATAGGCTCCGCCGGCCTGAAGCTTCCAGCTGTCCTGCTCCCGGAGTTCACAGAAACCAGCATCGTCCAGCTCCTGTTTCATATTGTGGATTACATGAAAACAGCTAGGACTCCTGTCGATGAAGTCCAGCAGTTTCTTCGCGTTTTTCTGATACATGATGTTCTCCTTTCAGTATCCGCACTATCCCAGATATGCACGGATCAGTTCAAAGGTTGCTTCTACCCCCAGCTTGTGGGAGCGTTCATAGCTGTGGGACGCATAAACGCCCGGTCCGATTACTGCATGGCGCAGGTTGTGACCGGCTCTTACGCTCACGTTTACATCGGAGCTGTAGTTGGTGAATACATCCACCACGAAACGGAGATTATTTTCTCTGGCCAGACGGATCAGCTGACTGTTAACTTCATAGTCATATGGGCCGCCTGCATCCTTTGCACAGATGGAAACCATGGTTTCATCGCACTGCAGGTGTTCGCCCACACAGCCCATATCCACGGAAATCATTTCAGTTACACCTGCCGGAATGTCTGCAGCACCTCCATGGCCCACTTCCTCATAAGATGTGAAACCGATATGCACACGGCGGGCCGGAGTGATGCCCTCTTCCTTCAGATATTTTGCATAGCCTAAAAGTACGGCTGCACAAAGCTTGTCGTCCAGGAACCGGCTTTTGATGAAACCGCTTTCGGTCACAACCGTACGCGGATCGAAGGAAACGTAGTCGCCAACCATGATTCCCAGGGCTTCGGCTTCACCTTTTGTCTTCACGTATTCGTCCAGAAGAAGTTCCACTGTATCGAAATTACGTTCGGTTTCGTTGTATTTATCATTTACATGGGTAGAGGCGTTAATCAGGTGCACCACGCCGCCGATTTTCTTACCTTCATGGGTGTGAACGGTGCAGTTTTCACATTCCACATTGGCAGCTCTCAGACCCCCGATATTGATCAGCTTCAGACGGCCGTCGGACTTGATTTCCTGTACCATGGCACCCAGAGTGTCGATATGTGCAGCCAGCAAAATCCCGTCATCCGCCTTTTCACCGCCCAGATCGCAGACTACGCCTCTCTTCAAGGTCATCTGCGGTTCATAGCCCATACCTTTCAGTTCCTTCATTACGAACTCTGCAGCTTCCCGTGTAAAGCCGGAAGGGCTTGGGATTGCCAGAAGCTTCTTCATTGTGTCTAAAATATAATCCATATACTTCATATGTTCGTTCCTTCTTTCTTCACCGTTTTCTGTGGGGATTTTTCCCTGTATTAAAATCATTTTAGCACGATAAAAATACATTTACAATTGAGAAAAAAATTGACTTGAAAATAATTTTGCGTTAAAATATTTGTGTAATTTTTTCTGATATGTTCGGATGCGCTGCGGCAGTCTGCCGGCAGCAAATGTTCCGGAATAATACACAGTTTAAAGAGAGGAATGATGTAATTATGAAATTAATTTACGAAGGTAAGACTAAAAACGTATTTCAGTTAGACAACGGCAACGTGCTGTTAAAGTTCAAGGACGACTGCACCGGTAAGGACGGCGTATTCGATCCAGGCGAAAACACTGTAGGTTTAACAATCGAAGGTATTGGCCGTGCTAATCTGGAAACTTCCATCCACTACTTTGAACTGTTAAAGGAAGCTGGCATTAAGACTCACTACGTAGATGCTAACATCGAAGAAGCAACTATGGAAGTTCTGCCTGCAACCGTATTCGGTCATGGTCTGGAAGTAATCTGCCGTCTGGTAGCTACCGGCAGCTTCGTAAGAAGATACGGCGAATACATCGCTGACGGTACTCCATTAGAAGGCGGATACGTTGAATGTACCTTCAAGAACGATGCACTGGGCGATCCACTGGTAACCATGGAAGGTCTGGCTGCTCTGGGCGTAATGACTCCTGAAATGTTCGCAAGCATGAAGGAACAGACTCTGAAGATCACCAAGATCGTAGCTGACGACCTGAAGAAGATGGGTATGGACCTGTACGACATCAAGTTCGAATTCGGTTACAACAATGACGAAGTAATCCTGATCGACGAAATCGCATCCGGTAACATGAGAGTTTACAAGGATGGCAAGATCATGGATCCAGTAGAACTGACCAAGGTTATCCTGGGCAAGTAATATCACCTAAAAAACAAAATACCCGGTACGGAATTCCGTACCGGGTATTTTTATTTCTTTTATAATCTTAAGTTTACGCAGTCTCCATGGCCTTTTCAAATTCAGCCTTGATTTCAGCCAGCAGCTGCGGATTATCCATGATGTCCTTTCCGGTCATGGCCATGGCACATGCGTTCTGCCACAGGGCCTGGCGGGCCGGTTCTCTCAGAGTTGTTTCCCTGAATTCTTCCGTATGGGTCGGATATTCCTCTCCCGGCGCCTGAATGCTGTAGTAAGGATGGATAGCCGGGCAGACGTGGCTCACGTTTCCGATGTCGGAAGAGCCGCAGGCAGGCAGGGCAGGCACAATGTTTTCAATGCCTACTTTTCTCCAGTTTGCTTCCAGGATGTCCATCAGCTTTTCATTAGTCACCAGATTATCGTTTCCTGCTTCAAACTCCTCAATTTCCAGACGTGCTCCTGCTGCAGCCGCGCCGCCGCGGGCACACTCTTCTACTCTGGCACGGACTTCATTGAGATAGGTCAGAGTTTCTGCACGTACATAGAATTCTGCCACTGCCAGATCCGGGATGGTGTTTGCTGCTGTACCACCTTCTTTAATGATGCCATGAACGTAAGCTGACGGAAGCAGCTGCTGACGCAGCAGTCCGATGGCATTAAAAGTCAGAATACACGCATCCAAAGCGTTAATCCCCTGCTCACGTGCAGAGACAGCATGGGCTGCTTTGCCGTGGAAGGTAAAACGCAGTGCACGGATAGCCAGAGACTGCCCGCTGCGTTCATATCGGTAGAACGGATGGCCAATCAGTGCCACATCCACATCGTCGAAGGCACCTTCCGCAGCATACTTTACTTTGGCGCCGTCAGTTTCTTCAGCTGGTGTACCGATGACAACCACGCGGCCGGAAGTATCCCCCAGGTTCTGTGCCAGGTGAATGGCCGCACCAGTGCTGACGGTACCAAGAATATTATGACCGCAGCCGTGGCCAACCTTCGGCAGTGCATCGTACTCAGCTAGATAGGAAATCGTGGCTCCGCCTTCGCCTTTTGCAAATTCCGCACGGAATCCGGTGGCCAGCCCTAAATAATTTCGCTCTACGGTAAAACCGTATTTTTCAAGGAGCTTGCAGTGGGCCTCTGCGGACTTGAATTCCTCGTGCCCAAGCTCCGGATTTTCATAAATATAGCAGCTCAGGTCCCAGAGGTCCTGTTCAAGCTGCGGATTCAGTTTGGTCATATCTGTCATAGCGACGCCTCCTATTCTGTCTTTCCGAAGGTCTGCAGATGCTTCATGCTGCCGTAGCGATTCAATGCACGGGCATATTCCTCTGCATCATAGAAACTGCACTTGCCTTCTCCGAAGTCTTTGGCAACTTCCACGGCATATCGTGCCGCTGCTTCCACATCAGTGAAATTGGTAGCGCCGGTGGCACAGCCTGCAACGGGAACTTCTGTAACAATAGCAACACCCACAACCGGTGCATCGGTGGCTGTGCATGGCTGAAGAATGCTGTTCAGATGATACAGGTCATTTCCGTAAGGTGTGATGTCCAGAGTGCTCAGAGCAAACACTGCAGGCAGCTGGCCGGTTACCCGCTCCATGACGCTGAGCAGGTCTTCACTGACTCTCAGGATGTAGCCTTCTTTCACGGTGTTGGAAATTGCAAAACCGCGTTTATTGATGATGCGGTTTCCCTTGGTTGTGTCGATGGACAGGATAGCATCCAGCTCATCGCTCACTTCCTCCTGGTTTACCTGGTACATTTCCACCGGGGAGTCCATGAATGGAACCGGATGATGTTCTCTGGTCGGTGCATCCGGGCAGATATGAGTGGAAACTACCACGTCCCCCTCCAGAATGTCGCCGCGGCGGTGCATATCCAGAAGTTTTGCTGCAGCAGTCAGCGCCGCCAGAGCACCGTCACCGTCAGACACGAAGCCGGTCACTTCCGGTCTTGCCCCCAGGCCTCCCAGACGGCCCAGAATTCCCAGAGTTGGTGCATCTCCGCCTGTACGCTTACCCCTGCGGCCCGGAATAGTAATGCGGATCATATCGGTCACACCCTTAGGACCTTCCAGAGGCCATACCTTAATTTCTGCCTCCGGATCAATGGACTTGAGATAGGCTTCTGCCAGTGCTCCGCTGGCATCGGGTGCATCTAAAATATCGTAAACTTCCATAAGCTGTTTTAATAACATAAGTGGACCTCCTATATCATTTCGCCTTCGTTGGCTTCTTCTTCAATAATCTGTTCCTGCGGAATCATGTCGCCGAAGGCTGCCCTGATGACTGCCTGGCGCACGTTGACAGACACCCGTGCGTGCTTGTTTTTCGCCGATGCTTCCGCTTCTATAATCTGCAAAATCTCCATGAGCCGCTCTCTGGTCAGATAATCACCCCGCCAGTGGAAGGTCAGAGTTTTGCCCTTCTTCACCGCCTGCGCAGACCGTTTGCGGATATCCTCCAGTTTGGTAAAGGACACCTTTTTTGCCTTGTAATAGAAGGCTTCCCCGTCGCTGCACTCCGGCACCCGCCAGATTACCGGTTCATGATCGCGGAAAACCTGTTTATCGCTGAGCATGAAGTAGTCGTAGCGGAGTTCCTCTGCCGCTACCTTGTCCCTGCCTTTTCCCAGGGAATTATCAAAAGTGGCATCCAGATGATAATACTTGCCGTTTATCTTCAAAACATTCCAGGCATGGCGGTACTTGATTCCCTTTTCCGGATTGGCCTCAGAGATGGCGATGGTGCACCAGATATTCAGTGCGTCACAGAGGATCTTCACAGACTTGGCGATGCCTTCACAGACACCTACCCCCTGCCCCATTGGACCGATGATTTCATGGGAATACTGCTTTTTCAGCTTGTCGTAATAGACATTTTCGCAGATGAAATCGTGAATATATTTCAGCTTTTCCTCTTCTTTCAGACCGGCAGCCGGGCGTGCTACCTTTTCCACACGGGAAGTCATGGCCTTCTGATGTTCCTGAATTTTCTTCTTGTCGAAGAGGTACTCCGGAACCACCTCCACACTGGAAGAATTGTCATAGTATTTGTATTTAATCCCGGCGGACCAGAACACCTCCGGATGGTCAAGACGGAGGAGAAAATGGATTTTGAAGAGTGCATCCCCCTCCAGGCGGGGCACCATGAATGACGGTGCCAGAGAATTAAGCCCCTGCAGCAGCGCATAGTAAGCGGCCTGCTCCTGTTTATTCAATTGTGTGTAATAATAATGTGTACTCATAGAACTACTTTATCATATTCCGGGAAAAATGTCGAATCCTGTTGTTTCTTCTGTGGAAAAATTATATAATACTCAGGTAGAAATATTTTCCTACAGGAGGATTAAAATATGGAAAAGAAACTGTCACCGAAGGCCCTGGCCATCGTGAAAAAGATGCAGCAGAACGAGCTGACTGAAAGTGTAATTTATGAAGAAATCTCAAAATTCGCAAAAGGCGATGAAAACAAGGTAACCCTGCTCCGCCTCTCCATGGAAGAGCGGGCTCACTACGAAATCTGGAAGACCTACACCGGCATCGAAATGAAGCCGCAGAAGGCAAAAGTTATGAAGTATAAGCTGATCGCCAGAATCTTCGGATTCACCTTTGCCGTAAAGCTGATGGAAAAGGGCGAAGAAGGCGCTCAGGATGAATACAAGCTGCTTGCTGAAGAAGTGGAAGAAAGCGTGGAAATCCGCCGTCAGGAAGAAGAGCATGAAAAAGCTCTGCTGGATATGATGGATGAAGAACGTCTTCACTATGTAGGAAGTATGGTTCTGGGTTTAAACGACGCCCTGGTAGAGCTGACCGGGTCCCTTGCCGGCTTCACCTTCGCCATGCAGAACACCCGTCTGATTGCCCTGTCCGGTTTGATCATCGGTATTTCTGCTACCTTCTCCATGGCTTCCAGTGAGTTCCTGGCTGCCAGAAGTGAAGGCCGCAGCGACGCATTCAAGTCCTGTACCTACACAGGTATCGCTTACCTGGTTACTGTAGTGCTGCTGATTGCACCGTACCTGCTGCTGGGTAACTCCCAGTACATGCTTGCACTGGGCTTAATGCTGGCAATCGTAGTTCTGATTATCGCAGTATTCACCTACTACACCTCTGTGGCACAGGACGAACCATTCAAGTCCCGCTTCACTGAAATGGCTGTTATCAGCATCAGTGTAGCAGTGATTTCCTTCTTCGTTGGTATCGCTGCAAAGCACTTCCTGGGTGTAGATCTGTAAAATGTAAAAAAAGGCTCATGGTGCATCGCACCAGAGCCTTTTTTTATGTCGTAATATGGTAAGATAGATTTTTTGGAAGGTAAAAATAGATTTTAATCTATTTAATGTATCGCTTCAATCCATCTTACCAGTTTTCCCCACCTAAAATGTACGTATTAACGCATCAATTGCGGCAATGTCAATCGCTCCATCAGGTCCATCCATGGTAATAAACACATCCCGGGAAATCTGATAATCATTTTTATGGTACTCCACCATCCTGGTCAGAAACTGTCTCTGATATTTGTCTTCCTGAAGTTTGCCTACGTGCTCCAGGTAAATGATACGCCCACCATCCAGATAAATGGTAAAATCCGGATATATCGTCTTCCATTTACCTGATCGGCTCTGAATTCTCAAAGGTGCTTCGTACGCAAACCGAAGCCCATAAAAAAACAGTCTCTGTGCCACGATAGCTTTAGACTTGGAGCGGGTGAAAAAGCCCAGCCCCGTATCATGAATCAGCTCCTCCTTTTTAAAAGGATTTTGGGATATTGGAAAAGGTTTCCGTCCACGCAGCTGCATACTGCCCTCTTCAGGTTCCGGGTACAATTCCGCCAAAGGACACCATTCTTTCAGGAACCGTTCAGTGGCTCTGATGTTCTGCTGAATGGATGCCAGAAGCTCTTCTGCTTTTTTTCTGGCCAGTAAACGCTGCAGCAGAACACCCTGTTTGCGCCAGCCGATGTATGTCGCCCTGGGCTGTTCCGGCGTGCTGATATAGTAGCGTGTGCATCCGTCGTACTTGCTGGGATAGAGTTTTATCTCCGGCAAATCAGATGCCAGTTTTTCATATCGCTGCAGCAGGCGCTTCAGCCGCTCCAGTTCCAGCTCCGCAAAATTTGTCAGTCTCATAATATATATCTCCTTTCAGGAGCAATGTATCACAAGCCGATATGTTCGAAAAGGAAAATTGAAAAAAATGTAAGTTTTTAGGGGTTTTCCGTCATTTTTCAGGGATTTTTTGTATTTCAGGGCAATCGAAAAGTTTTTATTCAGCCTGCTCGATGAAAGTTCTTATATCGTCATAAAACGCCCCGTCAGTCAATGCTTTTAAAAGTTCCATATAAAGGTCCATACCGCGGTCAGAGTTGGTGAAAATCACCACGCCGTTACCGGTTGCCTTATCCCAGATGCTGAAATTCTTAAATCCGCCATTGTCTCCCCAGTGCCAGCATACATTCGGTGCTTCATCCACCAGACCGAATCCCAGGCCCCAGGACACACCATGGTCTGCATGATTCTGCGGAGAAGTCATGGCCGTAAACATGGCTTCCGTCAGTCCGCCCCGTTCTGAAATCATACGGCAGATGAACTTCGCATAATCAGATGTGGTACTGTAAAGGGACCAGGCAGCATTGGGTTCCGGACCAAAACCTGCATCATCATGGTGGTCACGGATTTTGCGGACCTTACCTGCCTCATCATACCCCCAGGACATCTCCGCCCCCACTTCCGGCGTCCAGTCCACGGCCGTATGCTTCATAGTCCACGGCTTATAGAAGTATTCCCGGAAGCTTTCTTCCAGAGGACGGCCTTCAATCTGCTCCACCATATGCTGCAGCAGATAATACCCTTCTCCGGAGTAGCTGAAAGCTGTGCCCGGATCAAAGGCAATCTCCATCGGTTTTGGCCCCCAGTTTGGGAAGCCGGTTCCGTGGGACAGACAGTGTACCGGTGTAATGGTCAGATATCTCGGATCGTCAGTCCAGTGCTCGTGATCATACTGTTCTGCGATTGGGCGGCTGATATCCAGACGGCCTTCATCTGCCAGACGCAGCACAAGGGTGGCAAAGAGAGATTTTGTCAGGGAAGCACACTCAAAGAGGGTTTCCTCAGTCACCGGATTGCCCGCATCATCCTTCACACCGCAGACTGCCGAATGTACCGGCTTACCGCCCTGAATCACCGTCAGACTCACGCCGGGGATACCATAGCGTTCTGACATTACCGGCAGCAGTTTCTGCTCTTCTCTCAGTCTGTCAAGGTATTCTGTATTTATTTTCACAGTTTCACCTCCTGCATGATGTTTCTGTACTTTTGCAGCAGAAAGCGGGCGGTCTGAAGACCACCCACTGTTCTTCGTTCATGTGATGTTATTTTTTCTTTCTGTTCAGGAAGGTTCCTGTCAGGCCCATTCCGGATACTGCCAGAAGCAGCAGCCACAGGGTAATATTGGTTTCATCGCTGGTCTTCGGAACGTCAGATTCAGCCGGAGCTTCCGGTTCTTCTTCGGTTTCAGGAGTTACAGGAATCGCAGGAGTTTCCGGTTCTTCAGGGTCAACTGGGTCAACTGGATCAACTGGATCAACTGGATCTACCGGGTCTACCGGATCTACCGGATCAACCGGATCTACCGGATCAACTGGATCTACCGGGTCTACTGGATCGACCGGGTCTGGGTCATATGGAGGATTATAAGTGTTTACGAATTCCCCTGCGTATGCAGTGCCTGCAGGCAGCTGCTGATTGGATGCATCGTATGCTGCTATGGTTCCGTCGCCATTGTCGACTACATTAATAGTTACGGTCTTCACAGCGGGGTCATAAGTCACGTAGCTGAGAGACCCCTTAACTTCGTGTACAGTGTAGGTAAAGGTCTGACCTGCATCTGCTGCACTGTAGTAAACAGGAGCGAATGTGATGGTTCCGTCAGCAGCGTTGGTTTTGGTATCTACCAGATTGCCCACCTGATCCATCAGCTGGAAGGTGAATTCGCCGGCCTGCAGGGTTCTGCCGTTCAGCGACTTCCGGGCTGTGATAATCAGTTCTGCGGTACCGTCAGCCTGGTAGCTGTTATAGAAGGTACCTGCATTATAGGCCTGGGTGATATTGTTTCCTCCAATAGTAACCTGGAGAGGCTGACCGCCGCCGATATCTGTTACGGTTACTTCTACGGTGTAGCTTGTGTATTCCTGGCCGTTAGAGTGGTAGGTTACACCTCTATAGGCACTTCCGTCCGCTGCTTCTTCCGGCACAGATTCGGTAATGGTATAAGTGTAGGTTCCTGGCTCGTCAAACTTGATGGCACCGAACTTTACCAGACCTTCTGCAGTATTGACTGCGGTGGTTTCTTCCGGCATTGGTGCACCGTCAGAACCGGTCAGAACAAATGTGAATTCTCCGTATCTCAGTTCTCTTCCGTCCAGAACCTTCAAAGCCTGCAGGTTCAGGTATGCTGCCGCAGTTCCGTCTCCATAGATGTTGGTGAAGGTTCCTGCTTCTGCAGTACCGCCGTCTGCCACTTCAGTTTTCACTTCCATTCCCTCTGCATCTTTGGTGATCACAGAGGCCTGAAGTCTTCCTGTCTGTGGATTGTCTTCCACGTCGATTACAACTTCCAGAACGGTTTCATCGTAGGTGATGCCGCCCAGGCCTTCGTTGATTTCATTTACGGTGAATACGTGACGTCCGATGCCCATGGCGCCGTCCAGGCTGAATTCGATGGCGTCGAAGCGGATCCGGCCGTTTAAAGCCGCTGCTTCGTTCTTTGCGGTATCGATGAGATTGCCTGCGCTGTCGCGGAGCTGGAAGGTGAAGTCGCCTGCCTGAAGGGTTCTGCCGCTCAGGACCTTGTTGGCCTCGATGATGACAGAAGTTCCCGCAGGTTCGTATTCGTTCAGAAATACGATTGGTGTCTGATCCGGATCAGTGTAACCTGCGCCCACCAGGATGCCGTTCTTATCTGTGATTGTCACAGATGCTTCCAGAATTTCACCGTTCATTACGGTTTCAATTGTCACATAGTATTCGTTTTCGTCGTAAGTTACGCCAGGGATAAGTCCTGCGTTCTCACGAATGGTGTAGCTGTATACGCCTACTGCTTCTTTCCCCTCAAATGTCAGGGTTGGCAGGATAATGGTACCGTCTCTGAGACTGGTCACAGTACCTACTACTTCCACAGGGGGTTCGGAACCGTCTTCCGGATTCACTGTCACGGTGTTCTGCACCATTTCAAAGGAGAAGACATCCGCCGGATCCAGCTCTCTGCCGGTCATTTCCTTCTTACCCATCAGGGTGAGACTTACCTTGTCAGGGTCGTATACGTTGGTGAATGCTGCACTGCTTCCGACCAATCCACTTCCGGCTTCGGTGTATACTGCAGATGCGTTCAGCTGTCCGGCATTGTCGGTTACGGTTACGTCCACCAGGTAAACTGCCGGATCGTAAGCGATTCCATTGATGTCCAGACCGCCGCCGATTTCCTCAATCTTATAGTGGTAGGTGCCTTCCATTTCGTAGGTCACCTGTCCGAAGTTTACGTTTCCGTTTTCGTCGTTAACTGCGGTGTCGGCTGCCGGCATTGGCGCCCCATCAAAACCTGTCAGTCTGAATTCGAACTGTTCTGCTGTCAGGGTCATGCGGCCTTCAGCACCTTCCTGTACAGGGCTATTGTCCTGCAGGCTCTTGCTCACCACGAAATCAAAGGTGGTCGGAACTGCTTCATAGTAGTTGATGAATGTGGCTGCACCGGCAGGACTCTGGTTTACCAGATCCACATATTGTACTTCTGCCACAAACTGTCCTCTTTCGTTATCGGTTACGATAACGGTTACGCCATAGGTCGTCTGGTCGTAGGTGAATCCTGTCTGTCCGGAATTGGTTTCTTCCAGAATGTAGTAATGGATTCCTTCGTCCTTGTATTCCGGCAGGGTCAGTCTGATGACACCCTCTGCATCGTTGGATGCGGTGGCAATCGGAGCTGCACCGTCTGCCTTGTTCCAGCTGCCATCGGTTTCTGTCAAAGTGAACTGGAACATGCCTGCTGCCAGAGTTTTGCCTTCCAGTGTCTTCATGGCTGGTACGGTTACCTCTGCGGCTGCAGGTACATAACGGTTTGCAAACTGAATCACGGCGTCTGCGCCATTAACGGTGCGGCTTACTTCCAGCTTGCCGGTTTCTGCGTTATAGGTAACGTCTGCAGTTACCAAGTACTTCGCAGGGTCGTACTGCACGCCCCAGGTTTCTGCCGGTACGTTTTCATAAACTGCGTAATAACGGGTTCCCACGGTGTCGTAAGTCAAAGGCTGGAATGCAAAACTTCCATCCACGTTGTTTCTGGCTGATGTTCTGAATCCGTTTTCCATCAGGGTTCCGGACGCATCACATTCCTGCAGAATGAAGACGAACTGGTCATTGACCATTTCCATGTTTTCGCCCTTCCAGCTTGTGAAGGTCTTGTTTCCGCTTACATCGATGGATACCGGTTCAGAGGAACGGTAAACATTTTCAAAGATAATCTGGTTTCCTGGTACGTTCAATACTCCCAGATGAGCCTGCAGAGTACCGGTTCCAGGGTCGGTTACAGTGACAACCAGTTCGTAAACGGTTTCGTCATAGGTTACATCCGCAACTACATCCGCTTCAGCTTCCGGTTTCACTTCGAAAACGGTATAGGTATAAGTTCCAACCTTATCAAAACTCAGTGCTTCAAACGGAACCTTATGTACGTCGCCTTCCACCCCGTTGTCCTTAGTCTGGAGAACGGTTTCTCCCTGCTTCAGCTGGAATGTGAATTCTCCTGCCTGCAGAGGTCTGCCGTCCAGCGCTTTGCTTACATCCAGTTCAAGGGATGCTGCAGCAGGCTTGTAGGTGTTAGTGAAGGTTGCCTTCTTGTAAATGATGACCTCTTCGTTTTCTCCTGTGGTACCGCTCTGGTACTCACCAAAGTCTGTTCCGTCCATGGCAGTCAGAACAGAGCTGACAGTACCAACATCATGGGATGTTACGGTCACCTTGAAGCGGTATGCCTGCGTGCTGTATACCATGCCAGGAACTGCAGATTCCGGTGTCTTTTCTACCAGTTCATAGTAGTGTTCTCTGGTGTTGTTTGCGGCATCATAATCAAATTCCATGGATACGTAGGTTTCCCCTGCCGCATCGGTTGGAGCCGTGGTGTTTTTCAGAGTCTTTTCTTCAGCCGCATAGCTGCTGTCTGTGTATTCATAAAGTTCGAACTGGTATCCTTCCAGATTCACTTTGGTGCTTCCGGATGGATTCTGCAGTTCCTTCTGAATCATAATCAGCTGGCTGGTATGTCCCTGGTTATTCACATTGGTGAAGTCAATCTTATCGTTGACCCAGGTGCCATCTGGCTTCTGCGTAAATCCGGAGTTTTCGCCGGTTCCGTGGCTGGATACCACTTCTGCCTGCAGCTGGCCAGCTCCGTCATCGGTCACAACCACATCAAAGGTATGCATGGTTGCATCGTAAGTGATGCCGTCTACGGTCAGACCGTGGTTCTTTTCGATTACCTGGTAGCCGTAGATGCCTGCCTTATCAAAGGTCAGTTCCTTGCCGCCCCTTATGAAATCTATGGCATTACTGCCAGATGCCTTATTTAAAATTACTGTACTCTCAGTATTAACCCATTTTCCGTTTTCGAACTTCTGAATAACAAATTCAAAGTTCACGCCGTCCGGCCACTCATTTACTGCCAGTTCCTTTCCGTCCTTATCCAGCAGAGTCTTGGTACCGCTCAGGTCAATTTTCACCTTAGCTGCACTCGGCTGGTAAGTGTTGGTAACAGTTACGGTATCAATGGCAGGTGCCTTGGCGATGATTAGTTCATTCTGACCGGAAACGCCGTTGACTGCGTATTTTGCGGTGAAACCATCGCCCGGATTGGTTTCAGTTACAACAGCGCGAGTACCTTCCGGAATGCCCAGAATTTCAGCCTGCTGGTCGTCCTTCAGGGTCAGAGTGACAGTCTTGTCTGCACCAATGGTAACATTTTTCGGCTGCGTTTCATCACTGTGCTTCAGCTCGAATGTGTCGCCATCCTTCACCGCGATGCCGTCCAGTTTCACCTGAATGGTGAAGGCCTTATCTGCATGGTTTGCTTCACCGCTGCCGGGAGCGTATTCAATCACTTTCGCCACGGTCAGTGCACCGGTACCTCTCGGTACGTTGGTGAATTCCACGTGGTGGATGTTATTTTTTTCTACAGTAACGGAGGCTGAGGTTCCTGCTGCATCTGTACCGTCCACCTTGATGCCGGAAAGCAGATATCCTGCAGATTCTGCTTCTGTAATTTCGTAAGTTGCGGAGGCTGCCAGTCCTACGATATAGAGGGTTTCCTCTGCTTTCAGGGTCACGTCGGTTTTTCCGGAGGTGAAGTTCACAAATTCTGTGGATGCTTTTCCTGCTGCATTTACACGGGTTGCTTCATATCTTCCGTTAGTATTTTCGCCGGAAATGGTGAAGCGGAAGTCATCTGTGGAAGCTGCTTCGCCCTGGATATGTTTCGTCAGCTTCAGTCCGGTTGCTGCCTGCAGGGTCAGCTTACCGTTATTTCCCAGGGTGTCGCCCACTACAAAACGGTGGCTGGCATCGCTTGGGCTGTGTCCGTATACGTCTACGTATGGTGCATTGGCATTCGGCAGGGTATCGGTGAGATTGGTATTCTTCGCCAGATCGTACTCTTGCACATTTACGAATATGGTATCTTTCGGAATGTACCAGGTGTTTCCGCTGCCTTTTTCAGCTGCTTCCAGGACACCCGGAGCGATCTGTACATAAGCGGATTCAGTGATAATTCTGCTGCCGTTTTTCGCGTAGCTTTCCACCTTACGGTAATAAGTTCCGGAAGCGGACGGCTGGCTGCTGCCAGTATATGGTGTGCCGCTGGTGTCCTTATAAATTACCGCATCGGATGGGTAATAATAGTTATTGTTATCGTGAGCAGGACGGAAATAGGAGTAGGTATTTACCTTATCGTAACCCATAGTTCCTTCTATTTCAAACTGGTTGGTATAGAAATATACGTTGCCGTCTGCATCGCTGTAGTCTTCCACATACTGTGGATCCACAACAGAAGGATCCTGCACGGTGATTCCGTTAATTTCAGGTTTCAGCGCCACTTCATAAACCAGGCGGATTGGTTTTTCTGCTCCGTCTCTGGTGAGGCTGTCAACCTTACCATCAATATCCAGCTTCACGTTGTATTCCACAGATGGAATCAGTGCAGCCGGCACAGCAAAAGTTACCAGTTCTTCGCCGGTAGTCAGATGAGTCCGAACCTGTACGGTTGCGTACATAAGGTCGGAGTCTTTTACGCCATGATATTTATCAGTTTCGCCAAGATATCCATAGGATTTCACTGCAAATTCTGCATTAGCCGGCTTGGTAGTGCTTCCTTCATGCCAGAAACCTGCATACTTGCCGTTTGCATCGGCGTACCAGCCGATATAGTTGCTGAAGGCGCCGGTACCGGAATCATAAGAAAGCTGACCGTACTCATAAGCCAGACTGATTAAAGTCTGTGCAGCAGCATAATTACTGATTCCAAGGCGTTTCTGAACAGAGCTGACCATTTCGTCTGCGGGATTGCCCGCATTGGAAGCGAAGCTCTTCGCCAGTTCTTTGCCGGAGTACCAGGTGTCCCCAATAATAATCCCCTTCATATCAGCTACATGCATATATCTGCCGATTCTGTCCACGAAGGAAACATAACCGTCCTGGTTGCCGTCACCTTCTACCAGCGTAGGGTAAGTATGTGTCTGCAGTTTGATATCAGTAACGATGCTTGCGAAAGCATTATCCAGCTCATTTGCTGTAGCTGCTTCAAAAGCTCTGTCTACATAATGCTGCTGTGTCTTACTGGAAGGAAAAGCCTTGTTTTTAGTAAGGGTCTTTCCGGTTATCGTCGTTTTGCTGACAGTGTAATTTTTTGTAACAGTAGGATCTGACCATCCGTTCGGAGAATTTTTCACGGTGATAATCACGCTGCCATTAAAAATCAGCCTGTCCCAGTATCCGGAAATGGTGCTGCTTGGTGTGAAGTTCTTCCCCAATGTATCAGATGGGTCCATTACATCATAACTGATGGATGTACCCAGACTTAATGTATAGAAGAGAGGCGTTTCTTCATAGTGCGCATCCATCTTTTCCTTGGCATAGGCTGCTGTCAGCTGAGTCACGAAGTCTGTTTCATTTGGATAACGGATAGAAACCGTGTTATTGCCCATACTGGCATTCGCCGTGAGACTGGTATAAGAATGTGTTGCCGCAGTAGGTTCCCCGTCGGACATGAGCACCATAATCGGCGTTCTGTTTGCTCCTGGATCCACAGATGCAGTCGTTGGTACGGTTGTATCCGCATTTAGGAACTGCTGCATTGCAGACAGAATCCCCTGCTGGGTATACGTACCTGCTACATCGGTTACAGTACGGGAACCGCTGACAGTGGTACCATTTGCATTCTTTACATTGGTGTTTACACCAACAGTCTGCAGTTTATTGCTGCTTGTTGTATATCTAAGGTATTTATCGCCGGAATGGGTGTATCTGTTCAGAGGCAACAGGAGTATGTAAGACGGTGCTTTGGACTGGTTGCGGTCCACACCACCGTAGTAGACAGTCACACCGACTCTGTTGTTTACATTCAGTTCCTGCAGCTGTTTGATGGTTGTATTCACAGAATCCACCATAGACTTTACAGTTGCTGTGGCTCTGCTGCTTCCGTCATACATGGAACTGGATAAGTCCAGTACAATCATTGTATCGGTAGGCTTGTTTGCCCGTCCCTCGATGGATTCACTGGCCGTCATAGCAGACAGGGATACCAGGAAATTATTCGGATTGGAACTATTCAGTGCAATCGTGGATGTATTTCCTGTCAGTTCCTTCGCATAGGAAAAAGCGGACGCACTGGTATGTACTGATTTATCGGTCCATACATGTCCTTCATATCTGGTGCTGAAATTGCTGTCACTGGTTCCGAAATAATTCTGCCATGAATCCATGGTAGAATAGTCGGTTACCTTCTGACCAGAGTTTACCGCCGCTTCTGCTTCGGTAAGAAATGTTTCCGGAACTGTGGTAAAGATCAGTGCCAGTGCAATGATTACAGACGTTATCTTCTTTAATGCCTTCATATTATGCCCCCTTTCTGAAGTCTTTCGTCGAATTCAGAAACTTAACTTTACAGAACAAATGTCACAAAGTTACACTACTAATACCCTTTTGAATTGTTTTTTAAACCAAAATTTCTCACTCTTTTTTCAACATATTTCTATAAATTTGGATTTTAAAAGGGGTGGAACTGGATTTAAATCCAGCTCCACCCCAGCTCAGGTCAGTTATGATAATTTATTATTTTCCCACAAACTCCAGGCAGGTCTTGGCAATGCCTGCTGCATCCATACCGTAGTGCGGATAGAGCTGTTCCGGATAACCATATTCTACGAAGGTGTCAGGTACACCAATCTTCTTCAGACGTGCAGGTACGCCGGCTTCCATGAGAACGTCAGCTACGATGCTGCCCAGACCGCCCAGAACATTGTGGTCTTCCACAGTCACGATGGTTCCGGTAGCCTTTGCCGCCTTGATGATAGCCTCCTTATCGATTGGCTTAATGGTGTGCATGTCGATGACACCGATGTCCAGACCGTGTTCTTCCTGCAGCTGACGTGCCGCCTGTACGGAATTTGCCACGCCCATACCGGTTGCGATGATGGTCAGGTCCTTGCCTTCAGACAGTTCGATGGCCTTACCAATCTGATATTCGTATTCGTAATCGTCGGCGTAAACAGCAGGTTCTTCACCACGAGGAATACGGATATAAATCGGACCCGGATAGTCTAAAGACGCACGGAGCAGCTTCTTTGCCTGGTTTGCATCGCAAGGCGCCACCATGGTCATGTTCGGCAGAGCGTTCATGATACCGAATTCGATGATAGTGTTATGAGTCGGACCGTAGCCGGAGGACAGACCTGCATGAGTGCCGATCAGTCTTACCGGGAAGTCGTTATAGCAGACGTCGTTATGAATCTGGTCCAGTGCACGGACACAGAGGAACGGACCAAAAGTCTGCACAAACGGAATGAAGCCTTCCTTAGCCAGACCTGCAGCCACAGTTACCATGTTCATTTCCTGGATACCGGTATCCAGCACACGGTCCGGATATTTCTTCATGGCCTCAGCCACACGGCCTACGGTACTGTCAGAGTTAATATAGCAAACACGAGGATCATCCTCGATCATTTCCAGAATTTCAGCTGTCACGGTGCCCTTGGCATCCATCATGTTAACGAAGTCACCGCAGCAAAAAGTAAAACCACCCATTTATTCCACCTCCGCTAATCTTTCCTTAGTGTACGCATCAATCAGTTCCAGAGTTTCTTCCAGGGTTTCATCGGAGAAACCGCCGATGTGCCATGCAGACGGACGTTCTTCCATGAACTTGACGCCCTGACCCTTCTGGGTGCTGCAGATGATGCAGTTTGGCTTACCGTTCAGTGTTACTTCAGGCAGTGCAGCCAGAGCAGCATCGATTTCTGCCATCTTTGTACCGTCGATTACGGTTGCATTCCAGCCGAATGCTCTGAACGCATTAGCCATGCCTTCCGGACCGCCTTCTTCCCCCCAGCGCATGTTTTCACTGGTTTCGAAAGCTGCGGAACAATGGTTGAAGTCTACCACAGCCACGATGTTATCCAGCTTCTTGGATGCAGCATAGAGGATTGCTTCCCAGTTTGATCCTTCTTCCATCTCCCCGTCACCCAGCATACAGAAGAGTCTGGACTTGATGCCTTTGGCACGGTTTGCGTGGCCGATACCGCAGCACCAGGACAGGCCGTGGCCCAGGGAACCAGTGGAAACTTCTATACCCTTTACATGCTTTCTATTTGGATGTGCACCGAACGGATTGCCAATGGTGTTATAGGTATCCAGCAGCAGATCCCAGTCATACATACCCATGTCGCAGAAGATGGTGTAAAGCAGGATGCCGTTGTGGCCCTTACTGAGGATGAACTGGTTTCTGTTGGGATCGTCCAGTTTGTCCGGATCAAAATCCATGTATTTGTAATAAATCGCTACTGCAGCATCGGTTGCGGACATGGGTCCTCCGATGTGTACGTTGCCGATGCGGCGCACGCCCAGTGCCAGCTGACGGCGGATATAACCGGCCTTTTCAACCAGTTCGCGCACGCTTTCAATGTGTACTTTAGCCATAGTGAATCTCCTCCTTGTGATATGCTTGTTATTTATTCAGCTGCCGGATAGCGTTCACAGAGCTTTTCCAGCAGGGCCTCGTCTTCCATATAAAACAGTTTGTCTGCATCCCCATCCACGCAGCTTACCAGAAGCTGCCCCAGGCGGGTATCCGGATGGGCTTTCCAGATCCGCTCAAGTTCTGTAAGAATCTCATTAATCCGCTGAGGGTCACGGCCCTTGCCGCAGAACATGGAAAGAGCAGATAAATCGATATTTTTCACAGGAGCACCTCCCACTTTTTTTTAATCTTTTCTGCCACGTCCTGCAGCTTCTGCGCCCGGTTTCCCAGGATTCTCACTGCCAGGTCGCCGCTTGAAAGCAGGCTGACACCGCCTTCACAGTCCGAGGCCCCTTCCAGCAAAGCACGGATTTCATCCAGCAGCTGCCTGCCGCTGACTGCCCCGGTCTCCTGTACGGTCAGGAAAATATTCGCCATGTGACTGAATCCTTCGTACATACCCAGGCCTTCCATGGCCATGATTTCCGGCTCGTACCGGCAGTTATCCCGGTAAATCAGCTCCCCGCCGCGCCAGATGGATACCTCGGAAGAAAATCTCCGGTAAGCAAACCGTTCTCCGCTGGCAGACCGCCCGCAGGATAAAATGTCCATGAGGAACAGTCGAGAACTTTCATCCTCCAGGTGAATCTCCATAGTACTGTCAAAGGCAGATTCTGCAAAAGGAATCACCGGCTGGGGATAATAGGACAGACAGGCGTTTTTCGCCACCCGGATCCGAACCTGACGGGAAGCACTTCCTTCTTCCATCCGGTGAATCTTCTCGAAAGACTGGGACAGAAGTTCCAGGTTCGCCCCTTCGTCCACCTGATAGTCAAACTGCTGCAGGTCGCCGCTCATGATTCCGGCTGACGCACATAAAGGCATGACCTGAATGCTGCCGTCCGGTTTTTCGAAAGGTTTCATAATCTTATAGGGTGCGGTGAAAGACACATCCGTAAGGACGGTCCGCCCGCAGCAAAGTCCGGCCCGGAGCTTTACTCCGGATACCTTACCAAACTGATTCATGATTTACATTCCTTCCAGCAGTACGTTTTTCTGAATCCATTCCACCACTGCATCCACATTTTCACCGCCGCGGATATTGGTGAAGATGAACGGTCTTTCACCGCGCATTTTGCGGGAGTCACGGTCCATCACTTCCAGGCTTGCACCTACGTATGGAGCCAGGTCAATCTTGTTGATGACCAGCAGGTCGGAACGGGTAATTCCCGGACCACCCTTACGCGGGATTTTGTCGCCGCCGGATACATCGATTACGAAAATGGTTGCATCCACCAGCTCCGGGCTGAAGGTTGCAGACAGGTTGTCCCCGCCGCTTTCAATGAAGAGAATCTGGATGTCAGGGAAGTTTTCCATCATTTCATCCACTGCTTCCAGGTTCATGGAAGCATCTTCACGGATGGCAGTGTGCGGGCAGCCGCCGGTTTCCACACCGATGATCCGCTCTACAGGAAGGACGCTGTTCTTCGCCAAGAATTCTGCGTCTTCCTTGGTATAAATGTCGTTGGTGATGACACCAAGACTGTATGTACCGGCCATTTTTCTGGACAGTGCTTCAATCAGCGCTGTCTTGCCGGACCCAACCGGGCCGGCTACACCGATTTTTACATAGGACATAATTGTTTCCTCGTTTCTTATGACATATAAATTCTGGAGTACAGAGTCTCATGCTGCATGCCCCGCACATCGAAGCCCGGTGCTGACAGGCACAAGTCTTCTTCAGTCAGCCCCATGACACGGTCCAAAATCTCCCCGAATAGGCCGTAGCAGCCGGAGAGGATTTTTTGCCCGGAGGTCTGGCTCAGCGGGATGGTCTTCACGCAGTTGGTCACCATGGCTGACGTCTGGGAGTAGAGGTAGTGAGACAGGGTCTCGTGCAGCCCGATTCCCAGCACTCCGCAAAACACGCCGTACACGCAGCAGTGGTTCACGCCGCGGCCTTTGCGCGCATCCAGGTACTGACGGAAGATACCGTCTTCCAATTCCGGAATTCCCAGCTTCTCGACGGTTTTCACAAAGCGGGAGCCCATCTTTTTCGATGCGTCACGCTGCTCTGCGGGAAGTCTGGATGCTTCCAGAATGGATTCAATCTGCAGAATAGCCTCCAGATTTCCTTCCTGCGCGTACTCACAGGTCAGCCTTACGGCCAGCAGGTCCGTATAAGTCATGGACCATTTCAGCTTACTTTCAATATATTCTTCTGCCGTCTGTTCATCGCGGACGATACCCTTCTGAATGTAGGTTTCCAGCCCCTGGGAGTGAGAGTACCCGCCGATGGGAAAAAGGGCATCGTTGACCTGGAGAAGATAAAAGAGTTTTTCTGACATTGCTGCCTCCGGTCTTTTAGTGATGGTGATTGTGGATTGCCGCGGAAATCCGCTTGTCGAAGTCCAGCTTGGCCAGCTTCTTCTCCGTGCGGACGCCGTGGATTTTGGACAGCATGGTCATCATCGGTTCATCGTAGATGGTGATGTAGGTACCGTTTTCGCCCCAAAAGAGAGGTGCGTGACGGTTTCCGATTTCGTAGCAAACCTTGGCTGCCATCATATCGTGACCTGGTGTCAGGGAAATTTCGATGACTTCGCAAGGCGGTGTGCTGACAGCAACCACCACCTCTTCATCTGCATAAATCACATCTCCCTGGAACAGGCCTCTTGCGAGAACGCTGTCATCCATACGGATACCAACGTCAGTGCCCTGGTCCGTCGTTTTTCTGTGTATTTTCTTGAATGCTTCGTGCCACTCGATTTCCACATATTCCACACGGCGGCCGGAAACATCCATATCTTCTAATTTTCCTAAAATCTGTTCACATAACAT
>JAZTZZ010000028.1:0-83045 GCA_045637765.1 Anaerovoracaceae bacterium | reverse complement strand
ACCATCTAAAGACACCATTGAAATCTGAACCCTCAAGTTCAGACTCAATGGTGTCTTTATTATAAAATCCTGTATTTATGCGGCTTTTCGAGGTCGCATTTTCTTTTTGTCAGCTGGACTAAAAACAGAAAAACTCAAATTCGGCAATTAGAAGATTGAAAAACAAACCTTTTCGAACCCAACAGTCTATCTGCAGGTGTCTTATAAATCCGCTAATTTCAAGGCGTATTCCTCTTCCTTCTGTTCGGGAGTCTTGTATTGCAGTTTCTTGTGTGGACGTTTGGTGTTATAGAAAATTATGTACTTGTCCACTGCACTTCGAAAGTCCGATTCCGAACGGTACTTCGTGCGATACAATTCCTCACGTTTCATTGAAGAAAAGAAAGACTCCATCACAGAATTGTCATACGGCACGTGCGCTCTCGAAAAGGAGTGCGTTATGTGCAGTGACCTCATATAGTCGTTCATCGTTTTGGAACGATAGTTGCCACCGCGGTCAGTATGAAATATCAGACTTGAATCCGGTTGACGTGCTTTATAGGCAATTTGAAAAGTCGATTTTACAAGTTGCGTGCTGTTGGTCTTTCCGATTTTATAGCCCACGACCATGCGGGAGTACAGGTCGATAATCACGCAAATGTAATAAGCGTTTTCGCCGTACTTGAAATAGGTAACATCGCTCACCCATACTTCGTTCGGTTTGCACGTGTCAAACTCTTGGTTGAGGTGATTTTTGTATTTGCGTCCTTCGTCCTCGTAAAGTTTCTTTGATGACTGTCGGATGCTGAACAATCCCATATCACGCATAAGCGTGCGCACCATTTCATTACTGACTTTGAATCCTTCACTTTTCATAACTGCCGCAATTTTGGCAGCACCAAAGATCTGATTACTTTCGTCGTAGATCTCCTGTATGTGAAGCCGCAATTCTTCACGGCGTTTCGCATACCACGTGTTGTCTTTCTTATTGCGGAGAACGTGGTTGTAAAATGTTCCGCGGGGAATGTCAAATGCATCGCAAATGACGTGCACGTTGTATTTCCCGTAAAGCTGTTCGGCGGCATATAACCGCTGCTTTAATGGTGACTTCGGCGTGCAAGTCGCGGATCTCAGAATTTCAACGAGGCTTTCCAAGCGTGCGACTTTGTTTTCGAGTAAATGAAAATTGCGGACATTGACCTCTTTTCGTTTGCCTGCTTCCAGTTCGTCACGGTAAGCACGCACCCAGCCATAAAATGTACTTTTGGGTATACCGGTGTCAGCGAGGATACTCGCAGACGGTTCACCGGATATAACACGGTCAATGACCGCTTGCTTTTCTTCTTGGGTGTAAGTTCTCATATTTTCAACTCCTATATTCAATGCATTGAAACAATTTTACGACATTTTCTGTAGGAATTGAAAGAAATGTAGAAATATGTTATAATATAAAAAGAAAATGATTATGACTATTTTTGTACGCCTTATAAGTCATGAAATAAAATCATAACGGAGAGAGCTATGGAAGAAAGATTTGATAGTAAAGAGTATATAAAAATTCTAGGCGAAGAATTAATCAGTGATTTTATAAAAGCAGGAAAAACAACGCATACTTGTGCTGTCGGTTCAGGCCGAGAAAAAGCCCTTATGAATAAATTAAAAAGCATTTTACCACATGGTGTAGGAGTTGGTAGCGGATTTGTAATTGATTCGTTTGGTAATACTTCTTCACAATGTGATTTGATTATATATGAAGAAGAGTTTGCTCTTAAATTTATCATCAATAACGACGATACTTATGCATATTACAATTGTGAAAGTGTTATTGCCGTAGGTGAGATTAAATCAGATGCTTCTATTGCAGATATTGAAGATTCCTTTAAAAAATTAAAGAAAATTAGAGAATTGATTAGATATAGGGAAAATGACAATCGTTTTCGTTGTTATCTTTCGAAATTGGTTGCTTGTGGTGCGGATTCTGAAAAATATAAACCTAATGAAAAGAATACGGATCAGATTTTTACTTTTATTCTGTGTAAGTCGTTAAAAACGCCTTTAAGTTCTATTGCAAGTAAAGCTAAAGAAGTTTTTGAAACTAAAGATAAATATTTCAATATTATTTTCCCTATAGAGGGCAAGCCAATAACATATCTTGAGGAAAACATCAATTCTTTGGTACAAAGCGCATTAGATGCAACTGCCTTGTGTGAACTTTCAGACAACGATGCTGGTTTTAATTATTTTATTACAAAATTGCTTTATCAAATCCAACATGGTCGTTCGGTGCCTTTAAACACTCAAAGATACATACAATCAAAGAATCGTTTTAGTGTGTCGACTATAACACCAATATTATGAAAGATTTATTGAAAAAACTATCAGATAAATTTGACGAAGAAGCCGAAAAAATAAAGGAGTATGTGACTAATAAATCAGGATATGCTTCTGATTTTTTTGATATTCTCCCGGCTTTTACTTCTTTAGAAAAACGACCACGAAAAATGTGGGGGAAAAAGGGTGTATACATATTTTTAATAACAAAGCCCGTATCGCTTGATTATAATATTGTTTCTGCTTGGAATAGCGTTTCTGGAGCGGGTTTTAAATCGTATTTTCAACCATCGCTTGTAATAGGAGATTGTTTATATGTAGGTTCCTCCGACTCTTTATACGGAAGAATGCGAGAGCATTTCAGTGCCGATAGTGGAGCTGCAAGTTTGAAATTAAGTCACCCTAATAGGAAACTTGCATTAGAGTCTGTTTGTGTATATTCATTTGCACTTAAAAGAGAATTTGCCGATTATAGTTCAATGATAATAACGCAAATTGAAAAACGACTACATAATAGTTTACAACCAAAAGCCGGGAGCAGTAGAGTTTAATACTAACTTAAAAATTATGTGCGTTGATGGTATACACGGTTCTGCCGTGATTTGGTACGAGAGTTCGAATTCATACCCTAAAACGGCGAAAATATCTTTTTTGTAGCCCATAGCCATTAAAGAAACGGACTTTGTCCGTTTTTTTTATTTTATCTTGATTTTCCTGTCCGAAAAGAGTACACTTTGTAGCAGTATGTTTTTTACTTGAAAGGTGTTTATTATGGTATTCAGCAGTAATGTATTTCTTATGGCGTTCCTTCCGGTAACGCTCCTGTTTTATTTTCTGATACCGCAGAAGTTTGTAAAATTTCGAAATGCGGTGCTCCTTGCTGCCAGTCTGTTCTTTTATGGCTGGGGGGAACCGAAGTATATTCTGGTTATGCTCGGTTCTGTTTTGTTCAACTATTTCCTTGCTTTATTTCTTGCAAAATCCCAATCCCGGCGCTCTCTGCTGCTGGTTCTTTCTGTTGCAGGAAACCTTGGAATTCTGGGATTTTTCAAGTATACGGACTTTCTGATTGATACGGTAAACGGTGTTCTGGGCGGAGGACTGAGCCCTCTTAATATCGCACTTCCAATCGGTATTTCCTTCTATACGTTCCAGACCATGTCCTATGTAATCGATGTTTACAGAGGTAAGGTTAAGGTGCAGAAAGATCTTCTTGCTTTTGCATCTTATGTTACACTGTTTCCGCAGCTGATTGCCGGACCGATTGTACGTTACTCTGACGTGGAACTTCAGCTTACAAACCGCAGTACTTCTTCAGATCAGATTGCCGATGGGATCCGACGGTTTATTATTGGTTTCGGTAAGAAGGTTCTTCTGGCTAATCAGATTTTTATCATATGGAAAGAGATTTCTGCAGTGGAAAATCTTTCTGCTGCATCTGCATGGCTTGGCGCCATTGCTTTTACGTTCCAGATTTACTTTGATTTCAGCGGCTACAGCGATATGGCCATCGGCCTTGGCAAAATCCTTGGTTTTGATTATCTGGAAAACTTCAACTATCCTTACATATCCCGAAGTATTACGGAATTCTGGCGGCGCTGGCATATGTCTTTAAGCTCCTGGTTTAAGGAATATGTTTATGTGCCGCTGGGTGGTAACCGAAATGGACTGAAACGGCAGATTTTCAATATTGCTGTGGTATGGTCCCTGACCGGTTTGTGGCATGGTGCCAGCTGGAATTTTGTAGCCTGGGGTATATATTTTGGCCTGATTCTGATTATTGAAAAGCTGTGGCTGCTCCGTAAACTGGAAGGTCTTCCAAAGGCCGCAGGCCATATTTACAGCCTGATTCTGATTGTGATTGGATGGGTAATCTTTGCTATAGATGACCTGGGGCAGGTGGCAGAGTATATCGGAATGATGTTCGGTTCATCCGGAGAAACTTTTGATGATGCGTTTTTCTACTTCCTGCAGACACGCTGGATTCTGATTGCTGCATGCATTATCGGTTCTACACCGCTGATGGCAGGCATCGGACGGTGGATTATGGATAGACTGGATGAGTATCCTGTCATTGCAGGGCTTGCGGAAACCGGTTTTCTGCTGGTGATTATGACAGTTTCTGTTGCTTTCCTTGTGAGCGGATCCTACAATCCGTTCCTGTATTTCAGATTCTAGGAGGTGGGCAGAATGAAGATAAGAAATTTAATTTTAATCATTGGTACGGCTGCTTTTCTGTGCCTGCTGAGTCTTGGAACTCTGATCTGTCCGGACAGAGAATTCTCTGAGAACGAAAACCGTTATCTGCAGGGGATGCCGAGTCTGACTTTCGATAACGTCCTGAGCGGAGATTTTGCGGAGGATGCGGAAGGGTATATGACGGACCAGATTGTGTTCCGTGAGGCCTGGGTCACCGGGAAGAATCTGATGGAACGTGCCATGGGAATCCATGACATGAACGGTGTTTATCTCTGTGAAGACGGCCGCCTGGTGGAACGCATTACAGATGCAGAATTCAACTGGCGTCAGTATAAACGGAATCTGCAGCAGATTTCTCTGCTGACAGAAGAACTGAAAAAAGATAATATTCCGGTGGACGTGATGATGGTTCCTACTGCGGCATACGTATGCAGGGATGTTTTGCCGGAACATGCAGTCCGTTTTGATGAGGACAAGGCATTTACGCAGGCAGAAGTGCTGCTGGGGGAAAATCTGATGGATCTGCGGCTGCAGATGAAGGGGGAAGAGGCGTCACATATGTTTTTCCGGACCGACCATCACTGGACAGGTTTCGGGACTTTCAAAGGATATAACGCTTACAGGGAACGCCTTGGAATGGCAGAACTGACCTGGGAGGACTGCAGTCCGGAAACACTTACGGAAGAATTCTATGGAACTCTTTATTCTAAAGTTCTTCTGCCTTCGCTGTCCCCGGATGTGATTCAGATCCCGGCAGATGCTTTAGATGCAGAATATACAGTGATGATGGATGGGGAAATGCATGGAAGCCTGTTTTTCCGTGATTTTCTCGAGAAAAAAGATAAATATGCCGTGTATTTCGGCGGAAACTATGCTAAAGTAGATATATCCATGGAAAATTCCCGTGGCAGTGAAGATCTTCTGATTATCAAGGATTCCTTCGCCAACTCCTTCGTCCCATATCTGCTGGGCGATTTCGGGTATATTACCATGGTAGATACACGTTTTTACCGGGAAGATATTTCCCAGCTTGCGAAAGACTATGACAGGGTGCTGGTGCTTTACGGCATGGCCAACATGGGGCAGCAGCGTATGGTTCTCCTGTCCGGACTGACTGGCGGAGAATAAACGAAAACAGGGAGGATAACGGATGAAACTGAAGGATCTGGAAACACCGGCTCTGATTATTGACGAGCTTGTTATGGAAGAGAACATGGACCTGATGATGACCATGCTGGAGGATACGAGGATTCAGCTGCGGCCCCATTATAAGACTCATAAATCCCCGGATCTGGCCTGGCTGCAGATTGAAAAAGGGGCTAAGGGCATTACCTGTTCCAAACTGAGTGAGGCGGAAGATCTGGTGAAGGCCGGTATTTACGATATTCTTATCGCCAATCAGGTAGTTCAGAAGTCCAAGATTGCCCGTCTGGCATCTCTGGCCGGCATGTGCCATATGACCGTCTGCGTGGATTCTGAGCAAAACATCCGTGATCTGTCTGCAGCGGCCACCCTGGCCGGTACGGTGATTCACTGCTATGTGGAGCTGGATATCGGTATGAAGCGGTGCGGTGTGAATACGTTTGAAGAGTTTTATGAACTGGCAGCACTGCTGGAAGAGCTGCCCGGCGTATCCTATGATGGAATCCAGGCTTATGCAGGCAATCTGGCTCATGAATACGATGTGGAAAAAAGAGAAGCTGCCATTGAAGCCAATGAAGAACGTATCCGGCAGCTGATTGCTTATCTGGACCAGCGGGGTATCAAAAACAGAGAAGTCAGCGGATGCAGTACCGGCAGTATTTACATGAAAAAATACAGCAGTGTATATACGGAGCTGCAGCCTGGTTCTTATATCTTCCTGGATATGGCATACCGCGGCATGAAAACTGCATTTAAGAATTCTCTGCATGTTCTGGCTACGGTTATTTCTGCGGGACCGAATCATCTCGTCATCGATGCCGGTGTGAAGAGTATCTGTCCGGATCAGGGAAATCCGGGACTGGAAGGAATCGAATTTGATTCCGTTAGTCTGAGTGAAGAGCATACTGCTTTTTATGGCTCTCACAGCCTGAAGGTGGGGGATATGGTAAAAGTAGTGCCAGGTCACTGCTGCTCTACAGTCAATCTGTTTGATGAGATGTATCTGCTGGATGGTGATACTGTGATTGACCGGATTCCGGTAGTGAGCAGAGGCAAGGCCAAATAAAAAGACAAAACAAAAAGGAGCATTATGCTCCTTTTTTTATGCTTTATTTCAGACTTACAGAATCGCGAAGTCCACCCACTGGGAAATCAGGTATGCCAGGGCAGATAAGACGCAGCAGAAGGAAATAACCTGGGATTTAATCTTTGCCTGACGGTCAAATACAGCCATGGAAAGAATCCAGGCCACCACCAGAGTGATCAATGCGATAACAGTCATTTTATTAATCACGGCAGCCCAGCCACGGAAGAAGAAGCACAGCAGTGCAACAACTACCACGGTAAGCGCATACTTCAGCGGGCTTCCGGATTTGCAGAATGTAGGTATGAGAAGTGCTGCCCAGATAACCCCCAGAAGCAGGCACTTTGCGACTAAAATCAGAAATGCTTCCATAAATAAATACTCCTTTATTTTCTCAATACTAACAGTATAGTTGATTTTTCGGCAAGAATCAATTAAAATAAAATAGAAAAATTATGACTAAATGCAGGAGGAATTTATGGCACAGTTATATTATAGATACAGTACAATGAATGCAGGTAAGTCCATTGAACTGATTAAAGTTGCTTATAACTACGAAGAAAGAGGCAAGCACGTCCTCACACTGGTTCCGGCTACTGACAACCGTTACGGAACTGGTCTGATTACGTCCAGAATCGGTATTCAGAGAGAAGCAATGGTTGTTGCAGATGACACGAACATTCTGGAATTATACATGCGTGAAAATGAAAAGCAGAAGATTGACTGCATTCTGATTGATGAATGTCAGTTCCTGAAAAAGCATCACATCCAGGAGCTGGTTGAAATTGTAGACAGCTGTGATGTACCTGTTCTGGCCTACGGTCTGAAAAATGACTTCCGCAACGAGCTGTTTGAAGGGTCCTACTATCTGCTGATTTATGCAGATAAGATTGAAGAAATCAAGACCATCTGCTGGTGCGGACGCAAGGCCACCATGGTTGCACGCCTGGTCGATGGCAGAATCGTAAAGCAGGGAGAACAGATTGTAGTAGGCGGAAATGATATGTACATCTCCCTTTGCCGCAAGCATTATAATGACGGCAGACTGGGGCCTTCCAAATGATTGGGTTTGTGAAGAACTGCCAGCCAAAATCTCTGCGCCGGTTTGTGCTGGCTGTAGTCCTGGTACTGACTGTGATTCTGGGATGCACGGCATGGGCAGACGAGGCTTCTGCGGCAGAAAAAACCGGCACCGTCGTTATTGATGCACTGAATGTGAGAACAGGACCGGGAACCTTGAATCAGGCTCTGGGACTGATTTATATGGGCGAAAAGGTAACCATCCTGGGAACAGAAAAGGACTATACCGGAACTGCATGGTATATGATTTATTATAACGGCAGCATTGGTTATGTCAGCTCTGATTATATTGCCATCGACAGTACTAATGAGTACGTGTATGATGCGGTATTTGAGATGGAAATGGATATTCAGGGATTCCCTGAAAGCTATAAACCATATCTCCGTCAGATTCATGCTGACTATCCGCACTGGGTATTCCAGGCTGCTCATACAGGGCTGGACTGGACAGCTGCTGTGGATGCAGAAAGCAAACCGGGGGTTACCCTGGTAACCGGTACGGCTGCAGCTTCCTGGAAATCTACTGATCCTGGTGCATATAATCCGGATACAGGAAAGTACATTCAGTATGACAGCGGAAACTGGGTTACTGCTTCCAGAACTATTATTGAACATTACATGGACCCGAGAAACTTCCTGAATCACGGAGGCATCTTCCAGTTCATGGCACATTCCTTTGATGGCCGCACCCAGAATGCAGAAGGGCTGCAGGGGGTGCTGACCGGAACTTTTATGGGTGGTGAATTCCCGGAAGATACCCATGCTACATATAATGATGTATTGATGGAAGTGGGCGCGCGGACAGAGGTCAACCCTTATGTTCTGGCATCCATGATTCTGGTGGAGCAGGGCAGCTCAGGCATCGGAAAGAGCATTTCCGGCACAGTTTCCGGATATGAAGGATATTATAACCACTTTAATGTAGGTGCTTATCAGGCAGGGGGCATGGATGCTGTAACCAGAGGTCTCTGGTATGCAAGCCAGTCCGGAACTTATGAACGTCCATGGAACAGCATCTACCAGTCTATCCTGGGCGGTGCTTCCTTCTACAGTGAAAACTATGTTAAGAACAATAAAAATACCCTCTATTTCAAAAAGTTCAATGTGATGAACGGTGTGGAAAATGTGGGGAAAGGCCAGTACATGACGAATGTACAGGGTGCCGAAAGTGAAGCAGCTGCTTTAAGAAAGGGTTATCTGACTGTACTTGATCAGGCCATGACCTTTATCATCCCTGTATATCAGAACATGCCGGAAACTGCTTGCCTTAAGCCTGTTTCCAGTGCAAACAATGATAATTATCTGACATCACTTTCCATCGGCGGATATGCGATGAATCCTGTATTCAGCAGTACGCAGACTTCTTATGAAGTGATTGTTCCGCCTGGAGTGACGACAGTGCAAATTGATGCGTCCGCCAGAAACAGCAGTGCATCTGTTTTCGGAACCGGATTCATTACCCTGACTACAGGGGAGCAGTATGCAGACATTACTGTAACTGCAGCCAATGGAGAGCAGCGTGTATACTCAGTAAAAATCACCTGTGTATCGGAAGATCCTGATGGAAGCATTCGTGCGGCAGTGGAAGGCGCTCAGCTGAAAGCATCTTCTTTGCTCAGTGAAGATGGTGTGATTACTATCAACTGGACTGACAGCAGCAGCGTGGAAATGACATGCTATCAGGTGTTCCGCTCCATGAAGAAGAGCAGCGGATACGGTACGAAAGCTTATTATACTACAGAAGACGGCAGTACGCGGAGTTACTCCGACAGCGGAAATTTTGAGGCAGGAAACACCTATTACTACAAAGTACGCGGAATGCGTCTGATCGACGGACAGAAGGTATATACTCCATGGTCCACCAAATCCTGGAGAACCATCAAGACTTTGCCGCAGCCGGAAACTCCGGAACTTCCGGAAGTTCCTGTAACTCCGGAAGTTCCCGTGGAACCGCAGCCTGACGGAAATCCTCAGCCGGAAGACGGAAAGCCTGTGAGCAGTATTGCACGCGGTGTAATGTCCACGACCGTGGATCTTCAGACTTCTCTTACTGAAAGCGGAAAAGTCCGTCTGGACTGGAAAAAGTCACCAGGCTATAAGGTAGACTATTATGAAGTTTACCGTTCCACCAGCCAGGACAGCGGTTACGGAAGCAAGGCTTATTTCACCAATAAAAGCGGTGAAACATTGTACTATATCAATACCGGCGGCCTGAAAGAAGGAAACACTTATTACTATAAGGTCCGCGGCGTACGGACCGTAGATGGTCAGAATTACTACACCTGCTGGTCTAATGTGTCCTTCCAGGCTATTGGCAAGGTATCTGCTCCAGATACCAGTGACCGTACCCGTATCGGTGTGGAAGCTACCACCGTGGATATGGATTCTTCCCTGACAGAAAAGGGCAAAATCCGTATTGACTGGAGCAAGTCACCGGGATACAAGGTGGATTACTACGAAGTGTGGCGCTCCACTGCACGTAACAGCGGTTACGGCAGCAAACCATATTACACCACATCCAGCGGAAGCAAGACATACTACGTTAATACGAAGGGGCTGGAACCAGGAAATACTTATTATTTCAAAGTCCGCGGTGTGCGCGTGATTAATGGAGAAATCGTATATACCCAGTGGTCCAATAAGTCCTGGAGAACCATAAAATAAACGATAAGGAAAAGACTGCGATGAAGAAACGGTTTTTATGCATGGCTGCGGCGTTGATGCTGATGATGGCTATGCTGACTACAACTGCATATGGTGCAGAAGCTGCCGTTGCTTTTTCCTGCGATGAAGTAATCGGTGCGGGGCAGTCTTTTTCTGCTGCTTTGGAATACGGAGGGGCTGCTTTTGGTACGGCTGCTGTTGAAGTAACCTATGACCCTGCAGTTCTGGAGTTCCGGTCCTGCAGCGGCGGTGAGGGATTCGAGGCAGAAGATGGCCTTGCTAAAATCAGCCTCAGCGGCGGTGACGGCCGGGAGTATTTATCCTGCAAAATCCGTTTTCATGCGGTTTCCGAGGGGGAATCTTTCATCACGGTAGCGGCTTCCTCGCTTTACGCGCTGGACGGTACGGAACTGGTTGCAGAAACACGTTCTGTGAAGGTAAAGGTTCTCAGTGAAGAGGAAGTTATGGAATTTGCAGATGATTCGGAAAGCATTGAAGATTCATCTGTGAACCCGGAAGATTCGGAAGACGAAGATGGTTCTTCACCGGAAAGCGGCCTCCTGGGATTATGGGCCTGGGTAAAGGGCGGAGTTGAAGACGGAAGCTTTGCAGCATCTGCCGGCGAAAGTCTGCAGCATTTTATGGAAGGACTCAGCATTACAGAATTTCTGGTGCTTTGTCTGTGTGTGACAGTAATTCTTCTGCTGCTGGTACTGCTTGCGGCAGAAAAGGGGAAGGGGAATAAATAGTTGGATTTTTCAGAAGTATTAGGAATTTTAAAAGTATTTTTCATCGAACTGACGCCCGCTTCGGTGGCAGTCCGGCTGATTCTTGCAACTGCCATGGGAGGTATGATCGGGATTGAACGTGCACAGAAACGCTATGCTGCAGGTATCCGAACCTTTGCACTGGTGTGCCTGGGATCTGCACTTGCCATGATTACAGCCCTCTATCTGGCTGATATGAGTGGCGGCGATGCTGATGTGGGAAGAATTCCGGGTCAGGTGCTGACCGGTATCGGCTTCCTTGGTGCAGGTACAATTATCGTAACAGACAGAAAGCAGATCCGCGGATTGACTACTGCGGCAGGCCTTTGGGTAACTTCCACCATGGGGCTTGCTATCGGTGCAGGATTTATCTGGGCGGCAGTTCTCTGTGTGATTCTGGTCCTGTTTACCACATGGCTATTGCATTCATTTTCCAGATATGTGGAAAGCCATACCCGTACAGCGGAGCTGTATATTGAGATTGACAGAAGCAAAGTGAACGAACTGCTGAAATTCATCCGCGAGCAGGAATACCTGATTAAATCCATGGAACGCCGTCAGGAACCGGTGCTGGTGGAAGGGGATATTGCCCTTCGTGTAGAACTGGATCTGATCCGCAAATATTATCATCCGCAGCTGTTGGATGATGTGATGAACGTGGATGGTGTACACTATATCGAAGAAATCGGATAAAAGACAGTATGGAATCTTAAGAGGCACAAGGAACTATTCTTATGCCTCTCTTTTTTTACAGAAAACTTTATTACTGCAAAGCAGCGAAAAGTATGGTAAAATATAAAAAATAAGGAGGGAAGTGTATGTTTGTGAATGCAATTTTACTGAATACCTGGGCGAATGCATTCGGACTTGCAGAACTTATTCCTGCTGAACTGGATTACGATCTGGAGTACGGTAAGCCGACCGAAGCTCAGTGGAATTCATATGAATATCTTAAGGAATATCAGGCTGAAGTGCTGCAGAGCATTCTGAGAGCTGTGTCAGCGGAATATCCGGAATGGCAGGAGGATTATCGGTATGAATTTGATAATCTTCAGGAAATCATGCCAGATATCAGAGCAGCAGAGGAACTGACCGGCTTAATCCGCCCAGAGCACATCTTTTTTATGAGTGTAGAAAAAGAAGATACGGCATATATTGGCGTGCAGTTTCACTGCAGCTGGGATCCGGAAGAAGGCCTCGGCGTGATGATACATAAAGATCGGGTCGTTCATATCGGCAGCCGTAAAGATATTTATCAGAACTGGATTGCAGAAAATGACCGGGACAGCCGTGAACACCATGATATAAAAAGCGGTGTGAAGATGGCCTGTAATATAAGGTTTTAGGATTTGGGAAAGAGGGATAACACATGAAGAAATGGTTTAAATCAGAGGCAGTCTGGGGAATGGTAATTCTGTGCCTGGTATCTGCCGGTATCATAATATATCTGGGAACTGAAATGTCCAGATTACATGGTCAGATGGCGGAGCTGGAATTGCAGCTTTCCGCGCTGGAAGAAGAAGTGGCTGAACTGCGGGAGAGGGCTGAGACAGAAGATTTTGCACAGAAAGAAGCGGAACAGGCAGAAAAACTGGAGCAGGAAACGGTGAAGCCACCGACCGGTCAGGCAGGTAAACCGGTTCAGAATAAACCGGTTCAGCCGGTCAGCAAGTACGTTTCCGAGGCCAAAGTGAAAGAAAGTATTCTGGGGGATCTCCAGTATGACGATAATCCGGAGGATCTGGTTTTCGTGTCAATTGCGCTTGATGAAACGCAGACACCGCCGGTTTATGATGTAATTGCAGAAACTGCGGACAAATACAGAAAACATATTTATAAAGTCAACGCAGAAACAGGACTGATCCGGGACAGAGTATTCTATAATGCAGACAACTTCGAAGAAGAAGGGCAGATTGGCTTGTATCATGACAGGGGAGACAGCTGGGAAACTGGTGTTACAACCTGGAATGAATACTGGGAGTATGGGTTCCGTCCTGATGGACAGGCTTACTATGAGGATATTCCTATCATATACTTCGATTCAGAGGAAGGAAAAGCATATCTGGCTGCAATCGAAGAGAAAAAGCGACAGGAACAGGAGGCGGAGTAGGTTATGTGGAATTTGATATATGAATACAGCTTCAGTTTTTCTGTTTTAGCGGGGAATCTTACTTTCATCGCCGTAGGAATCGGATTTTTCTTTTCTAGTTCATTTTTTGCTGAAGATGACAGAAATAATGTGGCATATTATTTCTTCCTTATTGTAGGAAAAGTAGTTGGTCCTCTTCTACTGATTTTAGGAATCATTACTGTTCCGGATATTTTTTCAGAGCATTTTTATTTGAGAGAATGTTTAGAAACAAAGGACTATCTGGTTGTGGAAGGTTTTGTAGAAGATTATCATCCAATGCCTGCAAGTGGACATGATAGGGAACGGTTTTCTATTGATGGTATAGATTTTGAATATACCAATTTCAGTGATCATGTGGGATACAATTTGCCTGCTAGCCATGGGGGAGCCGTGAAAGAAAATGGCCAGCATTTGCGTATCTGTTACTTGACGGAAGACAATTTTGACGAACTTTATTACAATCCTGTTATAATAAAATTAGAAGAGTATGTCGAATAATTTCAATCGTTTAGAGTTTTGAAAAATATTATTTTTTGCAGATTTTTTACGCAAAATATGTGGAAAACTTTTGGCTCAATTGTCAGAAAATTTAATATAAATGTTGAAATATCAATGTTCTGTAACGTTTTTTTTATCCACATATACACATGGAATTAATTGTATACAATCTGGAAAGGCAATGTGGATAATTCTTAAAACCATTGAAATTTAAAGCTTTTCGGCCTGTTGAAAACCGTTCAGAACAGAGTGGAAATTGGTTTACATAATTTTATTTGAGGCGTATGATGAAGTGGAAAAATGATACTGTTACAATTGAAAACGGCCTGGTGGATTACCTGGCTTTTGGACGAGGAGAAAAGGTTTTGATTCTGATTCCGGGTGTGGGGGACGGCCTTAAGACTGTACGGGGAATGGCCTTTCCTTTCTCTATGCTGTACAGAAAAATCGGTTCCCGGTACCGGGTATATTCCTTCAGCAGGCGAAGAAACATTGCAGAGGGACATACTGTAAAAGATATGGCAGAGGATCTTTATCTGGCAGCGAAAACACTGGGGATTGAACGTGCCCATATTGTGGGCGTTTCTCTGGGGGGAATGATAGCACAGCAGCTGGCTGCGGCCCATCCGGATTTTGCAGAGAAACTGGTACTTACCGTGACCACCGATAAAATGGAAGAAGAGTACCGCACGGTCATCCAAAGATGGATGGAGATGGCAGCGTGCGGCGATTATGCAGGAATCATGACGGATACTGCAGAACGAAGCTATTCTGAGGCTTATCTGAAACAGGCACGCTTAATGTACGGAGTGATTACGAGAGTTGGGAAACCGAAGAGTTTTGAGCGGTTCATGATTCAGGCCAAGGCCTGTCTTGATCATGATGCATCCGGACTGCTTGACAAAATATCCTGTCCGACTCTGATTTTGGGCGGAATGCAGGACAAAATCGTCGGACCGCAGGCTTCCTTCCGGCTTGCTGAAGCGATTCACGATGCAGAGCTGTATATGTATGAAGCATACGGTCATGGTGCATATGAAGAGGCAAAGGACTTCCAGGACCGGCTGCTGGACTTCTTAAAATAGGAGAAAGTGTTATGAAACGAAAATATTATCCCATTCATCCGGATTTTGCACCGCTGGCGAAAATGAATCCACCACTGAACCGGGCCGTGCTGCCTGCCATGCAGAAATCCATGGGTTCGCTGTGGAGCATGGAAAAATCAGATGATGATGTAACTATGACGAAACTGCAGATCCCTCTGGATAAAAAGAAATCCATGCGGGCACTTCTGTATTCTCCAAAAGGATGCAGCGGAAAACTGCCGTGTCTGGTCTATTATCATGGCGGTGGCTTTGTCTTTAATGCAGCACCATATCATTTCCTCAATGCCCGGGAATACTGCCGCGGAGCTAAATGCCGTGTGCTGTTTGTGGACTACCGTCTGGCTCCTCGCCATAAATTCCCTGCGGCACTGGATGATGCATTCCGTGCTTACCGCTGGACACAGATGAACAGTGAGGAACTGGACATTGATTTTAACCGTATTGCAGTGGGAGGTGACAGTGCGGGCGGCAGTCTGGCGGCTTCTGTATGCCAGATGGCAAGGGACTATGGGGCAGCAGTTCCATGTGGCCAGCTCCTGGTGTATCCGTGCACAGATGTGCGGATGAAGACTGATTCTGTCAAGCGCTTTGATGATACGCCAATGTGCAACAGCCGCGATATGGCAAAATACATTAAGCTGTATGTACCGCACCTTGCGCAGCTGTCCCCGGAAGAGAGGGTTTATGCATCACCGGCAGAGGCCCTGTCGCTGGAAGGTCTTCCTGCTGCTTATGTGGAAACTGCAGAATTTGACTGTCTTCATGATGAGGGACTGGAATATGCCCGACGTCTGGAAGAATCCGGTGTGAATGTAACGGTTCATGAAACAAAAGGGACCATGCATGGATATGATTTCATGTCGAAGAGCCCAATTGTGTGGGAAAGTATGCAGAAACGCATCGCTTTCCTGTGCCGAATTTTTAAAATCAATTGAAAATATCTCTGATAAAAAATATTATGTCAACCAATGTTCGCGAAATTGCGAACAAAATTCAACACGGTGAAAAGCTGAATATTTCAATGGTTTGACGAATTATCCACATTGAAATTTAAAATTGTATACAATTACATCCTTGGGTGCATGTGGATAACTTGATTACTTATAAACGTTGAAATATCAACGATATCAATGTGGATAACTTTTGTCAAGAGTAAAGTTATCCACATACAAGTACGTAAAATATGGCGAAGTTTTCCATTTCGTGCACATAGATGAAAGCAGTGCGTGATTTTGTGAGAAAACAACAAAACATTAGTATAAAAAAGGAGGATAAAGATGGATTTCAATGTAATTAAATCAAATCTGATGAAGCTGGGTTATAAGGTGTCCTGCTTCGATACGGCTGCAGAAGCAGCAGCTTATCTGGATGAACAGATTGATAACACCAGTGTGGGATTTGGCGGTTCCGTAACCCTGGATGAAATGAATCTGGAAGAACTGCTCTCAAAGCACAACCAGGTAATCTGGCATCATAAAATTCCAAAAGGACAGCCAACCCGTGATATCAGAGTGGAAGCAGCCCGTGCGCAGGTGTATGTTTCTTCTGTAAACGGTATTGCGGAAACAGGAGAAATCATCAATATTGATGCAACAGGAAACCGTGTAGCTGCTATTACATATGGTCCGGAACGGATTTATCTGGTAGTGGGAGAAAATAAAATTGCACCGGACTATGATGCTGCTCTCTGGCGTGCAAGAAATATTGCAAGTCCGAAGAACGCACAGCGCCTTGGTGTGAATACTCCTTGTGCTGAAAAAGCGGACAAGTGTTACGACTGTAAGAGCCCAGGCCGTATCTGCCGCAACCTGTCCGTATTCTGGTCTGCACCCGTTGCCAGCAATATTGAAGTAATTCTGATTCACGAAGAACTGGGGTATTAGGTTTTGGAGAAATCGTATGAGAAAGAAACCGATTGATGTATTCGCATATGCCGGGGAGATTCTGCAGGCACTGGACGAAGGAATCCTTCTGACAACCAGATCCGGAGAAAAAGTAAATACCATGACTATCGCATGGGGATCCCTTGGGATTGAGTGGAACCGTCCCATCTTTGTGACCATGGTACGGGAAAACCGCTTCAGCCGCACCATGCTGGATGAAAACCCGGAATTTACCATTAACGTGCCTGTGGGGGATTTTGAAAAGAAAATCCTGGGGTACTGCGGACGTATGTCCGGCCGGGACACTGACAAAATATCCGATATGAATCTCACGCTGGTTCCCGGGGAGTGTGTCTCTGTTCCGGCAATCAGAGAACTTCCGCTGACCCTGGAGTGCAGAGTGGTATACAGCCAGCTGCAGGACAGAACGGCACTGCCGGAAGAAATCAATGAACGATTCTATCCACAGGATGTAGTCAGCAGCAATCCAAGCAATAACAGGGATTACCACATTACCTATTACGGAGAAGTTGTCAATGCCTATATTCTGGAAGAGGAGGATATATGAATATCAGAATAGAACCTGCCTTTGAA
Organism: Anaerovoracaceae bacterium; assembly: GCA_045637765.1. Lineage (GTDB taxonomy): Bacteria > Bacillota > Clostridia > Peptostreptococcales > Anaerovoracaceae > RGIG7179. Next base: position 65,586 of record JAZTZZ010000028.1, on the reverse strand, counting down.
TACAGGGAAGAAATAAAAGAACTGTTTACAGAATACACTCATATGCTGGTGGAAGGGGATCCGGCATTTCAGGGGTATCTGGATCAGCAGAATTATGATGAAGAAGTAAAGAACCTGAAGATGAAGTACGATTATCCTATGGGCAGACTGTACATTGCACTGGATGGGGATAAGCCTGCCGGCTGTATTGGCCTGAAGCCCTTCGATGAAGGCCGCTGTGAGCTGAAACGTTTATACGTTAAGCCGGAATACAGAGGGCAGAAGCTTGGTGAGCAGCTTGTGGCGAAAATAATTGAGGATGCCCGTGAAATCGGCTACAGAACCATTCTGCTGGATACTTTGCCGTTCCTGCAGACTGCAAAAGCCTTGTATGAGCGGATGGGATTTACTGTGTCTGAGAAGCACAATGACAGCCCAATGGATACGTCCATTTTCATGAAGATGGAGCTGTAAAGCCTGTGTAAATTGAATAAAAGGGGGAGTGATTATGAAGAATCAGCTTATGAGATGCGGAATCACTGCAGTTTTCGTTCTGGTGATGGTCTTTTCCATGTGGGGATGCGGAGGACAGCAGGAAGTTCCAGAAGAACCGGACAAGTCGGAACATCCGGTGCAGGAGGACAGCAGTGCCTTTGAAGAAATGCTGAATTCACTGGATGGTTCCCAGTTTACCTGTATGGATGGTGCCGGAAATATTTCGGCAGAGGATTTTGTCAGCGCATTGAAAAATGCAGCTGCCGGAGGATACACGCTGGATGAGGGAGTGGAAAATGGATATGACCCATCTGCCGGATACAGCTGGAGCATGGAAGCATATTTTGAGGGAGATGTAGAGACGACCGGAATCAGCTGGAATGATCTGCATATCAGAGCAGAGTGCTATTTCACAGAAAACCTGGTAAAGGTATGGTACGGAAAAGCCGGTGTCTATGATGTGGCATCTTTTAATGACGAGGCTCTGTATCAGCTGATCCTCCATAAGGATGACCGTGACCGCCGCATCGATGAAGAGGACTATGAGCAGTTTAAAGAAATCCTGACAGCGCAGATGGAATTTAACTATAACGGATGGAAAGACAGTCCAGGTAACATAACCGGCTACGAACTGCTGGAGTTCTATCATGCAGGCAGCTATGAGGAAGATGGTATTACAGTAGAGATTTACAATTTCGACTATGCACTTCTGCCGGAAAAGCCGGAGGAAATCATGCTTGTAGGTGGAATATCCTTTGACAGTCAGTTCCGCCTCATTAACTTCAATGGCGGCGGCCTGCTGGCTGTGCGGTACCGGAATGGGGAAATGGCGGCATATAAATTTATGGAAGATGATTTCCACTACATTCCTGGTGAAGAGAAAAACGCCGAAGTAGATGAAGCACAGAGGGCATATCTGAAAAGTGCTTTGGATGCTGCGGAGCAGAATGATTAGAAAAGTAAAGGGAATAGAATGGTATGGATAAACTGATCTACAACCAGAAAAAAATCCCGAAGGATCAGTGGCGGTACGGGCTGCGTTCCAGCTCGGCTATCGGATGCGGCTGGATTGCAGCATATAACGCGCTGCAGCTCATGAGCTATCATACGGAACCGGAGAAATTGATTCGCTATTACAAGCGCCACGTTCCGGGGCTTAACGGAACATTGGGGACTTTTGTGTTGACGCCGGTGCAGCTCTTTCGGAAGCTGGGGTTTGAGGTGAAAGTCACAGTTCGCCGCTCCGAGTTTGATGACCTGGCAAAATCTTCAGATGCCTGTATTCTCTTTTATCACTGGATCAGGCGGCCTAAGCTGGGCGCCCATTTTGCAGCACTTCAGTACAGGGATGGGCAGTTCACAGGATACAATACATATAAAAACTCTACAGGTCCTGACCGGTATGGGAGCAGCCTGGAAACCTTTCTTCGGGAGAAGAAATATTTCGGAACAGTACTTATTGGAATCAAGGACAGTAGATAAAAGTATTGAAAAGCTGATTTGTTTACAAGTCAGCTTTTTTGCTTGTTCCATTCCGTGCGGTTTTGCGGTATAATAGGGTAAAGTCGAGAACTGAAGGAGGAATCGTAATGAAAGTAGAATTTTGTACTTGTGACAGCTATGACTGCCCAAACCATCCAAACAACCATGACCAGGGATGCACTCCATGTATTCTGAAGAACCTGAATGAACGGGAAATTCCGTCCTGTTTCTTTAATGTGGCTGACCCTGAAAAGAAGAGAACCGGCTACTTCTTCGAAAACTTTGCGGAAGTAGTGAAGAAATAAAGGAGCAATTCATAATGTTTGATTTAAAAAAACGTCTGCCTGCATGCGCTGCAATGCTGGTGATTTACGGAGTAATGTATCTGCTCAGCTGTACATTACTGAGCGGTGCTGAAGCATTTGCCTTTGTAACCGGAAGTACGATTCTGCTCTGTGGGGTTGTAAATCTTGTGATTGTACTGTTTGAAAATCCTATCGCCGGACTGATCAGTGCAGTTGGTTATCCTTTTGCAGTTGTATTCGGAAGTATGCTGGGTGTACTCAATGAAGCAGAGGGAACCTTCGATGGCTGGAACAAGTGCCTGTACTTCTTCTTCGCTGTTGCTTCTGTGGCAGTGCTCTATTTCCGTGTAAAAAAAGTAAAAGCAAAGGAAGCCGAGAGAGCAAAGCAGAAAAGCGAAGGGGATTACTAATTTTAACTTGAAATTAATGTTTTAACGCATTAATATGTAAATATATAAATCAAGTTCAATGTAACAACTGTAATACAAGGAGGTGCTTTTATCTTGAAAACGATTGCAATTGCGGGTACTTTTGATACAAAAGGACGTGAACTGAAATTTATCAAGGAACTGGTTGAAGAACAGGGACTGGCGACTCTGTGCATTCATACCGGGGTATTCGAACCGCTGGTTGCTCCTGATGTAACCAATGCAGACATTGCAGCTGCAGTAGGGGCGGATATCAATGCAATTATTGAAAAGAAGGACCGTGCTACTGCTACCGATGTGCTGTCCAGAGGGATGGAAGCACTGATTCCGAAACTGTATGCAGAAGGAAAGTTTGACGGAATTATCTCCATCGGCGGATCCGGCGGTACTTCTCTTGCAACACCTGCCATGAGAGCACTTCCAATCGGCGTACCGAAAGTAATGGTTTCCACCATGGCTTCCGGAGACGTTTCTCCATACGTTGGAACAAGCGATATTATCATGATTCCTTCCGTTGTGGACGTGGAAGGCCTCAATGACATCTCCAGAAAGATTTTCAGCAACGCAGTCAATGCTCTGGTGGGCATGGTGCAGAACCAGAAGGAAATCAAGGGAGACGGCAAGCCTCTGCTGGCAGCAACCATGTTTGGTGTAACCACACCTTGCATCAAGACTGCCAAGGAATATCTGGAATCCCAGGGCTATGACGTTCTCGTATTCCACGCAACCGGTACTGGCGGACAGTGCATGGAATCCCTCATTGACGGCGGATTCATCAAGGGCGTGCTGGACATCACCACCACAGAATGGTGTGACGAAGTGGTAGGCGGTGTCCTGAGTGCAGGTCCAAACCGTCTGGCAGCTGCAGGTAAGGCAGGCATTCCGCAGGTTGTATCCGTAGGTGCACTGGATATGGTTAACTTCGGACCATGGGAAACCGTACCTGCACAGTTTAAGGAAAGAAACCTGTATAAACATAATCCAACCGTAACTCTGATGCGTACCACCGGTGAAGAACTGGCTGTTATCGGCGGCAAGATTGCTGAAAAGCTCAATGCTGCAGAAGGAAAGACTGTAATGATGCTGCCGCTGAAGGGCGTATCTGCCATCGATGTGGAAGGCGCACCGTTCTACGATGCAGAAGCAGACAAGGTTCTGTTCGATACTCTGAGAGAACAGCTGGCTGACAATGTGGAACTGATTGAAATGGATTATGCGGTTAACGATGATGAATTCGCACTGGCAGCAGCAAAGAAGCTGATCGAACTGCTGGGCTAAAAGATTTTGAACAGAAAACAGGAGGAATAAAGTATGAATACTCTGACTAGAGCGGAAAATATGGCAAAGTTTAAGGAACAGGTTGCAGCCGGCAAGATTCTGGTAGGCGTAGGCGCAGGTACCGGTATCACTGCAAAATCCAGTGAAGCAGGCGGCGCAGACATGCTGATTATCTACAACTCCGGCCGTTATCGTATGGCTGGCCGTGGTTCTCTGGCTGGTCTGCTGTCCTATGGCGATGCAAACCAGATCGTAGTAGACATGGGTGCAGAAGTTCTGCCTGTAGTAAAGCATACTCCTGTTCTGGCAGGCGTTTGCGGTACTGACCCGTTCCGTGTAATGGAAATCTACCTGAAGCAGCTGAAGGCTCAGGGCTTCAATGGCGTTCAGAACTTCCCAACTGTTGGTCTGATCGACGGTGTATTCCGTCAGAATCTGGAAGAAACTGGCATGGGTTACGGTCTGGAAGTAGATATGATCAGAAAGGCTCATGAACTGGATATGCTGACCTGTCCATATGTATTCGATCCTGATCAGGCTCGTGCAATGGCTGAAGCAGGTGCAGACATTCTGGTAGCTCACATGGGTCTGACTACCAAGGGTACCATCGGTGCCAAGACTGCACTGACTCTGGATGACTGCGTAGTTAAGATTAAGGACATCATCGCAGCAGGACGTGAAGTAAATCCTGACATCATGGTAATCTGCCACGGCGGTCCAATCGCAGAACCTGACGATGCACAGTACATTATTAATCAGATTCCTGAAATCGACGGTTTCTTCGGTGCATCCAGTATTGAACGTTTTGCAGCTGAAAGAGGCATCACTGCACAGGCTGCAGCATTCAAGGCAATTACAAGATAAAAATCACTCCTCGCATTCCTGCAGGAACTAATAATGGAAAAACAGCGGTCACGAAAGGGCTGCTGTTTTTCTTTATATACCTTTCCAGATAAGATAAAATGTGTTAAACTGAAATATGATTTTTTTTAAACTGGAGGAGGGCAGCTATGCCAACCATAACCACATACAGCGGTATCCGGATGAATCCGGTGGAGCCGCGGACTGAAGATATAGATATACGGGATATTGCCCATGCACTTTCCCTGGTGTGCCGGGGAGGCGGCCATGTAATACAGTTTTATTCGGTGGCTCAGCACTGTCTGGTCTGCGCAGAGGAAGCAAGACTCAGAGGCCATTCTGCAAGGGTGCAGATGGGAGCACTGCTCCATGACGGCAGTGAGGCATACATGTCCGACCTGGTGAGACCTGTAAAACAGCAGATTCCTCAGTACCGTACCATCGAAAACCGGCTGATTGATACAATCTGGGAAACCTTCATCCCGGGGGAACCGCTGACGGAAGAGGAACGTCGGATGATAAAAGAAATTGACGATGATGCCATGTCCTGGGACATGAAGATTTTGCTGAGAGACGAAATCAATGAAAACTACAGGAATATGATGCACCTGCCGGAGCACCAGGTTCTGCCCATGCAGGAGGTGGAGGAAGCATTCCTGAATAAATTTGACCAGCTGAGGAGAGACCTGATATTATGACGAAGAACACTGCAAGCAAACTGAAACTGATTCTTTCCATGACCGTCTTCGGGACGCTGGGGCTGTTTACAAGAAATATTGCTGTCAGCTCCGGAGAACTGGCCCTGTACCGTGCGGTACTGGCAGCCGCCCTCATTGTTGCATTTCTCACACTGACCCGTCAGAAACTGGACTGGGAGGGAATTAAAAAAGACCTGAAATACCTGATTCTTTCCGGTGCTGCCATGGGTTTCAACTGGATTTTCCTGTTCCAGGCCTATAACTATACAACCATTTCTGTTGCGACGCTGTGCTATTATTTCGCACCGGTGATTGTAACTGTAACCTGCGTGTTCCTGTTCCGTGAACGGCTGAACGTGAAGCAGATTGTGTGCTTTGTCATGTCCACTCTGGGGCTGGTGCTGATTATTGCCAACGGCGGACTGTCCGGCGGAGGCAGCGATGGCATCGGTATTGCCTATGGTCTGGGTGCAGCAGCACTGTACGCCACAGTAATCCTGCTGAATAAGTTCATGAAACATACGGAAGGTGTGCCGCGGACGCTTTTCCAGTTCTTCGCAGCTATCCTGATTCTGATTCCTTATGTGGCAGCAACCAGCGGTTTCCATCTGGAAGTGCTGGATACCAAAGGATGGATCTGCCTGCTGATTCTGGGTCTGTTCCATACCGGCGTGACTTACTGCCTGTACTTCTCTTCGCTGAAGGAACTGAAGGGGCAGGAGGTGTCTATCTTAAGCTACATCGACCCGCTGGTGGCAGTGCTCATTTCTACTGTAGTGCTGGGTGAAGCCATGACTCTGCTGCAGGGTCTGGGCGGTCTGCTGATTTTGGGCTTTACACTGCTGAATGAGCTGGGACCGCGTCAGAAAGGGGATACAGAATAGATGGATTTACTGATTGCCTTCGGCATATTCCTGAGTGCCATGGCGGTAACCTTATTCACGGGAATCTCCATGATTTTTCCGCTTCTGGTGGGCCTGGCTGCGTTCCTTGCAGTTGGGATGTACAGAGGCTTTCGTCTGCCGGTACTGGCCGGTATGGCTGCTGCCGGAACAAAGGATGCCCTGATTGTAATTAAAGTCATGACCTTCATCGGCTTTCTGACTGCTGTGTGGCGCTGCTGCGGCACCATTACTATTTTCGTCTATTACGGAATGAATATCATTACACCGCCGCTGTTCCTGCTGATAGCCTTTCTGCTGTGCGCACTGCTCAGCTATGGCATCGGTACATCTTTCGGTGTTGCGGCAACAGTTGGGGTGATTTTTATGACCCTTGCACGAAGCGGGGGCGTGGATCCGGTAATCACTGCCGGTGTTATCATGTCCGGAGTTTACTTCGGTGACCGTGGGTCTCCGGTTTCCTCCAGTGCCAACATGGTAGCTGGGGTGACTCAAACCGATATATTTGATAATGTAAAGCGGATGATGAAGAGTGGTCTGCTTCCGCTGATTCTCTGCCTGATTATTTACGCAGTACTTTCTGTGACCCATCCTATGGAGTCCATCGATGAGGCATTCATCGCAGAGTATGAGTCAACATTTAACTTATCCCTGTGGGCCTTCCTGCCGGCAGTTCTCATGCTGCTGCTTCCGCTCTTTAAGGTCAAAGTCCTTCATGCCATGGCCTTAAGTACGGTCTGCGGCATGGTCATTGGCTGGAAAATAGAAGGCTTCACCATTGGACAGCTTCTCAAAATCTGCATTTTCGGCTATCATCCTGAAGGATCAGACCTTGTCCGTATGCTGGACGGCGGGGGACTGATTTCCATGCTGCAGATTGTGGCAATTGTTTTGCTTTCCTGTGCCTATTCCGGTATTTTTAAAGGGACCGGCATGCTGAACGGAATACAGGGAAAACTGGGTGAACTCTGCGGAAGATTCGGACGGTTCCCGGCGATGGTGATTATGAGCCTTGGTCTTGCTTCCATTTTCTGCAACCAGACCATTTCCACGCTCATGTGTGCCAGCCTGATGGAAAAACCATATCTGGATGACGGCGGCACGAAGGAAGAACTGGCACTGGATATGGAAAACTCCGTGATACTGCTTGCCTGCTTTATTCCATGGTCACTGGGATGGGCTGTTCCAACCAGCTTCTTTGGAGTGGGAATCAGTTCCATGCCATACGCCTGCTACATGTACCTGGTACCGCTGTGCTGGCTGGTTACGAAGAAATATTTTAAACGTTTATAGGATAACAAAAACTCAGTGCAATGTTTCTGCACTGAGTTTTGTACTTTACTGATTATTCATGAAGCAGGAAAATGGGACTGCTGTCATTATGGTTGGATTATTTGTCGAAAAAACCTTATTATAAACTCAAAAATATTTCACCGGAATAGCTGATTCTGGATATTCCCGAGGGAGGGAAATGGGCCGCATGGGTTTTAGTGAAAAATTATGTTCTGATGAAAAATTTCACCCCTCTGATGGATAATATTTACGAGAAGCTTTTCAAAAGGAGATAACACCATGCTTGATACTGCCAAGTTCAATGCACTCGCAGAAAAATATGTGGATATGATCTATCGATTAGCATTCAGCTATCTGAAATCCTACGATGATGCAGACGACGTGACGCAGAATGTTTTGCTCAGTCTGTACCGGACAGAGTATATATTCGAAAATGAAGAACACGTACGAAACTGGCTCATGAAGGTGACGGTCAATGAATGCAGGAAGGTCTGGCGGCGGCCGTTTCGCAGTCATGAGAATATCGATGATTATGCCGAAACATTGACCTTCGAAGATCCATCTTATCAGGAATTATTTGAAGCAATTATGCGGCTTGATAAGAAAAGCCGAGTGATCGTGATTCTATACTACATAGAGGGATATGCTATAAAAGAAATTGCTGAAATTCTTGAAATTCCTGCTGGAACTGTAGGAACCCGGATGGCCCGTGCGAGAGCTCAGCTTAAGCAGTATTTGAAAGAAGAGGAATCGATATGAGTGATAAGGAAATGATTTCAAAGGCCTTTTCTAGCCTTAAAGCTCCAGAAGATACTCTGGAAAGGATACATGAAAAAATGAATAAAAAGAGTGATAAGAAGGGGATTTTCATACATAAAAAAGCCTCGCTGCTGCTGGCTGCAATCCTGGTGCTGACACTGAGTACTGCAGGTGTATACGCAGCGAAAAACTTCCAGCTTGGCAAAGTATTTGCGAAGGGCGAGATTTTGGATTCCAACGGTACCGCAGTTTCAGCACAGAGCAGATTTCGCATTGCCGTCCCGTTTGCAGAAGAAAATTCGTTTACAGGATATGTCCATGATGGTATCGACTTTATGGCAGAAGAGGGGACTTCCGTACTGGCAGCTGCATCTGGGAAGGTGCTTACTGCAGAATTTGATCTGCAAAAAGGGTACTATATCGTCATCGCTCATGAAGGCGGTTACACCACTCTTTATGCACATCTGAAAGAACTGAAAGTGTCTGCAGGGGATATGGTAAATCAGGGGGATGAAGTTGGAACCGTAGGCAAAACCGGACAGGCTACCGGTCCACACCTGCATCTGCAGCTGCTGAAAGACGGTCAGCCAGTTAATCCTGCAGATTACCTGGAAGGACCGGAAGAATAGCATATTTCGCGGCATAGGAAAAGGGCTGATTCATCAGCCCTTAATTTTTATTCTGTAACTGTAAACTCGCTGTAAATGATATATTTTTCCTTCTCCTCATCAACTTCAATGTGCTTTGCGATTCTGTATAGTCCAGGCTCGTTAATATTGTAAGCAGCAAGACAGCAGCCCATGTTTTGCCGGGCCTTTCGGCTCAGTAGTGACGAAACGCCAAGCCACATTTCATATCGAAGATCCACTGTCATCTCAACACGTTTCCACTGTCCGTCATCCAGTTTCTCAATCCAGTCACCTGCGCCATAATAAACTGTATGCAGAGAAAGGTTCACCAGTCGGTACTCCAGACTTTCTGTTCCGAGTTTTACCGTATCATCAGCTGCCAGAAAGACAGTATGTTCCACCGGAAGCAGCCATGCCAGAAGTACCAGTATTACAGCAATGAGCAGCAGCGATACGAAAAATTTTTTATATTTCCTCATATGGGCACCTCATCTGCTATGCACCAGGATACTCACGGAACAGTTTTGCGGTCCGGTATACATAGACCAGTTTCATAACAGAAACGACAATAACACCGATTCCACCTGCAATCAGGAGAAGTAATCCTATGAGTGGTAAAACCAGCATTGCCACGATACTTGCAATCAGGGCAGCATAACATTTAATATTCCATTTCCAAAGCTGCTCCCATTTCTCAGACAGTTCAATATTTATATTCCGTAAAACGCCGGAATGTGCCATAAACTCGTTGTATTCACCAACAAGCGAGATGACTGCAGTAGGGAGGGATATCACAAGTGTCCAATCCGGTATCTCGCCAACACCTGAAATTACAGAAATGACAGCATTGGCTGCTGCAGTAATCAGGCAAAGAATCCCGGCTGTTTTATACTGGAAATCCTGCTGTGTCAGCTGCAGAAGGATGAAACCGTAGGCTGCAGATAAAACTGCACTGAGAATCTGACCGATAAAGTACAGATTCGGATACTGGCCAGCCACAGTATCTGTCGTAAGCAGAGCAACAACAGCACTTGGCACCACAAGCCAGAACAGAAGCCAGAGCCATTTCCCAAGCACAGGAGCGTCTTTAGCCAGCCGTTCTTTTTTCTTACGTTCGATTTCAAGTTCTCTGAGCCTTATGTCCGGCATATTTTCACGGCGTTTCAGAGATCTGCAGGTAGTGTTGTATCCGCAGGTATCACAAGACTCATGTCCTTTGTCTCTGCAGCATTTCGCGATTTCGCATGTTCCGCTGTTTTGTCTTCCTGGTCCTGCAAAACATCCTGGACAGGTGAGCAGTTCTTTCTTTGTACATTCGGTACAGCTCTTGCCGCAATAATTTTCTGCCATGTAAATAACCCCCTTTTTATTTACTCGTACACCCTTTTTTGCTATAATTAACATATTATAACACACTTTAGCACGGTAACGCTATAATGAATTTGTGTGAAGGGGAAAAGGAGGATATCATATGGATTTCAGGGAGAATTTAACCAGATTAAGACTTGAAAAGCACATGACGCAGATGGACCTGGCTGAAGCAGCTGGTGTCAGCCTGGATGTGGTGGTTCAATGGGAAAACGGAGACAGTGAGCCTCCGATTAAAGATCTGCTCTCTATTTCAGAGGCACTGAATGTCAGTGTAGATTCTCTGCTGGGAAAAGCAGAAAAAGAAGACACGATGGAAAGTGACAACTCCGGGGAAGTGATGCTTTGTCCATGCTGCGGAAGAGAAGTGAAGGGCAGCATTTGCCTTGCCTGTGAATTTCCTGTAGCAGGCTATCAATCCAGAGGTCCAAAGTATGCGATTACATCCCTCGGTGTATATAGTGCAAATACTAATGACACAAAATTACAGGTGATGAAATATTGCGGAATCACAGAGGAAGAAGAACTTCAGGCGTTACTGGATGGAAGTACACGCAAGATATTAAAAAGGGGGCTTTCTGATGTGGCCGTTCACTGGATTGCATCACGTATCGATTCAAGTCTGCTTTGTCTGCGAATTGTGGAAGACCAGGGAGAACCGGAAGAAGAACTAGTGAATAAACCTGTGGTTATGGAAACTCCAAAATACATTTATAAGAAAGAGGAAAGCATTGGAATTGGCGGTATCATTCTCATCGTAGTGCTGACCATCATCGTGCTGTCCATATTCTGATGAAGAGGATATATGTGCTGCTGGGACTGTCTGCGCTGTATGGTGCAAACCGGTTTATTCTGCTCCCGGGACTGGCAGCATTGGCAAAATCTGAGCAGGGTGCAGACGTTCTGTATCGGCTGCTCAGCAGTTATGGGGCCGATGTTCTGGCAGGGGCCTGGATTTTGTGTTTTCTAAATTTAATCCTGGTCTGGTCCGGACGAAAACCTGTATATCGCATAGCACCCGCAATGCTGTTTGTACTTGGATGCGGGATATTTTGGGAGTACATCACGCCGCTGTACTTAAGCAGATCCGTTGGTGATCCGCTGGACATCGCGGCATACCTGACAGGTGGATGTGTATATCTGATTTTCGAAAAACACAGGAGGGAAAAGTATGATTGAGATTGTTTTCAGTGACAGTGCAGGGGGATTATTAAAACACGCACAGCATTACGGTGCTGGCCCTTACAATGACGAGGGACAACCGGGGATGCTTTTTTATGGTGCGAAAAGAAGTTCGGGTGAAGCACCTTCTCAGGAAGAGATTGATGCCATTCGAAAGGCCTTCCATGAAAAAAAGCGCCGTGCCTGGGAGTCTGCTATTCCCCTGGGAGGAAAGTCTTCCGATGTTTATGACTTTGAACTGGGTTTGAGCATGGGGGAACTGAATGAAGACGAATTCAGCGTGGAGCGCCTTCGCGGCATCCGTGATACGGTTAAACATGGCACAGGTAATGATGAGGATACATATATGCAGATGAAGTGCCAGCGCTGGCAGGACATGACAGAGCATGCCACGGAGCGGATTGCTGCAGGAGAGCCTGTCCGTATCTGGTACAGCCAAAATCCGGAGGAATCCTGCGGACTGCTGTGGTTTTGCCATAAAATGCGCCGGGCTGGGGTGCCGCTGGACAAGGTTCATGCCGTGAGCCTGCCGGACTGGTACTATGATACGATATCAGAAACTGTGGAGACTTTCGCTGGCTGGGGCGGCGTGGATCCAGCATATATAGGTCACCTGGCAAAATCCACCCGGCTCCTTCCAAAGCAGTTCGTCCTGAAGTGTGCAGCCGACTGGCAGGTGCTTTGCCTGGAAAACGCACCGCTGCGGGCTGTGGTCGGCGGACGTGTCATCAGTGTGCCGGAAGATTTTTATGATCATCTGCTTTGGAAACAGGTAGAGCGTCTGCATGAAGAAAAGGGTGAGTTTGGCGCAGGACTGTTGATTGGAGGTGTGCTGGAATATCAGATTGGCGTCTGGGACAGCTGGCTTGCATACCGTGTGAAAACCTTCATAGAGCAGGGCCGTCTCGAAATTGCAGAAAAAGCAGAGGATGGTTGGATTTATCAGACGAAGCTGAGGAAGGTGTGATTAGATGAAGCGTGTATTGTGTACTGCAGGTATTATTTTGATTCTGATCCTTGTCATCAACCTGACAATTCCGGAGAAGCTGATTCGGCTGCGGATTGACAGTGCATCATCTGACGGGATTGAATATACAATAGCCAGCTGGTCAATCAGGCCTTATACAACTGGTTTTCTGGATGAGAATATCACATTATTCAGGAAGGTGAATGATGAATGGATTTCAACCAGGACGGAGGGGTATCTGCGTCACGATATCGGAATCCATTACCCTCCATTCAGCAGGGTGGATGCAGAGTTTACTCCGGAAGAACCGCTGGAAGCTGGTACATATATGCTGCGTTTTCACGGGCATGTAAATGGCAGGGAGTTTGAAGCGGAAGCAGAGTTTGAAATCGATTTATAAATGTTAATGTAAAAGAAAAGGGCTGACTTCAATGTCAGCCCTAAATCATTTTATGTAATTTTTTCATAGAATCACTGTCCATTATGTAACGGAAAGAATGATACTTAAAATATTGATAATCACAATAACTGTTATCCAAAACCATACCCGTACTTTTGACTGCAGCTTAGTTTCTTTTCTTTACTCATCTTAGTACCTCACAAAGCGTAATTTTACTCAATTCTGATGGTTGAATTCTCTACTATGACTTCAACGGCAATCGGTACATCATTTGGATTATAAGCTGCAACACCGATTTTGTACCATGCGCCTTTTTCAACTCTCATTCTAACGGAATCTTCCTGTTTTAAAGTTACCGGTTCGTAAGCATTTTCTTCCTGAACCTGGACTGGTTTAAGAAGAATATCTCTTTCAGAGATTCCAGCCCCAGCACGAATTATCAGCTTGTTTCTGTTAGGAGAGATTTCCTGATCCGAGTAAATAAAGCCGTCTGAGTTTCCTGGCGGAATTGTGAATTCGATTGTGTACGGTTCTTTACTAACGCAGCTGGTTAAGCCAAGTACATAGACCAATATTAAAACTGTTATTACTAACTTTTTCATATAAATCCCCTTTAGAAAAACATCATCTAATGCTATGCATGGTTATTTTCAGACTGGTCTGCCGGAGTATATAACCTACAAGATTCATATAATATCAAAGAGGGTTTTCGTAGACCTCTGATATGTTTTCATCCTCGGTATAGAAAGTCACCACGCCAGCGTTTACCGGCAGCACAATAGCAAATGGCTTACTGCTGTCGATTTCAATTTCCTGAGGAGAGTTTCCATCATCAAGCACCACCCGGTTTACCTTCTGCTGGTTCATTGAAATAAAAGCGCTTTCGTTATAGCCGTCAAGGGTAAACTCTGCAATCGCTGAATCTATTAAAGTACTGAGACTGCCCCCGCAGCGGAAGAAGTATCCAAAGGAAAGCCCTGGATGTTTCACATATACAGAAAATGTGTGATCCGACAAGTCTTCTGGATAGGAGATATATGCTGCCATAGAATCCGATGTTTCACCAGTAATATGCCAGCCTGCATCTATTTTTTGAGAAGACAGAATTTCACTTTCAATTTTAGAGCCTTGAATTCCGATATCGTTATTTATATAAAGGAATCCGAAGAAAAAAAGAACTGCGAGCAATGCGAAAAACAAGATTGTCTTTATTGTTAACTGTTTTAATTTCATCATAACACCCCCTGTTTTGATTAATTATACCACACTTTACTAATATAACGCTATAATGAAACAAACAATTGCGTTGACTCATTTTTATGCGGATGATATTATTTACATAAACCGAAACTATGATAGATGTGGGTATTAGGGAGGGGAATTATGAGAAACTGGAGAAAAATTTTTACACTGAGTTTTATGTTATTGCTGCTTGTTTCCATGTCAGCGGCACCGGCTTTTGCAAACTCTGCACAGTCTTACTGGCATGGTGCGGATGCGACTGGGGCAATTATAACCGGTGAGGACTGTCCGATTGTGGTCGAGAAAGAACTGCTGACTTTTGACATCGGTCAGTTCCCGGAAAATTACTACCGAGGGGAAGCAGATTTCCTGAAGTATGATGCAAGGGTGAGGGCAGAATATACCTTCTATAATCCTGCCGACTACACAGTGGAAGCCACACTGGTTTTCCCATTCGGCGGGGAACCGGATTATGGGGAGGCTTTTGCTTACGCTGAAAATTATGATATCACTGTGGATGGCGAGCCGGTGGAACACACCATTCGTCATACCCTGTTTTTCCCGGGGGAACAGTTTAATCTGGATGAGGATCTGGAAAATCTGCACGATGGATACATGAAAGACTCTTTTTACCGTCCTGACATGCCAGTAACACGCTTTACCTACGAGGCAAGCGGCGTGGATCTGGAAACCTACAAAGCAGCCAGTGCAGCTTTCGAGCTTAATACGGACGAGTCACGGACACGGGTTTTCTTCCATAACTGCAATGGCGGACGTTCTCTGGATGACGGCGGAGTGCAGCTGCAGTCTTGGGTTGAGCCGGAGAAACTGATGGAAGTTTACGTAATCGGTGAGCTTCTGGAGCCGATGATTGACTGGAAGTTCTACGAAAACGGCGCCTGCGAAACGGAGATCGAGGGTACCATGACCCTGGTGGGCACGGAAAGCATGACGCTGAAAGATTTTGCCATGGCAGAATATGATGCAAAATACGGTGTGATGGAGTCTGACTGGTACAACGCGATAATCACGCTGCTGAGAAACTGCAGCTGGGGAGGCGGTGCGATTGCTGCCTTTGACGTGAATTTCAACATGTCCCATCAGCTCATGCGGTGGTATGAATATGATATTGTTATCGGTCCCGGAGAGCGGATTGTAAATACAGTTACCGCTCCGATTTATCCTTCCATCGATGGTGATTATGAACCGCCAGTTTATAAGTATACTTACCTGCTGTCGCCAGCGCAGACCTGGGCGGATTTTGGCACGCTGGATATCGAAGTGAATACACCGTTCTACATGACCCAGAGCGGGCCGGAAGGCTTCGAGTGGCAAAATCCGGGGTACGAACTCCATCTTGACAGCCTGCCGGATGGGGAACTGACTTTCACCCTGTGCGCCGACGAGAAACCTGATGCACCGGGCATCGGAGGAATGCCTACAAGGATACTATTCTTTGTGGTTACATTTATCACCGGTATGATTTCCAGTGCGATATATATACGCTGGGCAGAAAAGAGGGGAAAACAAGGAAAAATGTAAATATTAATGCAGGAGAGTTCTAAATGAGAAAAGATTTCAGCAAAATTTTATATTTAATTTTATGTGGATTAGCTGTGGTAATGAATATATTGAAACCGGATTCATGGTTTGCCATTGGGAGTTTTGGACTGCTGATCTCTGTATATCTTTTCACCATAATCAGGAAGAACTGGAACACGAAAAGAGATATTTCCTATCTTTGTATTGCTTTGATTGTTTTTATAATTGGCTGGCCTGTTTTCCTGCTTTCAATTTAATATAACGAATACCAATAAGCAACCTTCTCAAAATGTTCGGGAAGGTTGTTCTCTTTTGTTCCCAATAGGGTTATGAAAAGAAAAAGGAAGCCAGATGTGAATTATTTTAAGATTATTTTTTAAAAGAACTTGACCTTAAACTTTGTTCATACCTTACAGTTGGGTTATACAAAGTTCGTAAGGAGGAAAACACAGTATGAAAATCAATGAAGTAGAAAAGCTGTTAGGTATTCCGATGGCAACCATCCGGTTTTATGAAAAAGAGGGGCTATTGACACCACAAAGAAATGAAAATTCATATAGAGAGTATTCAGAGGATGATATTCAGCTAATAAAGAAAATAATTGTATTTCGTAAAATCGGACTGTCGGTAGAAGATATTAAGCACATATTAGAAGACGAGCTTTCTTTACAGAACGCACTTTCAAAGAATATCATATCCCTCCACGAAAAGATGAAAGAACTTGACGGTGCGATAAAGCTCAGTATGGAAATGCAGGAAAACAATCTGGAAAATAGCGCGTTTAACACCGAATACTATTGGGATTTGATTCATAAAGAAGAACAGGGCGGAAACAGATTTTGTGAAATAATGAATGATGTCATTACCTTTGAAAAGCGTGTGTTTGCCGATCAGTTTGATTTGGTCGATGAGGAAGGAAAACGGAAATTTTCATCCACAGAACAGATCGTGGTTATAGGGGGGCTATGTGTCTTAAGTGGGTTATTATGGTCTGCTACGGATGATATGAGTGCAATCAGATTTTTACAGGGGCTGCTTTTCCCATTTGTTTTGATTCTTATGAAATCATTACTTGGTTTACCATTTTTCTTCAGAGAAAAGAATCCTGAAAATGCAGCGAAATTTATCAAAAAAATATGGCCGGTGCTTCTCGCCGTATTTTTCGTAGCTGCGGTACTCCTAAGGGTATTTGTCTTAAATTAGAGCAGTACAGAAAAAAGCCGGTGGAATCAATTCCATCGGCTCTATTTTTATGCTCGAATCATTATTGTCACGAATATGTAAACCACAGTGATTGCTCCGTACAGAACAAGTCTCCAGGGCTTTTCCTTCTTAACCTCTACCACAGAGCCGGAGAGGCGGTCCCATATTACCTGCTTGCCACCATCTACGGTTTGCCAGCCCCAGAAGGCACAGATGTCGGATACGAATGGGATACCCAAACCAATACCCAAAATCATCACCAGCCAGGTTCGCTTGACAGCTTCCAGCAGATTCAGTTTTCTTCCATCCTGATGGAGGATGCGGATACGCATGAGCCATTTGCCTGGTGTAGTTCCGAACAGAGTCAATAATATCGGCTCTGCCAGAGCCAAAATTACTACCATCTGTATTCCATATGGAATTGGAAGTGTTTCATACCATGTCATACCCTTGAACAAAAATAATGGAATCAATAAAGCCAGATAGACATCCATCATCCTGGCCATAAACCGTCGGCCGGAGCCCGTCTCGTCCCATACATCTGTATCAGGGGCAATACAGTTCAGTTCATTCAGATATAATTCCGTATTCATTTCCTCATACTCCTTTCCGTCCTGCAAAATCTTTTCGCACAGGGTTTTCGCTTCTTCGAACTTCTGAATCTCTTCGTCGATATAAGTCAGGTGCCGGGTCAGGATCTCATTGAGACTTTGTGTTCCATCTGCCATATCATGAATCTGATTCAGCGGCACATGAAGTGTTCGAAGAAGACGAATCTTATTCAAAATTTCCAGATCTTCCTCAGTATAATCCCGGTAACCATTTTCATGGCGCTCCGGCGATAAAAATCCCTGCTGTTCATAGAAGCGAATATTTGCTCTGGTAAGTCCGGTGAGAACTTCCATTTCTTTTATTGTCATGTTTCTTTCCTCCTTTGACTGCATCATAAGCTGTAAAGTCTGTTTACAGTCAAGTACTTATTTCAGTATAGCATGGCTTTTTTATTGCGAACAGCTGGAAGCAGAGTAATTCCTATTGACTTTTTGCTCTACATATGTAGAATATAATTAAATACTACAACTGTAGAGGAGTGAAACCATGAAAAAGATGATTCGCCGCCTGCCGGATGCGGAGCAGGAAGTGATGCAGGCTCTTTGGGCTTGCCAGGCACCGGCAGCAAGAACGGATATAGAGGAAATCCTGTTTAAATCCCATCCGATGGCCATGACAACCTTATTAACGTTGCTTACAAGATTAAATGAAAAGGGGTTTATTTCAATAGATAAGAAGGGACGTAAGAGCTACTATACTCCATGTGTATCACAGGAAGCGTATCTTGCATCACAAAGCAAGAATTTCTTCCAGAAGCTTTGCGGCGGAAATCTTTCTGTCTTTGCAAATGCTCTGTGTGACAGCGGTCTGACAAAGGAGGAAATAGCAGAGCTTCGTGATCTTCTGGATAAGGGGGAATTATGAGTACTGAATTCGCTATCAAATTTCTCTTTACCGGAATTGTCAGCCTGGTAATTGCATGGGCTATATTTTCAAGGTGCGATGAAGAAATCGGTGAGGGTACGAAATCCAGTGGGGAGGAAAAGTACCTGCCGCAGATTCATGGGGCGCTTTTACCTGCAGTTCTTCTTGCGATGGTGCTTCTTGGACTGAAATTCTACGGCTGCCAATTGACAGCAAAGATGATGCTGACGGTTTGCTTTGATATTTTTCTTCATACCGCCATTTACTATGGTATCCTCGTGCTGATTATGCCTTTCCTGAGAAGGTATATTGCAGCCAGAACCTGTGCTATGATGTGGCTGATGCCGAATTACCTGTACCTTACGCAGCAGAGCTTTATGAAAAATGCGAGTCCGCTTTTCATAATTCATGTGACAGGCAGACTCATTGAAATTCTGGCAGCAGTTTGGTTTATTGGTTTTACGGCAGTTCTTTTATGGAACATAGCTGGACACCTTGTTTTTCGGAGAAGGATTCTAAAAAATGCAGAGCTGGCAGCAGATTCCACAGTACTGAAGGTGCTTCATGATGAGACCGCGGATGCCGGGATAAAAAAGCCTAAGTTCAAACTGGTAATGACACCGGATGTGGAGACCCCGCTTACAATCGGGTTGTTCAAGAGAAGCGTCCGCATTGTGTTACCAGAAAGAACCTATTCTGAAGATGATCTGAAATTAGTTTTCAGACATGAGATTGTACATATCGGAAGAGAAGACAGCTGGTCTAAATTCTTTATGATCTTCTGTACTGCAATGTGCTGGTTTAATCCACTTATGTGGTTTGCCATGAAAAAAAGTGCGGAGGATCTGGAACTGAGCTGTGATGAAACAGTGCTTTTGAATGCAGATGATGAAACCCGCAATCGCTATGCAAATCTGATTCTTCGCAGTGCCGGAGATGACAGAGGCTTTTCTACCTGTCTTTCCGCATCCGCTGCAGCAATGCACTACAGACTGAAATCTATCGTAAAGCCGGCAAAGAGAAGAACCGGTGCACTGATTGCAGCTGCAGTCTTCTTCATACTTTGTATCACAAGTGGATATGTAGCATTGGCATACGGTGAGGCTACCGGAGCAGATACCATTTTCCAGGGGAAGGAGCTTACCAATTTTACTGTAAGTGAAATCGATGCTGATGGCGGAAGATACAGCACAGCCACTGACAATGTTGATGTGGATGCTTTGACCAAGTATATTGCAGGACTTAAGACCCAGGAGATGACAGGAAATTATACCTATTCTGATGATGAAAAGAGTCTGCTGCTTTGGTATGACAGTCCTGACGGCATGATGCTTGTAGACCTTCATTCAACCTATATCAAATCCTTCTATTTTCTGGAAGAGACAGTGCCGTCTAATATCTATCATTTGCCGGAAGGTACTGACTGGGACTACATTGATTCCATAGTACCGCCAATCCCTGTCATAACGGCAGTGCTTTCTTATGGAGTACCGTATAGTGACAGTGATTTGAATGCTTCGGTTAATAAGCTGGTATATACGAAAGATGGAGAAAGCCGTATTCTGAAGGACCTTGACCTTCAGCCTTACGAATCTGCAGGTATCTACAGTTCAAGTACCTTTACAGATGCAAAGCTCAGCTTTTCTATGAAGCTTGCGGAGCCGGTAGAGATCTTGGTTGAGTCGTGGGATTATAAGACCAGCTATAGGGTGAAGCAAAAGGACATGGCGGAAACTTTTGCATTCGAGCTTCCTGCCTATCCAGCACATTATACAATTTATGCAGCATTAGATGAGCAAAAGGGTGGAATTTACGAAGCAGAATATCGGTTCGATATAGGGGAAAACTGAATAGAAGAAGATAAAAACAGAAGTCGCAAATACCCTTATTCTGCAACTTCTGTTTTTTGTTGCAAATTATCTAATTATTGTCCATTGGTTGACCGCTTGAGTTTAAGAGACTGTCATAAAACGATCACCGTCTTCTACATCAACATAGACGAACCCACAGGAGCCTTCTGCAATAAACTCGAGGCATCCTTCTGAAATTCGAAAATAGTTTACACGCTGTGAGTCAGGGTTTATACCATCTGTAATTATTAATAAATCACCATCTACGTCCCATGTTCCCATGCCGAAATGACTGCTGAGCATGCCTTCATAGTATGAACATGTGTTGTCTTCGGCAAGCTGAAGTGTAAACGGCCCACCAAAGCCATTCTTTTCATAGACGTATTTCTTTCCGAAAAGAAGTTTTTCAAAAGATGCGTTAACCGTAACGTCATTTAATCTCTGCGTAGCAAGCTGGACCTGCACCGCTACAGCGCTTTCATTTAATGCGTTTTGCTTTTCACTGTCATACAGGCTGATGATTACAGCGTCACCAACCTTAAAATCATCAAACTCAATCGTTCTCACATCATCTTCGGCATCGTAATTTACGTAAATCAGATTAAAGTCTCTGATAGCATCTGTACAGTACAGCGCACATCTTTCACCGAAAACACCAGCATTTTCATTGAGGTCGCGTACATAGAGAATGTGGTTTGCAGGATCCATATCAATTATTTCAGCATTTAGACCGCCATGAAGCAGGTCGTTATTCTTATGCTTATGTTCTTCGTATGTGATTTGATTGCATACAACGTCAATGAAGATTGCATCCTCAGCAGCCATGCAGGCTTCTTTTGACACGTAGAACATAAACTGTGTTCCAGGACCGTGTCCACGAAGACGAACAGCTTCCGGATAAGTCGTTTTATGGTCGCTTAATTCTTCGCTGGCCGGATATAAAGTGCTCACTGTATTGTCGAGGCCATCCATATACGTGAATGGTGAAAGGAAGCTGCCGCTATCCTCTAAATCATAAGTGAAGTCAAATGCGAAATAAAGTAAATCTTCACTTTCATTGGATACCATTACCTTTTGCAGGTAAATCTTTGTTGGGTTGGTAGAGTAGGCGACAACCTCATGCGGCTTAAACTCATGGCCTTCCTTTGTGTAAATGCTTTCAGGGAGCTTGTCTTTGTCTACCTCGAGCGTAAAGGTAACCTGTTTCTGCTCAAGAAGCCTGTACTGATCTGATGAGAATACGCCATAGATGGAAGGCCCTTTTGGGTTTGTTAAAAAGCATACCGCAACGATCATACAAATAATGACCGCAAGGACCACAATGAAGAAAGCCGGCTTTTTATAGTTCATGACTGACTTTACTCTATCTTTAACTCCAACTTCCCCGAAGGCGAGAGGACAGGCGGAAATCTGACGGCGGTTTACACTGCAGGCTACAAGTGCCTGTGAATAATTCGCGCGTTGCTCGCTGTTAAGCTCTTTTATAACTTTCTCATCACACGCAAGCTCAATATCCCGGCAAAGGAGCACGTAGGAAATCCACATCAAAGGGTTGAACCAGTGGATTGTAAGAATCAGAAATCCAAGTGGCTTCCACAGATGGTCCCTACGGGAGATATGCGCATTTTCATGAGCAATGACATGTGAAAGACTTGGGCCATCTAATTTAAATGGCAGGTAAATTCTTGGCTTGATAATTCCAAGGACAAAAGGTGTGCTGATATTTTCACTTTGGAAAATATTATCTCTATAGATGACTGCAGTCTCCACAGTTCTTCTGATACGTAAGTAGCTGAAGGCTGTATAAGCTATAAGGAGGATAACTCCGAGCATCCAGATTACAGCAAGAGTCCCCATCATACTTGCACCATAATCAGTCGGAACGGTAACACCTTCAAAATATCTGTCACCAAGGTAGTCATTTACCGGAGTGTCTACAGCATCAATACCTGTATGAACATCAAAACTTGGACCTGAGATTACATCATCCGGCAGCGTCTTTGCACTTGGGATAAGGCTGAGTGTACTTTCAATGGAAAACGGGCAGATAAGTCTTATTGCTACAATTCCCCAAAGAAGAACATTAACCCATTTCGGTGCTTTCTGAAAAAGAAGACGGATAAGAAGTACTGCAAGAACAAGCCAGCTTGCAGCAATACTCATGTTTAATACATTTAAAAAGAGTTCTTTCACTGTGAGCCTCCTTTCCTGATGCGGTCAATCATGCGCTGCACCTCATCAAGGTCACCTTCAGACATATTCTGATGTTTTGTGAATGCTGCAATAAAGGCAGGAAGAGAACCTTCGAATTTCTTTTCAACCAGTTCGTCAATCTCGCAGGCCTGTGCTTCGTCCTTTGAGACAAGAGAGGTAACCGTACCGTTTTCATTTTTAAGGACACCACGTTCACCAAGCCTTTTGATTACTGTATAGGTGGTGGTTCGTTTCCAGCCAAGCTGATCCTGGCAAAGCTTCACAAGCTCTACTGCTGTTACCGGTTCGTGCTCCCACATAATCAGGCAAAATCTATATTCACTTTCATGAATCTTAGGAATTTCCATATCCAAAACCTCATTTGTCTACACTGTTAGACTTTTGCTTTAGTCTACACCATTAGACAAATGAAGTCAATGAGAAAAACCGGAAGGTCCCATGATAACATTCTGTTGACGTTTGTAGACATAAATGATAAAATATGCTTACAAACGTAGACAGAATGGGGGTGTAACATATGCCACATAGTAATATAAACTTAACGGAAGCAGAATGGAGCGTAATGGAATGCCTGTGGGAAGATTCCCCGAGAACCGGCAGAGAAGTTACGAACTACCTTGAAGAAAAAGAAGGGTGGAGCAGATCAACCACGCTGACACTGTTATCGAGACTGGAGGCAAAAGGGGCCGTATCATCTGACAGTGAAGGAAGTAAGAAGACTTTCAGCCCGATTCTTCGAAGGGATGATGCTGCACTTCATGAAACGAAGGACTTCTTAAGCCGCGTATATCACGGAAGTGTAAGTATGCTGGTAAGCTCGCTGACAAAGAAAGAGGCTCTATCAAAAGCAGAGATTGACCAGCTCCATGCGATTTTGGATGCGATGGAAGGGGGAGGCGAAGATGATTAACTGGATTGTTACTTCAAGTGTACTGATTTTAATCATTATTTTTCTGAGAGCTGTTCTTCGGGGCAAAATCTCACTTCGTCTGCAGTATGCGCTTTGGGCGATTGTACTGATTCGTCTGCTGTTTCCCTTTGAATTTGGGGCAACGGATCTGAGCCTTCTCAATGCAGTGGAAAATGTTCCTGTTGTGCAGGAAATCGAAAGCATGCAGGGTGTTGATTCCATTGAACATATGCATAGCGGAGCAGTAGAAGGGTATTATGGTCTGATTGGTGATGATGTGACTGTCGTTGCTGAAAATAAGACCCCTAAAGAATTCAGCAGAATGAAGACTGCACTTAGCCTTCGAAATGTTCTGATGCCAATCTGGAAGATTGGTACTGCAGTGATTCTTCTGGTATTTGTCTTCAGCAACTGCAGATTTGCCGGCGAACTGAAGGCGTCAAGAACCAGAAAAGAAACTGCCTTATCAAAACTTCCGGTATATATAACGGATAAAGTAGATACACCGTGTCTGTTCGGTCTTTTCAAACCGGCCATTTATGTGACAGAGGAAGCTGCGGAGCAGGAGAATGTCTTCCGCCATGCAGTGGAACATGAAACAACCCACTTTTACCATAAAGACCATATATGGGCCGTGCTTCGTTGCCTTGCCATTGCAATTCACTGGTATAACCCGATTGTTTGGTGGGCTGCAAAGCTTTCCAGAGAAGATGCAGAGCTTGCCTGTGATGAAACGACTTTAATCCGCCTGGGAGACAGTGAACGTGCATCCTACGGAAGAACCCTGCTTTCTGTAACCTGCGAGAAACGTGCAGCGCTTTTTAGTACTGCTACGACCATGACTGGGAGCGGTAAGAGCATTAAGGAACGAATCGCATTGATAGCGAAAAAGCCAAAGATGGCGGTATATACTTTGGTTACAGTGCTAGTCATTACGTTGGTGGTTGCATTGTGCACCTTTACCGGGGCTGAGAATCATAAGTTTGAGGAGTGGCTTCGGAATGTGACGGCAGAGGATGTAGGAGTGGCCTATGTAACCTGGGACGTTGGAGTTAGCCCCAAAAGCAAGCAGCTGAGTGAAGATAATGAAAAAGACTTGTGCAGGTTGCTGAACCAGATTGAACGATCTGCATTAAGTAAAGAAAGTAATTCCGGCAGTCATGATAGCTATATATTAATCGTACCTTGGTTTGATGAAAGCAACATTAGGCATGAATGTATGTTTAAGGTTCAGGATGAAGCTTCGGTATCGGTTACCTTTGACTATGAGACAAGTATAGAAATGATTGAAGAAGGAACGTACTGGTATATTCATTCGCCGGAACTGGTAGCTTTTATAAAAGCGACAAGTGAGAAAAATGATGAAGAATTGATGCCTACAGTAGAACTCACTCGTGCAGATGTGGATTCTGATGGTGAGCTGGAAATTATTTCAGTAAATGAACGTCTGCAGGATGTATTTCAGCTGACCGTGACAGAAGAAGACGGTACTGTAGTTTGGGAAGAGGATGCGGGGCTGGCACATGTGGGCTGGAATACATTGATGCTGTATGAACATAATGGAACGGAAGCTTTGGTGAGGTATAATCCTTATGCATCCACAGGAATTGCATCTTATTCCATTACCATGTTCAGGCTGCAGAATGGGGAAGAAAAGGTTCTCTATGAAGATAGTGTCCAGTTCCGCATGGCAGATCCGAAAGAATACCCATCGGAAGTTTCGGAATTCATGGGAAACGCCATCGAACTGATGCAGTACTGTACAGTTTTGCTCAGTACGCAGGATGGACAGCTTGTCATAGGTCCTTCTTCCACGCAGAACCTGCAGCAGCAGAATCAGGATATTTTAGCTGAGATGCAGAATTCTGATAATGAGACAGTTGATGTGACTGAGGCTATGAGGAAAACAGCACCAACCCATTTTACATATTTTGAAAGCTTGGGATATGTATATGCAGATGAATTGGCAGATGCACTGAATCATGCTGCAGAACACCAGATCAGCAGTAAAGAGGCGGAAGCAAAGGGGTATGACCCGGAAGCACATGCGTTTTGGGAAGCCAAGGCATATACACAGGGATATATCGAGACGGGAATCACCCGGGGACACATGCGGTTTGAGCTAGCATGCGGCCTTTCGAAAAATGTGGTGGAAGTTACATACGGAAAACACGGAAGCTACAGTACCGGTTATTTTGAAGATGAAACGCTGTATAACTTAATTCGTTATGAAAATCGGACGAGAATGGAGTTGATTGATGAGGAAGCCTTTGAAGCCCATGAAGAAGTCCTGGTAGCGCAAATGGAGCATACTCTGACCGTAATGTCTGAAAGCCAGCCATCAATTTATGACTATGAATTGGTGAAGTTTTATCCAGTATATGAGTATACTGAGGATGATGGCAGCCGGGTAGTTCTTTATGATTTCGACTATGGCCTGCTGACCGATGAACCTCAAAATATCCTACTCGCAGGTGGTATGTATTTCGATGGATATATGCGTCTCCGAGGGCTGAATATAGGACAATTTGCTGTTCGTCTTTGGGATGACGTTCCACAGATATATGTGTTTATGGCAAATGATGAGCGGTATGATCCTGAATATGCAGTTGTTGAAGATGAGACATTCTGGCGTGAGAAGATTTCCGAACGGCTGAATATGAAAGAGAAGGAACTGTCTCTGTGAAAAGCTACGCTATCGTAATGGAATCGGACCTGGAATAGGAATAAAAAATGTGGACTCTTTTATAGGGTCCACATTTTCTTAGATTAAAAATCAATCCAGGCATCCATCGGCCACGCCTGATTTATAACCCCATTATCTAAAAGTTCTAAAACTGCGGCAGGAGAAGCTACCAGATAGCATCCGTAACAGTTCACACCGTTTTCTTCGACATATTCTAAGACTTCATTGTAATAGGAGACGTGTTCGCGGCCCACACCTTTGCCCTCTGTTTCTTTGTCAATAGAATACTTCAGAAGGGATTTGAAGTGCTGTGTCAGGCTTTCTGCAGTAGGTTCATCAGCACGAATGTTGAAATAAGGGTAACTGTCATTGATGTTTTCCCATAAGATGCCGCCGCTGAACGGTGTCATGCCGCAGAGAGGGTAACGCTGTTTATCAACTTCAGAGTTGCGAATGCCGACCCATCCGATTGTACCATTCTTTAGCGTGGACTGGAAGGTAAGCAGCTCTTCCATAGTCAAATCTTCAGGGAAAGAGGCTGCCACATATACTCTTGTATAATCCGGCAGAGCCTCGAGTTTTTCTCTAATCCTTGCTTTACTTTCCTCATCCAGCGGATATTCCGGATAGGAACCACGTTCAAAGATGTTTAATGAAATGGTTCTCATAAAATCCATTGGAAGAGAAAGCTTTCCCTTAGTAAGCGTTCCATAAGTATACAGACTGTCACCGCCGAGCGCTGTATCTGCATACTGAATGGTCAGATTATGTGATGCAAACCCAGTACGTTCAGCCCATATGGAAGTAATATTTACATCATCTGTAAAGAGCTCACCGTAGGCTGCGAGCGTCAGCTCCAAATCTTCGGAGAACTCGCTTCCGTAAGAACTTTCTTTCGGATTCCAGTACGTCTTTTCTGCAGCAGGCATTACTACAAATATGGTTCCCAGTAAAATACCTGCAGCAAGAAGGACGCTGATAATAATGATGGATATACTGCGGCGGCGCAGTTTTTTACGAATGGCTTTCAGTTCAGCAGCCGTATCTATTTCATGGTTATAATTCATACCCCTGTTCCTCCAATCTTTTCTTTAATGTTTGTCTAAGGCGCGTGAGACGCTGCCTGATTGCATCATAGCTTTTAGCCTGCATTTTTGCGATTTCATAAAGCGGCATATCGAAAAAGTAGTGCAGAAACAAAATCTCTCTGTCCGATTGTTCAAGTCTTTCTATGGCCTCACGGAGAATCTTACGTTGCTCTGTTTTTAGCGCTTCGGTTTCCGGTGTGTTTAAGTCCGCTGGCCATACCTCATAAGTAGAATCAACCTGACGCTTTTCTTTTCGCAGTAAGTCAATCCAGAGGTTTTTACAGACACGGAAGAGCCAGTAACGAAAAGACGGTACATCATCCGGTAAGCTGAGATAAGCTTTTACAAAAGCATCCGCAACCAGATCTTCTGCAGTTTCGCGGTTCCCGCATAGTACCAGGCAGTAAAGCCGGGCTTCATTGTAGTATCTGCTGTACAGCAATTCGAGAATATCCTTATCCGTGTCGCACACCTCCTTTACTTTATTCTTTTACTGTATAAACGAATTCTAACAAAAATTGTGACAGGATTCTATGATATGTTTTTATTTTTCTTTATGATATAATATTAATAATTTAATGGCGAAATGACACAGAAAGTACAAATCGTCTTTGTATAGTAAGGATGAAAGGAGGGACGAAGCATGAATAGCAGGATTTTGATTGTAGAGGATGAAGCAAACATTCGGGAAGTTTTGTGTGATTACTTCAGAAGCAAAGGTGAGATTCCTGAAGAAGCAAGTAACGGACTTCAGGCGCTTTCTCTTATTGAAGAAAACGACTACGATGCGGTTCTTCTCGATATTATGATGCCAATGCTGGATGGTCTTACAGTTTGCCGGGCTGTACGCAGAACAAACGATGTCCCAATTATTTTCCTTACTGCACTTTCTGATGAAGAAGATAAATTGATGGGATATGAACTTGGTGCGGATGACTATGTTACAAAGCCATTTACCATGTCTGTTCTTTATGCAAAGACCATGGCACTGATTAAGCGAAATCATCGTAACGTGCTCGCAGGGGACAGAATGGAAGCAGCTGGAATAACCTTGGAACTTTCTGCCGGAAGAGTATTTGCAGGAGAAAAGGAGATTTCTTTGACTCCAAAGGAATTTGCACTTCTCCGCTGCCTAATGCAGAATAAGAATTTAGTCATGAGCCGTGAGCAGCTTTTGGTAAAATGCTGGGGATATGATTATGAAGGTGAATCACGAGCTGTGGATACTCATATTAAGAGACTTAGAGAAAAACTGGGGGATTACTCTGACTGCATAAAAACGGTTATCAAAGTTGGATATAGATTGGAGGGGTGACGATGAAAAAAATCTCCAAAGGCTATTGGATTGCATCGGCTCTTTTCCTGATCTGGGCGATTGTGGATTTCCGCAATTATGCAATAATCGGGAAAGACCTTGTAGCTTATTATTCTGGTGAAAGCATTATTTGGGAATTAGTACAGGATAAACTGTTTCAAGGAATTGTAAAGGTTATTTTGGCTGTCGCTATCATCGTGGTTGGTCTAATCAGAGCAAGGAAAAAGAAACAGCGTACCGCTCTGACAGCTATTACTTGCCTGCTTTTCCTCGCATTGTTTGTAGTTTGGGGAGCAGGGATGTTCTGCTTGACCTCTGTCACCGCCGAGTATGCTGCCACAAGATATCTAAATGGTTATAGTGATTTTGCGTCTACTATTGCAACCCGAAGTTTTGAACACTGGTTTGGTAAAGGTTTTGATTCCAAATATGCGAACTACGATGCAAATCGCCGATGGGAAGCAGTAGACAAAGGCGGACATGCAGATACTTTTCATGGTGCGAGATTTATAATTGGTGAAGACGATGGCTACCTGAATCGTCCAAACAGCAACAAAGTATATTCTGCTACTGCTGTTTATGACGCAGAAGGAAACCTTCTTGAGTGTAGTTGGTCGGACTTCTTTTACTTCGAGTATCTGACAGAAGACCAGTGGAATAATCGAGAGGAACGATCCGGAAATAGTGCCCGTGCCTTCTTTAAGAGAGAGATGCTTTCTGAAAAAGGTAAGGAGATAATCGGCAATAGTGATCTGACATTTGATGCTGCCGCAATGCGTTTTGCCGGAGCTTTTGATGGTGTCGAGCTCACACCTGTTAAAATTGAATATATCGACTGGGACGATTTCCAGAATGCCTTACATTCCAAGGGTAGCGGTCAGTATACTGTTTCCGGTATTGTAGAGGATTTCGATCTTCAGTGGAACACCATTTACGACGATGATTCTGACATTTTATCCAATGAGGATGTTGTTACATTCTACTCCGATTGGTTTGAGGTCTGCTATAATCAGACTTCTCCTGCTTTTTCGTACAAAGGAACAGACTATGAAAATGTAGCTTCCCTTGTTGCCAAACTTGGACCGGAACTGGCTGCGGGAGCAAAGAATTTGACTTTCTACGATGGCCTTGACCTTTTAATCCCAAGTGTAAACTACTGTCACAGCTTCGATGGAGAAACCTATTATGACCCATACTATTATGGGGAGGCTGCCTATGCAGAAGAAGCGCCTGATCTCCATTTTTATACCGTGAGTGTCGTGTACTGCTCTCCTTGGCGCACCGCATTTGGTGAACTGGGCGTTGTGTACTTAATTACACTTCTTATTGCAGTAGCGCTTGTGTTCGCATTACGCTCCGCAATAAAACGTCATTTAATCCAACCTGTCCTATCGGTTGGAGACGCACTCATGAGCGAAGAAGAGAAGCCCTACCTATATCCGGAAATGTCAAAAGCTTGGTATGAAACCAAACTGCTACAAGAAGGCTTTGGGAAAAGCAGTGATAAGATTCGAATGCAAAAGAATGAGATTACACGCTTGACCACAGCGTTGGAGTACTCCAAAACCGCTGAAGACAACCGCCGTCAGATGACCTCTAATATCGCCCATGAACTGAAGACTCCGCTGGCGGTCATTCACAGCTATGCGGAAGGATTGAAAGAGCATATTGCGGAAGACAAGCGCGATAAATATGTTGATGTAATTCTCTCGGAAACACAGCGGACGGATAGCATGGTGCTTGAAATGCTGGATTTATCCAGGCTGGAAGCAGGAAAGGTGAAACTGTCAAGAGATGAGTTTTCCTTAGCTGACCTTGCGAAAGCTACTTTTGAAAAACTGGAGATGGCTGCACAGGCAAAGAATCTGCAGATAGACTACGATTTTCCATCTCAGAGTATTGTAGTTGCAGATGAAAACCGAATCGCACAGGTGATTGAAAACTTTGCCACCAATGCTGTTAAATACACACCAGCAGGTGGTCATGTTGCAGTAAAAATCCGAAATAACCGTTCTGGAGTAACCTTCTCTATAGAAAACGACAGTGAACCGCTATCTATAGAGGCACTGTCAAAGGTATGGGATACTTTCTATCGTACAGATGAGTCCCGTTCCGGTGGTGGTACAGGACTTGGTCTTGCGATTGCTAAGAATATTGTTGAACTTCACGGTGGTAAGTGCTCAGTTAAAAATACAAAGAATGGTGTTGAATTCAGCTTTACAATTTAATCATTAATATTTGCGATCTGCAGTTGAATTCTATATAATTTGGTAATTCAACCGCAGGTCGCTTTACTTTTTCTCCTGTTTCGGCTTTAATATAGGCAGGAGGGGATAGTATGACCACAGAAAGCTTTGCAAAATTTATAAAAGAAGAACGTACCCGGCTTGGGATGACGCAGGCCGAGCTTGCAGAAAAACTGCACGTTTCTACCGCTGCAGTCAGCAAGTGGGAGAGGGAAAAATGCCTGCCGGATATTACGAAACTGGAAGACATCGCGGCCGTGCTGGGAATCAGTGTTTTGGAAGTACTGCAGTGCAGGCGAAACGAAGAAGAAACATGTGCAGAGATTTTGCCAGTAGAGCACACGAACATACAGGATAATTTCAACACCCAGCTTGCTGCCGTATACAGGGAGACCGTGGACCTTGCTGCCCGGCAAAACACCCGCCGAAGACGTCAGTTCCTTGGATGGGGGATGGCGATGGCCCTAGTGATTTTGCTGGTGTACTGGTTCCCGCTATATCATATGGCGCAGGTCTGGATTCCAAGCTATTATACAACAGGGGAAATCTCGAAGCTGGTATTCCGCGGTTCGCCGCAGGATCTTATGAATGCTTCAGAAATCATGGATGTGGCTGAAAACGCATGTGAGGAGCTTGGATTGACCAGAGCGGAAGCCGAAGAAAAATACGGTCTGCTCAGCCGGTTTTGCCACAATATTGATTCCTATCCTGATGTAGTGGATGAGTGGCATGAACTGAAGCTTTGGTCCGCACATTTTGACCTTACAGAGGGGTGGATGTGGGTTTACTACTCACAGGAAGGCCTGGATGAGAAGGGAGAAGTGACCACCGGAAGCTGGCGGATTCCGTCGCTGTGGTACCTGCAGCCAGATGCGGAGGGAAAGTGGCAGGTAGTGCATATAAAAGAACATGCATAGAAAAGAAAGAGCCGATGGACGTTATAATCCATCGGCTTAACTTTTTATTTCCGCCCGCAGTACGGGCATCTGGTTTTTCGGATATCCGGTGCGTAGGCATGATGCGTTTTCTTACAATCCAGGCATTTCAGCTGGAAGTACTTGTTTTTCAGCTTCTTCTCATTAGGAGAAAGACATTTTTCTACCGTCTGACGGTGTCTGTTAGTGTAGCCGATTTCTGTTACCGGCATGAGACGGGCTCTTTTGATAAAATGGATAATTATCAGCAATGCAATCCCTGCCAGAAGAATACCTATGACACCTGCCCATCCGATTTTCTCAAAGGCGGCCACAGCACCTGCACCGCAGAGGACTGCAAGCGGCTGCCATGTTCGAACCTGGAAAGTATTGAAACGATGAAACTTGGTGGTATCGTAGGGATCATCGTCCAGGAGATAAGGTTTATCGTGGATATTCTGCGATTTACTCATAATCTTTCCCCCTTAACCCGTTAATGAAGCAGCCGTCTCCTGGAGAAGAATCACTGCTTCTGCCTTTACGGAAGCGTTGGCGTAGAGCCCCTGATCAGCATAGCGAATCGTCTTGCTGAGATAAGATGCAGCAAGGGCAGGATCGCTTTTGGCTGCGGATTTTGCCAAGGCGAGAAAGGCTTTCGCCAGGAGGGCCTGAAACTCGTCTTCAAGTTCTTCCGGGTAGGAAGTCTCCATATCGGCCAGAACCTGCCAGTTGCCTTCTTTTGCAGCTTTTTTCGCCGTAGTGATTGCTGCAGCGACATCATTGATGTGTGCAGTTTCTTCGTCCGGCGATGCAGCGAAGAAATCCAAAATGTCCGGTAAATCCAGAACCTCTGCCAGATATTCCAACGTGTTTATGGAAGGCATTGCGATGCCGTTTTCAATCTGACTCAGCATGTTGCGGGTTATGAAATTACCTACGACTTGACTTTGGGTCATTTTTTTAGCAATGCGGGCTTCTTTGATTCTAATACCCAGTTCTGCGGCATTCATAATATCACCTTCTGTGTAGTATGTTTGGAGTGACGATACTTTTTTGAAAAAGTAAATATAATTTACTTTACTATAGCAAATTTTTCACAAAAAAGCAAGTGAATATTTAATTGCAGAGTAATGATATGGTATTGAAAACTAAATAATATTTAAAAAAATTTAAGAAATCCAGCCAACAAAAAATGATTGACATTATACGACAATCATCCTATAATTTAGGTAAATAAAATTTACTGCAGTTGAGTGAATTAATAAAGGTAAGGAGGAAACTTTATGGTAGCATGGTGGGAATCTCTTGACGCTGTTTTAAGAGTACTTTACTGTATTACAATTCCTGCGACACTGGTAATGGTAATTCAGACGGTCCTGTCTATCCTTGGGGGATTTGAAGGCGGAGCCGGTGTGGACTTTTCGGACACATCCGCTTTTTCAGGAGACCTGGACCTTGATTTCGATGGGGGTGCAGATATCGGAGAACTGGCTGACGGGGATCTCGGCGCAGGCCGTGATGTGATCCTTGACGGCGGCAATCCAGCAGACTTTTCCATTGCCAGCATGTTTTCTGTACAGGGAATTGTTACATTCCTGATGGTCATGGGATGGGTTGCCATTGTTTCCATAAGTTCCGGAGCTAATCCGGTGATTGCATTGCTGGTTGGCTGCGGACTGGGCGTCCTTACCATGTATCTGGTCGCTCGGCTCATGTTTGCTTCACGGCGTCTGGCTGAAAACGGAACGGTAGACATAAAGAATGCCATCGGGGAAAACGGCACGGTCTACATACCGGTTCCAGCCAAAGGCGGCGGTGAAGGCAAGATTAATCTCTATCTGCAGGGGCGTTACGTAGAAGTAAACTGCATCACCAGTGAGGCGGAAATGATTCCGACCGGAACTTCTGTCAGAGTCACCGATGCACGAAATGGTGTGCTGATTGTAGAACGAGATACATAGTACGTGTAAGTAAAAGGAAAGTTTAATCAAAAGGAGGCTAACAATGAAACTTGGAGTATTAGTTGCGGTAATCATTATCTCTCTGGTCCTGCTGGCGACAGTGATTCTGATTCTGTCCCGGTACAGAAAGTGTCCGTCCGACAAGGTTATGGTTATCTATGGTAAAGTCGGAAGCGACAAAGATGGTAATACCAGAAGTGCAAAGTGTATTCACGGGGGTGCAGCATTCATTATTCCAGTGCTGCAGGCATATCAGTACCTGGATCTGACTCCAATTTCCATCGGGGTTGACCTGACCCAGGCCCTGTCCAAGCAAAATATCCGTATTGACGTTCCATCCAGATTTACGGTTGGTATTTCCACCGAGCCGGGTGTTATGCAGAACGCAGCAGAACGTCTGCTGGGTCTGAGCCTGGCATCTATTCAGGAACTGGCAAAGGATATCATCTTCGGTCAGCTGCGTCTGGTAATTGCGACCATGGACATCGAAGAAATCAATATGGACAGAGATAAGTTCCTGCTGGCAGTATCCAATAACGTGGAAATCGAACTGAAGAAAATTGGTCTCCGTCTGATTAACGTAAACGTTACCGATATTAATGACGAATCCGGATATATCGAAGCTCTGGGTAAGGAAGCCGCTGCGAAGGCTATCAATGATGCGAAGAAGAGCGTTGCTGAAAAGAACAGAGACGGTGAAATCGGTCAGGCAGAAGCTCTCAGAGACCAGCGTGTAAACGTGGCAGCTGCAGACGCAAGTGCAATCGACGGTGAAAATAACGCCAAGATTGAAGTGGCACAGTCCAATGCACGCAGAAGAGAAAAGGAAGCGGAAGCTCTGAAGATTGCAACTGCTGCAGAAGCGGTACAGGCTGCAAAGGCAAAGCAGGAAGCTTATATCGCTCAGCAGGAAGCAGAAATGACCCGTGCGGAGCTGGAAAAGGCAACCCAGACCGCAGACGTCATCGTAACTGCAGAAATCGAAAAGAGAAAAGCAGAGATTGCAGCAGAAGCAGAAGCGGAAGTTTTGAGAAGAAAGGCCAAGGGGGAAGCCGATGCGATCTTCATGAAGATGGAGGCAGAAGCCCGTGGTACCAGAGAAATCCTGGCAAAGCAGGCCGAAGGTATGAAGCTGCTGGTTGAAGCTGCCGGCGAAAACGCAGACGATGCTGTGAAGCTGATGATTGCAGATAAGCTGGAAGAACTGACCAGAATTCAGGTTGAAGCTATCAAGAACATCAAGATCGATAAGGTTACTGTATGGGACGGCAATGGAAACTCTGAAAACGGAAAGACTGCAACTGCAAACTTTCTGTCCGGTATGATGAAGTCCATTCCTCCAATGAACGAACTGTTCCAGCAGGCAGGCATGGAACTTCCGGAATTCCTGGGCAAGGACATTTCCGGCAGAGTGCAGGCACTGACAGAAGCAACCCCAGTGGTATGCGAATGTGAACCGGAAGAACCAGAACCTGCAGAAACAGTCGAAGTTCAGGCAGAAGACGCAGAATAAGCAGGTTGCGTTTCATACGTTAATAAGGTAAAATAACGGTAAGAAAGAATACCGGCGGTTTGGCAAAGAGTGCCGGACTGCCGGTATTTGTGTATAGAAAGGGGAACGTAAAATGAAAGATGTGCTGATGTGGATTTTGATTAAACTTACTTATGTGCATGTGTGGATTATTATTTTTGCTGTGCTTGTTGCGATTGCAATGATTTATTTCATGATTCATCCTCCGAAAGATGAATGTGAGGGTTCGGAAGATATAGTGACATCAAAGGATCTCCTGAAGAATGTAAATGATGAACGTGAGAAACAGGGGCTGCATGAAATCCCGGCAGTAAACAGCAGATCGGCAAGTAATACATATGCTCGTCTGGATAAATCTTTCAGCAGTGTACCGGATTTCTTCAAGAAGCTGTTTTCCGGGAAAAAGCATTAATTTGTGTGAGAATAATGTTTTAAGTTTCAGTGTGAAAGGAAATGAACTTAAAATTTTTGGAGGGAAAAGATGATTACAATTTTCACTCGAAAAGAATTGCTTATTACTTTGGATATGATGCGCCAGGCAAAGGTCCGGGAAATCTTATCTGCAAATGGCATTGAATATAGCATGAAGGTAACCAATCTTCAAAACGCTTCTATCATTGGCAGCCGCAGAGAAACCGTTGGGACTATTGGTATAAATTTAAATTATTCCTATGAATATAAGTTTTATGTTCATAGGAAGGATTATGAACGTGCTCTTTACTTGGTGAGTTACTGACAGAGACGGTATACTGAATAGGAGGTGTGTGGATGAATCGTAAATCGTCAAAACTGATAATTTCAATCCTGTCGGGACTTCTGGTTGTGTCTTTAATCTGCAGCTGGACATTGTTCAAGAAGACTGAAGCAATGCATTATGCTGCCGATGAGGCTATCGGATATGGTTTGAAAGGACTTTCCCATGAACTGGACTGCACATTACAGGATCTTAAAGAACTGAAAGCATACGGAGCTTTGGAACCTGAAAAATTCAGTCTTCTCTGTGAGCAGCTTGACAGGGATGTATTCTACTCTGTGGAAACCATGGCAGCATTCGATTATGGTTTATTAAGTGCAGGTTATAACGATTATGATCTCTTCTGGTTCTACTGTTACATTAATGATGTGTTCCGCGTAAGTGAGAATTTCGACAAGATGAGTACGGCAGAAATTCAGACAGTATACATGTCCCTTTCTAAAGTCTGCAGCGCATTCAATCAGCTGGACTGGCATTTACCGAAGTCAGATAATTATTCCGGTATATCGCTGGAAGCATATGATTTTGAGAAGGATCCATCGGACGTGCGAAAGCATCTGGAAGAACTGAAAGTTCTGACGGCGAAAGAGCAGGAGCTGCTGCAGGTATACTTACAGCCGCGCACCGATGATAATGTGGGTAAAGATGTTCCAGAACATACACAGGTAGAAATCGCAGCTGCCATTGATATAATAAAAAAGGAATTTGAATCGAAGTGGCAGGGATGCACTCTTAAAGAGATTTACTATGCGGGCGGTGGTGTGTCTGGACAGCATCAGGATTGGGCTGACAGAAACAATGCAGATGATGTAATCGTACTGCTTTCATCTTTTGAGACAGGCTCTGATGCAGATCCTTCTTTGAAACCGAACAGTACATACGATAACTATATGTGGATACTGGTGAGAACTGATGACGGAGAATGGATTCATGTGGATCATGGATACTATATTCCGATTCTTTGATGTTTATGAGGTGTGTGCAAAATGAAAGGTGGTATAGTATGGATAAGCTAAAACTGTTTTTTTCATTTGTTGGGCTGATCTTTGGGATTTTGAGTCTGACGAAGACTCTTTCCTATGATATTACAATGCCCATAATGAATGTGTGTTTGGGGATGGTCTGCTTATGCAGTGGTGTGATAAAAGTAAGAACTGGAAAAAAGAACAGTGCTTTCTTTGATTTTATATTAGGAACGTTATTTTTACTGCTTGTGGCAGTAAAATTGGGGCGCGGATTGTAATAGAAAGGAGGCCTGGGGGATGGAAACTATTTTAATGTTTATTTCAATGTTACAGCGGATGGGGCTTAGAGGAGTATTCCTTGTATTGGCTGTAATTGCCATGGTGTATTTCTTTATTAAACGGCCGAATGAAGACCATGAAGGCACGGAAAATGTGATCACTTCCAGGGATTTGCTGAATGACATAAATGAAGAGCGCAAAGAACAGGGTCTTCATGAAATACCTGAAGTAAACAGCCGGTCAGGTGGAAATACCTTTGCACGGCTGGATGGTTCATTTAAGAACGTTCCTGATTTCTTCCGGAAGATGTTCTCAAAGCGTAAAGATTGAAATCGTCGTTCTAATTCGTGGAAGCGTGGGGTAGTGTATGAAAAAGATGATATTATTATTTCTAGTTATGATGTGTGTACTATGTACAGTTGGCTGCAGTGGGGATTCGTCAGATCCTCAGGGGAATCAGGATGAGATGTACATTATGCCAAGCCAGTTTTCAGAAGAAACTATGGAAGTGCTGGAGGTATTGGATCATGAGCTTCATTTCTTCGATATCTCCATTAATGATACTGCAAAATCCCATACTGTTTCGGTTTGGGTGTATCGTGATGGAGAATGGCATGAGGATGGAAAAACCTATGGTGAAACGAAATTCCTGGGAGAACGGCTTGGAATCAAATTAACAAGTACAAGTTGTGAACTGATTTCGATGGATGAGAACGGGCACACTCGTATGAACTATCCTGTATTGGATACTTCTTTTGATGAAACAACATCTTCTGTTGAATGGAGACTCAGAGATAAGCGCACGATTGCGTTGAATAAGGAAATCCCGCTTTGGGTGATTGCTGGTTCTGAAGATGGAAATTTTCAGTTTTATACTTCGGAAGAAAATTTCAGACAAGCAGAATGTGATGCAGGGGTTGCAGTAACCATTACCATTTCTGATGAAGAGGTGAGATAATCACTGGTGGAGAGGTAAATGCGTATGAAAAGCTATAGAACGAAGCTAAAATATCTCTGTCTGATAGTCTTTATGATTACAATGAGCATCATAATCTCTTCCTGCAAGATGTCGGATGATAATCTGATTTCGACGCTTGAGATAAAGAGTTCAGACGTGTATGCTCATATGTATTACAATTTGTACGATGAAACGTTAGATTCTTATCCAGAACACCGGGCACATGCAAAGAAAAACAACTTCCATATGATTACTGACAACCAGGAAAAGCTGACGGAAATTCTGGCGCGTGTTGAAGTAGTCAGACCTTTTGAAGAAAGTGAAGCAATTGATTACACAAAGGGAGATCCGTTCTTATTGCTTCAAAGAAAGAATATAAGATACATATTCTACCTCTACGATGCTGACCAGTTCATATCTCTTCACAGCGAACATCGATATCATCCTCTTCTCTGGGTGGAACGAATCGAGTTAAAAAAGACTGGAAAAGAAACTCGACAGGGCTGGCACTGCACAATGAATGCAGCAGATTATGCAAGTATAATTAATCTGACATATAATCATGATGGAATAATGGATTTTGTGGAAATTCCAATGGGCTTGGAATCCATTACATTGGATTGGAGGAATCTCTTCGACGGAAAGAGTGAATTAGGCACACCACTGAACAGAGAACCAGTACTGATTGATGGTGACAAGCTGGATATGGATGTTTTGCTGGGCTCAAAGGTCATGGCTTTTGAGAATTCCAGTACATGGTTTTATTATGCCGATGATCCTGCATATTGCAGGACAATTGAAGACGATGCCATGCGAAGTGAACTGATACGCATTATGACGGGTGGAAAAGCATTTGCTCCGGCAGCACACTTCCAGGAGCAGATTTTGTTAGGTGGAGATGGAGAGCCTGCGATTGTCTTCTTCCATGAGAAGGACCAGAAGAGAATTGAACATATAATTTCATTCAGCAGCGGTGCAGAGCAGCTTGAAGAGGATTACTTGTTCTATGATTCTCCAGTTGTAACGATAACCAGAAGTGTACGCATAAAAGAAAAATTATATTACAACTTAACAGAAAGTTCTGCGTACAGATATATTTTATCACCTGAAGATTATCGGTGGTTATATGAGCTGACACAGTATTAGCTATTTGTGTTTAAAGAGGAAGTCAGAAACAGGGGAAAAAATGAAAAACAATGAGAAATTTCCAATTAAAGTTAATCCGGGAAAAAGTATAGGCAAACTTCAGGTGGGTATGACTCACGAAGAAATTCTGCGTGCAATCCATGAAATGCGCATGGATTGGGGAGATTTAAATGCGTCTGACGTGGAGATTGCAAAAGATATGGAGTTTGATGGACTTCAGTGTGTGCGGTACATGTGCTTCACTGACGGCTGCATTCCATTCTTTTTCATAGTCACATTCCGGGATGAAAAAGCTGTTCAAATCGGCATAAACAGAGATGTGGATTCGTACCTGCCGGTTGTTTATCGCGTAAGAGAAATGCGGCATTTGCCGCTGTTTCAATTACCGGCAGATTTGCTGATTGCATACTTGAAAACCTTTGGTCAGTGTATTGCAGACAATGATGATGAGCTGCTGGCCAATGAATATGTTTTCCCAGAACTGGGGCTGACGCTGTGGAGGGAAAATGTGTTCCATTCCAAGCTGCTTCTGGACCATGAGTACATGGAAATGATGGGGGACATGGTGACAGAAGAGTTTGGGAATGTGTTCTTTGAGATTGTAAAGGTAAGTTCGTGAAATAAGAGGTGCGTGTTATGAAGGAATTTACATATCGTGGACATAAATGCTGTTACAATGAATTCAGAACGGAAGGCAATTTACAGCCCATGATTTTGATACCGGATGACGGGTGTCCAGGATATTCGGTCCAGTCTATTATGAGTTATATTCCTTCGGATTATAAGATTGTTCTGATAGATTTTCTTGGCTGCGGTGAGGCAGATAAGCCTTATGGATATGTATCGGATCTATGGCAGGATCAGGCAATGCAGCTTAAAGAGCTGTTTTACACAGCCGGATATGAGAAGGCAGTGCTGGTTGGCTTTGGGGAAGGTGGATGCCGTACTGCAGAAGCATTTCTGTCAGAAATGCCGGACCGTGTGGAGAGGATTCTTTTCACCGCAAAATCTTATGTTCCGCATTCACTTCCGGAAGAACTTCGCTGCAAGGTCATGACCATTCCGGACTCGATGCAGTATCCTGGAGAAAATAACTGGAGACCGCTGGGACTTGCATGCCGGCAGCTCCTTCAGGGAGATAATACTCGCTGTCCGTACTGCGGCGGTACCATGATGCGGGGATTGATTACCGGAAGCCGCGATCTGGCAAGGTGGACAATCGATGATGGAATGTATGCATGCGGGAGTCCTGATTTTGGGGAATTTTATCTTCGCAATCAAGCCTCAAAGGGATTCATTGATAAGTTCAGGAATATGTTCAACGAGGAAACCAGTAAAAAAACAGCCTATGTCTGCTATGCTTGTGGTAAACTTACTGCAGATATAAGCAATTTAATTTAAAGAAGGGAAAAGGGGGATTATCTATGTGGATGATTTTAGTTGTTATTATCCTGGCGGCAGGAATGCTGTGGTTTGGGATTTCGGGAAGTGTTAAAGAAAAGTATTATGAAGAAGGGGGTAACCCACTGTTTCATGTAATTGTGGCAGCCTTAGGCGGCATAATCTGCATTATGCTTGTTGCCGGGATTGGCGGCGGTGAGCTGTGGGCCTTTATACTTGGTACTGTGGTCTTTTTTGGAACGCTGTATTATTTTCTGGCAGATACAGTGAAACGCAGCCGCCGCAGCACGGAGGCTAAAATAGCACAGCTGGAGCGGAAAATCGATGAGCTGACGGCTTTGCTGGAAGAGGATTAAGAGGATATTTGAAATGACGATTTACGAAAAATTCTGTCAGCTTGACATCGACAGCAGACTGATCGGCCTGGAGAAAAGCGGTGATATGCATGTGGAATATTTCTGCACGCCGATAGATGCAAGGGTTATCGGCTGGGAAAACAGTATCCATTACTGCTTTATCAAAGGCAGCAGGGACATGGTATTCGCAGTGAATCCGGAGCCTGCAGTGGATCAGTACGTGTATCCGCTTGCTATGAATTTCAGGGATTTTTTAAGCTTGATTTTAAGCTGCGGAAGCACAACTGCCATTGAACAGATTATCGGATGGAGCCGGCAGCAGTTTGAAGATTTTGTTATAAGTGAATATAACGAAAAGGTACCCGGTCAGCAGGAGGTTCTGGATACCATTGCAAGCGAACTGAAAATCAAACCAATGGAAGATCCGTATGCCTATGTAAAAAACGTTCAGCAGCAGTTTCATCAGTATCCTGCAAAGATTCGCTATTCCAATGAATATTACGATACTTTGGGTCTTGAACGTCCCGACGGCAGCGAAAATGAAATGAAAATGCTGGAGTTCGCACCGGTTCAGTTTACTTTTGTTAAGACGAAGTGAAAGTGTAGGAGAAAATGAGATGAAAAAGGGATTTAAGATATGGATGGTGCTGCTTTTATGTGTGAGTCTGACGGCATGCGGTGGCCCGGCCAGTGATTCTGCTCCCGGCAAAATATCTGACGTCATCCCATACAGCAATGATGAGGCTGAATTGTACTGTTTTATCGAGACGGTAGGGAGCCGCTCTGTGATGCTGGCTTATCCGGAAGACCGTAAGGATGAGATGGTGGAACTGCTGGAAGCCATAGATTTAAAGTCACTGCCGGTGAACGAGGATATGGATGCGGCACGGAATCTGACTGGATTATATTTATCCCTTCTGATTGAAAGAGGGGATGACCAGTACTTCATTACTGCTGCCGGTCTGGAGGATGTGTATCTTACTCTGATTCAGGGTGAAGAGATTATCCATTCTTATGTTCTGGATATGAATTCTGAATTGCTTAGAGAGTTTACAGAAATTGACCGGAAGGTCCATGAATATTCTCATGATGGAACTGGTTTCATGGAAGTTTCGAAGGATGGTGTGGATGTCCAGTATATGGATAAGGGCGACAGTCTTTATCTGGCTGATATTATGGACGCGGCGCTGGAAGAAGGTACTGCAGCCGGAAATAATGAAGAACTGGATGCAGAAGATTTTGCTGTGAAAATGGACCTGGATGGGCAGATCTGGTACTTTGATCCGGAACGCCGGATGGGAGGAAAGCAAAGCGGTGAAAACATTGCAGCAGTGGAAATGGATGATATGTATTTCCTGCCGGTGATGCGGAAACTTGCCGGAAGAGTTTTCATGGAAGAACGTGCTGCGGCTGAAGTGAAAGCATCCTGGGATGCGGCAAAGCTTGCAGAGCAGCTGGGAAAGAAGACGCCATATACAGAGCTTTACCGATACTATCATGTAGCTCTGGGACAGTGGCAGGAAGAAGAAAAGGCTTTAAGGGTAGCTGAGACGGCCTGGATTCAGGGTGCGGCCATGGAGTGGTATGCTTTGAAAGAAGGTATCATGCCGGAGCAGAAGACGCTGGATC
Source organism: Anaerovoracaceae bacterium (assembly GCA_045637765.1). Lineage (GTDB taxonomy): Bacteria > Bacillota > Clostridia > Peptostreptococcales > Anaerovoracaceae > RGIG7179. Next base: position 22,894 of record JAZTZZ010000028.1, on the reverse strand, counting down.
AGCAGGTGGAAGGTATGGCAAGAGCTTATGGTAACATCGAATGGTATCAGAAGGCTTGTGAAAAGCTCGGAATCACAGTGGAAGAATGGGTAACAGCGGACAGAGATATGGTGGATGATTCCATGATTTTGACCGCGGTATATACTTCCTCGGGAATCACGGCAGAGGAGCTGAATCATCTGGTGAACTCCATAAACACCGAGTACCTGGAATCCGAAGCGTATGAAAAGATTCAGACGCAGTTTGAACGCAGCTTGCAGCTTCTGGAAGGCGGAATGCTGCTGAGTGCAGAGCAGCTGATGAAAGAAGATATATTTATTGAATAAAGAGGAAGTGCAGTAACAAGAGTACGGCAGATAATAAAAATTGACAAAATACACTAAATACTTTATTATGATAAAAAGGGTTATTGGGGAATGTGCCTGCGGGTGCAGGATATAAGGAGATTATTTTTGGGAAATGCCCCGCAGAGGACTGTGCTTGATGAAGCATGTTTTTCTGCGGGTTTTTTATTTACAGAAATGAAAGTGTAGGAGAATTGGCGATGAAAAAGAGATGGAAATTATTCACTATTCTTCTTCTGTGTGGATGTCTTACGGGATGTGCCGGAGAATGCAGTGAGTCCGGCAGAAGCGGACATGGGGAAGGGGATGAATTCGAGTTTTATGCCGGGCCTGTATTTCCACTCACATTTATGGAACCGCAGGATGCGGTAAGAGCGATAAGAACCATAGACTATAATTTTTCTGCGTACGATGAAGACTATGGAAGCGGAACTACCGTAACAGATTCTTACGTCCTGCACAATTCCTCCCAGTCGGATGTCGCTGTAACAGCAGTGTATCCATATATTGGAAGCTTCAATTTGCAGGAATTACCGGCAGTCACACTGGATGAAAGTAATGTGAATTATGAAATTCATGGCGGTGAATATGCCGGGGCGTTTACCGGCGGAGGCGGGGATTCTGTCAGCCTGAATCTTCAGGATTTCAGATCCTGGAATGAATATGCGGAGCTTCTGGAAGACGGAAGTTATTTCACAGATGCTTTTTCCTCTCCGCAAAATCTGAATCAGCCGGCAGTTGTTTACAAGCTTTATGACATCGTAAACAAGGGTGAAAATACCGGATCTGCGGTCTTAAGCATGGAGCTGGATTATGATTCTTCGAAGACAGAAATATTTACTTTTGGTCTCAATGGAGGCGGTGTTCAGGAAGAAACCGGCATCGAATACAGGTGCTTTTTCATCCGTGAATGGATGAATTTGCCGGATTATAAAGTAAAATATCTGATTGCGCTGGGTGAAGACATTCATGGCTATACACTTCAGGGATACCGGGATGGAAGCTGTACACCAGGCGAGGAACTCCAATGGCCCGATGCCAAGGTGGAACGGTACGAAACCACTCTGGGAGATGCACTGCGGGAATGTGCACGGGTTCGTTACGATGCCATTGCAGGACATGAAGAACTTAGTTATGCCCTCGACCGTTACATAAACGAAGCAATCAGCTTCGATCAGTACTATGAACAGGTGGTCAGACACTTTATGAAATACGGTCCTTTAGGTACGGATCCAAAAGAACGATACGGTGTGTGGGGCAGTGATTTTGACATTTTTATCGGGGAAACAGGAACCGTAAAACGAATTCTATATCTGACCTTTGACGTTACCATTCCGGCTGGTGAAACTGCCGCACTGAAGATTGAACAGTGGAAATCTGCAAGCGGTGATTATTACTGCAGCGATAAAGACGGTGAGGGTCTGGACGGCTATGATCTGGTTACTTCACTTGGCAGCAATATTTCATATGACAGGCAGACTGCTTCCATCAGCGGATATTCTTCCATCGAAATTGTACGGCAGAATTATGGATTTGACCTGGCAAATGGTATTACGGAAGCAGAACTTGATTTGAATGAACCACGCTATTATCTGGAAATCAGGAAGGTAAAGTAGATGATAAAAGTAACATTGATTGTAAAACGGCATGAAGACCGGTTTGAGACAGAGCTGAGCTTTGATTCTTCTGAAAGTAAAGTGGAGTATGTGCAGGCTGTGGCTGAGTTTCTTCGAAAAAAGGTTTATGAAGAAAGCGGGCATGCATCACGGCACAGGGAGCATACCATTGAAAAGAACGGCATACTTTCCTATACCGTGAAAATGGACTTCCGTACGCGCCGTGATATTGCGGATGCACTTAAGACTCAGGATGTGGGAAAGCTGAGCAAATATTATCATGAGTTTGAGAGAGCGGCTCACGACTATCTGCAGGTAAAATTTGCAGATGGAAGGGCCGAGTGCGAAGAAGACATCCAGCTGATTGAACCACAGAAAATACCGCTGTTCCGCTCCAGAAAGATTACAGGTTTTGTATGGGCTCTGGTGCTATTGGTTCTGAACCTGGCGGAGGATTTTATCGATTATGATTTAAAAGCGTGGCAAATTCTGGCTATGGCGTGCGGGACTGCAGCCATTATGGAACTGATTGAGTTTATCTTCAGCTGGCCGGGCGGGATTTTGGTAAAGGATCGTGATAATAATAATGCTTGCCGTTAATTTTACAGTACCGGAGAAATTATGAGATTTGATTATTACATGAAGGTCAGTAAGACAGCGGAGTGTGTGTTTGAGGTGGAGGGATAACTGATATGAACGAAAAGATATTATTCTGCATTATTGGGATAGCAGCCCTTGGATTCTGTATTTTTACAACGGTTGATACGGTTCGCTTAAAAATGGAACATAAGGTAAGAGGAGTTGGCAGTATTTTGTTCTGTATCGTCGGAATTCTGTTATTATCCGTTATTTTAATTAAGGAACTTATATAATGTTATGAAGGGGGATCACCATGAAAGAGTGGATGATGAGGCTTTTTACAGTTGCTGTGTGTATTGCACTGGTAGTCAGCATGGTGCGGATTCAAAACTTAAAGGAAGAACTGGAGCGGGAAACCAGTTATCTGCAGCACAGGGTTCAGTCCTTGGAAAGCCAGATCAACAGTATCTATCACAATGTGGATGAGATGCTGGAAAAGGAAGCCAGCCTGATTACTTTCGAAGAATGGAAAATCACATCCATGGATGTGGATGCAGAAAAGGCCAATATTGAAGTCACAATTACACCGAAAGAATACCAGGAAGGCGTGACGGAGGCTGTTTTGCAGGTTGGAAACGAGGAGTATCCGATGACCATGAAAGACGGAAGCTTCTGGGCTGAAGTGGAAACTGCACTTTTTGAAAACTGTACGATCGAGGCGGTTGTGATGAGAGATGGCAGCCAGGTGAGAACGGAACACCTGGGCTGGAGCGTTCATCCGCGGTATGATATGCTTCCGGATGTGAATGCTCATCTGAATGGTAAATGGTCTTTCGGTCCGCGGGGAAAGGATTATTGTACTGCAGAGTGTGACGGCAGTATTCAGATTCAAGTTGAAAACAAGGGAAATCAGACTGAAATCAAGTCCGTTCATCTGCTTGAAATTCTGGATGGGGATGTCCAGAAAAGAACTGAGATTCCGGCGGATGAACATGGAATGTACACGGTAGAATGTAAGGAAAAATATGAATTGCCGTTTGGGGCACGTTTTGAGCTTGTGGCAGAGGTTGTAGACCAATACGGTCTGGTTTACAGATGCATTGCGGAGCGCTGGCAAAGCGATAAGGATGGTCAGCTGATTGATGACGATATGAACTGGCGTGGCTCTGGTGCTGCGGTTTATAACCAGGAGGGTAAGCTGCTGTTTTATGAATAAAACGGGAAAATAATTTTAGGAGGAAAAGATCATGGCATTTCATGAAGAAGCATTTGAAGGGGCAGTTGAAATCACTGCTGCAATGATGGAAGAAGCAGAACTGGAATTTACTGAAGAAAGTGCAGAAAAAGTCAGCGCATTTTTCGCTGTGCTGTATAAGAAGTTTCGGGCTGTGGCAAACGAAGAAGATGAAGTACCGTGCAGAAAGCCGGGTACTTTCGAGGTCTATAAGGATGCTGCAGGTGAATACCGTTTCCAGCTGAAGGCGGCGAATAATCAGGTTATCGCTGTATCTGAGGGATATAAGAGCAGAGAGTCCTGCTTAAACGGTATCGAAAGCGTTCAGGAAAGCTCACAGAAGGCGGAGATTAAGGAAGTGTAGAGTTCATCAGGGGGGATTTTGAGATGAAATGGAAAAAATGGCTGTTTGCAGCAGCCGTAATTGTTATAGTTGGGTTTGTGATTGTTAGCGGATGGGTACCATCATATGCTGCAGCGATAGAAGCCAACTGGGGAATTTCGCTGCCTTGGCAGGCGAAGATGCAAGAGGTATATCAAAAAGACACCGGACCGAGCTTTCAGGGCGACGGACTGCGGTACCATGTATTTTCGTACAAGCACGAGGATTTCATTGATCTCATGTTTGCCTGGACCTCCAATGAACATGAGACCAAATATTATGAGACGGTGAGCAAAGCCGCAGAAGCATGGCTTGACGAAATAGACGTTCCGGAAGAGGAACGGCCGGACTATAAAAGATGTTACTCCTGGAACCGGATAAAAGAAGGAAGCGATGAAATCATTTTCTTCTGGGATAATGAACAGAACCGGATCTATGTTCTGGAGAGTTTCTTTTAGCATGAGGTAAGCCTATGGGGAAGTTTAAAATCGATGTGGACAATTTCCACTGGATTAACGGGGCAGCCGATGATCCACAGGACTTATGCCTTCATGGTCATGTGAGGGTGGAAATAGGTGGTATTGTGCTGGAAGATACGGGAACGGTTAGCGCCACAGCGCTGTATCTGCTAAAGACTCTGGGAGAAGATAAGATTATGGCTGAATTTGATATTCAGATGATTCCATGCTGCGGGCATGCACTCTTTGCCAACGAGGATTTGTCTGAAGTTATGATCAGCGGCTGCGATAAGGGGACAGACTGGTCTACGGTTCATGAAGGGGATCATGTTCGGTTGATTCTTCCGGACGGACATGAAGCGGTGATTTCACTTGCGGACTATCAGGAGGAAGTGTATCGGTTTGCCGATAAAGTCGAGGCGTTTTACATAAGCTGTGCAGCAAAGATTTTGCCGGAAGATGAGTTCGATCGGAATGGCTATATTGCTTTCTGGAATGAGTGGTACCGACGTCGGGGACAGCAGCAGGTTTATGGTGCGGTGAACCGGAAGGGTGAGGCCTGGTTCACGGATATGCAGAGAGTCTTTCAGGCCATTGGCGGCCGGCAAAAGGATTATAACTGGCTTTTGACGGACTGTGTCTGCTATCCTGAGAATCCGGAGACTGCGGCTATGCTGCGTCAGAGTTATTGCTGGCTCACAGGAGAGGAACTGACAGACCTGGTGGAACGTGAGAACTTCCAGTGGATCTGGGCAGTGTTGTCCGGTTTCGATAAGTCGGTGGAGTTTTCGGATGTGATGAAATATGATTTGCCGAAGGCAGAGGACTATAATGGGTTCTGGAGTTTGCCAATGCGGATGCAGCATCCGCTTGCAAGTGTGGAAATCGTACCGTGGGACAGTTCTATGACTGTGATTTTCAGTGAGGATGAAGATGTAGTGCGGTGTTTCATTGAGGGATTTCTGGAAAGCGAAGACATGGTAGAGTACGTTGCAAAAAATTCGATGAAATTATAAATTATGCAACGTCTGTCTGAAATAAATACTTGACAAAACGGGTTGGTAGTTATAGACTGAACTTACAAAAGGGGTTGGCAACTACCAACCAATTTATTTTTTGAGTTTTCATGGAGGAGGGGGAATATGGAAGCTGTTTTTCTGAAAGTGCTGAATATGAGTACCGGTGCCTGTTATGTGATTGCAGCGGTACTGCTTGCCCGTCTCCTGCTGTGTCGGGCTCCGAAAGTTTATTCCTATTTGCTGTGGGCTGTGGTGGGGTTCCGCCTTTGCTGTCCTTTTTCTTTTCAGTCTGTCTTCAGTCTGTTCAGTGTGAAGCCCCTGCAAAGCACCCTAGCCCCAGGTTCCGGTCCAGCCAATCCGATCTTTTTCCCTGATATGTACGGGGCTTTGGAATATGTGGCACAGTCACCGTCCAATGAGCTGAGATACGGATCTGTTAATTTGACCGTACCGGCGAGTCCGGATGCGACGATTACAATCAGTACCCATACCTTTATGGATTTTGCTGTACTTGTCTGGATTTCAGGTATTGTGTTGTTCCTGCTTTATGGACTGATGAGCTATCTGATTGTCTGCAGAAAGATGGCCAATGCGATTCGTATGGAAGACAATATATGGCAGTCGGATAAGGTGAAATCACCCTTTATTCTTGGAATTATGCGGCCTAAAATATATATTCCTTTCAACCTGACTGAGGAATCTCTGGCATATGTACTGACACATGAGCACATTCATCTGCAGAGAAAAGACCACCTGGTGAAAGTCTTTGCCTTCATGGTTCTGACGATGCACTGGTTTAATCCTCTGGTGTGGCTGGCTTTCCACCTTATGAATAAGGACATGGAGATGAGCTGCGATGAGCAGGTTCTGCAGAAACTGGGAGGCGAAAAGAGTCATGATAAGAAGGGCTACAGTATGTCGCTGCTGTCCTTTGCATCGGAGGAGCGGTTTTATATTCCCGGGCCGCTGGCATTTGGGGAGTCTGCAGTGAGAAGCCGGATTAAAAATGTTTTAAGGTGGGAGAAACCGAAACGATGGGTGACTGCCGGGGCGCTGGTGTTTTGCCTGGTGGTGACGGCAGCCTGTGCGGCTAATCCGCCGGGAGAAGACCGTCAGCAGACTCTTAACGGCAAAGTTGTTGCAGAGGTATGGGGATACCGGATTACGGATGACTGGCTGGCATACCGTGCCATGAATCTGCAGTATATAGGCCACGAAAATCCGGTGGATGGTGCCATGGAAGCGATTATGCGCCATCTGTGGCTGGAGAGCCAGGTGGTTTATGAGGCTGTGACCGCAGAAGAAATTGATTCCTATGTGAAGAAGACGGTAAGTGATTTCGATTTGATGAGCGAAGAGGAAAAAGAAGGGTATTTTGAAGCAATAGGATATACTTACGATGAATGGAAGAATCACTACCTGCCTCAGTATGATGCCCGGGCAGCAATTATTGCAGAAAAAGCTGCAGAGAAAAACGGCGGTCAGGTTCCGGCTGCAGATATTGAATCTATGGATCTGAAAATTGTAAATCCGAAAGCATTGGAACAGCTGTACCGGCAGTATCCGGGAATTGTTGTTTCCTTTGAGGACATAGAAGGTGCCGTATCAGAATGGGTTGCGAGTCAGGGAGCTTCGGACCATGAGATTTGCTGTACGGTAACATCGCTGTCTGGTAAAACAAAGCAGGTTTATCTGAAAATGACCCTGGATTCTGTGCCCCATTATGTATGGGTTGTCCTGGAAAAAAATGCGGACGGAACCTGGCATGCGGGTGACTCTGAGGAGAAGACGATGCGGAGAGCCATGTCGGACATGAACCGTGTCCGGCTGACGCTGTTGTCAGAAGGAGACGATACGATGACAGCCTGCAGTTTCGAGAACTTTGCACTATTCCCGAACGCTGGGGAATACAATTTCGGTATGATTGAAATCGACTGGACGAAGGAGACTGTAACTTTAAACTTCCGCCAGGGAATGAAGCCGCAGCAGGCGATGGAGGGGGCAGGTCCCGGAATCTATTTTCAGGCTGACATGAGCCAGCCGGATCAGCCAGTCATCACCGTGTCACAGTTTCCATCCGGTACGGAAGTGACAACGGGGGATGTGATTCCGGAACTGTATTACGGGCAATTTAATATGCCGGTGGAACGACTGCAGCAGATTGCGGCATTGGTTTATGATAACTTGCCGCTGTATGTGGAAATGAACGGATAAGGAGCGAAGACGTATGGACGCTAAAGAAAACTTAAAATTATGTGAAAGCGACTACCGTTTCATGTCGGTAGTCTGGGACAATGAGCCCGTGGCATCTGGCCAGTTGGTGCAGCTCTGTCAGGAGCAGCTTGGCTGGAAGAAGGCTACAACTTACACAACCCTGAAAAAGCTGAGTGAAAAGGGATTCGCACAGAACGTGGATACCATCGTTACTTCCCTGATTCCGAGGGAAGATGTGCAGGCCTATGCCAGCGAGCACTTTGTGGAGCATACCTTCCAGGGGTCTTTGCCTGGTTTTCTGGTGTCCTTTCTGGGCGGCAAAACCATTTCAGCCGATGAGGCAGCGGAACTGAAGCGGCTCATCGATGCACATAAAGAATAGAGGGGGCTGCGAGGATGATTTGGAAGAAGAGACTTCTTTTCGTGGCAAAATGTCTGCTCGTCCTGCTTCTCCTCTGGCTGGCTTTCTTCCTGATTCGGACGCAGCCCACACCGGGATATGGCTACAGCCAGGAGTATCTGGCCGGTACCGGTAACTGCAGAGGAAATGTGGACGTGGAATATTTTGAGTAGCTGGGGCCGGAGTTTCTCATTGGTGCCAATCGTGACGGATATGCGGTGTTTAAGAATCCGCGGGCCGTCATGTGGGCGATTTACCGGGACTACAAACCGGGGTTGATGGTGCTCATGGAGAACGGACTGTATTTCCCGGTATTTGGTATCGCAGTGGATGGCTGCACCAGCGGACTGTCGATGGACTTAAAATCAAGTTCAGTGGAGGGGTTGAAGCAGGCTAAGCAAATCTGTGGAATGATGGATATATATGAAAACAGTTTCCGATGGGGCGAATTGATTGCTCCGTGGTAAGCGGAAAGATAATTATCACCGGTTCAGCAGGTAGATAGACAGATTCAGATACCCGGCGAAGGTCACCCATAAAAGATACGGAAGGAGAAGCCAGCCTGCGGCCTTACTGATTCTGCGGAACTGGAGTAGGGTGTAAAGGATGGCGAGCCAGAGCAGCACGAGCCAGATGAACGCTGCAAGGTACCATTCCATCTGGAAGAAGATGAAGGACCATAAAAAGTTCATCGCCAGCTGCAGTCCATAAGCAGTTATGGCATGATCCACATCTTCTTGTCTGGCACCCGATGTAAGCACCAGATAGGACGCCACACCCATCAAAACATATAGAACCGTCCACACAATCGGGAAGAGGATTCCCGGCGGTGAAAGGGGCGGTTTTTCTATTGCGGCGAATGCAGCCATACTGTCCCTGGTCAGAAAACCTGCCAGTGCCCCTGCCAGAAGGGGCACTGCAACACAAACAATCAGAAGTCTTGGATTTTTAATCATGAAAGTCACCTCCTGCCAGAATATATTATGGGCGGAGAGGAGATATTCCGGATTGCGATTAAAGTATTGAGATTACAAGTACAGTATGTCAAGAGGTGTGGTAAGTTTAGAAAAATAGGGTTTATGAGAAATGTTAGAGTATATTTTTATAAGATACACCATATAAATTTACAATTATTTACACGGAACACTCGTTCTTGTCTGCTGTTTATGATAAAATATTACACGAGCTACCAGAAAACGGTAGGCGGTTAGCCACATCCGGTAATGCTGCAGGAGGGTATATCAGGGGATCCTGATTCAGTCCCAATCGCAACAGTAAAGGAGGTGGTCTTTATGACTACATATGAGGAACTGTCCATCATTGTAAGCATTGCTTCATTGATGGTTCTGATTCTGACCTACGTCAAAAAAGAAAAATGACCGCCCACGCCAATGATCGGTCATTTTGATTCAATCTACGGCTAACCGTCTATCGGTAGCTCTTTTCTATGTTTATCATATCACTTTATGATTTATTCGTCAACTTTAACTTCCTGTGTTTCCAGGTCATATCTCACCGTATGATACCCGATAGTTTTCGTACTCCAGCGGTCGCTTTCCCCATCACAGTTTGGATAATGGTCGATCCAGCTGTAGATTGGCATCTTCAGTACAATCTGGCCATCTTCCACGCTGCAGGTTACGTCCATGTAGATTTCCCGGCCGCCTTCCTGCTTAGGCACGGTGACTGATGCGATAGTATTTCTCATATCGTCAGGGCGTCTGAACTGGATTTCACCGGTGCATTCGATAACTGCAGCGATGTTTTCTTCTTTAAAGAGAATGTCGGTTCTGGTGCGGAAGCCGCATGCCAGGTGATAGTTTTCAGGGTCATTTCCTCTGCTGGTGATGTATGTTTCGTCAAATTTTGGTTCGAATAACATATTTTTCTCCTTTCAAAATCTTACTTTCCGCATTTCTTTCCCTGCCAGGTATCACGCAGGTGCAGCTGTTCGTTGATACCGTTTAAAATGGTTCGCTTGTTGAAACTCCAAGGCGGTGTAATCAGGATGGAACGCGGTGCGTCGCCGGTGAGACGGTGGATGGTTACCTGCGGCGGAATCAGTTCCAGACATTCCACCACCAGATTTACATATTCCTCGATGGAGGCAAATGGCTGATATTCAAAGTAGTCCAGCGCCATGCGGGAGCCTTTCACCACGTTCAGAAGGTGCAGCTTCATACCGAAAAGATCCGGCTGGTTTGCCACATAGCGGACGGAGTCCAGCATCATTTCACGGGTTTCTCCGGGCAGTCCCAGGATTAAATGTACGACAGTCTTGATTCCGCGTGCACGCAGACCTTCCATGGCTTCCTCGAATACATCGAGAGAGTAGCATCGGTTAATGAGCTCTGCCGTTTCTTCGTGCATAGTCTGCAGGCCCAGTTCTATCCACAGGAAGTGGGTTTTATTGATTTCACCTAATAAGTCCAGAACCTCTTCGCTGAGGCAGTCAGGACGGGTGCCGATAACAAGACCTTCAATCTTCGGGTTAGCCAGGATTGCCTCATATTTTTCTCTGAGTTCCTCCACTGGTGCGTAGGTATTGGTGTGGTTCTGGAAGTATCCCAGATAGCGTGCGTTAGGCCATTTATCGGCATAGAGCTGAATCTGATCTTCTACATTTGAGGCAAATTCTCCGGCACCGTTATCTGAGCAGAAGAGGCAGCCGCCATGGCCTTTGGAACCGTCACGGTTCGGGCAGGTGAAGCCGCCGTCGATGGCTAATTTGATGGTTTTCTCACCGAATTCACGCTTCAGCCAGGTGCTGATGGAGTGGAATCTCTGCTCTCCAAAAAGTTCTTTATATTCCTTAATTTTTTCGTTCATATTATGTTTATCTCTTTCAAATATCACGTGTTTGTGGTAAAATATATCCTTAGGATATTAGAATAGCAGAAGTATTGCTATTTTGCAAGGAGGGTGTATTCTTGGAAAAGAAAAATTGTTCAGGAGCAAGTCCTGAGGCTGGTTTTTACGGCCAGCAGGAATGCCAGCCGGAGTATTTTCCTCTGCAGGCAGAGACTGAAACCGTGAAGAAAACACTGCTTCTTCACTCCTGCTGCGGACCGTGCAGCACAGCCTGCATTGAGCGTGTTTTGCCGGACTGGAAGGTGACCATCTTCTACTTCAATCCGTGCATTACGGATCCTGAAGAGTACGAGCGGCGCAAGGCGGCTCAGATTCAGTTCCTCAATGCATACAATCAGGAACTGAGCGAGGAAGACCATGTGGACTTCATCGAGGGAGATTACGATCCGGAAGGCTATTTCCGCATGGTTGAGGGCTACGAAGAAGAGCCGGAAGGCGGTGCGCGGTGCACACTGTGTTTCCAGCAAAGACTTGAGGCGGCGGCACGTTTTGCGGAAGAGAAAGGGTTCCATGCCTTCGGGACGACCCTGACCGTAAGCCCGCATAAGAATTATCCGCTGATTTCCGCCATCGGAAGTCAGATTGCCAGGGACTGCCGGGTAGAATTCCTGGACCTGGACTTTAAGAAGAAAGCGGGATTCCAGAGAAGCATCCAGCTTTCGAAGGAATACGAACTTTACAGACAGAATTACTGCGGATGCGAATTTTCCAAGTGGGAATAGGGCAGACGCTGAATATATTCAGAAGGAGAATGAAAAATGTCATTAATTTTACCTGAAAACTATGAACCTGTGATTGACCTGATGGAAAGCCAGCGTGCAATCAAGAAAATCAAAGACTATTTCCAGCAGGAGCTGGCATACGGCCTGAATCTGCGCCGTGTATCCGCACCGCTGTTTGTTACACCGGAGAGTGGTCTGAACGACAACTTAAACGGTTTTGAAAGAAGAGTAGAATTTACTTTAAAGGGTATGGATGAGCAGCAGGTGGAAATCGTGCAGTCCCTGGCTAAGTGGAAGAGAATGGCTCTGGGCAAGTACGGTATTCAGCCTGGCCACGGTATCTATACCGACATGAATGCGATCAGAAGAGACGAAGATCTGGATAACCTGCACTCTGTTTACGTGGACCAGTGGGACTGGGAAAAGGTAATCACCAAGGAGCAGAGAACCGAAGAATATCTGCGTGAAGTGGTAACTACCATCTACAATGCCATGAAGAACCTGGGCGACTATGTAAACCGCCTGTACAGAGGCATCCAGACCGAACTGCCAAATGAAATTTTCTTCGTAACCACACAGGAACTGGAAGACATGTATCCTGATGTGACACCAGAAGAAAGAGAAGATCTGATTACGAGAGAACACGGTGCGGTATTTATCATGAAGATTGGTGATGTGCTGGCTTCCGGCGAAAAGCATGGCGGCCGTGCACCGGACTATGATGACTGGGAACTGAACGGCGACATCATTCTGTGGGACGAAGTTCTGGACAGAGCAGTGGAACTGTCTTCCATGGGTATCCGTGTAGACGCAGAAGCTATGGACAGACAGCTGACCAAGGCTGGCTGCGATCACCGCAGAGAACTGGACTTCCACAAGGCAATTCTGGAAGACCGTCTCCCATATACTATCGGCGGCGGTATCGGTCAGAGCCGTCTTTGTATGTTCTTCCTGCGTAAGGCTCACATCGGTGAAGTACAGGTGTCTGTATGGCCGCAGGAAATGATTGAAACTTGTGAAGCACATAACATTTACTTACTGTAATGAGATACGCTGACATTATTGTCGACAATAAAAGCAAACATACAGATAACCTTTTTACCTACCGGGTAATGGATGATGCCGTGCAGGTGGGAGACAGGGTTCTCCTGTCATTCGGGCAGTCGGATAAGGAAAAGCACGGTTATGTCTACCGGTTCCGTGAAGCTCCGGAGGATTACCCGGAAGAAAAAATCAAATCCGTTTCCCAGCGGGATGATTCTCTTCCTCTGACACCGGAAATCATGACCACTGCGGCCTGGATGAAGCAGCGGTACGGAATCAAGTATTACGACTGCATTCAGTGTTTCCTGCCGAGAGGAAAGGCAGCCAAGCCGGGGAAGGAAAAAGAGCCGTACAAGGGTCTGGAAGGCGAATACAGCCGTCCGCTGGCCCTGACTGCAGAGCAGCAGTCAGCGGTGGACCGGATCAATGATGCGATTGATGCTGGCCGCCATGAAATGTTTCTCATACATGGCGTTACTTCCAGCGGCAAAACGGAAGTTTACATGGAGGCAATTCAGCGCTGCCTGGACCTTGGCAAAACAGCCATTATGCTGGTACCGGAAATCGGACTGACCAGCCAGATGGTGCAGCGTTTTGCGGGAAGATTCGGCAAGCAGAACATTGCAGTCATGCACAGCAAGCTGACCCAGCGCGAACGCTATGATGAGTGGCAGAGAATCCGCAGGGGTGAGGCCCGCATTGTCATCGGTGCCCGGCTTGGTGTATTCAGCCCGCTGACAGACATTGGTGTCATCATCATGGATGAAGAGCATGAAGCCACATATAAGGCGGACATGACGCCGAAATACGAAACAGTGGATGTGGCGCTGAAGCGCCTGAAATATTATAACGGGGTGTTGCTGCTGGGCAGTGCCACACCGTCGGTGGTATCCTATCAGAGGTGCCGGGAAGGCATTTACCAGCTCATTGAGCTGAAGGAGCGGTATAACAAAACGCCGCTTCCGGAAGTGGAAATCATCGATATGCGTGAAGAACTGAAAGCGGGAAACATGACCATGTTCAGCCGGAAGCTGTATTCCAAAATGCAGCAGGTGCTGAAGGATGGTCAGCAGGTGATTCTGTTCCAGAACCGCCGCGGTTATTCCAGCTTCATTTCCTGCAGAGAATGCGGTACGGTAATGAAATGTCCGAAATGTGGAATTTCCCTCACGTATCATAAGCATTCCAATGCAGCGGTCTGCCATTACTGCGGACGGAAGTTCCCCGTTCCCAAAACCTGTCCGGAATGCTCCAGCAAGTATATCAAGTACTTCGGAGTGGGTACAGAGCAGGTGGAGGAAGTTACGGCAGAGTTTTTCCCGGATGCAAAAGTTGACCGTTTGGACCTGGATTCTGTGAAGACACGAAAGGATCTTGACCGTATTCTGGATACCTTCTCAAAGGGTGAAACGGATATTCTCATCGGAACCCAGCTGGTGGCGAAGGGTCTGGATTTTAAAAATGTAGGTCTGGTCGGAGTCATTGCTGCAGACGTGAGTCTGAATATTCCGGACTATCGTTCTACGGAGAGGACCTTCCAGCTGGTAACACAGGTGGCCGGACGTGCCGGACGCGGTAACCAGCAGGGAACGGTGATTGTTCAGACTTATGAGCCTGACAATTATGCTCTGAAAGCGGCAAAGAATCATGATTACCATGCATTCTTCGGTCAGGAAATCCGGCTTCGTGAGTTTATGGAGTATCCGCCGTTTACTGACTTGATTATGGCGAATTTTACCTCAGAGGATGAGGAAACTGCGCTGGCTGCGGCAGAACGCTGCAGGGTGTATATGGAAAATGTCATCGGGCAGGAAAATGCCCGCCAGATACTGGCACCGCGGGTGGCAGTAAACTTCAAGGGGGAAGATGCCCGGTATTATATTTTAATTAAATGTCCACGCGGCAGCCGTAATAAATACATATATCTGTTAGATAATTTCAATAAAATTTTAATAAAAGACAAAATTAACTGTAATATGAATCTGGACATTAATCCTTACAGCACTCTGTAAGCGATACCTTTCGAAGTTGAGTGATTCCGCAGGCACTTGTGCCGAGGACAAACGAGACTCGAAACGGTATCGACTATATCGTGATGAAAGGTGAGATGTACAGAGTAAAATTGGAGGTAGAAATGGCTATTAGAAACATTGTTGTAGAAGGCGACGACATTCTGCGTAAGGAATGCAGAGAAGTTAAGGAAATTACAGACCGCATCCGTCTGACCATGGAAGATATGCTGGAAACCATGCATGAACAGTATGGTGTAGGTATTGCTGCACCGCAGGTAGGCGTGGCGAGAAGAATGTTTATCGCAGAACCTGCTGAAGGTGAAATTTACTATATGATTAACCCTGTGATCCTGGAACAGTCCGGTCTGCAGGTGGATGACGAGGGATGCCTCAGTGTTCCTGGTATGATCGGTACTGTGCAGCGTCCGCAGTACATCAAAATTCAGGCCATGGACCTGGATGGTGAAACCAAAGTATACGAATTCGAAGACTTCCATGCACGTGTTATGTGCCATGAATACGACCATCTGGATGGTATTCTGTATACTGACAAGGCGACGAACATCCGTGAAGCTGCTTTAGAGATGGAAGAAGAATACGAAGACGAAGAGTTTTTTGAAGAATAAGAGGACATAGATTTATGAGAACAGTATTTATGGGAACACCGGATTTTGCGGTGAACGTACTGGATGCCATGGTGCAGGCAGGCCACGAAGTGGGCTATGTCATCACTCAGCCGGATAAGGCCAGAGACCGCGGCAAGAAGGTTCAGTTCACACCGGTGAAGGAAAAGGCCCTGGAATACGGCCTGACCGTTCTGCAGCCTGAAAAGGTGAGAGGAAATGAAGAACTGCTGGAGCAGCTGAAAGAATACAATCCGGATATTATGGTAGTTGTGGCATATGGTCAGATTCTGCCGAAGGAAGTGCTGGACCTGCCAAGACTGGGCTGTGTCAATGTTCACGCATCTCTGCTTCCGAAGCTGAGAGGGGCATCTCCAATTCAGAATGCCATCGTAACCGGCGAAGATGTGACCGGCGTTACCATCATGCAGATGGGCGAAGGTCTGGATACCGGTGACATGCTGACTAAGGTGGAAGTGGAAATCGGCCGTATGAACGGTGAACAGCTCCACGATGCACTGGCCGAAGCCGGTGCAAAGCTGCTGGTGGAAACACTGCCGATGCTGGATGCAGGTGAAATCACTCCTGAGCCGCAGGATGACAGCCTGTCCACCTATGCAGGTCTGATCCGCAAGGCAGACGGAAAAATCGACTTCAGCAAGTCTCCTGTGGAAATCGAGCGTCTGATCCGTGGCTTTGATCCATGGCCGGGTGCATTCTGCGACTACAACGGACTGGTAATGAAACTCTGGTCTGCACTGCCGACCGGTGAAACCACTGAAAAGGAAAATGGTACCGTAATCAGTGCCGGAAACGACGGCATGAAGATTGCCTGCGGCGGAAAGATTTTGACAGTTACCGAAATTCAGGTGCCTGGCAAGAAACGTGTAGCTGTTAAGGATTACCTGCGCGGAAACACCATCGAAGCGGGAACCATACTGAAATAAAGCAGATTTTATCTGTATCAAATAAAGGAGAATGAGATTATGTATTACTATGACTGGAGCTATATGCTGCTCCTGCCAGCTATCATTTTTACAATGTATGCTCAGTTTAAAGTGCAGGGGAACTTTAAAAAATATTCCAACGTGAGAGCCATGCGGGGACTGACCGGTGCACAGGCTGCAAGACGTATGCTGGATGCAGCTGGTCTGAATGATGTAGCTATCGAACAGATTCGCGGCAGCCTGACTGACCACTACGATCCACGTTACCGTGTTCTGCGTCTTTCCCAGACCGTGTACGGTGTAAATTCCGTGGCTGCAGTAAGTGTAGCATGTCACGAAGCAGGCCATGCTATTCAGCATGAGGAAGAATATACACCGCTGCTGATGAGAAACAACATTGTACCGATTGTGAATTTTGCATCTCAGCTCAGCTGGCCTCTGATTATGGTTGGTATTATTCTGGGGGCTTCTTCCGGTATCGGAGACACGCTCTTTATGATTGGTGTTATCGCATTCCTGGCTGTTATTCTGTTCCATGCAATTACACTGCCTGTAGAATTCAATGCCAGCAGCCGTGCCATGTCACAGATGGAAAGCCTGGGTCTGATTATGGAAGATGAAAAGCGTGGGGCGAGAAAAGTTCTCAGCGCAGCAGCCATGACTTACGTTGCTTCCCTGGCAATGGCCATTCTCAACCTGCTCAGAATTTTAGCATTAAGAAATAGAGATTAATTATGGATTTAAACCGCAAAACAGCCTATGAGGTGCTTCTGGACATGGAAACAAACCAGTCCTACTCTAATCTGGCTCTGAACAATTTCATAGAAAAGAACCGTCCGGAAAACCCTGCATTTGTAAGGGAACTGGTTTACGGTGTTCTGGAAAACAAGATTCTCCTGGACCATTACCTGAGTGCACTGGTTAACTCTGGTCTTAAGAAGGTGAAGAAGCAGGATCTGACCATTCTGCGGATGGGTGTGTATCAGATTATGGCAATGGATTCTGTGCCTGATTATGCGGCAATCAATGAATCTGTGGTCCTGGCACGTAAATTCTGCCGCGGCCGTGACAAGTTTATTAACGGTGTGCTGCGTAATTTCCAGCGTCAGCAGTCTGCTTTGGAAGCATCACTTCCTGACCGCAATGCTGACCCTGCAAAATATCTTTCCGTGCGTTATTCTGCAGCTTCATGGCTGGTGGATCTCTGGCTTTCTGCCTATGGTTCTGAGAAAACAGAAGAACTGCTGGCAGCATCCAACGGACGCCCTCTGCTGTGCCTTCGTACAAACCTGATGAAGGGAAGCCGTGAAGAGCTGATGGAAAAACTCAGTGAAGCCGGTTTTCAGACAGAAGCCGGAACACTTTCCAAGCGCAGCATTCTCGTTACCGGAAAGGGTACCGGTATTCTGGAACATGACCTGTTCCGTGAAGGATGGTTCTCCGTGCAGGATGAAGCTTCCACACTGGCAGCGGATACGGTTAATCCAAAGCCTGGCAATCTGGTAGTGGACGTTTGTGCAGCGCCAGGCGGTAAAACCATGGCTATGGCAGAACTGATGAATAATGATGGTGAAGTTTACGCCTTTGATATTTATGAGCACAAGCTGGAACTGATTCAGAAACAGGCGGAGCGTCTGGGAACCGGAATTGTGAAAACATGCTGTCAGGATGGCAGAACTGCCAGAGAAGAACTGAAAAATCAGGCGGACTGTGTACTGGCAGATGTACCGTGCTCCGGTCTGGGTGTAATCCGGAGAAAACCGGAAATCAAGACGAAAGCCGACGCTGAACTGGATTTTGCTGAGCTGGTGAAGCGGCAGGAAGAAATTCTGGAAGCGGCATCATCTTATGTGAAGCAGGGCGGTACACTGGTTTACAGCACCTGCACTGTAAATCCTGATGAAAATGAAAAGCAGGTGGAAGCATTCTGCAGCCGACATCCGGAGTTCCGTCTGGAATTCATGAAACAGCTGGAACCGGACCGTGAAACCGATGGCTTCTTTATCAGCAAAATGTGCAGAGTGTAAATAAAGGGAGAAACAATATGCAAGTTGGATTTAAGAGTGACCGCGGACTCCGGCGTAAAAATAATGAAGATGCATGCTTCATTTTGCCGTCGAACAGAGTTTATGTGGTCGCTGACGGTGTTGGAGGCGGAAATGCCGGTGAAATTGCAAGCCGGACTGCCGTAAGCCAGATTGCCGGATACATAGATAAATCTCCTGTCGCGCCGACGGGGGATAAATACGAAATCGCAAATTACTTCCAGACCTGTCTGGAAAATGCAAACAGCTATATTTACAATATGGCCCATAAATATGATGCCAATTACGGCATGGCCACAACCGTTGTAGTGGTGTACACCAACAAGGGTAAGGCTTATATCAGCAATGTGGGTGACAGCAGAGCCTATCTGTTCCGGAATGGCCAGCTGACCCAGCTGACAGAAGATCATACTTACGTTTACAGCCTTGTGAAAGCCGGAATTCTTACTCCAGAGGAAGCTGCCCATGACGAACGTAAGAATGTAATTACCCGTGCCCTGGGAGCAGAACATGATGTGGAACCTGATTTCTTCCAGGTGGATATTCTGGAGGGGGACATCATTCTGATGTGTACCGATGGTCTTTATGACGAATTATCTGACGAAGAAATCATAGAAGTTCTGGAAGATGGAATGACCATGTCAGCCACCTGTTCAGAACTGGTGCTTCGCGCAAATCTCAACGGCGGTCACGATAACGTTACCGTTGTATGCTTAAAGGTTATGGAGGAAGATATCAATGGGTAGAAGATTACTTGCTGGCAGATATGAGCTGATTGAAAAAATCGGCGAAGGCGGCATGGCAGTGGTATATAAAGCCCGCTGCCGTCTTCTGAACCGGTATGTTGCCATTAAAATACTGAGACCGGAATTTACGACGGACGAGACTTTTGTAGACAACTTTAAAAAGGAATCCCAGGCTGCGGCAGGACTGACACACCCGAACATTGTGAGTGTTTTTGACGTAGGCAAGGAAGGGAATATAAACTTTATCGTAATGGAGCTGGTGGAAGGCAAGCCTCTCAGCCAGATTATTGCGGAAAAAGGCAAGATGGACTACAAGGAAGTAATCGAGATTTCACGCCAGATTGCTTCTGCACTCAGCCTTGCACATAAGAATCAGATTATTCACAGGGATGTGAAGCCTCACAATGTGCTGATTAACAGTAATGGTGTGGCAAAGCTGGCTGACTTCGGTATTGCTCGTGCCGTGGACCAGTCCAACGTAACAGAGAGCAATAAGGTTATGGGTTCCGTTCATTATCTCTCTCCGGAGCAGGCACGTGGATCCTATGTGGATGAGCGTACGGACATCTATTCTCTTGGGATTGTGATGTACGAAATGCTTACCGGCAAAGTACCGTTCGATGGGGATAACGCCATTTCCATCGCACTGATGCATATAAATAACCCTATGACTCCGCCTTCACAGCTGACTGCAGGCATTCCGCCTCAGCTGGAACGTGTAATCATGAAGGCTACAGATAAGTATCAGACTAACCGGTACAGCAAGGTGGACGAGGTGATTGAAGAATTGGATAATATCGACTTCATCACCAAGGTTATGGGAAAGAAGGCATTTCTTGCAAGCGACACCGATCTGGCTCATCTGGACTTTGATAATAAATCCACGCCGGATTATCCTGAACGGAGAGATACGATTCTGCGCCGTGAACCATTCTATAATCTGGATGCGGCAGCGGATGCAAATGCTGAAAAGGAACGGGAAAGTTCCGCAGTACGTGAACGTGAAAGGGAACGTGAGCGGAACCGTGAAAGGGACCGTGAGAGAACCCGCAGCAAAAACAACGGGCAGAATAAGATTATTGCAGCCATCATAATTGCAGTTCTTATCCTGGGAGGTGCAGGTATTTTTGCACTGGGAACCATGCTTGGATGGTTTGGTCCTGAAAATACAGATGTAACGGTACCAAACCTGGTTGGAAAAACCATGGAACAGGCATCTGCTGAACTGGAAGCAATGGGGCTTCTTATAAAAGAAGGCCAGCATGTGGACAGTCCGGATCAGGAAAAGGGAAATATCACGTCTCATTCGCCTTCCGAAGGAAGTGTGGTTGCACAGGGTACTGCGGTTACGGTAAATATAAGCCGCGGTAAGAAAGACGGTGTTGTTCCTACGATCATCAATAAGAATGTAGAGCAGGCAGAAGCTTATCTGGCTGAGTACGATTTTAAGTTAGGTACTCAGATTCTGGTGGAAAGTCATCTGCCGAAGGGTACTATTATTTCTCAGGATCCTGCAGCCGGTGAGAAAGCGAAAAATGGTGCATCTATCAATGTAGAAATCAGTGACGGTAAGGGCAAGGAAATGACAAAGGTACCGAATCTGTACGGCCTTACCAAGGAACAGGCTGATGCATCACTGGCAGCTGCAGGTCTTACAGTAGATGCGGATAATGTGAAGTTTGAGGAAAACGAGCTGGCTCCGGCGAACACAGTTCTTTATCAGACCATCAGCAACGATACAGAAGTTGAGGTCGGAACGAAAATTGGGTATACGCTTGCTAAAGCACCGGAAGTCATTCTTCCTCCAGAGCCGGTTGAACCGGACGCCGATGAACCAGTTGGCAGCGGCGAAGGTTCTGTTAATGAAAATCCGGATTCAGAAGTTGAAACGGATGAAATTGCAGGTACAGAAGGATAATTTATGACAGGACTAATCACAAAAGGAATCGGCGGTTTCTATTATGTGCTGACCGAAGAGGGAATGATTGAAGCCAAGGGCCGTGGTATTTTTAAAAACGACGGTATCAAACTGGCTGTGGGCGATATTGTGGAGCTGGAAAAAACAGAGGAAGGCAAGGGGGTAATCAATGAAATTCATCCGCGCAAGAATCAGTTTATCCGTCCTCCAATCGTTAATGTGGATACATTTATTGTTGTATTTGCACCGGCACATCCCAAGCCAAACTATATGCTGATTGACAAGTTCCTTATTATGGCTGAAATGAATGGGATTGAACCTGTTATTTGTCTGAATAAGTGTGATCTTGTTTCCGATGAGGATGTGGAGGAAATCCGCAGCATTTACGGAAATATTTATCCTATGCTTACCATCAGCTGTGAGACCGGACAGGGACTTGATCAGCTGCAGGAGATGGTTGCGGGGAAAAAGGCAGCGTTAGCTGGTCCATCCGGTGTAGGAAAATCTACAATTCTGAATCATCTTCATCCGGAAGCCAATATGGAAACCGGTGCGGTGAGCCAGAAAACACGCAGAGGGAAGCATACCACACGTCATGTGGAAATCTTCCAGCTGGAAGGCGGCGGTATGATTTATGATACGCCGGGATTCACCAGTTTTGAGATACTGGAGGCAGAAGAAGATAATCTGTCAAGCTTCTACCCTGAAATGGATCAGATCCGCGGGCAGTGCAGATATGATGACTGCCGTCATGTCAGTGAGCCGGAGTGTGCAGTACGTGAAGCTGTGAAATCCGGAAGCATACATAAGAAAAGATACGAATCCTACCTGGCCAACCTGGAGGAAATCCGTACCAGAAGAAAATACTAAATTACAGAGAGGTAAGGCATATGTTAAAATTAGCACCATCTATTTTATCCGCAGATTTTTCTGCTTTGGCTGAAGACGTGAAGAAGATTGAAGAAGGCGGCGCAGACTACATTCATGTAGATGTTATGGACGGACATTTTGTTCCGAATATCAGTTTCGGTGCTGCCGTGATGAAGAGTCTTAACGGCAAAACATCTGTGCCTTATGATGTACATCTGATGATTGAAAATCCGGATCAGTACATTGGAGATTTTGTAACAGATCAGACTGAATTCATTACGGTACATCAGGAAGCTTGTGTGCACCTTCACAGAACCATTCAGAATATCAAATCTAAGGGTGTGAAAGCAGGGGTTTCCATTAACCCTGCAACTCCGGTAAGCAGCCTGGAATGTGTTCTGGAAGATGTGGACCTTGTTCTGATCATGTCTGTAAATCCAGGTTTTGGCGGACAGAAGTTCATTCCGCAGACCTTAAACAAGGTTAAGGAACTTGCGGCAATCAAGAAGGAAAGAGGCCTCAATTTTGCAATTGAAATTGATGGCGGTGTGACTCTGGCCAATGCAAAAGAAGTAATGGATGCCGGTGTTGAAATTGCAGTTGCAGGTTCTGCTGTTTTCGGTGCTGAAGATGTAGTTCAGAGAGTCAGAGAATTTAAGGCAATTTAAACATTTTATATGTAACGAAAAAAAAGGTGTATCTGCCATATTGATATGTACCCCCTTTACTGGACAAAACCAGTAGAGGGGGTTTTTCTATGCGTTACAGTTATGAATTTAAGAGAAACTGTGTTGACCTTTATCGCCAGGGCCGGTGGCCAGAAACGCCGGAAGGAACTAGTCAAAAAGGA
>JAZTZZ010000027.1:0-33047 GCA_045637765.1 Anaerovoracaceae bacterium | reverse complement strand
CCAGACCTGCTTCGGTAGCCTTCATCACGGATTCGATGACCAGACGGCCTTCCGGAGAGGTATCAGTACCGTAGTTGATGGAGCTGAAAGGCACCTGTGCGCCGGCTCTGGAATGCATGGTGTTCAGGTTGTGAATGAATGCTTCCATTGCCTGATAAGTCTTTCTTACGATTTCCTTATCCGCATAGATGGTGGAACGGTCCTGCATCTTCTTTGCATCTTCTTCGCTGACAATCTTCTTCAGCTCAGCAAGTTCCAGTTCCTTATAGTTATTGTCCCATGACATGCATGGTTCAATTCCGTATTCTTCTTCGATTTTTTTACCGATTGCCTTAACCTGATCCACACCGTCAGTGATGTCATGCAGGAAGTCCAGCATCTTACCCAGGTTGTTTCTGTACAGTCTCTTGTATGCCTTACGTACGCCAGGCGCCATACCATAGTCAAAGTTAGGTACGGACTGTCCGCCGTGCTGGTCATTCTGGTTGGACTGAATTGCAATGCAAGCCAGAGCTGCATAGCTTTCGATATCGTTTGGTTCTCTCAGATGGCCGTGACCGGTGGAGAAACCGCCTTCCAGCAGCTTAACCAGGTCAATCTGACAGCAGGTCATGGTCAGAGTATAGAAGTCCATATCGTGGATATGGATGTCCCCTTCTTCATGTGCCTTTACATGTCTAGGGTCAATGACATACATCTTGTAGAATTCCTTCGCACCTTCGGAACCATACTTCAGCATGGTACCCATAGCGGTGTTTCCGTCGATGTTTGCATTTTCTCTCTTGATTTCGTTTTCTTTTGCTTCCTTGAAAGTCAGATCTTCATAAATACGCATCAGCTTGGTATTCATATCTCTGACACGGGTTCTTTCTGCACGGTACAGGATGAATTCCTTGGCAGTTCTTGCATGACCCGCTTCAATGAGGACTTTTTCTACAGCGTCCTGAATCTGTTCCACGGTTGGAATGCTGTTATGGCAAATATCCAGCAGATACGCTTCTACATCATTTGCCAGAGTTTTAGACATTTCCTTGTCTCTGCCGCCCAGTACCTGCGCGGCCTTAAAGATAGCATCAGAAATTTTGTCCAGTTCAAACGGAACGGTTCTGCCATCTCTTTTTACAATCTGTCTGATTCTGTTCATGTGGTCCTCTCTTTACCTTTTGATCTATTTGTAATATTTTTTAACGAATTAAAACAGCACAAGATGAAACACTATATCTTGTGTTGCTTTTAAGATTATATACCACATAATCCAAAAGTCAAGACTATGAAATCAAATATAATTATTTATTTTTTGCTTGATTTGCTTGACAGATATTCCTCCCTCAGCATAGACATGAGATGCAGGTCAACATACTGGCCATTCTTTTTTCCGCCATGGCGCATATTTCCTTCATTTACAAATCCTGCCTTGAGATACAGTGCGGATGCGATCTCATTTCCGGTGAAATAATCCAGGGTTACACGCTCGCAGCCGCGGACTTCAAAGGCATAATCCAGTGCAAGCCAAAGCGCCTCTTCGCCCAGGCCCTTTCCTCTCATATTTTTGTCGGCGATATAAATTCGTGTAATATCCAGAGAATCATAGTGATCATCGATACGGCTGATGTAGATTCTGCCCATTGGTCTGTCATCTGCCATACTGCATATAGTGAACTGTACCTGCGTCGGATCCGGCAGACGTTCAATGAATTCTCTGACTACTTCTTCGTAATCACGGCTTTCATTAATTGTAAAGAATTCGGTGACTTCCGGTTTTCTCTCCCACTCAGCAAAATATGCGCAGTCATCAAAACGGCTTTCTCTGATATATACATTCTTTCCATCCAGTCTCATACTTGCTCCATTTCTCAAAATACAATGATAATTCAGTAAAGTACTGTCTTTTATTTTTTAAATATGGTATCATATTTTAGGCCTTTATAAAAGACCGCAATCGTTTTTTTATAAAGGATTATACAAAGGGGTAAAAAATATGAGAAAAAAACACATTATTATTGCTGCGGCGTCTGCAGCACTCCTGATTCTTTCAGGTTCACTTTTTCTTCTGTTCCATGATAAACCGGAAGAAGCACCGACTTTGAATCAGGTTGTAGAAGAAAAATTCAATGCATATGAAACTGATCTGCGTGACTCGCTGGGTTCCATGAACAATAACACCGATGTAGGCAACTATCTGCTGACCTGGGCGAAAAACAAACAGATTGCAGCAGTTTCCGATGCTGCAGGCAATATTATCTACAATATTCCTGCTTCAGACAAGGGTTCTGATTCCGCACAGCCGGCAGCCATCATCTGTTCCTATGATGCATCCAATATGGATGCCCACATTGAAGAAATATCTGCCGCTCTTACCATTGCAAAAAGTGCATATAACAACGGCACACTCCAGATTTTCTTCCTCGCCGAGGAGCCGGAGGGTAAAAACGAAGTACAAATGCCGGACACCTCACATTTTGCTGAGAATACAGCCGTATTCTGTCTTGGAAAAACAGCATCATACCGTGTTTCTACGGTCACCGGCGGTTATCAGCACATCCGGATTACGGACAAACTCCACTATACTAAGCCAACATATGGTAAAGCATATAAAATAGAAGTTAAAAACTGTCCGTCCCTTTCCATCAGAGAAACATATACAGCAGGAATGAACCCGATAAAAACGCTGGGAAGTGTTCTTGCTAATTTCAAGTCAACATCCCTTCTCTTCGAACTTTCAAGTTTCCAGGGCGGTACAGATGAAATGATTACACCGTCCAAAGCAAGTATGACAGTGGTCATCAACGAAAGTGATACTGCCAAGTTTGAAAAGAAAATGAATAACTCCATCGAAAAATTCTACGAAAAGTATGGTGAGGATTATCCTGAAATTGAATATACTTATGAAGAAACCGATTTACCTTCCAAAGTTATAGCGGGAGATGATACGGACAATCTGGTCAGCCTGATGTACACTGCATTTAACGGAGTGTACAACCGGGATGACGAAGGTACTGTCATTGCACTGACCAACATCGGCCGACTCTCCACCAAAGACAGCCGACTGAAAATCGATACAGCCGTAATGTGCTGTGATGATCTGATTATGGATGAAATATCAGAGGTTTATGAAACCATCTGCGGCCTCTGTGATATGAAGTTTGAAATCAGAGAAAATATACCCATTTATAATGGTTCAGAAAATGAACTGACTGCTGAACTGATTGAAACATTCCGCAATGCATATGAAGCCTTTGCAGATAAAAGTATGGTTGAGGAAAACACAGCGATACTCACCTCCTGTTCAGCACTCCATGAAAGCAACCCTGAAATTCCAATGATTTTCTGCGGTATTACATCCAAAGCAAAGCAGAATATAACAGGTGCCATCATTACCTGGCTGGATCAGAACGACACAATTGAAGAATAGCATTAAAAAAGGACCTGTACAGAACATGCAGGTCCTTTTCGTTTTATTTACAGTAAAACATTTATTGTTTCATTGTCATAATTATAGTAATACACTGTGTCAGACAGATAATCCGCTGGCGGAACAAGCTCATTATTGGCACAGACCACCGCCTCCTTCCACGCAGCTGCACATTCCGGTGTATCCTTTATGAGATACAGCTCGTGAATGGATCCCGGAAGAATTGCAAAACCGCTTTCATATATCTCCGCAGCCATCTTCATGATATCCGGATACAGCATTGCAGCCGCACCGAACCGCAGTAGCTCATTTGTAAGAAAATGCATCCGTCCCAGTCCGTTTTCAACTACTATTCCGCTTCCGAACATTCTTCCCGTATCCTTCAGAACGAATGGAAACTGCTGAGAAGTATATTCCCAGGCATGCTGATACAGTTCCTCTTCTGTCATATGCCACTCTTCCATTGTTTCATTGGTTACAATCATGCTGGACCACTGATCTTCATCATACTGAATCACTGAACGGTAAATAACTGCCAGATCCAGGAATCTTCGATGCGGAATATCAGACAGCAGATGAATATTCCTTTCATAATTTATAAGCTGCAGAATCACCTGCTCTTTCATGTTATCCGGCTCGAAAGTACCTGTTTCGATAACTTCTTGAGATGGCACTTCCTTCAGCATAGAAACAACGTATCGTCCAATACGTTCCATTGAATTACCTGCCAGATAGAGATCATACAGTTCCTGCAGATAAAACACAGGATAGGCACGAAGTTTACCGCTGGTTTCTGTCGGAATAAATGTCAGCGCATCCAGCTTTTCATTTACTTTGTACCGTGTTTCGACTTTTATTCTGCAGTTTTCCAGTTCCGGTGGAGCAAGTTTCTTT
The DNA here is from genome assembly GCA_045637765.1 of Anaerovoracaceae bacterium. Lineage (GTDB taxonomy): Bacteria > Bacillota > Clostridia > Peptostreptococcales > Anaerovoracaceae > RGIG7179. The sequence goes on along the minus strand of JAZTZZ010000027.1, from coordinate 28,741 downwards.
ATCTTCCTTATCATCTTTTCTTTAAAATGTTCGTAATCCATAATCCCTCACTTTCTGTAATCAAGGCAAAAAAATAATGTGAACCGGTTCATGGTTCACATTATACTTGTATTTTCTATTTTTTGTAAATTTATTTCAGAAAATGTAAGTTTTCGGGGATTTTCTGTCGGTTTTCAGGGATTTTCTGTATTTTACCCTTTCATCCACTTCTTCAGTTCCCCAAGCAAAGCCTTCGCATCAGACACACCCTGATCGTAAGCACGCTGTATCTTATCCGGGTCAGTCTCTGTTCTGCCAACTCCCAGTGGTACAGAAGGCTGAATAAGGAAAACCTCTCCCCGCTTCTCCATTTCCAGAATTTCATCCATGCAGCGGTTGTAGTCTTCTGCACGGTTAAGCAGAGCATTAGCGAACTGAGGATACTTCCGATACTTTAACTTTGTCATCAGTGCAGCTTCCGGTTTCTTGCGATAGCCTGCTTCCTTGGTGAGAATCACAACATTACGGCCATAGCCCATGTCACGGAAAGCCTTTACCGGTACGCTGTCAGCACAGCCCCCGTCCAGGTACTTTCCTCCGTCAATCTCCACGGGACGGGAAAAGTACGGAAGAGACGCAGAAGCCCGCACCCAGTCAATACCCTGACGAAGCTCAGAAAGCTCGATGTGCTCTGCTTTGCCGGTTTCCAGATTGGTCACCGTGGCATAAAACTTCGCAGTACGCTGCGCAAATGCCTCATGGTCGAAAGGATCCAGCTTGTCCGGAATATCCCTATAACAAAACTCCGCACCAACGATGTCTCCCGTCTTCAGCCAGCTCTTAAAGCTCATGAAGCGGGGATCCCTGCAGTACTTGGTCATATAACGGACACTTCTTCCCCTCTGCTTCGATAGATAGGAGCACCCGTGGATGGCACCGGCAGAAACGCCGATGACACCATCGAATTCAATTCCTTCATCAAGAAAGACATCCAAGACCCCGGCCGTATAAATGCCGCGGATGCCGCCGCCCTCTAAGACAAGTCCGGTTTTCGAAGCTGGCATCTACTTCACCTTCTGCAGCAGGCAGATACACTCCGTATGCTTGGTCATCGGGAAGTTGTCGAATGGCTTCAGGTATTTGCACTTGTAGCCGTAGTAGTCCATGTATTTCAGGTTTTCTACCAAAGTCTTAGGGTTGCAGGAAATGTAGACGATTTCCTTTACACCGTAAGCGATGATTTTGTCCAGTGCCTTTGGCTGGATGCCTACGCGAGGCGGGTCAACCACGATTACGTCAGGCTTTTCGGATACGTTCTGCAGTGCTTCGAAAACGTCGCCGGCCAGGAACTTGCAGTTGGTCAGACCGTTGCCTGCTGCATTGATGCGTGCAGCATCCACGGCTTCTTCTACCAGCTCGATACCCAGTACTTCCTTTGCCTTCAGAGCCAGAATCTGAGTAATGGTACCAGTACCGCAGTACAGGTCGAACACGGACTTGCCATCAAAGGATTCCACCAGCGCCAGTGCCTCAGTATACAATCTCTCAATGGCTTCTACATTGGTCTGGAAAAAGCTGAAGGCACTTACCTTAAACTTCAGGCCCAGAATTTCTTCTTCGTAGTAGTCACGGCCCCACAGAGTCTTCAGATCCTCGCAGATAACTGCATCGGCCAGGCTGTCATTGAAAGTACGAAGAACCCCGACGATAGTATTTTGCAGAGTCAGGCCACGGAGCATTTCCACAAAGCCTTCTTCGTCGAAACCTTCTTCGGAAGAAGTTACGATGTTCACCAGCAGCTGGCCGGTGCGTACGCCTTTACGGACAATCAGGTTACGCATGAGCCCTTTGTGAGTACGCTTGTGGTACGCCTTGTATCCCTTTGCGATGGCAAACTGGAGCACGCCGTCCAGAATTACGTTGAAGTCCGGATCCACCAGCTGACACTCATCTACGGTAACGATGGACATGAAGTTGCGCTTTCTGTGCATGCCCAGGGTCATTTCCCCATCCTTCACAAAGTCACCGAAGGTGTATTCCATTTTGTTTCTGTATTCATACTGGCTCGGACAGCCTTCGATGGTATCGATTTTTTCAGGGGTTACACCCTTGGCTTCCAGCAGCTTCAGTACTTCTGCTTCTTTTGCCGCCAGCTGCTCTTCGTAAGGTACACCCTGATGGATGCACCCCCCGCAAAACTCGCTGTGCGGACACAGTTCTCTCTTAAAATCTTCCATATTTATCGTAAAACTCCTTCTTGTATTCCAGGAATCTGTCTTCTTCGATGGCAGTTCTGATATTCTTCATCATATTAGACAGGAAATACAGATTATGGTTGGTAATCAGCATATGGGATAACAGTTCGTCTGCCTTGAACAGATGACGCAGGTAGGCCTTGCTGTAGTTGCGGCAGGTGTAGCAGTCACATTCTGTATCCAGCGGCTCCCAGTCACGGGCATATTTTGCATTCTTAATCTGAACACGTCCGTGAGAAGTCATAGCCAAGCCATGTCGTGCGATTCTGGTCGGCAGTACACAGTCAAACATATCCACACCGCGTTCAACGCCTTCGAACAGGTAGTCCGGGCTGCCTACACCCATCAGATATCTTGGTTTGTTTTCAGGCAGATAATCAACACAGTCATCCAGTACATCCAGCATGATTTCCTTCGGTTCGCCTACGGACAGGCCGCCGATGGAGTAACCAGGCAGATCCATTTCAACGATAGCTTCTGCACTCTGCTTTCTCAGGTCCTTGTACATACCGCCCTGCATGATACCGAAGAGAGACTGTCTTTCCCAGTCCTGATGATAATCCTTGCAGCGCTGGAGCCAGCGGTTGGTACGTTCCAGAGAATTCTTTGCGTACTTCCAGTCAGCAGGATAAGGTGTACATTCGTCGAATGCCATCATAATGTCAGAACCCAGATAGTTCTGAATTTCCATGGACTTTTCCGGTGTAATCATGTGACTGGAACCGTCGATGTGAGAGCGGAACTTTACCCCTTCTTCTGTAATTTTACGCATCTGGCCCAGAGAGAACACCTGGAATCCACCGGAGTCTGTCAGAATCGCTCTGTCCCAGTTCATAAATTTATGGAGACCGCCTGCTTCTTTTACAATGTCGTGGCCTGGTCTCAGATATAAATGGTAGGTATTGGACAGGATGATTTCAGCACCCAGTTCCTTTACCTCTTCCGGACGCATCCCCTTTACAGTCGCCTGAGTTCCTACCGGCATGAATACCGGAGTCTGGATATCACCGTGAGGTGTATGTACGACACCACGGCGGGCACGGGTTCTTTCGTCCTTTTTAATTAATTCATAAGTTACTGCATGTTTCATACTACTAATGCGCCGCTGAATCCTGCGGCACCCTCCTTTTCATTATGACACATTGATGAAGCATGTCCCCCGTGGACACACCAATACATAATATAGTATAACAAAACCCCGCGGAGATTTCCACGGGGTTTTCGAGATTTCTGTATAATTTACTTTAAATTGCGAATTCAGCCTGATAATCATACACTAGCTGCTTCCACTGTTCCTTCTTTATGTGTAAATCCATCTGCATCGCTTCTTCAAGCTGATCCAGCAGTTTCATACTTTCATAAATTCTGGCCCAAAGTTTCCGCATCTTGTCTGTAAGGTCTGTAAGTTCCGAAAAGTTGTCTGCAGAATGCGGTCCGCACAGTTCGTGCAAATATTCGAATGGAATGTGAAAATGCTCCGTACCGTCCAGCGCCGGAAAAAGATCCTGGTAATGCTTCAGTTTCGTCACAAACTCAGAAAATTCATTCTCCACAGCATCGATATTTTTATCCGCTTTTCTCTTTAACCCTGCCTCAATCGGATTTCGCAAACCATACCCGGCGAATTCCATATAAGCCTTCGCATCTGATATAGTATCATCGAACTGTTTCGCAGCAGTTTCTGCCGCCGCGGCTGCAATTTTCACCTCTTCCAGCAGTGCAAGCTGTGCCTCCAGATGTGTAAGTGCTGCTTCCATTTCCTGCATTTCCTCTGGTATGACCGCCTGACGAAGTTCCATAGCACGGCGCTTTTCCTGCAGCAGCATTTCATACTCTTCATCAATGTTTTCTTCCCGCAAAATCTCCAGTTCCACGCAGCATTCCTTAATCCAACGTTCCGCATCCATCAGTTTGGTCTCTGTTAGATGCAGTTCACGCGCAGCTGCGTTGGCCTCTTTTCGCTCACGCTCCAGCTGTTCATCCAGCTTACCGGTCAGTTTTGCCAGCCAGGCCGAAACAGAGTGTCCTTCCAGTTCTTTTACATCTGCATACTCCTTCTCGGAATTTTCTTTCAAAACATACCATTTTGACCTCAGTTCTATAATTTCCGGCTGCAGATGCAGGATTCTGTTTTCCATTTCTTTCTTCCGAATGATCTTCTCATGTGCCAATTTCAGCTTCTGTTCAAAATCCATCTGCATTACCCCTTATCATAAAAATTCATGTATACCACACAATGATCGATGTATGCCCCTGCCTGTGAACTTAACATACCTGCTTGAATATCCTCCCAGGTTACTTCCGATTCATTCGTGATGAAATGAACTGAATATTCGTCATAAGAAGAATTAATTCTCGGTGCTTTCCCTTCAGACCGATTCATATATTTGTAAGTCCGGATAATTTCTTTCCCGTCTTCAAACCATCTCATTGTGTAATTCGTCCCATCGTAAGTCAGATCCTTTATGTAAAGAACAGAATCTGCATCTTCTTTTTCATAATAGAACCCAAGTCTGACGGTTCCTGTTCCACCTGAATCAACCACTTCACAAAATTGATCCCATACTTTCTGGCCACTGGTAATGCTCAGATTCTCATAAACCACACAGTTGTCTTTCTTTGCCTGCTCCAGACTGTAATCCTCAGGTAAGTCGCTCAATACAGGATTATAAGTTACATCCATTTGGACAGGTCCTGAACAGCTGGTGAAAACAAGAATAACAACCAACAGCATACCGATTAAAACCACTTTAAACTTATCATTCATTTTGTTTCCCCCTTCCTTCAAAAATACCTTATCCTGATTTTACCACAATACAGCAATATTTAAAAGAACCTGCGTAAAAACGTAGGTTCCTTAATGATTGCCTTATATAATTTTTTATGCTTCCGCAGGCTTCATGGATTCTTCACTGCATGCGATGGCTCCGATGCACTGAACGAGAATTTCATACATCTGCTCAATCTTATCCAGGGACATGTATTCGTCCACCTGATGCATCATATCCGGCTCATCAGGGAAAATCGGTCCGAATCCTACCATGTTCGGCATTGCCTTGCAGTAGGATGCGCCGTAATCGATTTTGCAGTCAGCTGGGGTTCCGGTCACATTTTCATAAGCCTTTGCCAGTTCCTTAATATATGGTGCTTCACGGCTTACGAATACTGCAGGGCCGTAGTCCTCGCCAACCAGCTTGCCGCCATGAGCATCACACATTGCTTCGAAAGCAGTCTGGATTTCTTCCTTGGTTGTGGTATATGCAAAACGTCCATTTACTGTAACATCTACGCCCTGTTCTGTGGTGCGGATTACAGACGGAGTAAATACGTTTTTATGAATATATTCTCCGAGATAGTATTCATCCTTCGGTGCAATTCCAAGTTTGGATGCAACGATATCATGGAAGTAATCATAGATTACATCAATTACCTTTCTGCAGGTATTGTATGCCACCTTATACTCTGCATCCAGTTTTTCCTTCATTACGAACAGCGCATTGATGCCCTTATCAGGCAGGCAGGTATGAACGGCTTTTCCGTCTGCACGTACGGTTTCCCCATTGCTGAGTACAACGGTACATCTTTCAGGCACCACATTGGATGCTACGCCGCAATCGATGGAAACAATCTCAGGAAGTTCCCCCTCAGCCTTTCTGTCTTCTTCAAGGAATGGGAAGTTCATAATGAGGTCATAGTATCCCTTTTCCACATTGCTGATTGGGAAGGAGCTGTCCGGCGTGAACGCATAGTCCGGCAAATCATAATTTAACACGTATTCGATCATATCCACCCATTCCACTTCTTCCTGGGTACCAATAATCATACGAACTGTTTTTTGTAAAGGCTTGCCGCTGTCCATTACTGCCTTCATGGCATAGAGAGACATAATTGCAGAACCCTTGTTATCCAGAACGCCACGTCCGTAAACCTTGCCGTCTCTTACAGTAACATCAAACGGCGGCACAGTCCACTGGCTTTCATCACCAACATCAACCACATCGACATGAACAAGAATGCCCAGAACTTCTTGGCCTTCACCCATCTCAACCACACCGATCTGTCCGTCCACAACGGTTTCTGTGCGGAAGCCCATGTCTGCTGCCATTTCCATAAAGCAGGCCAGCGCTTCTTTTACGGTTTCTTTTTCAGAAGATACACTTGGAATTCTGACAATTTTGCTCAGATCATCAAGCATCTTGTCTCTTAACAGTTTATCCATGATTCAACCTCCCTGTTAAGTCCCTGTTTATCCGGTAATTATGCTTCCGCAGGCTTCATGGACTCTTCGCTGCATGCGATGGATCCGATGCACTGTTCCAGAATATCATACATCTGTTCAATCTTATCCAGAGACATGTACTCATTAGCCTGGTGACACATATCCACTTCGCCAGGGAAAATCGGACCAAAGCTTACCATGTTCGGCATAGCCTTGCAGTAGGATGCACCGTAGTCAATTACGAATTCCGCTTCTGTTCCGGTTACGTTTTCGTATGCCTTGGCCAGTTCCTTAATATATGGAGCTTCACGGCTTACGAATACTGCAGGCAGGAAGTCTTCGCCTGTGATTTCACCTCCGTAGGTTTCACACATCTTTTCGAAGGCGGTGCGGATTTCTTCCTTGGTGGTGGTATAAGCAAAACGTCCGTTTACAACCACTTCCACGCCGTCTTCTGTGGTCTTGATCACAGATGGTGTATACATGTTCTTATGGATGTACTCACCCAGGTAGTATTCTTCCTTCGGCGCCAGACCCAGCTTGGCACCTACGAAATCGCTGAAGTAATCATACAGCATGTCGATTACCTTCTTGCAGGTGTTGTCAGCCAGCTTGTATTCTGCATCCAGCTTTTCCTTCATTTTAAACAACGCATTTACGCCCTTGTCAGGCAGACAGGTGTGAGCTGCCATACCGTCTGCAGTTACGATTTCTCCGTTGCTCAGAATTACGGTACAGTGTTCCGGTACGATGTTGGAAGCCACACCACATTCGATAGCCACAATCTTTGGCAGTTCTGCAGAAGGCTGCATGTCAGCTTCATTAAATGCAAAATTCATTACCAGGTCATAATAACCCTTTTCTACATTACCGATTGGGAAATGACCGTCCGGAGTGAACGCATAGTCCGGCAGATCATATTTTGCCACGTACTCATACATATCTACCCATTCCACTTCTTCCTGAGTACCGATAATCATACGAATCTTCTTATGCATTGGCTTTCCGCTGTCCATAACCGCCTTCATGGCATACAGGGACATAATGGCAGACCCCTTGTCGTCCAGCACACCGCGGCCGTAAACCTTGCCGTCCTTTACAGTTACATCGTATGGAGGTACGAACCACTGGTTTTCATCACCGATATCAACCACGTCCAGATGTACCAGAATACCGCAGACTTCTTCGCCTTCGCCCATTTCTACGATACCAATCTGTCCGTCCACCAGCTTTTCTGTGTGGAAGCCCATACCTGCTGCGATTTCCAGGAAGCAGTCCAGTGCTTTTTCTACATTTACTTTATCAGAAGATACGCTTGGGATCTGAACAACCTTTCTCATATCTTCCAGCATCTGATCTCTCAAAATCTGTTCCATAACTGTTTCTCCTTTGTATTATTTGCAGAAATCTCCCATGATTTCTGTATAAATCTTAAAATATTTTTCAAGTGCGGATATTGCAATGATTTCACTGCTGGAATGTGCATATTCCATTTCCCCCGGACCCAAAACTACAGCCGGCATATGGCCGTAATGGGCCAGAAGTCCGGCATCGGTCCAGCAAGGACATGCCATAAATTCCGGTTCTTTTCCACTGATCCGTTCTGTGCATGCAGCAGCGCACTTTACCAGCGGATCTTCCGGATTCTGAATAAAGCCCTGATGAACATAACCGTCCTGCATCACGCTCACATCCAGAACTTTGATTGCAGCATTGAAGTTTGGTTCTGCTGCATTCAGTTCATCCACCACCGCCTGCAGTTCTCCGCAGCAGTCTTCATAGGACTCGACTCCGGGCAGGAATCTTCTGTCCAGCTGAATATAACAGTCTCCGGCAACGGTGGAACACTGGGTGCCTCCCTGAATTACACCGATATTGATGGTACTTTCACCTACGCCGTCAAGGTAACGTGCCCGGATTTCCGGCACCAGAGTTTCCTGCATTTTATTATAATACTTCACAGCCATTTCGATGGCATCGATTCCCTTTCGGTACTGTCCGCCGTGAACAGTTCTGCCGTGAAAATCAACCTGATACCATTCCAGTCCCTTCTGTGAAATTGCAATGGCGTTATCGCCCATAGGCTCGCCTACGATGGCTGCATCTGCACGGATTCCGTCTTCCAGAACCGCGATGGTACCGATGCTGGCTTCTTCTTCGTCCGCCACCCCGCAAAATACCACATCGCCCGGCAGCACCTCGCCGCTGCGTTTCCAGGCAATCAAAGCACCCATCATACAGGCAATCGGCCCCTTCATGTCAGAAGTACCCCGTCCGTGGATGTTTTGTTCATCGTCAATCCATGGAGTATAGGCATCTTCCATGCCGTAAGCCGGAACCGTATCCATATGTCCGTTAAACATCAGCGACTTCCCGTTTCCGGTTCCCTTCAGTGTGGCATACACATTGCATCGGCCGTTTTTCAGAGGTCTTATGGTACATGGAATTTCTTCTTTGTCAAAAATATTTTTAATATAAGCTGCAACTTCAGCTTCCTGGTTTGGAAGACCGCTGTAAGATGGAATCGTCACCATATCCATAGTCCACTTCACCAGTTCATCCCGGCTTACAAATTTAAAGATATCATTTCTCATGTGTAAGATCCTTTCTTACAGGTGCTGCGCCTGTGCTGTCAGCTGGTTCAGCTGCTCCTGCACTTCCTGGATTTCCACATCCAGCGCTTCCTGCATATCCTGAAGTTTACTGATAGCCATGGCAATCTGATTCCAGGTGTTCTGGATCTGTGTCTCGGATTTATGAATGTGGTCCAGAGCCATCCAGTCGAAAATAATTCCGTCCAGGAACCAGTCACCAAAGGATGTGAATCCATCCATCTGAAAATCAAGATCGTCGTCAATCTTTACATCAGCCAGTTCCGTACGGAAACGGCGCAGTGCAGTCTGCAGCGTTCCGATTTCGCGCTGTGCATTATTCATATGGCTGTGTTTAATCATATCTGTTATGATTCCGCCGCCAAACAAGTCCCAGGTGGCCCAGCTTCCTGCACTGCTCAGGCTTCCGGATATGCTCTTTACGATATCCATAGCATCGCTTCCGGCTTCATATGCCTCATCCAGCTCACTTTTCTGCGAATGAAGCCAGGCAATTCTGCGTTCCAGTTCCAGGATTTCTTTCGCAGTTTCATCCCCTCCGTCAGCCAATGTCTGGCGCTTTTCCTTAAGCAGCTGCTGATATTCCGCTTCCACGGATTCAAGGATGTGAAGCTCCTCAGCCAGAGCCCGGATGTCTGCCTGAATGTTTTCCAGTTCTCTGCGTGCAGACTCATATCTGGCTGCTGCTGCAAATGCTTCCTTCTTCTCTTTATTCAGTTTTTCATCCAGGTTTCCTGCAATTCGTGCAAGAATCGAAGCAAAACTGAGACTCTCCAGCTCGGTCACATCATACTGTTCGCTGTTGGCAGCTTCCTTCAGCTGCTGAACTTTTCGCTTCTGTTCTTCCAGCTGCACACCCAGACTCTCCATCTGTGCACACAATTGGGTTCTGCGGCTCATTTGCTGCTGCAGCTGCTGTAATCTCTCATCAAACTGTTTCATACTGAATCCCCCTCTCTCATTCAAAAACTTAAGCTATTCGATAAACATGGCATCCCCGTAACTGAAGAAACGGTACTTCTCCTTTACTGCAATGTCATATACTCTGAGAATGTCTTCCCTGTTATACAGTGCAGAAATCAGCATCAGCAGCGTGGACTTCGGCAGGTGGAAGTTGGTAATCAGAGATTTGATAATCTTGAATTCATATCCCGGATAGATGAAGATTCCGGTAGAACCGGAGCCTGCCTGCACCAGGTATTTGCCGCTTGCTTCGTCGAAAGCTGCAGCACTTTCTACAGTTCTGGTGGAAGTGGTACCCACAGACACAATCCGACCCCCTGCCAGAATGGTGTCATTGATGGTTTTCGCCGCTTCTTCCTCCACAAAATATTCTTCGAAGTGCATGTGGTGGTCTTCAATCTTTTCAACCTTTACCGGACGGAATGTACCGATACCTACATGCAGGGTTACATAGGCAATCTTTACGCCCTTATCACGTGCCTTCTGCAGCAGTTCATCGGTGAAGTGAAGACCAGCTGTCGGAGCAGCCACAGATCCTTCGTTCTTACAGTAAACGGTCTGGTAACGGTCTTTATCTTCGCTGTTGTTTCTGCGGTCGATGTATGGCGGAAGGGGCATTTCTCCCAGTTCTTCCAGGCGTTCCATGAAGATTCCATCATATTCAAATTCTACGATACGGGTACCATCTTCACCGTAATCTTTTACGGTAGCCCTGAATAATTTACCTGGTTTCGGTCCAATCAGACGGCCTTCTTCATCCATTTCTGCACCAAACAGTACAGAATCGCCTACTTTCAGACGCTTACCAGGTCGAACCATGGTTTCCCAGGTATCACCTTCGATACGCTTAATCAGCAGGAACTCAACCTTAGCACCGGTACCTTCCTTAACACCGAACATTCTGGCCGGCAGTACCTTGGAATTATTCAGTACCAGACAATCTCCTTCCTTCAGATAATCGATAATATCGTAGAAGTGCTTGTGTTCTACTGTTCCGTCGTTTCTGTGAACGACAAGAAGCCGGGAAAAATCTCTTTTCTCGGCTGGTGTCTGCGCGATTAACTCTTCGGGCAGATTATAATCAAAATCATTAATATGCATTTTTTTCTATTCCTCTCTGTCCTCCGGCATTTCAATGCCCAGATGTTTATATCCCAGGGAAGAAACCATACGTCCTTTCTGTGTGCGGTACAGAAGGCCCGCCTGAATCAGGTACGGCTCGGAAGAGTCCTCGATGGTAACTCTCTCTTCACCGATGGAGGCAGCAATCGTATCGACACCAACAGGACCTCCGTTGAAGCGTTCGATGATTGCTCTGAGAATTTCACGGTCAATCCGTTCCAGCCCCAGCTCATCCACTCCCAGTGCATTCAGCCCTTCTCTGGTAATATCGATATCTATTATACCATTTCCGCGGACCTGTGAAAAGTCCCTGATTCGTTTCAGCATACGATTTGCCACTCGCGGTGTACCGCGTGATCTCCGTGCCATCTCTGTCAGAGATTCGTCATCTACTTCCACACCCAGGATTCCCGCTGTTCTGGCCAAAATCTTTTTCAGTTCTTCAGTAGTATACATTTCGAACTTGCTAATGACACCGAAACGGTCTCTAAGCGGTGCCGACAAACTGCCTGCGCGTGTGGTAGCACCAATCAGGGTAAACTTCGCCAGATCGAGACGGATGGAACGGGCAGACGGTCCCTTTCCGATGATGATATCCAGGGCATAGTCTTCCATGGCAGAATACAGTACTTCTTCCACGGATCTGTTTAAACGGTGAATTTCGTCAATGAACAGCACGTCATTTTCATTCAGATTGGTCAGAATAGCTGCCAGATCCCCTGCACGTCCAATTGCAGGACCGGATGTAATCTTAATATCTACGCCCAGTTCATTGGCAATGATTCCGGCAAGGGTGGTCTTTCCCAGACCCGGAGGTCCGTAAAACAGCACATGATCCAGAGGTTCCCCTCTCAGACGGGCTGCATCAATAAATATCTTCAGGTTTTCCTTGGCACTCTGCTGGCCGATATAGTCCGCCAGATACTGCGGACGGAGTCCCGCTTCCTGACGCTGCTCTCCTGTTTTTATCCCTGCAGATGTAATTCTTTCGTTATCCATTAAAATCCTCCCGGGCCGCTAAAACAGATGTTTCAGAGCCTTCTTGATATAATCTTCGCAGCTCAGGCCTTCTTCCGGTACCTGAGAAATGGCACTGAAGGCTTCTGACTTGGAATAACCCAGGGCAATCAGTGCATTGATTGCTTCCACACGGTTATCTGTACCGGTTCCATCGCCTGCTGCAGCTGAAGCACCACCAGCCAGTTCTGCAGGAACAGACGCATCTCCCATACCACCGGACAGTTTGCCTATCTTTTCTTTCAATTCCAGAATGATGCGTTCCGCAGTCTTCTTTCCCACTCCGTTGGCACGGCTGATTTCCTTGGCATCTTCAAAGAGAATAGCCCTGCGCAGCTCCTCCGGTGACAGTGCGCTGAGAATAGCCATGGCAGCCTTGGCGCCGATGCCGTTCACAGTAGTCAGCAGTTCAAACAGTTCCAGTGCTTCCCTGTTGTGAAAACCATACAGGCTGATATCATCTTCCTTCACCGCCATGGAGGTGTACACCATAATTTCTTCCCCTTCACCGTAACGGTACAGAGGAGAACCTGCCGGAATAAAAATCTCAAATCCGATTCCGGAGGCATTTTCCACAATGATGCTGTTTTCGAAAGTCATGGAATAAATTCCTTTTATATACCGAATCATAGATTCCTCCTATTTTCCCATCAGTTTTTTCAGCCTGTCGTTACCGGCAGAATGTCCGTGGCAGATGGCTGCAGCCAGTGCATCGGCCGTGTCATCCGGCTTAGGCACCTTCTCCAGATTCAAAATAGCCTTAACCATGGCCTGAACCTGTTTCTTATCCGCACGTCCGTAGCCAACCAGTGCCTGCTTAATCTGCAGCGGAGTATACTCACTGATTTTCAAATTACCATGAGCACAGGCAAGCACCGCCACACCTCTGGCCTGTCCTACCATAATGGCAGTCTTGGCATTATTATTGAAGAAAAGTTCTTCTATCGCAGCCTCTTCCGGCTGATATGTATCAATGATTGTTTTCAGCTCATCATACAGCACCTTCAGACGGTCCGGCATCTCCATGCCCGCATCTGTCAGAATGGAACCGTAAGTCACGACCTGAAACCGGTTTCCGATCTTATCCAGCACGCCGTATCCCAGAATGGCGTACCCCGGGTCAATCCCCAAAATTCGCATATTTCACCTCAAAAAATATATCTTCGTCTTATTATATCATGCGAACATTTGTTTGTCTATATGAATTTATACATTCAATCATAATCATTTATGCAATTCATGTATACATGATGTTCTTGTGAAAATTCCCTGAATTACTTGAAAATTCAATGTTTTTGTGATACAATCCACAGTAATCACCCGAAGAGTAAAAGGAGAATGTGTATGCGCTATTCACGACAGAACAAGATTATTGAATTAATCAATACCTATGAAGTAGACACCCAGGAAAAGCTGGCCTCTCTTCTCCGCGAAAACGGTTTTGAAGTTACACAGGCTACCATTTCCAGGGACATTAAAGATCTGCAGCTTGTAAAAACACTGTCCGGCAGCGGCAAATATAAATATGCCCTGAATCAGGCCAAGGATATGCCTGTATCCGATCGTTTTGTTAAGATTTTCAGAGAAACAATTACATCCTTTGCTGCTTCCGGAAATCTGGTTGTAGTAAAGACTCTGTCCGGCTGCGCTTCTGCAGCAGCTGAAGCAATTGACAACAGCGGACTCCCCCACATTATCGGTTCTATCGCAGGCGATAATACCATTTTACTTGTGGCAGATTCCGAAAATTCCATTCCTGAAATCATGCAGGAGTTTCAGGATATGCTCCAGATGAGAGGTAAATAAAGAATGATTCAGCATATCAGCATTCGTAATTTTGCAATAATCGAAAATACGGAAGTAGATTTTGAAGAAGGACTGAATATAATCACCGGTGAAACAGGTGCCGGTAAATCCATTGTAATCGAGGCAGTCAGCCTGGCTCTTGGAAGCCGGGCTGATTCTTCTTATGTACGCAATGGTGCCGATAAGGCTGTCATTCAGCTGGTCGGTGAACTGGATGGTGAAGAAATCGTTATCACACGTGAAATTTCAGCTGCAGGCAAAAACCTCTGCCGTCTTAACGGCGAAATTGTAACCCTGGGACAGCTGAACCAGATTTCCAGAAAACTTGCAGATATTCACGGACAGTACGACAACCAGTCCCTTCTCAACCCGGATAATCACATTACATTAATTGACGCCTACCGTCATGAAACAGTGGATGGGCTGAAAGAAGCCGTGCAGAGAGATTTTGAAACCTACTCCCAGGCCAGAACCCAGCTGGGCCGTCTCCTCGCTTCCGAAAAAGAAAACCTTCGAAAGATGGATTTTCTCCGCTACGAAGCCGACGAAATTGAAAAAGCAAATCTGCTTCCGGGTGAGGACCAGGAACTGGAAGACCGAATCAGCCTGCTGCAGAACAGCGAAAAAATATTTGAAAGCGTTGAAAAGGCCTATGGTGCACTCTTCGAGCAGACCCCTTCTGCCATGGACGGAATCCGCAGCAGCATGCGTTCCGTAGAAGAAATCTCTGGATTCTCCTCTGAAATTGCATCACTGGGACAGGAAATATCCGATGTATATTACCAGCTGGATGATATCAGCCACAGACTTCGTGAAATCAGAGAATCCCTCACCTTTAATCCTGGTGAACTGGATGCTGCCATCGCACGTCTGAGCCAGATTGAGGGCCTGAAAAAGAAATACGGTGATTCCATCGAAGAAATCCTTGAATATTATGAGAAGATATCTTCCCAGCTCAATGTGTTCGAAAACTACGATGAGCATAAATCACATCTGGAAAAAGAACTGAAGCAGGCTGCCCATGCCCTGCGTTTATCCTGTTCTGCCCTTACAGAAGCCCGCAAAATCTCTGCTGCCGAGCTTTCCGAAAAAATTCAGGCTGAACTGGTGGATCTGAACTTTGCCGACGCCAAGCTGGATATTCAGATTCTTCCACTGGAGAAACCGACCGAAAACGGTATGGACCAGGTGGAAATCCTGATTTCCACCAACCGGGGCGAACCGATGAAACCGCTTGTTCGTGTTGCGTCCGGCGGGGAAATGTCCAGAATCATGCTGGCATTTAAAAACATCATCAGCTCCTGTGACCGGATTCCAACTCTGATTTTTGACGAAATCGATACCGGTATCAGCGGCATTACAGCCAGCATCGTAGGCCGCAAGCTGAAAGAAATCTCCCGTCATCATCAGATTATCTGCATCACTCACCTTCCGCAGATTGCTGCATGTGGTGATTACAACTACCGCATTTACAAGGAATCTGACGAAACCAGCACCTTCACTACAGTAGAACGGCTGGATGGTGAGCAGCAGATCCGTGAGATTGCACGCCTCCTGGGCGGTGATCACATTACGGAGACTACCCTGCAGAGTGCACATGAGCTGATTGAAAGTGCACATTGTTAACTTTAACTATAAACGTTTTGTGAAATTAATATTTTTTGGTCGAATCCACAATTATTTATTGACAATTTATGATAGTTGTGCAATAATGACGGTAATTTAATATTTAATCCGAAGAACCTTTCAGAACCTGTCAAAAGGAACTGAAGGCGGAGGATACTCTGGAGAACCCCGACTTCGGGTCGGGTGCCGAAGGTGCAAGGTGAAAGCCGAATCTCTCAGGCAAAAGGACAGATTATTTAAAAAATGTTTCTTTTACTTAACATTTGATTTGACGATTGAATTGTAACACGGCTCGTTCTTTTAACCAGCCGTGTTTTTCTTTTCCGAAAAACAGCGGCGCGAAATTTATTTCTGTTTTAAAGGAGGAGACTAATTATGACATGGCTTTATGATTTTATGGCGGGTCCGCTGAACACCGTTGCATGGATTTACATCCTGCTCCCTTGCGTATTCGTTGGAGGTCTGTATTTTACTATCGGTACCGGTGCGGTCCAGTTCCGCCGTTTCGGATATGCAATGAAAAACACAATCGGTAAAATGTTTAAAAAGACAGAAGTTGAAGAAGGTGCAGTTACTCCCCTTCAGGCTGTAACAACGGCTCTTGCTGCAACCGTAGGTACCGGTAATATCGTTGGTACATCTCAGGCAATCGCCCTGGGTGGATACGGTGCTATCTTCTGGCTGTGGCTGGCTGCCCTTCTGGGGATGGTTATTAAGTTCGGTGAAGTTACCCTTTCCGTAAACTTCCGTGAAAGAGACGAAAAAGGCGACTGGGTCGGCGGTCCTATGTACTATATAAAGAATGGTCTCGGTCCTAAGTGGAAATGGCTTGCTGTTCTTTTCTGTCTGTTTGCAATTCTGGCATCTTTCGGTATTGGTAACATGTCACAGGCAAACTCCATTATGGACTCTGTAAAGAACGCCATTATTTCCTTTAATCCTGAATTTACCAACACTGCAGCAGTGGAATGGGGCGTTGGTATTTGCCTGGCAGTTGTAACTGCTGGTGTACTGTTTGGCGGTATTAAGAGAATCGGTGCTGTAACTGAAAAGTTCATTCCATTCATGAGTGCGTTTTACATCATCTTCACCATAATTGTTATTGCTGCTAATATCGGCAATATCATTCCAGCTCTGAAGCTTATCCTTGCCAGTGCATTTAATCCACAGGCTGTTCTGGGTGCAGGCTCCGGTATTCTGCTGAAAAACGCGGTCGTATGGGGTCTCAGAAGAAGTGCTTTCTCCAATGAAGCCGGCCTGGGATCTGCAGCCATCGCACATGCTGCTGCACAGACAGAGGGTCCTGTTCAGCAGGGTCTCTTCGGTATCTTTGAAGTATTTATGGATACCATCGTAATCTGTACTTTAACCGCCTTAACTATCATCTCCAGCGGAATTGAAATCGAATTCGGCACTGTACCCGGTTCTGCACTGATTACTGCTGCATTTGCAACCGTCTTCGGTGATAAGATTGCTGCCCTCTTCGTGGCATTCTGCCTGATGATGTTCGCCTACTCCACCATCCTTGGCTGGTCTCTGTACGGCACACGCTGTACCCAGTACCTTTTTGGTATCAAAGCATCCAAGGTATACCAGTTCATTTTTATCGCAGTTGTAATCGTCGGCTGTGTAAGCCCAATCGAAGCAGTATGGAACCTGGCTGATACCTTTAACGGACTGATGGCTATTCCGAACTTCATCGCACTGTTCGCCCTGTCCCCTGTCCTGTTCAAACTGGTAAAGGAATTCTTTAAAGATAAATAACTAATCGCCTATAAAGTGCTTCTCGGCACGAAAAATACCCTCTCTGAAATTCAGAGAGGGTATTTTTTAGCTTTTTACTTTTCAAAATCCGTCATATCCAGGCTCCAGTCTGCCAGATTGGTATGCAGCAGTTCATGGGCCTTATGAGACAGCGGATGACCCAGGAATTCTTCGTAGGTTTTCAGAACCGCACTGTTTTCGTGGGAGAACCGGATTCGGTTGTTTTCATCCAGACCATAGAGCTGTTTTCCTCTTCTTGCAGCCAGCTCCTTACCATCTGTAAATGGCTGTCCGCCGCCGCCGACACAGCCGCCTGGACAAGCCATAACTTCCACGAAATCATACTGTTTTTCACCCTTCTGAATGGCTTCAATCAGCTTTCTGGCATTGCCAAGTCCGTTAACAACAGCAACCTTCAGTTCCGCCCCCGCCAGATTGAATTCAGCTTCCTTCCAGCCTTCCGATACACCCTTCACATCATGGAAAGCGTCCGGATCCGGATTTTCACCGGTTACCAGGAAGTATGCACTTCGAAGTGCTGCTTCCATAACGCCGCCGGTAGTGCCGAAAATAACTGCAGCACCGGAACCCTCTCCGAATATTCCATCATATGGCATACTCTGAAGCTGCTGCGGCGCGATGGCATCCGCCTTAATGAAACGGTCCATTTCACGGGTAGTCAATACCAGATCCACATCACTGCCATGACCGGAACTGTTGATTTCCGGTACACTCCGCTCATACTTTTTGCTGACGCAAGGCATGAAGGATACTGAGAAGATTTTGTCCGGGTCCAGTCCCAGATTGTCAGCGATATAAGTCTTGGACAGAGCACCGAACATCTGCTGCGGGGATTTTGCAGTGGAAAGATTCGGAATCAGCTCAGGATGCTGTATCTTGACAAAACGCATCCAGCCAGGACAGCAGGATGTAAACATCGGCCACTGATACTTGTCTCTATGTTTCAGTCGTTCCAGAAATTCACTTCCCTCTTCCATAATGGTCAGATCAGCAGTGTAGTTGGTGTCGAAAACATAATCGATACCAATCTTCTTCAATGCATGAACCAGCTTGCCCATGGTTGCCTGTTCTTCCTTCAGACCGATTCCTTCCCCCCAGGCAGTTCGTACCGCCGGTGCCACCTGGGCTACAGTAACGATATCTGGATTTGCCAGTGCCTCATTCAGCGCACCGCGGTCATCACGGGCTGTCAGCGCGCCAACCGGACAATGGGTAATACACTGTCCGCAGAGGGAGCAGCTGGATTCATTAAACTGTTTGTTATCTTTTACACCGATGGTGGTCCGGTAACCGGCACCTCGCAGATCCCAGACATTGAGGTTCTGAATCTTGTCACAGACCTGAATGCAGCGCATACACTTGACGCATTTGGTGGCATCTTTGATCAGCGGCAGACGCTTATCCCAGCGGAATACATCGGCGATATTCTTATATTCATTATTGAACATACCAAGGTCATTTGCGATGGACTGGAGGCTGCAGTTACCACTTCGGATGCAGCTGGTGCAGCTGGAATTGTGATCAGACAGAATCAGTTCCACGTTTATCTTACGGTTTCTTCTCACCCGCGGACTGTTGGTCAGAATGTCCATGCCTTCCTGGCAGACGGTATTGCAGGCAGTCACCATACGGTCATGACCTGCCAGTTCCACGATGCAGACGCGGCAGGCACCAATTTCATTGATTTCCTTTAAATAGCAGAGATGAGGAATGGAGATACCAACCTGCTGGGCTGCTTCCATAATGGTTGTACCTTCCGCCACACTGATCTGCTGTCCGTTGATTTTCAGGCTTACCATTTTGTGTTCCTCCCTCCTCTGAATGAACCGAAGCCATGGCAGTCACAGCGCAGGCAGCGGGATGCTTCCTGCAAAGCTTCTTCCAGGGAAAGTCCATGTTCCACTTCATCAAAGTCATTGCCTCTGTGTTTCGCATAACGTTCTTTCAGTTCTGCACGGCCGCATGGCAGATTGTCTGACGGATCCGGGATCGGAATATCCACATCACTTTCGATTTCATGATGGAATCCAAGATATTCATCAATATTGGCCGCTGCAACTTTACCTGCAGCAATGGCCTTGATTACTGTGGAAGGACCGGTTACGCAGTCTCCGCCTGCATAAGTCCCCTTTACATTGTCCACAACACTGCTCTTTCCTGCCTGAATGTTTCCGCGGAATACAGGAATACCGTACTCCTCAAAGAACCGAATATCTGTGGCCTGTCCGATGGCAGAAATAATAATATCGCAGCGCAGCTTCTGTTCGGGAACCGCTGCATCCACTGGTTTCGGGCGTCCTGCGCTGTCAGCAGTACCGGCAATCTGCGGCTTCACCCACAGAGCCTGAACTTCGCCCTTTTTATTGGATTCAATCCAGGAAGGAGCCATCAGCTGCAGCAGGTTGCATCCTTCTGCCACTGCACCGTCAATTTCATCCGGCAGTGCAGTCATATCCACTTTTCTTCTTCTGTAAACGATACTTACATCGCTGGCACCAAGACGCTTGGCAGTTCTGGCCACGTCCATGGCCACATTGCCGCCCCCAATGACGATAACAACCTTACCATCGAAGTCCGGCATTGCTTCATCGCCTATTCCCCGAAGCATTTCCACGGCAGGAATTACACCCTTGGAGTAACCTCCAGGAATCCCAATATCCTTTGCATTGTGAGAACCGATGGAAATATATGTAGCATCGTAATTATCGCGGATTTCCGCAATCGCTTCCTTCGTAGATATGTCGTAATTGCATTTGGCTTCGATGCCGGTGGATAAAATAGCATCAATATCCCACTGGAGACGTTCTCTCGGCAGACGGTAGCTTGGAATACCGTAACGAAGCATGCCTCCCAGTTTATCTCTCTTCTCGAAAATAGTCACATCATGGCCCATGATAGACAGGAAATATGCAGCAGACAGGCCGCTTGGTCCGCCGCCGATTACTGCAACTTTCTTGCCTGTACGGTCCATCTTCTGCGGAACCGGCACATCGCTGCAGTGGTCCACAGCAAAACGTTTCAGTCCGCGGATGTTTACCGGAGCATCAATCAGGGTTCTTCTGCAGTGAGCTTCACATGGATGTTCACAAATCAATGCACACACAGTTGGGAATGGATTATCCTTACGGATCAGTTTCACTGCATCATCGTACCGCTGTTCCTTTACCAGTGCCATGTAGCCAGGTACATCCACCCCTGCCGGACACATGGCCACACAAGGTACCGGCTGGGTCCAGTCATTGAGTTTGTCGGTACATGTGTGATGCTTGATGTGTGATTCAAAATCTTCCCTGTACCCACGGATTCCGCGCAGTACCATTCTGGCCGCTTCAGAACCGATGGCACAGTCTGCCGTCACACTGATGGCCTCTGCTGTTTTTTCCAACAGTTCCAAATCATCCATAGTTGAGTCTGAATCCAGATTAAGAATCCCATCAATAATAATCTGCAGCTGGCCCAGACCTACACGGCATGGTGCACACTTTCCGCAGCTCTGCGAATGGCAAAGTCTGAGAAAAGAAGCGGTAAGATCCACCGGACACTGTCCAGGCGGACTTGCGATAATACGCCGTTCCAGGTCTTTGTTCAGGCCTTCTACGGTACGCTGAATTACGTCCTGCGATTTGATTAAAAGCCTGTTCATGTTAGTTTCCTCCTTAAGCTAAGTATTTAGCTCATTTCACCACATATTTATATATATTGAGTTCATCAGTCCTTCAGATATTTCTTCTTAAGGCCGCTGAAATCAATTTCCATAACAAAGATACTTGCTACCATCAGTACTGCACCCAGATAAGCCTTTGGAGTAAGAATTTCCCCTACCAGTGCAAAGGCTACAATCCCGGCAAATACAGGTTCCAGTGCGAAAATTACACCTACATGGGATGCACTGGTATACTGCTGAGCAATCGGCTGAATCACGAATGCAACGCCGGTACAGAAGATGGAGAGAAATGCAACGGCTGCCCAGATATTCGGTTCTGTAGGCAGATGCGGAGTCTCTGTAATGAATGCCAGAATCAGATTGCACACACCTGTAACACCCAGCTGGAATACCCCCAGCTGATAAGCATCCACTTCCTCATGTTCCACGGCCTTTTCTGTCAGCAGCAGGTCGATGGCATAAGCCACGCCGCACATGGTGCACAGAAGGTCGCCTTTCAGATTGGCCATATTGATGGAGAAGTCATCCTTCAGGGTCAGGAACGCAATCCCTACGAAGCACATGAGTACGGAAATCAGCATTTTGCGGGAAAGACGCTGTTTCAGGAAAATAAAGCCGATAATCGGAGTAAAAATTACGGTCAGTGCACACAGGAATCCGGAGTTTGATAAAGTAGTATACTTAACTCCGAAGGTAGCGCCGATATATACAAACACCAGAGCCACACCAACCAGTACACTGTACTTCAGTGTTGTCTTATTTACATTAAGAAGCTTTTTCCAGGACAGAAGCCCTGCAACCGCAAATGCGCCCAGAAAACGATGTGCATTCAGAGTAAACGGATCCATGTCTCCCAGCGCCACATCCATAAGGTAATATGAAATCCCCCAGCATAATGTCACCAGGATCAGCATCATATCTGCCTGCAACTGTTTATTTTTCATATGTATTCCTCCCATAAACATACACCTAAATCCGCCCAATCAGAATTTCAAGAGCCAGTTCCGGTTCCAGAAGGCCTGATTTAATATTGCGGTCCACTTCATAAAGCTGGCTGAGAACACTTTTAAGTTTGTTAACCGTAAACAATTCTGTGTAACCCATCGCCTTTTTAATTCGGAATTCACTGCCTCTCATGATTTCTGCAATCTGAGGCAGATTTTTCCCCTCTTCTTTGAATTCTGCCACTTCCAGCATCAGTTCAAACTGATTTACCAGCATGGAAACGATGCCAAAAACATCCCTTCCTGAACTGAGAATATTATAGAGAAGTCCAAAAGCACGGTCCTTCTGCCCTCCGCTTACAGCATCCAGCAGATTAAAGATAAATGTATCCAAATCCCCGTTCAGAACCTGCGATACAGCTTCCTCTGTAATCTGTCCGCCGCAGCTGTATGCAATCATCTTCTCGATATCATTTACAAGATTAAAGATGCGGTATTCTGTTTCCTTGTTGAAATATCCGGACTGATCGATAATCAGCTTCACAAGGTCCCGGTCTGCCGGTATGCCGGCTGCTGTAAACCTTTTGGAAATAAATCCACTGAGGCTGCTGTAATCAAGCTGACTGAATTCATAGCATTCGGCCCTGTTCTTCAGCAGCTTCACAAGTTCACTCTTTCCTTCCGGAGTTAGGGTGCTGAATACAAGCAAAGTCCCCTGGTTCGGCTCTTTCAGATAGTTTTCGGCCAGTTCCAGGTCTGAAGCTGTGAATCCTTTCGCACTGGAGCTTCGGAGCGCAGGAAATTCACTGGCCCACACGATTCTCCGTTCCGACATCATGGAGAAGGTATTGCAGGCATCCAGAATTTCCGCAATGGACTCCCCCTCATCCTGGAATTTCACGTAATCCAGTGAAACAAGTGCCGGGTTTACATACCGTTTCAGCAAGCTTTCCACAGCCCAGTTAATCAAGTACCCTTCCTCACCATAGAGAAACAGTACTGACGGCATATCTTTTTCTTTTATATCTTTGCTGAACGCTTTAAATGCGTGCTCTTTCCGTTCTTTTTTAAACAAAACTTACCACCCTGGTATCAAGATTCAATGACAGAACAGGTCTGAATACGGTCTTTCTGAAAAGAAAAGCCAACCGCCCCATTATAATCATTTCTTCTAATTATTATACCGCGTTTCTGAATTTTTTCAACGGTTATATCGCTGGGGTGTCCATAATTGTTATACGCTCCTACCTGAAAAACAGCAATCTCAGGATCTACTGTATCAAGAAATATATCGCTGGTACTGGTCGCACTTCCATGATGGCCAACCTTCAGAATATGAGCTTTAAGCTGCTCTTTTTGACCTTTTTTTTCATAATGTTCGACCATTTTTATTTCGCCGGCTTCATCCAGATCGCCTGTAATCAGAATCTTCCAGTCATCATAGTGCACCATAAATACAGAGCAGGCTTCATTTGACTCCTGTCCCTCCGATGAATCTATTTCCAGAGGCCAGAGAGTCTCAATCCACACCCGGTCTGAAATACGGACCGTACGTCCCGCCGTCAGCCCACTCCTGATCTGCCTCACCGGATATACTTCAGAAAGTTCTTCCAGACCTTTATAATGGTCCATATGCAGGTGAGTCGCGATTGCCATATCCACATTCCATGCACCGTTTTTCAGCAAATAAGGCTTCAGTGTTTCCTTTCCCGTATTATAGCTCCAGGAACCGCCCCCATCTATAAGAACATCACGGCCGCCATCCTTTATATGAATACAGTCGCCCTGCCCCACATCCACGAAAACCAGATCGGCCTTCGACACGGGATACACAAACAGCTTCGCCATAAGAAGCGAGATGATCAGACCGATAACCACAGCTGCTGCAATGAGACCTTTACGATTTCTGTGCCGGAAAACGAGATTTTGCTCCGAAGAAATAAAGAACATCAGAAAATAAACTGAAAATACCAACCACAGCGGCGGGCTGACGGCATCACAGCTGCCACGGCCTCCAAGCGCGGCCAGTTCATTCAGTTTCACAGTCAGAAAACACAAACTGTCCATCACCATCTGATAAACGGACGGAACATCAGAAAACGTAATAAACAGAAAAAAAGCAAGCAGTGCAGACGGAACCAGGACGCCGGCCAGATATATTATCGGTATGTTTGCCACAAGCGAAACCAGAGAAAGATAATTAAACTGGTACATTTGGTAAATCAGCAGCCCCAGATTTACAGCAAGTGCAGTGGCGATTCCGTCCGGCAGTTTTGCAGGAAGAACCGGAGTAAGAAAGCAGATAGAGGATACTGCAAGAAATGACATCTGAAATCCTGTACCGAATATGATATAGGGATTTATAACAATAAGAAACAGTGCCACCGTACTCAGCCCTGTGGCCATATCATAACGAAGATCCAGAAGGTCAGCTGCTGTATGCAGGCAAATCATCATACCTGCCCGAATTACGGAGGGAGTCCACATGGATACGGTTCCGTAAGCAGCCAGCAGAATCAAAAGACAGCATGCTGCTGCCGGACTTCTGCTGTTTCCGAAAACTTTGCGGTACAGACTGTACAGAATACCTACATGAAGTCCGCTGACAGCAAGAACATGTGCAGTTCCGTTATTCCGAAAATCTTCATATATATCTTCGCTGAGAGCTGAAGTATCACCGAACAGAACACCGGATACCAGTCCTTTTGAAGCCGGATTCAGCCTTTCCATAAACGTGTACCGTTTCTCAATCAGCCAGGCGGAAATACGGTCATACAGATTTTCATAACCTTCTGATATTTCCAGATTGCCTGTCCTGCACAGAAAAGAAATCCCCAGACTCTTGAGATACAGTGCATAATCAAAACACCCCGGGTTCCGTCTTCCCTGCGGCAGTTCAAGCACACTGTTCATACTGACTGTCCTGCGGTACAGAGACCACGGTGCTTTCTCCTGGCTTTTATATACCAGCAAAATCTTTTCTCCCGGCCATATCCTTCTTCCATCTGCTTCCCTGACCCTGACCACGATACGGTATTCCCCCTTCTCCGCTTCACTCAGGCTGACAATCTTTCCGCATAGATTTACAGATGGCAGCGGCGATGTGCTCTGAATCTCATGAAGAGAAGAATGTCTGAGCGGAACCCCAAGACCATGAAGCAGCGAAAGTGCTATTATCAATATAGCTGTCAGTATTAAATTTTTTCTTCTCATTTACAGCTCCTGTATATACAGGCAGATAATCCTTTTACATTATATTACATAAATGTATATTTTTCAACTGCATGGAAAGTTAAAAAAATGAATAAAATTCTTAACTTTATATCAATTATATGGTATACTGTTAATATCTATGTACAGATAGAAAGCGGGTGATTAGTTTTGAATCATTATGAGGATAAAGACAAAGTAAACAAACCGTCCGGAGACAATTCCGTACAGTACTCCAGACGAAGAAAAAAAGAAGAAGAAAAGAGTAAAAAGACTTCCCGCCGGGATAAATTCGAAGCAAAACATGCTGAAAATACCAACACAGCTGCAGCAGCTTCTTCCGGCGACGGCGGCAAGAAAAATAAAAAGAAGAAAAAATACCGTCTGAACTTTAAGCGTATTTTCCTTCTCTGTTTCTGCCTCTGCCTTCTGGCAGGTGTAGCTGTAGTTGGCTGGGTGGCTTCCATTATTATGGATACACCGGATATCGATACCAGTGATATCAATTCCATGCTGACACAGAGTTCCACTCTTTATGATGACAAGGGTGAAATCATCGATACTGTTGTAGGCTCTGACGGTGCGAAACGTACAATCGTAAGTATCAATCAGATCCCGGATAATCTGCAGAATGCCTTCATCGCACTGGAAGATAAGACTTTCCGTGAACATAAAGGCTTCAACATTATCCGAATCTTCGGTGC
The DNA here is from genome assembly GCA_045637765.1 of Anaerovoracaceae bacterium. Lineage (GTDB taxonomy): Bacteria > Bacillota > Clostridia > Peptostreptococcales > Anaerovoracaceae > RGIG7179. Next base: position 2,835 of record JAZTZZ010000027.1, on the reverse strand, counting down.
TATTAAGGATGGTATTGTGACTGGTGATATCAGCGGTACCTCTACCCTGACCCAGCAGCTGGCAAGAAACGTTTACCTGACGGACAGAATGCAGGAACGTTCTCTGGACCGTAAGATTAAAGAAGCATATTACACAGTAATTCTTGAAGACAGACTGAATAAGGATCAGATTCTGGAAGCTTACCTGAATACCGTAAACTTCGGTGAAGCATTCGGTGCACAGGCAGCTGCACAGGTATATTTCAGCAAGGATGTGGAAGAACTGACACTGGCAGAATGTGCTGCACTTGCATCGATTCCGCAGCTTCCAAGCTATCATAAACTGGTAATGCAGGTTTCCGCTACGGAAATTACTGATGAAACAGAAAACCTGATTGTAAAAGACGGTGATGTGGCATATCTGTGGAATGATACTGCAGACGGACGTATGCAGACCTGTCTGAACCTGATGCTTGAACAGGGCTTCATCAGCCAGGAAGAATATGAAGAAGCATCTGCCGTAGAAATCAAGGACATGGTCAATCCGAATACGGAAATGATGAAGTCCAAGACAAATTATTTCGCAGACTACGCTATCAAGACGGTGTTAAAGGATCTGCAGGAAGAACTTGGCTACAGCTACGAAAAAGCTCATAACCTGGTATATTCCGGCGGTATCAAGATTTATACAACCATGAATATGGAAATGCAGGAAATCATTGAAAAGGAACTTTCCAATGATGCCAACTTCCCTACTCTGATTGTTTCTAAAAAAGACGGCAATGGCAATATTCTGGATGATTACGGCAACATCATGCTGTACAAATACTCGAATTATATTACCAGCAAGGGTTACTTCCGTCTGGAACCTTCCGAATATCAGTGGAATGATGATGGTTCTCTCACCGTTTTCCGCGGAAAACGTCTTAACTTCTACGATACTACTGTTCAGGGCAAGACTGATGTCAGCGTAGAATTCAAGAACATGTATGTGGAAGAAAACGGAACCTTCTACACGATTGCCGGAGGATATATCAATATTCCGCAGCAGTATAAATCCAAGGACAGCGAAGGAAACCTGGTAATTTCCGCACAGTTCTTCACCGACTCCCCTGATTTCCTCAGACAGAGCGGTGAACGTGTAGTAACCAAAGGCTTCACACTGAACCAGATGGTAATTCAGCCGCAGTCCGCCATGACCATTATCGACAATGAAACCGGTCATGTAAAAGCTATGGTCGGCGGCCGTAAGGTTAACGGCAGAATGATTTTGAACCGTGCCGTTGCAACACGTCAGTCCGGTTCCTCTATCAAGCCGATTACTGTGTATGCCGGTGCACTGCAGAAGAGTTTTGATCTGCAGGCTGAGGATAAAACCTTTGAACTGATTGATTCCGACTACGGTTTCCAGGGTGCTGACTTGTGGGGTGATTACCTGACTGCTGCATCCATTATTGACGACGAACCGACCACAGTGAATGGAGAAAAATGGCCGGTTAACTCACCAAATACTTACAACGGTCTGATTCCGATGCGTAATGCATTACAGAAGTCCTTAAACATCTGTGCTGTAAAGATTATGCAGCAGGTTGGTACCGACTACTGTTTCGATCTGGCAGAAAAATTCGGTCTCACTACTCTGGTACGTGAAGGTGCTGTAAACGATAACAACCTGGCGGCTCTCGCCCTGGGCGGACAGACAAACGGTGTTTCCACACTGGAAATGGCCAGTGCATACACTACCTTCGTAAATGATGGTGTTCATAAGAGCTACAATGTATATACCAAGGTTACTACAAGAACCGGGGATATCATTCTGGAAGCTGAAACAACTGAAACAGAAGTTCTGGATCCTGGCGTTTCCTGGATTATGCGCGACATGCTTCAGTCTGTAGTAACTGAAGGTCTGGGCAGCCCTGCTAGAGTATCTGGTGTCAAGGCCGGTGGTAAGACCGGTACAACCTCTGACCAGTTCGATATCTGGTACTGTGGTTTCACCTCCAAGTACTCTGCAGCAGTATGGGTCGGCTCCGATATCAACATTAAACTGTCCTCTATGTCAAACAAAGCAGCCGCACTCTGGGGTAAGATTATGAATCAGATGCCGGATGTTACAGGCGGTACCTACTCCAAGAAACCGTCCAATGTAATTTCCGTTGAAATTGATACCAAGAGCGGTATGCTGGCAACAGAAGCCAGCGGTAAGGATTCCCGCAAAGAATACTTCACTGCAGGTACACAGCCAACAGAAACAGATACACTGCATCAGACAGCAAATGTGTGTCCTGAATCTGAATTCCTGGCTACCCCATCCTGTCCTGAATACGAAGTAAAAGACGGTATCCTGAGACCTTACGTTCCTAACAAGCGTGTAGCAGATATTAAAAAGGAACTTCCGCATTACTTCTGCAATCTGCATAATCCGGATCCGGAAACATACAGGGTTAAGAAAGGCCTGGAAGTAACCATTGTTCTGCCAGGTGAACTGGAAGATGAAAATTCTGCAGGTGATGAATTCATGGAAGAAGGAATCCTCAATGAAGACGGTTCTGTCACCTACCCTGACGGATCTGTAATGTTCCCGGATGGAACCATTATGTATCCTGATGGATCCCTGGGTGAATCAGATGAAATAATTCAGGACGATCCTGATGAAACGATTGTTGACAGTGATTTGTAAACTTTAAAAGTACGAAAAAAGGTGTATCCGCCATATGATATGTACCCAGTTTCCTGGACGCTTTGAAAATTAACTTAAGTACACATGGATGCTTCCCGGTATTTTACCGGAGGCATCCATTTTGTTTTTTTCTGGATTCTCTCATTATTGTAATAAGTAATATATTCTTTAACTGC
>JAZTZZ010000026.1:0-35133 GCA_045637765.1 Anaerovoracaceae bacterium | reverse complement strand
AATCTGATCATTCACTATATCTTCTTGAAGCTGATTCTTTACATATTCAGCAATTTTCTTTTCATTTTTTCCCACTGTATCTACAAAATATCCACGACATCAAAAATGTCTGTTTCCATACTTGTATTTTAAATTCGCATGTCTATCAAAGATCATAAGAGAACTCTTTCCCTTGAGATACCCCACGATTTCAGAAACACTATATTTAGGTGGTATAGCTACAAGCATATGTATGTGATCTTTACAGCACTCGGCTTCTATTATTTCAATACCTTTTCGTTCACAAAGCAGTCTCAAGATTTTGCCGATGTCTGTTCGAATTTGTCCATAAATCACCTGACGTCTGTACTTTGGGGCAAAAACAATATGGTACTTACAATTCCATGTGGTGTGTGATAAACTATTATTGTCTTTCATGACATTACCTCCTTGGTTTTAGTGTGGTTGGGGAACCATCACTATTGTACCACAGGAGGTGTTTTTTACTTGAAGCTAAAGCGTTCTAACCACACCGGCATAGCCGGTGGTTATTTGTTCCTCACACTTCCGTGTTCGGAACCTCCGCTAAAGCTACAATTCAAAAACAGAGGATGTTACTCCTCTGTTTCGTCGTTCAGCATATAACACAGTTCTTTCAGCTGCATTCTCGCTACAATCAGCTTTTCGGCCTGGGTCAGTTTCCGTTTCTTTCCCGCGCCGGTTTCAACCTCCGCTTCCCCTTCCGGTTCCATCAGAATATCATTCGGTGTCACACCGAAGGCCCGGCAAAGCTTCATCAGGGTATCAATCCCCATAATGGCCTCGCCATTTTCCAGAGTGGAAATGTGTTTGCTGGAAATACCCACTGCATCGCCCAGTTCTTCCTGGCTCAGCCGGCAAAGCTTCCGGTAATATTTAATTCGCTCTGCTGCAGTTTTCCTGTAATCCATCACAGACCCCTCCTCTGTGGTTATTATAACCACAAAAGCAGGAAAACTCCACGAACCTCACTTCGTATTTAATTTCACCTGCAGTTCTTGTCACGTCTGCAGGTCTTCCTTTTTTAGAACTTACGGATTACCTTACCCAGGTACTTTTCTACCACCTGGCAGTCCTTTGCTGCAATTTCACCGCCGATGAGCACGTAGTCGATGCCCTTTGGCGGCAGTGCTGGTTCTGCGAAGGTAGCACCGTCCTGAATGGTTTCCAGATCGAAAATCACCACATCTGCATCCGCACCCACGTTGAGACGGCCCTTGGAGGCCAGACCCAGCTTGGCAGCCGGTGCCGCGGTCATCATTTCCACCGCCTTATATAAATCCAGTTTTCCCGCTCTTACGAACTCCGCAAAAAGACGAGGGAATGCACCTGCCGCACGCGGATGTCCCTGACCGTTGTTCATGAGACCGTCACTGGCCAGCATTACGTTCGGATGACGGAATGCGTTATCGATATCATCATGATTCATTACATGACATACAGTGATGCAGTCCGGGAATTCCTTACGGACTTTATGGAAAATTTCCTCAGTGCAGCGCTGTCCCCTGTATTCACCTTCACACAGTTCTACCACATCATAATCACAGCCATAGCGGTTCATCCATCCATCATCATAGGTGGTGGAACCCAGGAAAGTGGAATATGCGTAGTATGGATAGCAGTCGCAGCTTGCATCCAGACCGTTCATCTTGTATTCATCCACCATCTGCAGGAACTCATCCATCTGACCAAAACCGGCCATGGAGCCGATGTGGGAAATCTGTACCGGAATGCCAATTTTCACACCTGTATCCAACAGTTCTCTGGCTGCATCAAAAACTTCCCCTGCGTCACTGCGCACGTGAGCTGCAATCATTTTTCCGGCCTTGCGGCAAGGTTCTGCCGTCTTCACCATTTCATCTGCGTCTACACCTGGAACATAACGGATGCCATAGGACACGCCAAAGCAGCCCCTGTCGAGAGCCTTTTCGATGCCCGCAGCCATATGTGCCTTCTGTTCTTCAGTAGCAGGACCGTATTTGTCCTCACAGCCGGAGGCTCTTCTGAAATATTCATGGCCTGCCAGCAGTCCCACATTAACCGGTGCACCGTCACGTTCCACCAGGTCCAGATAGTCGCCCGGATCATACACATTGATGCCGCACTGACCGCCCAGAACCGTGGTCACGCCCATGCGGAGCATACACTGAAAAATAGCCGTCTCGTCGTTAATAATCTTACCGTCTTCGCCCACAGGATCCTCATGCATGTGGATGTCGATGAAGCCGGGTGCAACGATTTTGCCGGTGGCGTCGATGTAACGGTCAGCTTCCGGCATACCGGATGTGACTGCCGCAACTTTGCCGTCTTCCAGCAAAACATTCAGATATGAACGCACATGGTTGGCCGGGTCGATGAGCAGACCGCCGTGAATTAAAGTTTTCATAGGGTTACTCCTTTACTACATCGGCTGTCTGGAGCTCGATGACTTTCTGCAGATCTTCCAGGGGGATTTCAATCTGATAGCCGATTTTGCCGCCGCTGAAGATAATAGTATCATATAAAATAGCCGTCTCGTGGACGGTGGTTTTAAAGAATTTTTTCATGCCGATGGGAGAGCATCCGCCGTGGATATAGCCGGTAAGACCAAGCAGTTCTTTGGATTTCACCATTTCTACCGATTTTTCGCCTACGGCTTTGGCTGCCTTTTTCAGGTCCAGTTCATCAGCCACTGGTATCATGAACACATAGTGTTCGCCGGTTCTGCCCACAGTTACCAGGGTTTTGAAAACCTGGTCCTGATTCTGTCCCAGCATGGCTGCCACATCCACTCCGGTCAGGGTTCCGTCACCTTCATAGGTGTATTCACGGAACGGAATCTTCATTGCATCCAGCTTCCGCATGGCATTGGTCTTTTCTGCTGCCTGTTTCTTAGCCAAGTTCTTCCCCTCCTGCCTCAGACTGACTCTTCTGTTCCAGCACTTCTTCCAGGTAAACGCCTCTCACATAAATCTGGCAGGCCGCAGCATTGCAGGCATTCCAGAGAATCTGACGGGGGTCTTCCGGATTCTGTTCCCTCTCCATGGTGGTACGGCTGTATGCATGGGCTACCGCATCCTCCAGGTAGTCACAGAACCCGTCATAAGCAACCTGCCGCTCGGAATGGCTCAGTGCCAGCTGAATCAGACAGGCAATCTCTTCGATGGTGAATACGGATTTCAGTACTGCGATAACAAACAGGGATGCTACCGTAACCTGATCGTACTTCTTATTCACCGGTGCTGGAATAAATTTGAGTTTCACATAATTATTAATCATCGTCCGGGTCATGATTTTCCGCTTGTGGCCATTCAGATGAGGGCCCAGCCACTCATCCAGCAGTGCCAGCACCTGATCCAGGTACAGGGGCACCGGCGGCAAATCATTCCATCGCGGCATGCGGAATTCGTTCAGACGTTTCTCGCTTTCCATAGTTCTACCTCTTTCGCATTTCTTCGCAAAATATAAGCATTATTATACTCTGCCCTTCCAGGGATTGTCAACTGTCGGAAGACTCTGGTTTCAGGCAGAAAAAAAGCCGGCACGCAGCCGGCTTGGAGTCATAGTGAAATCATATGGAGCAGTAAAGGGACAGATACTGGCAGGCACTTCCGCCCATGACAAAAAGGTGAAACAGCTCATGGGTACCGAAATTTGGAAAACGGCTGTCCAGAAACTTCAGTTTCATGGCATAAATTACGCCCCCTGCCGTGTAGACCAGTCCGCCGGTCAAAAGCCAGCCGAAGCAGACTGCAGGTACATACTGCATAATCTGTGGCCAGGCGAAAACACAAGTCCAGCCCATGCCGATGTATATAGCAGAAGAAATCCACTTGGAATGGCCCACCCAGAACAGTTTGAAAAGAATGCCTGCAGCTGCCAGACCCCAGACCGCCGCCATAAGCATGCCTCCCCCGTGTCCCCAGAGGTAAATCACACATACCGGTGTGTACGTTCCTGCAATCAGCACGAAGATCATCATGTGATCCAGCTTTTTCAGAAGCCGGTTCCCACGTTCAGACAGAGCGAAAGTGTGATATGCCGTGCTTGCAGAATAAAGAAGAATCATGCTGACCATAAAGACAGCAAGACTGGTCAGGGCACCGGTTCCGGCCTGATGTCCGGCGGCATGTAGAAGCAGCGGCGCCGTAAACAATATGGCTGCAGCCATGGCAATGAAATGTGTCAGCGCACTTCCCGGATCCTTTATCTGAAATTGCCTTTTCATTTCATAATACCCCTTTCGCCAATCGGTTTTTCAATAACCGTTATTGCGTTATTATATAACGTTTCGCAGATCTCGTCAAGGGTTTTCCTATAACCGATACGGCCCGGTCATTGACCTTTCATAAGATTTGGATTATAATATTTCACATAATCAAAAGGAAGGTTAACACTATGAAACAGAACTTAAATGCAGAGATTATCGAATCGATTCAGGAGTTTCGATTCCCAAAATACCATGAAATTCCCGATGTAGGACTGTTCCTGGAGCAGGTGTCCAAATACATCTCTACTACCCTGGAACCCCTGGGTGATATTACGGTAACCAGGTCCATGATAAGTAACTATGTAAAAAAAGACCTGGTGGATAATCCGGTGAAGAAGCAGTACTCCCGGGATCAGATTGCTTATCTGATTTTTATTTCCATGGCGAAAAGTGTTCTCAGCCTGGAAGACATCCAGCTTTTCATTCAGATTCAGAAGAAGACCTATGACTCAAAGACAGCTTACGAATACTTCTGCCGCGAGTTCGAGCGCGCCCTGCTGTCACAGGCCGGTCTCTGTGAGCCTCTGACCCCGCTGGAAGCCGGATCTCCGGATGAAAAAATCATGCTGCGGAATACCAGCATCACCCTGGCGCATAAGATTTATCTGGATAAATATTTCCAGAAGCTGCATGAAAAAAACTAGTCATTTGAAGGCTTCCAGCCCTTATTTCATTGACAGGTTTTAGAAAATAGTGTAATATAGTTTTGAAAACTACATATAGCAATATTTCAAAACTACTCATTATATCAATAAGGAGAAATATCGTGATTAAATTACAGGAATTAAAGCTTCGTTTCGAGGCACCAAGACATAAAGATCTGCGCGAGCTGATTCGTTATGCAGCAAGCCAGTACGGCAGCGATACTGCATTCATCATTAAACATAAGAAGGGGAAGGAAGTATCCTATGAGCACATTTCCTTCCAGGAATTCTGGGACCGTACCACCCAGCTGGGCACCGCTCTGCTGAAGAGAGGACTGAAGGATAAGAGAATTGCAACTGTCAGCAAGAACCGTGTAGAATGGATGGAATCCCACTTCACTGTACTGGGTGGTCTGGGCTACTCTGTTCCGCTGGATAAGGCACTGCCTTATGAAGAGCTGGAAAGCTCCCTGATCAGAAGCTACACCGACGTTCTGGTATTCGAAGCTGCACAGGTTGCTGACATCGAAAGACTGAAGGCTGAAGGAAAGACTCAGATTCAGGAATACATCTGTATGGATGAGCTGGAAGGCTACGTAAGCATTCCACAGCTCCGTGAGGAAGGTAAGAAGCTGCTGGAAGAAGGTTTTGATGAGTACCTGAACCTGGAAATCGATCCATTCGAAAACCAGATTATCCTGTTCACATCCGGTACCACATCCCTGTCCAAGGCGGTTCTGCTGTCCCATCATAACATCGTGGAAAACGTGTTTGCAATGCAGCAGACGGAAGATATCAAGCATGGTGACGTAAACATGGCATTCCTGCCATACCACCACACCTTCGGTTTCGTAGGCCAGACCCTCATGCTGGCATGCGGTGTAACAACTGCATACTGCGATGGTCTGAAGTACCTGCAGAAGAACATTGTAGAATACAAGGTTTCCGTATTCTTCTGCGTACCTCTGCTGATTGAATCCATCTACAAGAAGATTATGACTACCGTAAAGAAGGAAGGTAAGGAAAATACCCTGAAGTTCGGTATTGCCCTGTCCCAGTTCCTGCTCAAGTTCGGTATCGATATCCGCCGCAAGGTCTTCAAGTCCGTACTGGATCAGTTGGGCGGCAACCTGCGTTTCGTAATCAGCGGCGCTGCTGCCATCGACCCTGAAGCAGTAAGAGGCTTTGACAACCTGGGTATCAAGGCGGTACAGGGTTACGGTATGACAGAAGCGTCTCCGGTAATCACTGCCGAAAACCACTTCGAATACGAATATGGCTCCTGCGGCCGTGCGATGCCTGGTGTAGAAGTTGTAATCGATAATCCGGATGAAAACGGTGTGGGCGAAGTCATCTGCCGCGGTCCAAACGTAATGGCAGGTTACTACGAAAACGAAGAAGATACTGCCAAGACTCTGATCGACGGCTGGCTGCACACCGGTGACCTGGGTTACATCAGTGAGAAAGGTTTCCTGTTCCTCTGCGGACGTAAGAAGAACGTTATCGTTCTGAAGAACGGCAAGAACGTTTTCCCTGAAGAAATCGAAGTGCTGATCAGCAACCTGCCTTATGTTACCGAAAACTTCGTATTCGGCAAGCCTCGCCGTGAAGACGATGAAAAAGACCTGGCTCTGTGGGCAAAGATTGTTTACGATCCTGCATACATGAAGGAACACCACAATGTATCCACTCCGGAAGAAGCAGAAGCAGTAATCCGTAAGGACATCGATGCAATCAATGCAACCATGCCTGCTTACAAGCAGGTTTACAAGCTGGTAGTTACCGACCATGAAATGATCAAGACCACCACTGGTAAGGTTAAGAGATACGAAGAAACCAAGAACCTGTAATTCACATTACAAAATCATACTTATAAACACCTATAAAAAAATGGGACCGCATTTACTTCGGTCCCATTTTTTATTTACGATATTACTGTCTTGCAAGTTTAAATTCCAGTGTCCACTCTTCACCACCGGATCTTCGGAGAACGGGCTCCAGCAGATTACGCAGCTGCGTTTCCGCCTCCTCCTGTGCCTCTCTCAAAATCCCTTTTTCGCGGGCCTTCGCTTCCACTGCACTTTCCTGGTCTGCAAAGAACTGTGTATAGTCCTCCAGTGTCAGCTTGTTGAACACACTGTGCTTTTCATCATAAATCTGTACGCTGTCCTCATCCATGTCATGACTGATGACCTGAGCACGAGGCACAGATACTGCCACCGTCTTCGTTTGGCTGTCAGCCTTCACGGATACTTTGTCCAGATCAATACCCGCCTTCATCACACCATCATAAGTGAGCATAAATTTCGAGGTAGTCAGAGGGAGTTTAGCCCCATAAAACTCCTTACTGCTCTCGTACTGCCCCATCTCCGTATATATGTAACTGACGGTCACCAGTTCCCCTTCTTTCAAAATCTGGCTTTCCAGGATTGCGGCTTCCATATCTTCCGCTGTGGTCAGAGCACCAGGTGCACGTTTCCCCATGAAGTATCCGCCGCCCAGCAGCAGTATTCCCAGCAAAATTCCTGCAATCAGCAGTTTCAGTGTTTTCTGCGTCATAGAACCACCTCCTTTTCTGCATTTATTCTACATCTGCCGACAGAAAAGGACAAGAATAAAAACTGCAGAATAAGCTGCCTTATTTTGCACATACATAAAAAAACAGCCCGCATTGCTGCGGGCTGTTCAGGTCGAATTGCAAATATTCTGCGAAACGTGATTTACTTTTCTTCTTCAGCCTTGTGAGCGTCGATAATCTTCTGAGCCAGGTGAGCAGGAACTTCTTCGTATCTTTCGAACTTCAGAGTGAATACACCTCTGCCCTGAGTCATAGCTCTCAGGTCGATTGCATACTTGAACAGTTCAGCCTGTGGAGCTTCAGCCAGCAGCTTCTGACCGCCGTCATTGGTAGGTTCCATACCCAGGATCTTACCTCTTCTCTTATTCATGTCGCCCATTACGTCGCCCATGTAGTCGTCAGGAATTACAATTTCCATTCTCATGATTGGTTCCAGCAGGCAAGGCTTCGCTTCTACGATACCCTTCTTGAATGCCAGGGATGCAGCAATCTTGAAGGAAACTTCGTTGGAGTCTACATCATGGTAAGAACCATCGTACAGAACTGCCTTAACGCCTGTAACCTTACATCCGGTCAGAGGGCCCTTAGCCATACATTCCAGCAGACCCTTTTCTACTGCAGGAACGTAGTTCTTAGGAACGGAACCACCGAACAGTTCTTCGGAGAATTCAAATTCCTGAGCAGATGGGGAGAATCTGATATGTACATCACCGTACTGACCAGCACCACCGGACTGCTTCTTGTGCTTACCCTGTACATCGGAGTTGCCCTTGATAGTTTCTCTGTAAGCAATCTTCTGAGGAACCGTCTTTACGGAAACGCCGAATCTGTCTTTCAGCTTAGCCAGGATGATGGACAGCTGCATGTCGCCCTGTCCGCCTAACAGAGTCTGATGAGTTTCTACGTTTCTTTCCACTACGAAGGATGGGTCTTCTTCTCTCAGTCTAGCCAGACCGGAGCCCATCTTTTCATCGTCGCCCTTATCTACAGGTTCGATTGCAATGTAGTAGGATGGGGATGGATAGTCCAGAGGCAGGAAACGAATGATATCGTTCTTGTCGCACAGAGTATCGCCGGACAGAGTGTACTGTAACTTAGCAACAGCTACGATATCGCCAGCTTCTGCATAGTTCAGTTCCTGCTGATTCTTACCTCTCAGGAAGAACAGCTTACCCAGCTTTTCTACCTTGCCGGCTCTTTCATTGTAAACTTCGTCACCGGAGTTCAGCTTACCGGTTACAACCTTCAGAACGGAAATCTTACCTACAAATGGGTCAACGATGGTCTTGAATACGAATGCAGATACAGGAGCATCTACAACGGAGATTCTTTCAACTGGTTCGTTGTTGTCGTTGAAGCCCTTATATGGACCGTGCTGCAGTGGAGTAGGAACATAGGTTACCAGCAGGTCTAACAGACCTTCCAGACCGTGTCCCAGTTCGAATGCAGAGGAACATACAGGAACGATACCGCCGTCAGCGATACCCTTCTTCAGGCCCTTCAGAATTTCTTCTTCAGTGAATTCTTCACCTTCGAAGTACTTTTCCATCAGTTCATCATCAGCAGATGCGATGGCTTCCTTTAATTCTTCGTCGATTTCTACGGACAGAGGCCAGCTGAATGGAACCAGCTTTTCACCGAATCTATCCTTCAGTTCACCAAATGTCTTATAGAAGTCGAATTCGTCCTTATCTCTCTTATTGATAACGATGAATCTTGGTCTGTTGTATCTTTCGCAGGCCTTCCATGCAGCTTCGGTACCAACCTGGATACCAGCACCTGCATCTACCATGATTACTGCAGCTTCTGCAGCTCTCATAGCAGCATTTACTTCGCCGATAAAGTCGAAGTAACCTGGAGTGTCGATAAAGTTAATCTTGTTTTCTTTCCACAGAATTGGAACTACGGAAGTATTGATAGAGAAACCTTTTTCGATTTCCATCTTGTCGTAGTCAGATACGGTGTTACCGTCTTCAACCTTACCCATTCTATTGGTAACGCCGGTAGCGTGCAGAGCAGCTTCCAGGAATGTGGTCTTACCGCATCCTCCATGACCAAGTAAAGCAACGTTTCTAATAGTTTCGCTAGTATAGCCTTTCATAGAATTAGGACCTCCTAAATATATTTACAATTAAAGTTATTGTACCAAAAAAACATTGGAAATGCAACGATTATTCTTCCATACGCGCAGTAATTACAACGGAAGACAGAATCAGCACACATCCGGCAATCCCCGTGAGCGTAAAGGCCTCATGATATACCAGAATTCCTACAATCAGGCTTGTAATCGGCTCAAAAGTGCTGAGAATGGCCGCATTCTGCGGACCGATATACCGGACGCCAATCTGGAAGGAACGCACCGCCAGGAAGGAAATTACGATGGCCAGGAACAGAGCCAGCACCCATCCCTTCAGGGAAATATCCAGGGTGAAGCTTCCCGTAGCCACTGCCAGGGAACCCACCATGAGGGCCGAGAACAGATTCATGTAAAAGATCATTTTGGTCGGCTCCATCTTTGCGAGACCGCTGGCATCCAGGAACACGATGTAGAAGGCATAGGTGATACCGGATGCAAAGGCCAGGAAGAGCCCCAGAGGCTGCACACCGCCATCTCCCCCGCCGCCGTAGAACAGCAGAATACCGCCAAAGCAAAGTGCTACGCAGACCAGCTTCATGGGACTGATTTTCTGCCGCAGGAACAGGACACTGCCCAGAATTACAAAGACCGGATACACGAAGTGGATGGTTGTGGCCATGCCGGACGGGATATAGTTATAGGACAGGAACAGTAGTACTGATGTGCCGCCCAGACCGCAGACTGCAATGAGCAAAATCTTCAGTGCCTCTGTTTTCGTAATGCGAAGGCCCGCTTTGCTCCCCCGCACGGCCAGATAGAGCGGAATCAGGGACAGCAGGAACCGCAGGAAAGATGTCATAATGGAATTGCTGCCGCAGGCATTGATGCTGCGGACGATGAACGGCAGCACCCCGAAAACTGCCGCCGATAAAATTACGAGGAGAAACCCTTTTGTTCTCTCATTCATGAAATACACCTCCATAAACTCTCAACTCTATTCAGCATACTACAATTCCGGGGAAAAGTCCAGCTTGACGGACTGCTAAAAAAGATGATACTCTGTCCCTATGAATACCATAAACATTCCCGAAGAAAAGAACAACTACACATATATCCTGCAGTGCTGCGACGGCAGCTTTTACTGCGGCTGGACTAACGACCTCGGCCGCAGAGTCGCTGTCCACAATGCAGGTACCGGCGGCAAATACACCAGAAGCCGTCTGCCGGTCTGCCTGGTCTGGTATCATGTGTCGGAAACGAAAGAGCAGGCCATGAGCCTGGAAGCACGGATTAAACGCCTTCCAAGACAGAAAAAAGAAAAGCTGGTCAGCGGACTGACCAGCCTTGATGAGCTTTTGAAATAATTTTTATCTGTGATACACCTTTTCTCCGCCGATCCAGGTTTCGTCGACACGGACCTGGTCGATTTCTTCTGCAGAGATTTCCAGAACATCCCGGTCCAGAACAATAAAGTCAGCCGCATACCCTTCCTTCAGCATTCCCACATCGGCAAATCCTGCGACGGGGCCTGCTTCCGCGGTGTACAGCTTAATGGCAGTTTCAATACCGACCCTGTGGCGCTGCCCCGTATCTTCCCCGTTCCACGCCTTTCTGGTTACAGCACCCTTCAGATTAGCGAAAGGTTCTGACGGTGTGGCCCAGCTGGTAGCCGGTGCGTCGGTACTGAAGGCAAAACGCACACCGGCATCCTTCCAGTCTGCGATGTTATAATTCTCACAAACCCTTTCCGGCGGCATGTTCTTCTGGTAACTTTCAATTTCCGAATAAAGGAAAATCGGCTGGGTCGCCCAGGCGATACCTGCTTCGGCAGACCGCTTCACAGCCTGCGGTGTCGGCATGGCCACGTGTTCCAGACGAACAGAAGGAATCTGCCCATCTTCCATCCACGGTTTTTCTTCCCATGTCAAATCCACAGCACGGTCGATAGCGCGGGCACCCATGCAGTGAATGGAAAGCTGGCATTTATTTTTTTTGCAGAAATCCAGAGCCGTTTTAATTTCCTCTTCTGTGCAGACCGGCATGCCGTACTCCGCGCCCCCGGAAGAGCTGTCTGCAGGCAAATACGGCACATCACACCAGGCGGTTCTGCCGGATACGCTGCCGTCTCCAATCAGCTTTACCCCCACCAGGCGGAATGTTCCATCTCCCAGGAAGTCCGGATCATCTGTCACTACCGAATCCCCCTGCTGCTCCACAAAACGCCAGGAACAGTACGCAGCCGCACGGTTCTTAAAGCCTTTCTTCATGGCACTTCTGAAAATATCCCCGTACTTGTCACACACATCTTCGCCCATATCGGTCACAGTGGTCACGCCCTGAGCGCAGAGAATATCCCCCAGATGAACCAGGTCATCTGCCATATTATCCACCGTCTTGTCCGGCAGCAGTTCCATCACCAGATAGGTGGCAGTTTCATAGAGGATACCATCCGGTTCTCCATTTTCGTCACGGCCGATTCTTCCGCCTTCCGGATCCGGTGTATCTTTTGTAATCCCTGCAAGCTGCAGGGCCTTGCTGTTTACTGCCCAGATATGTGTGCAGCTCCTCTGCATCAGCACCGGACTGTCGCCGCAGGCTTCATCCAGATCACGGCGGTTTGGCGCACGGTTTTCGGCAAGCTTGCCCTCGTCGTAACCCCATCCCAGAATCCACTGGCCTTCCTCCTGCTCATTCCTCACCCTGCGGATGGCTGCCTTCAGGTCCTCAATAGAGTAGATTTCCGGCGGCAGTACACTGATCTGCCGTGCAAAATCCGACAGCATGATGGCATGCATGTGGCAGTCTACGAAACCAGGCAGCACGCGTTTTGCTCCGAAATCAATGATGCGTTCGGAGTCCGCCGCAATTCCCACAGCCACTGCTTCTGCGTCATTGCCTACCCACACAATCCTGCCGTCCTTCACCGCCATAGCCTCCGCGTAAGGCCGGTTATCGTCAGATGTAAAAATTCTGCCATTCATATATAATGTATCGTATTTCATCACGGTTCTCCTTTTCAGCCCAGATAAAGTCCTGCTGTCATTATATATCTCCGTGTATACTTTTTGCAAGGTACATAAAACAATTGAAAAAGTGTAAAAAAAAGGATATAATGGATGAGGGTTTTGCGTAACCGCTCGCAAAGTGCGAGCTTATGCAGCCAAATATTTTATCCAATTTTATAAGGAGAACTAACTATGGAAAAGAAACAGAAAAAAGTTTCCATCGCGCATTCACTGATTACATTCGGTGTGCTGATCCTGGTTATGGCTCTGGGTATTATTGTTTACGGCGTTGACGTACATGTGCCGATGTTTATCGGTGTAGTCGCTGCTGCAATCATGGCATTATATCTGGGCTTTAAGTGGGATTTCATTGAAAAGGCAATGATGGACGGTATCTACAACGCACTGCAGGCAGTTATCATTCTGATGATTGTTGGTGTTCTGGTTGGCGTATGGATTGCCGGCGGTATTGTTCCTGCAATGATTTATTATGGACTGAAATTATTATCCCCATCCATTTTCTTAATCGCGGCATTATTAATCTGTTCCATTACAGCTCTGGCAACCGGTACATCCTGGGGTTGTATGGCTACAATGGGTCTGGCACTGATGGGTATCGCAGCTGGTCTGGGCATTCCTGCTCCAATGGCAGCGGGTGCTATCATCTCCGGTGCATACTTCGGCGACAAGATGTCTCCATTATCTGACACCACTAACCTGGCACCGGCTATGGCAGGTACTGACGTTATGACTCACGTTAAGTTCATGTTACTGCCAACTGCAGTTACTTATGGTATCTGTATTGTTGCTTTCGGCGTAATGGGTATCAGCTATGCAAACAGCGGCAATGTTGCTGACATGAGTGCTGTAACTGAAATGCAGGACAGCATCACTTCTCTGTTTAACATCAATCCACTGCTGTTATTACCACCGGTAATCGTTATCGTTGCAGTTGCAATGAAGGTTCCTGCAATCCCTGGCATCACTCTGGGTATCATTACAGGCGGTATCATCGGTATGATCTTCAACAACGATACCTGTACCTTCGGTGATATCTTAAACTGTGGTATGAACGGCTTTACATGCGAAACAGGCAATGCTGCAATCGACGATCTGCTGACTTCCGGCGGTATCAACAACATGCTGTTCTCCGTATCCCTGACCATCATCGCTATGATGTTCGGCGGTATCATGGAAAAGACCGGTCTGCTGAATGCTTTAGTAGAAAAAATCGTACGTCTGGCAAAGAAGCCTGCATCCCTGGTTCTGACTACAGAATTAACCTGTATCTTATCCAACGCTACAATGCCTGAACAGTACATCTCTATCGTAGTACCAGGCAGAATGTATGCTGAAACCTACAAGGAAATGGGCTTACACCCTAAGACTTTATCCAACGCTCTGGAAAGCTCCGGTACTGTAACTTCCGCATTAATTCCTTGGAACACCTGCGGTGTTTACATCCTGGCTACATTAGGCGTATCCACATTCGAATACTTCCCTTATGCATTATTCAACATCATCATGCCTATCATGACTGTTGTTATGGCATACATGGGTCTGACTATTG
This sequence comes from Anaerovoracaceae bacterium, assembly GCA_045637765.1. Taxonomy (GTDB): domain Bacteria; phylum Bacillota; class Clostridia; order Peptostreptococcales; family Anaerovoracaceae; genus RGIG7179. Next base: position 20,992 of record JAZTZZ010000026.1, on the reverse strand, counting down.
CTGGTATGGACGGTAACAGATTCGCAGGCAAGAAGAAATCTGCTTAATCGCCTTCTGGTCCGTATCATAACACAGGATATATTCTAAACCATTTTAAGAACCATGCGTCTCAGACGCGTGGTTCTTTTTATATAAGAAAGTCGGCTCTGCCGATTATATTTTCAGCGGTAGACTTTCTTGTTATTCCGGAAATATCGGAACAATATTTCCTACATAATAAAAAAGCTGCTCCGGAAGTCCAGAGCAGTTATCTTATCCTTAATTTTCTGTTTTCAGCAAGGTTCCATCTTTGTAGTATTCCTTCTTAATTCTCGTTCCGTTTTCATCAAACCAGGAAACGGTGTAGTCTTCCAGATAGTCCAGATTATTTTCCGAGTAAACCGTATGGGCCGTTTCTTTTTCCACCCTGCCGTTCGGGTAATAGGTTCGGTCAACAATCAGAACATCGTCTCTGAATTCCTGATAACGCAGCAGACTGCCATCCTCCCCAAAATCTGCAATGGTCCGATTCACCCTTCCATCATACTGATTCACGCTGACTGTCTCTGCACTGCAGCTTCCGGACACCTCAAAATACACCGGATTCTCTTCTCCATATCCACCGGTAAAGGATGCCACCACGGCCCCGCTTCCATCCCGGATAATCAGTTCCGTATCACTTGCGTAATCCGTTCTCCCTTCGATACATCTGCGGATGAAGGTTTCTCCGCTTCCGTAATCTTCTTTAATATGAACACCCATAGCCAGAGTCTCAACCGTCGTGGAATATATGGCTTGCTGGCCATAAGATGTCTCTACAGGAAGGTCCCCGGTGAATTCATGGATTTCGTTGCCCGCTGCCATGACGGTACCTGCCGATGTAATAATAGAGAAGGAAAGGAGCAGGCCATACAGCTGGCTGTTCACCAGCTTTGAAATCCAGGAAGTGAAGATGTTACCGGCTTCTTCCTTCACCTTATCCTTGATGCCTTCCTTTACTTTCTTACCCGCAAAGGCCCTGACCTGATTTTCGTCCTTCTGTGCCAGAGGCTGCCCACAGCTTATGCAGCACTCTGCCTCCGCCTGATTTTCCTGTCCGCAGAGGATGCAGTAAATATTTTTCTGTTCCATAAGCTCCTCCTAAACAGTATACATCGTAATGCTCTGATTTTCCGACGGAATCTGTGCGGTAATAACGTAGTATCCCTGTGTCACTGCATTGACAGAAATACTGTCGCTGAGGCTGTAAGTATTGCAGTAAACCTGCGTGCCATCATTTCCGTAATAAATTACTTCCACCCCTTCGGTATCCTTTGGTACATAGAGCTGCAGATTGACAACCTGTACGTCTGTATCTACATAATATTCCTGTGTTTCTGTATCGCAGTGAATGACGTATTCTTCACTTTCCAGAATGGTCAGGCCGCCCGGCGTCATCTGACCTGTCACCACGGCAACTACCAGCGGAATAAGAATCAGAACCGTTCGAACGATTACATTATCCGTCAGGAAGCTGAGGGTAAGAATGTCTTTCACGGTTATAACCCGTTTCACCACCTTTTCGGTTTTTTCCATCTTTCCGCCAAGGCTGGCTTTTTTCGCTGCTTCTTTTTCCTCTGCAGTAAACGCACTGCCGCAGCTTCGGCAATAATTCGCTTTCAGCAAATTGTCATATCCACATGTTCTGCATTTCATAGCCAATCTCCAAATATCGATATTCTCTTCTTCACTTTACCATATTTTCTCCGGTAAGAAAAGCACCGCAGAAAAAAAGACCCGCAAGGCCATGCCTGCCCACGGGTCGTGATGTTGCTTATCGCAGATGTTTTGCCGGATGCCGGCAATGATTTTAGAACTCTGCAGCGCCTGGTGTTCTAGGGAATGGCAGTACGTCACGGATGTTGGAAACACCGGTGATGTACATGATGATTCTTTCGAAGCCCAGACCGTAGCCGGAGTGCTTCACGCCGCCGTACTTACGCAGATCCAGGTACCAGCTGTAGTCTTCTTCCTTCAGGCCCAGTTCTGCCATACGTGCGGTCAGTACGTCGTAACGTTCTTCTCTCTGGGAACCGCCGATGATTTCACCAACGCCAGGTACCAGCAGGTCACATGCAGCAACGGTCTTGTTATCGTCGTTGAGACGCATGTAGAATGCCTTGATATCCTTCGGATAGTCAGTTACAAAGATTGGCTTCTTGAAGACTTCTTCTGTCCGGTAACGTTCATGTTCTGTCTGCAGGTCAATACCCCATGCAACAGGATACTGGAATTCCTTACCGGACTTCAGCAGGATGTCCACGGCTTCGGTGTAAGATACACGGCCGAAGTCGGAATTTACGATGTGGTTCAGTCTGTCCAGCAGGCCCTTGTCCACAAAGCTGTTGAAGAACTGCATTTCTTCCGGAGCGTTTTCCAGAACGTAGCTGATGATATACTTGATCATGGCTTCAGCCATTTCCATATTGCCTGCCAGGTCGGTGAAGGACATTTCAGGTTCAATCATCCAGAATTCGGAAGCGTGACGGCCGGTGTGGGAGTTTTCCGCACGGAAGGTAGGTCCGAATGTGTAGATGTTTCTGAATGCCAGAGCGTAAGTTTCGCCCTGCAGCTGGCCGGATACGGTCAGGCTGGTTTCCTTACCGAAGAAGTCCTTGGTGTAGTCGATATTTCCTTCTTCGTCTCTTGGCGGATTGTCCATGTCCAGAGTGGTTACACGGAACATTTCGCCTGCACCTTCACAGTCACTTCCGGTGATGATTGGAGTGTGAACATATACGAAGTTCTGATCCTGGAAGAACTGGTGAATTGCGTATGCTACCAGGGAACGTACTCTGAATACAGCGGAGAACATGTTGGATCTCGGTCTCAGATGTGCGATTTCACGCAGGAATTCCATGGAGTGACGCTTAGGCTGCAGAGGATAGTCAGGAGTGGAAGGTGCTTCCACGTTGATTTCTCTCGCCTTGATTTCGAAAGGCTGCTTGGCATTTGGAGTCAGTTCCACTACACCCTTTACTTCCAGTGCAGTTGCCACGTAAGCCTTGGAGATTTCTTCAAAGTTATTCAGGAACTCTTCTTCATAAACAACCTGTACGGACTTGAAGAAGGACCCGTCGTTCAGTTCAATGAAGCCGAACTTGTTGGACGCACGATTGTTACGTACCCAACCCTTGATTACGACTTCCTGTCCGCCGTATTCAGCGGTATTTCTGTAGAGTTCTCTCAGCAAAATTTCTTTCATATTACTTTCCTCTTCGTCTTGAGTTTGTCTTGTTCTCTAAGTACCGATGAACGGCACCCTTACATTTCAGTATACACCCAAAGGCCTGCTGATTGCAAGCCTGGATTGACTTACAGAGCGATATATTCGTCGTAAGTGCACAGTCTGTCGGTCAGCTTACCGTCCTTATCAATTTCCATGATACGGTTTGCCACGGTCTGAATAAATTCATGGTCGTGGGAAGAGAACAGCACGTTGCCCTTGAAAGCGATCAGGCCATCGTTTACCGCAGTGATGGATTCCAGGTCCAGGTGGTTGGTAGGCTGGTCCATAACCAGTACGTTGGATCCGAAGAGCATCATACGGGACAGCATGCAGCGAACCTTTTCGCCCCCGGACAGTACCTGAACTTCCTTGTATACGTCATCGCCGGAGAAGAGCATTCTGCCCAGGAAACCACGCATAAAGGATTCGGTAGTTTCACGAGTATACTGACCCAGCCATTCTACCAGATTCATCTTGCAGCCGTTGAAGAACTCGGAGTTGTCCAGCGGCAGATAGGATGTGGTGATGGTTACACCCCACTTGAAGGTACCTTCGTCCGGTTCCATTTCACCCATGAGGATCTTGAACAGAGTTGTGTTTGCGATTTCGTTTTCACCTACGAAGGCAATCTTATCGTCCTTGTTTACACGGAAGGAGATGTTATCCAGAACCTTCACGCCGTCGATGGTCTTGGAGATGCCTTCTACAGTCAGGATTTCCTTACCTGCTTCACGGTCCATATTGAAACCAACGAACGGATATCTTCTGGAGGAAGCCGGCATTTCTTCTACAGTCAGCTTATCCAGCAGCTTTCTTCTGGAAGTCGCCTGCTTGGACTTGGACTTGTTAGCGGAGAATCGCTGAATAAATGCCTGCAGTTCCTTGATTTTATCTTCATTCTTCTTATTCTGGTCACGGATCATCTTCTGAATCATCTGGGAGGATTCATACCAGAATTCGTAGTTACCTACGTACATCTTAATCTTACCGTAGTCAACGTCCACGATAGAGGTACATACTGCATTCAGGAAGTGACGGTCATGGGATACTACCAGTACGGTACCAGGGTATTCCATCAGGAATTCTTCCAGCCAGTCGATAGCCTTAACGTCCAGATGGTTGGTCGGTTCGTCAAGCAGTACGATATCAGGGCTGCCGAACAGTGCCTGTGCCAGCAGAACCTTTACCTTTTCCTTTGCGGTCAGGCTTGCCATAGGCATATACAGGATGTCTTCAGACAGACCCAGACCCTGGATCAGTCGGCTTACGTTGGATTCTGCTTCCCAGCCATCCATTTCTGCGAATTCACCTTCCAGTTCCGCTGCACGGATACCGTCTTCGTCGGTGAACTCTTCCTTCATATAGATTGCGTCCTTTTCCTGCATTACCTGGTACAGACGCGCATTGCCCTGGATTACGGTATCCAGAACAGTAAATTCGTCAAATGCGAAGTGGTCCTGCTTCAGCACGGACATACGGGTGTGCGGCTTGATGGATACGTTACCGGTGGATGGTTCCAGGTCGCCGGACAGAATTCTCAGGAAAGTAGACTTACCTGCGCCGTTGGCACCGATGATGCCGTAGCAGTTGCCTGCGGTAAACTTCAGGTCTACGTCCTTGAACAGGTAGCTGCCGCTGAAGTTTAAACTTACGTTGCTTACTGTAATCACGATTTGTGTCTCCTTTTTTCTTAACTATACTATATGCAAAATCTTATTTTTTAACGGTTTACATGAAAATGCCGGCTGTTTCGTCAAGCCGGGCATACATAGTTTAGTTTACCATAAACATTTGGAAATTACAAGTCAGGAATATAATAAAAACGGAGCATCTGACTGAAAATACTCAATTTGACGCTCCGTCTCCGTATGATTTTATACTTTATGCTTTTAAGCTTCGTATACAGTCTTACCGCCGCATACAGTTCTCAGAACCTTTACGTCCTTGATGTGATGTGGTTCTACTGCGGCCGGGGACGCACCGGCTGCAGAATCGTATAACAGCAAACGGCCGTCTGGTTAAACCGGACGGCCGCTGTTTGTTCTATGGAGGCGAATATCAATAAAGAATTTATTTCAGCAGTTCCAGCACCTGGACTGCATTCTTCTTGCCAAAACTGATCTTTTCCCCGTCGTTGATAACCAGACATGGTACGCTCATCACGTTGTACTGATCCTTCAGTGCAGGGAAGTGGTTAATATCGTACACTTCAGCAGTAATATTATCGTTTTCTGCCGCCAGTCTCTGGGCTGCGGTCACCAGCTCAGGACACATGGTGCAGGCCAGGGATACCAGAACTTTGATATCCTTCTTTGCTGCCACGCCGCGGGCTCCTGCCAGAACCGCTTCATCCAGCGGCTGACCAGGCCCTGCTGCGTTATACAGTCCCAGTACGAAAGAGGTGAACTCGTGTCCGCCCGGCACACCGTGGAAGGCGAGGCCGCTCCAGCTTCCATCTGCTCTGCAGATTCTCACACATGGTGCATCCACACCAGCTGCATCAGCACCGGCTACTGTTTCTACGGACAGTTTCTCAGTTACAGATGCAAGTTCTTCCATGTATCCCTTAAGCTCTGCAGATACAGGACGTTCATCCAGATATAATTTCAGAATCAGAGGATTCGCCATGCGGCCGAACACAGTGTTCAGCTGGGCCATCATGGCCTCATCAAAGAGTCCGCTTCCGGAGGCTGCCGCCGGCTGCGCTGCCGGAGCTGCTTCTGCCGGTTTTTCCGCAGGCTTTTCCGCTTCCGGACGCTGTGGTTTCAGGCCGGTTTTCGCCTGAATCTGTGCTGCATACTTTTCCAGTTCAGTAGCTGCCAGAGCACCATCGCCCACTGCAGTTACCACCTGGCGCAGTGCCTTGATACACACGTCGCCTGCTGCATACAGGCCGTCCACAGAAGTCTTCATGGCACGGTCTGTGATTACATACCCCTGTTCATCCAGAATGCCCAGGTCTTTTACCAGACTGGTTTCCGGTGCATAGCCTGCAAAGACGAAGACGCCGATGTTGCTTCCATCCCCCGGAGTATACTCGGTGGTTTCTCCAGTGATACGGTTGGTGTAGCGGATTTTGCGGAGTACGCCGTCACCGGACACTTCATCCACTACGGTATTAGTCAGAACCTCAATCTTCGGGTTGGAACGTGCATGTTCCGCCGCAGATGCCGCACAGGAGAAATCGTCTCTGCGGATCAGGATCTTAACCTGGCGGGCGTATTTTGTCAGGAAAACAGCTTCTTCTGCCGCTGCAAAACCACCGCCTACCACGAACACGTCCTTGCCGGTGAAGAACTCGCCGTCGCAGGTCGCACAGTATGCCACACCTCTGCCACGGTACTCTTCTTCACCCCTGAAGCCGACCATTCTCGGATGAGCTCCCGTTGCCAGAAGTACGCCGAACGCCTGAAGTTCGCCGCGGCTTGTCTTTACCGTCTTCACGTCTCCAGTCATATCCAGGCCTTCTACTTCTGCCAGCATGAATTCAGCGCCGAAGGATTCAGCCTGCTGACGCATGGTTTCTGTCAGAGCCGCACCGCTGGTGCGGGCAACGCCCGGATAGTTCACAACCTCGTGGGTAATGGTAATCTGTCCCCCGAATTTTTCTTTTTCCACAACCACTACGCGGTATTTCGCGCGGGCCAGGTATAAAGCGGCTGTCAGCCCTGCCGGGCCTCCGCCGATAATCACAACATCGTATAAATTCTTCATCGCATTTACCTCTTTCATCGTCCCCTTTAAAAGCGAGGCGCCAGGTTCCCCCGGCGCCATCCTCTCAGTTCTCTTAATTTCCCCTTGTTCTCAAAATCCTTACCCCGTCAGCTGTTTTACAGCATACCTACCAGATCCAGGCTTGGCTTCAGTGTTTCAGCACCTGGCTGCCACTTAGCCGGGCAAACTTCATCGCCGTGTGTTGCTACGAACTGCAGCGCCTGCAGCTTTCTGAACAGTTCATCAGCATTTCTGCCAACGTTACCTGCGTTTACTTCATATGCTACAATCTTTGCTTCAGGGTTTACTACGAAAGTACCTCTTTCAGCCAGACCGTCTTCTTCAATCAGAACTTCGAAATCTCTGGACAGTGCGTGAGTTGGGTCAGCCAGCATTGGATACTGAATCTTCTGGATTCTTTCAGATGCATCGTGCCATGCCTTGTGTACAAAGTGGGTATCAGTAGACACAGAGTAGATTTCGCAGCCTGCAGCCTTGAATTCTTCGTACTTGTTAGCCAGGTCTTCCAGCTCAGTCGGGCAAACAAATGTGAAGTCTGCCGGATAGAAGAAGAACACGCTCCACTTACCCAGGATATCCGCCTTGGATACGTCCTTGAATTCTCCGTTTACGAACGCCTTTACCTTAAACTCGTTTACTTCCTTATTAATCATTGACATAGTTTTAATCTCCTTTACCTCTTTTATGATATGTTTTCAGTTTACCGCTTTTACGGCCCCTTTATTCACCGCCCGTTCATTTTTGAATCGGCTGCCGGGCTGGTGATTTGTTTCTTTTCTTTTGATGGCTTTATGTTAGCATAAACTAACTCATTTGTCAATAGTGATAATCATTATTATTTTATATTTTTCTAATTTATTTTTCAACACTTGTAAAGGCAATTAAAAAGAGACTCCTTTATGGAGTCTCTTTCCGTCAATTACATGATCATATATCCCAGTGCCACATATCCGGCCAGAGTGAGTGCCGTTACGGTCAGCACATAAGGCGCCGCCACCTTCACTTGCCGCATGTTGGAAATGCCGGTTCCGGCGGATGTCATGAAGATGATATCAGAGTAGAAGCAGAAGTTGCCTCCGAAAGCCACACCGCTCATAACCGCACCGATGGCCATCGGAATCGGAAGCCCTACGGTCACAGCCAGCGGCACGAAGACCGGAATGGCGATAATCTGGATAATCCAGTATCCTGCCGTTGCAAAAACTGCAAGGCCCACTGCCACGAAAATCAGAGCCGGTATCAGCTCCGGCGGCATATTCCGGCTGATTCCGCCGATGAGGAAGTCGAAGAATCCCATGGTTTCATTGGCTGTGCTAAGAGTAAATGCAAAGCATACCAGAATAGCCATGGAGCACATGGACTTGGCCCCTTCATAGAAAGCATCCACGAACTGACTCAGACTCATAAGCTTCCCGCCCACATACATTACCGCCTGAACGGCGATGCAGGCAAAGATACCATGCACCAGATCGTTGTCGTAAATCAGCACCACTCCAATCATCACGACCAGAGGTAGGACAATATTCAGAGCAGAGCTTTCCTTCACCTCATTCTCCATCTCCAGATTTACGATGGAAGAACTGCCCTTTTCGTTAGGAAGCAGAGGACCGCCCTGCTGTACACGTTCATAGGACTTCTTCAAGGAACCGACTTTAGGAACCATCCCCAGAGTCAGCAGCATGCTCAGCAAAGCCATCAGCAGAGGATAGAACATGAACGGAATACCCTTCAGATAATCCGCAAAAGATGCGCCCTGTTCACCCAGCAGACCGGTAGTAAACGCCACCCAGCTGCTGAACGGAACCAGAATGCAGACGCAGGCAGACATGACATTTGTCTGAAATGCCAGATGTTCCCGCGGAATCCTGTTTTCATCAGTAATTTCACGCATGGAGAAGGAAACCGCCAGGGCACAGAGATAATCATCCACGAACATGACGAAGGCCATGAACCAGGCTGCAATCAGCGGTGCACGCTGGCCCTTTATGTATTTTGAGAGGCTGCGGCGGAATCCCAGCAGCGCCCCGGACTCCTGAAACAGCTTAATCATACCGCCAAATCCCATGAGAATGAACAGCACAAAATGATAGGACGAATTGCCCAGGGTGCCGTAAATCATTTCTATGTAGCCGGAGAAAAAATTCCCTTTATGTATGAGGATAGCCCCCAGCAGAGATGCGGCCACCATCATTTCCGTTATCCGCTTGGTCAGCAGCATGCCAGCCATCAGCACCGTAATCGGTATACAGGATATGATTCCATAATCCATTTCCATAAATATCTCCTCGCCTTACAGCTTCTATTTATTAATCAGGTACAGTCCCACCAGGCAGGCCATGATTCCCAGGGCCTTGTTCAGAGAGAAGGACTCCTTATAAATAAAGTAGCCTACCGCGATAAGGGCAGTAGCCAGCAGGATAGATTTCACAATATAGCCTGTGTTGACAGCCCAACCCACTTTGTACATATAGATTGCACCTGCTTCCAGTCCCACGATGGCAAGGCCCAGGACAAAAGTGGACCAGTTCACTTCCTTCCACTCCGCCAGCAGGTTTCCGCCGCCGCTGGTGATAAAGAAAATCACTGTGGAGATTGCTGCACCCACCAGATAGGTCACGGTCAGGGATGCGAAAGGATTCAGGTTCGCCGGGGTGGATTTTGCGCAGATCTGATAAAAAATATCCGAGAATACGGCCAGCAGAATCGGCCAATACAGTGCCAGACTGAAATTCATAGAATTACCTCCTGTTCACATTGTGAAGTTTCGTTACTGTCATTATAGCATATAATAGTAAATTGTCCATGAAATCAAAAAGACCGAAGGTAAAGATCCTTCGGTCTTTTTATCACAGACGAGCTGTGCTTATAATTAATATAACTTTGCGCCTGCAGGGATTCTTGGGCTAACCATCAGCAGGTTCAGCTTTTCTTCGCCTTCTTCCTGATGTACTGCGGACAGCAGCATACCGTTGGATTCGATGCCCATCATCTTTCTTGGCGGCAGGTTTGTGATTGCTACCAGAGTCTTGCCCAGCAGTTCTTCCGGTTCGTAGTAAGGGTGAATACCGCTCAGAATTACTCTGTCGTTTTCAGTACCGTCGTCCAGAACGAACTTCAGCAGCTTAGCAGACTTAGGAACTGCTTCACAGGACTTCACCTTAACTGCTCTGAAGTCAGACTTGGAGAAGGTTTCGAAATCTACGAAATCGCTGAACAGAGGCTCAATTTCAACCTTGGAGAAATCGATTTCTTCTGCCTTCACATCTTCCACTTCTTCTTCAGCCTTAGGAGCCTTCTTCTTATCGGAATCCAGCGGCTTCATTGTTGGGAACAGGATGATGTCTCTGATGCTTGGAGCATCACAGATCAGCATGATAACTCTGTCGATACCTACGCCCAGACCGCCTGTAGGAGGCATACCAACTTCCAGAGCGTTTACGAAGTCCATATCCATTGGATGTGCTTCATCGTCTTCGCCGGAATCCAGCTGTGCCTGCTGTACTACGAATCTGTCGTACTGGTCGATAGGGTCATTCAGCTCGGAGAATGCGTTACATACTTCCCAGCCGTTGATATAACCTTCGAATCTTCTGGTGATTCTTGGGTCCTTAGGGTCTCTCTTGGACAGAGGAGATACTTCAACCGGATGTCCTACTACGAATACAGGACCGTCCAGGTAGCCTGGAACGTCTTCACAGAATTCTTCGAACATTTCAGCGATAATCTTACCACGGGTCCAGTGCTGTACTTCTGCAGGATCCATACCCTTTTCCAGTGCAGCTGCTCTTGCTTCTTCGTCAGTGTTGATCACGTCGAAGTCCACACCGGTGATTTCCTTAACAGCGTCAGCCATGTTCAGTCTTCTCCAAGGAGGAGTTACGTCGAACTGCTTGCCCTGGTAAGTGATGATTGGGGTACCGTTTACTGCCAGTGCAGCCTTGTATACCAGCTGTTCGGTAACTTCCATGGTATCTTCCATGTTACCGTAAGCCATGTAGCATTCCATGGATGTGAATTCAGGATTATGGTTTCTGTCCATACCTTCGTTACGGAACATCTTGCCCATTTCATATACTCTGTCCAGACCGCCAACGATCAGTCTCTTCAGATACAGTTCGTTGGAGATACGCATCTTCATATCCAGGTCCAGAGTGTTATGGTGAGTGTTGAATGGTCTTGCGTTTGCACCGCCTGCGATGGTAGTCAGGATTGGAGTATCTACTTCCAGGTATCCGAAGTCTTCTTCCAGTACACGCTTCATTTCCTTGATGATCTTGGATCTCTTGATGAAGGTGTCTCTTACTTCAGGATTTACAATCAGGTCAGTGTATCTCTGACGGTATCTGGTATCCTGGTCCTTCAGGCCAGACCACTTGTCAGGCAGAACCTGCAGGGACTTGGTCAGCAGAACAACCTTGCTGCACAGGATGGAAACTTCACCGCGCTTGGTCTTGAACACTGTACCTTCCACGCCGATGATATCACCGATGTCGTAGGTCTTGAACCACTTATATTCTTCTTCGCCCAGAACGTCCTTCTTTACATGGCACTGAATTCTGCTCTGCTTGTCCTGAATGTCGATAAAGCATGCCTTACCCATGTCTCTGAAAGCCATGATTCTGCCGGCACAGGATACTTCCTGTTCTTCCATTGCCTCGAAGTTATCCTTGATGTCCTTGCTGTGTGCAGTTACATTCCAGGTTTCATTCAGGAACGGGTCTCTGCCAGCTTCCTGCAGTGCCTTCAGCTTTTCTCTTCTGATTCTTCTCTGTTCGCTTAACGTTTCTTCAGAAACAGCTTCTTCAACAGCTGCTTCAGGAGCAGCCTGATTTCTGATTTCTTCGCTCATTTTTATCCTCTCCGATCTATCCCCAGGGGTTTACTTGTTGATGGACTTAACCTTTAAGTTCAGAATTCCGTCCGGTACGATGATTTCCACAACTTCGCCAACCTTCTTGCCCAGCAGGTTCTGACCTACCAGAGATTCGTTGGAAATTCTGCCTTCGAACGGATCTGCTTCAGTGGAACCTACGATAGTGTATTCTGCAATATCACCGGATTCCATGTATTCCACTTCCACCTTCACACCTACGCTTACGTAATCCTTAGGTGCATCAGTTTCTTCGATAATCTTAGCCTGACGGATCATAGCTTCCAGTTTCAGGATTCTTTCTTCGATTTCAGCCTGTTCGTCCTTAGCGGAATCGTATTCAGCATTTTCAGAAATATCGCCGTAGGAAATCGCTTCCTTCAGACGTTCTGCAACTTCCTTTCTGCCTACAGCAACCAGGTGCTCGTGCTCAGCAACAATTTTGTCATACCCTTCCTGGGTTAAAAGAATTTCTTCAGCCATTTTTTTAATTTCTCTCCTAATTCAGCTTATTTGTTTTATTATATGTTTTCGGTATTAAACGTATGCAATCTGTACGTTTCTGCAGTTGGACAGATATACCAGAGTTGCGTAATTTACGTCAAATTCCATGATGTCGCCGACTTTCCAGTCTTTTTCTGCGTCTTCGATATCAATAATGGTGTGGTCACTGGATGCGCCCAGTACTTCGATGCCCTTTTCCAGCGGAATCAAATCGCATGGTGCACCGTAGTCCACCTTGCCTACGCCCAGCAGCGCACGTTTTCTCATGCCGCGGTCTTCGTATTCCATCTTGTGACCGAAAGCGTCCACGCCGATTTCACCAACCGGATGGGATGGCTTGTTCTTTACTTCGATAACTTCCGCCTTCAGACGAACCACGTCGTGACGGAATTTGCTCAGATCATAGCCATAGAACTCTTCCAGGTCTCTGGCAACCAGAATGCCTTCACCTACACGCAACAGGTTGATTCTCTTCGGAATATTGCCATCCATAATACGCATTAAGCTGCTGGTCGCGCCGCCGGAAATGTATTCCAGTTCGCGTCCCAGACGCTTTTCGATGGTTTCTGCGATATCCACCAGCTCCTGCAGCTTGTCTGCAGTCGGCAGAACAGAACCGTAGCATCCCAGATTGGTACCTACACCTACCAGCTGAATGTTGATCATCTTGTTCTCGATGTACTCAGCCACGTCTGCCAGTTCATCCTTATCCCAGAAGCCCTCACGCAGGTCGCCCAGGTCTGCCATCAGGATTACCTTATGCAGCTTGCCCTGCTTGCTTGCTTCTTCATTCAGTGCCTTCAGCACTTCCAGCTCACTGTTCAGGCTGATGTCACACAGACGGATAACATCTTCCACTTCACTGAGCATAGGGATACGAATCAGAATCATTTTCTTTTCGATGCCGGCATCTCTCGCATCTTCTATCTGTTCCAAACGTGAAGAAGCGATGAACGCAGCCCCGCCCTGTTCAAATGTTCTGGCAACTTCCACGTCGCCGGTTGCTCCTTTGATTACACCTGCAACCTGAATTCCGCAGCTTCCGCACAGTTCAACGGTGTGCGCTACATTGTGTTTTAAACTGGCCAGATTGAACTCCAGCCGTGGGTATCTCTCCTTCATCATTCGATCCTCCTAAAAAATCAGTTTTCATTATGGCACACTTTTCCTTATACCATAATATAACTATTCAGTTATTTTATCATGTTTGCGGCCCGAGTGCAAGGCAAAAAGGCACTTTTCAGTGCCTTTTATACGATATTATAGCTGCATCCCTCAAAGACCGTGTCGAAACGGCAGATGCCCTTATAATCACAGTACGTGCATGCTGACCGTTCCTTTGTTTTCATCGGATGGATGTCGATATTGCCATCTGCCAGGTTTCGGCAGATTTCGACGGTTTTCGACATGACCGCATCCCGCAGCTCCGCAAAATCTTCTTCGCTGATCAGGGTTTCCTTCCCCGTACCGCTTATCTTATCCTTTCCTGTACGGAGAGGCACGATTTCCGAGTATCCGCTGAAGTCACCGGCGATGGACTGGATTACGCCCGGATCATCTACCATGACGCCGTTGAGCTTGAAATTCTTCCGGATTTCACGGGCCAGTTCCTCTGCATCAAACTCCTTATCGCTGGAGTCCACCATAGGTTCCGTAATCTTGAAGTAGAATACACCGGCAGGTTTCTTCCGTTCTTCGCAGGCAGCCTGCAGATAGAGCATCAGCTGAAGACGGTATCCGGCTTTGGCCTCCCTTATGCTGAAGTTTTCATTTCCGGTCTTGTAGTCGATAATCTTCACACGGTTATCCGGCAGCCAGTCCACACGGTCGATTTTGCCCTCAATGTAGACCGTTTCACCGCCGATGTCCAGTGCAACCGGAGGGATTTTGCCGCCGCGGCGGAAGCCCACTTCGAAATCACAGCTTTCAATCTGACCGGCGCGGACCTGTTCCACCACGGTCCAGCACACAGTTTCGCAGATATCATAAATCCGCTGGCTGCGGTAAGACTCTTCTTTGCCCAGGTGGAAGAGTCCTTCACGGTAGGTTTCCATCTGCTTCCGCGCAGTTTCCCTTACCAGTTTGCCGCATTCTTCTCTGGTGATGGTCATCCACGGAGACAGGGGATGGGTTACATCCAGGTCTTCCCGCGTCAGAGACTGTGCCAGAGTCATGAGGCATTCGTGATAAATGTCCCCGATTTCCCGCGGCGCTACTTCGAAAATACGCCGTTCTTCCGGCCGCAGACCGTAGGATACAAAGTGTGAGAACGGACATCTGGAGAACTTCTCCAGACGGGATGGGCTGAGGGAAATTGCCCCTTCCGGATTTCTTAGGAAAAGCTGCCGTGCCGCAGCACTGCCCAGTGCCCCCTGGGTATTGGTAAATGCCATTCCCTGACGGATCCGTTCCAGGTTTTCGCCGTCATGTTCCCGGTACCAGCAGAGTGCCTCTTTCCATGCAGGTTCCAGCTGTGTATCAGTCAGATTCTGCAGGGATTCGGTAAGATGGCGCAGACTGCTGAGTCCGCCATGAATCAGTGGCATCGGGTTGTTTTGATTGAGAATGTCCCTCTGCACCTGCAGTGTAGGGAACATCTCCTTCAATTTCAGATAAACCGATGACGGTCTGGATTCTTTGCCGTCCCCGTCGGAGAGAGAACAGCTTATCCAGAGATATTTTGATGGGCGGGACAGGTTGCGGTAGATGGCCAGCCGTTCCTCCATGAAAACGATGGCATCCCGCCTGCAGAGTTCTGTACCCCGCTCCTTGAATAATTCTTTTTCTTCCGTACTGAACAGCCCGGCTTCCGGTTTTTCCTGGGGCAGTACGCCTTCATTGGCGCCTACCACTACCAGCGCCTCTGCCTGACTCACACGGGTTCGCTGCATGGTGCCCATGAGCAGTCCGTCCTGTGTCGGCGGCAGCATGCCGATTTCCACCTGGGACAGTCCCACCCGGAACAGTTCCAGGAAAGATTCCGCCTCAAAAGGCTGGTCTCCCATGATCTCCATCATCTGGTCCAGAATACCGATCATGCGGCCCCAGATCTGGCTGGTTTCATCGGCCAGATCCACCCGGCCCAGTTCCTCCTGAACTGCGATAAAGTCCAGAATCCGGTCCGGCAGGCAGACAGTTTCGTACAGGTATTTATAAAAATTCTGAATAAACTCTGCGGCAGTCTGCTCCCGCTGCACCAAAGGTTCCAGCAGAAGCAGCGGCTCCACAGCACGGCGGCGGATATCTTCCAGTCTCAGGAAGCCTTCTTCGCCATATTCGCTTACACCCTTTACCAGAGGCCGCTTCCACATGGTACGGCGCAGACGGTATTTAATGGCGTAGTTTTCCAGGTCCGTGGTTTCCTCCCGGCTCACCGGGCCGAAACCGGACTTGAGCACACGGAACACATCCTCTGTCCGGTACTCATTGTTTATCACTTCCAGCAGGGCCAGCACATACTGCACCGCCGGGCTGGACAAAATATCTTTCTTTCCATCACTGAACACAGGAATGCCGTACTCCTGGAAAACACGTTCCAGAATTGGCCCCCGTACATCCTGATCATTGCACACAAGACGGATGTCCCGATACCGCAGGCCCTTTTCCCGCACCAGATGCAGAACATACGCAGCTGCACTTTCCGCCTCGTTATAAAGGCCGGCCGCTTCCACCAGAGTAATGCCGCTGCAGTCTTCCTGACGGCGTGACGGAAGGGTGTAAAGTTCCCGTTCCACATGAGCCATAGCCGGACTCATATCCTGCCGGTTCCAGAGGCTGTCCTGACCTGCTGCAATCACCTGACGGCGGGATTTCACACCTGCCGCTGCAGCTTCCGCTTCCAGGTTTTCCATGACCATACCCGTCAGGGCAAACAGATCCGCATCACGTCCGCCTTCATCCCAGGTCAGAACAACATTGACCTCTTCTGCACGCTGCATCAGCTGCCCGATAACAGACAGGGCCTTCGGCGCAAAACTGTCAAAACCGTAAATCCAGATCCGGCTCCCTTCAATCAGCTTCGAGTCACGGATCTTCGACAGGTATAAATCGATATAATCCTCGGAGTCGGTGTACTTGCCGCGGATTTCCTCTTCATAAAGGCGGTAAATCAGGGTCAGGTCCTCCAGCTTGCGCCGTGTATGGGAACCCTCCGCAGATTCTGCCGCCATGGTTTCCATTTCCGCCGTTCCGCAGTTGTACTGCTTCAGTTCGGAGATAAAGTTGTTCACCATTTCGATGAAGGAATTCCGTTCCTCCAGACCGCGGAAAACCTGAAGTTTTTCACGGTTTTCACGGGCAATCCGGGCCAGAATCATGTGGCGGCCATACTTGTCGATGAAGGTCTGGCGGGATCCGCCCAGCTCTGCGATGAGCCGGCTTCCAAGACGGGACATGGACAGCACTTCCACATCCATGAGCCCCTCTGCTTCCAGATGACGGAAGGCCTGCTGCTCCGCTTCCAGGGTGTACTGATCCGGAACCAGCAAAATCGTGCGGGCCGGAGCTTTCTGCGAGGTGCCCTGCGGCGTGCCGCTGCCCCGTGGGATGCCGCTGTCCCCCTGGATGTCGAATCCTGTCGTACTCTGTCGAATCTTATCGAATATGAACTTTTCCTTGTCGACGTTTTCACGTCCGTAGTAAATGTTCAGCATATATAACCTCTCATGATGAACGATTCGGTTCATGCGATGGAAGAATACCGGAAATCACTCTTTTTTAAGCAATTTCCGGTATCATTTCGCTATTAATTCTTCTGTTTCTGGTATCAGGCCAAATTATTGGCCCATTTTTTATATTTTCTTGCAAATAAAAGCTGTGTTTTCGGAACAGTTCCTTTTTTCACCGGTCAAAATCATCTGCCCGGCATAAAATCATACCGGAAATTTGTCATTTATATTTAAATTCCGGTATGCGGTCTGAACATGCGGAAGAGCCTAAATCGTTTTCAGCAGTTCCACCAGGTCGGAAGGCTGGTGAATCCAGTAATCCACCTTCGCATCGTCTATCAGCGATGTTTCATCGCAGGTGATACGCCAGTTTACCATGACGGAATCCACACCTGCATTGTTGGCACATTTGATATCAAAAGGACTGTCACCGATCATCAGGGACTCTTCAGGTGATGCGCCCAGTCTGGACATGGCCAGCAGCAGAGGCTCAGGGTTTGGCTTATGCACGGTGGTATCGTCGCAGGTTACCAGATCGTCAAAATACGATGTGATATCAAACATATCCATATACCCTAAAGCCGTCACACGGGTTCTGGATGTGACGATGCCCAGTACATAGCCAGCTTTCTTCAAATCATCCAGCAGCTCTCTGATACCGGGGAAGATGGTTACCAGCCGTTCTGCATTTTCCCCCTGGAACTGGCGGTATACGGCTGCAGCCTCCACAGGGTCCACACCAGGAAACTCCCGCTCCATCGTAAGCAGAAGCGGTTCCCCGAAGCAGGCTGTGATATGTTCTTCCGGAACCTCATGTCCCAGATAATGCTTATATGTATGCTGCCAGGACGCCACAATCACATCGTTGGTATTTACCAGGGTCCCGTCAAAATCAAATAAAATATATTTCTTCATTGGTTGCTCCTTCCGGAAGGCCGCCCGGGCCAGTGGCCCGGGTGGGCGGAGCCCTGCGGGCTCCGCCCGCCGCCGAAGCGGCGGCTGCGGCCTTTCTTACAGCTTCATGGTCAGTCCGACTTTCATCTTTTCACGGTCAATGGAGATGATCTTAACTTTTACAGTATCTCCTACGGAAACCACATCCATCGGATGCTTGATGAACTTATTGCTCATCTGGGAAATGTGTACCAGACCATCGTTCTTTACACCGATGTCCACAAAAGCACCGAAGTCCACCACGTTACGTACCGTACCGGTCATTTCCATATCGATTTTCAGGTCATCAAAGCTCTTTACATCGTTTCTGAATACTACAGGCGGTGCATCTTCACGCGGGTCACGGGCAGGCTTCTTCAGTTCTTCCACGATGTCCGCCAGAGTCAGCTCACCCACACCCAGTTCTGCCGCCATGCGGGAAAGGCTCTGGGTGAAAGATTTTGCAGGGTACGCAGCCTTGATCTTGCGCTCGATGTCGGAGTCGCCGCCGGCTTTGATTGCTGCAGCTTCCACGCCCAGCTTTTCCATCATGGAACGTGCCGCATCGTAGGATTCCGGATGAACGGAGGTTGCATCCAGAGGCTCCTTGCCGCCGGTGATGCGCAGGAAGCCGGCACACTGGCCGAAAGCCTTTTCGCCCAGCTTCGGCACCTTCATCAGCTGCTTACGGGTTGTAAAACTGCCGTTTTCTTCACGGTATGCCACGATATTCTTGGCGATACCCATGTTGATGCCAGCGATATAGGACAGCAGGGACGGAGATGCGGTGTTCAGGTCCACGCCCACACGGTTTACACAGTCTTCCACCACATTGGTCAGGGCACCTTCCAGCAGCTTCTGGTTGATATCGTGCTGGTACTGGCCCACGCCGATGCTCTTCGGATCGATTTTTACCAATTCTGCCAGCGGGTCCTGGAGACGGCGTCCCAGGGACATTGCCCCACGGGTAGTTACGTCCAGATCAGGGTATTCTTCTGCCGCCAGCTTGGATGCGGAGTAAACGGAAGCGCCTGCTTCGTTTACGATGGTATACTGAATGGCATAGCCATTTTTCTTGATGAAGTTTGCAACCACTTCCTCAGTTTCACGGGATGCGGTGCCGTTGCCCACTACGATAATGTCGGTATGGAACTTTTCCACCAGCTTCTTCAGCACCGCTTCGGTACCTGCGATATCCTTCTTCGGTTCGGTCGGATATACGGTGGTGTAAGCCTTCAGCTTGCCGGTTTCGTCCAGCACTGCCACCTTGCAGCCGGTACGGTAGCCCGGGTCGATGGCGATGACGCGCTTGCCTCTTACAGGCGGCGCCATCAGCAGGCTTTCGGTGTTCTTTGCAAAGATTTTCACTGCTTCCGCTTCGGCTCTTTCGGTCAGGGTGTTACGCATTTCACGCTCGATGGACGGTGCCATGAGACGCTTGTAGGCATCAGCAATGGTGTCCTGCATCATACCGTAGAAGATGTTCTTTTCGCCCTTCAGGGTTTCTTTGCCGATCAGTGCGTGGATCTGTTCTGCGTCCACGTTTACCTTTACCTTCAGCTTCTTTTCCTTTTCGCCGCGGTTGATGGCCAGAACTCTGTGGTTCGGAATTTTGGACAGGGCTTCGCTGCGGTCGTAGTACATGTCGTAGACGGTCTTTTCTTCCGCATCCACTGCCTCGGTGGCGATAAGACCTGCATTCCAGGTCTTTTCTCTTACTGCTGCAGTGATTTCAGGGTCGTCGGCAATCATTTCCGCGATGATATCGCAGGCACCAGCCAGAGCCTTTTCTGCAGTCGGAACTTCCTTTTCTTCGTTGATGTAGGCGTGCGCAACCTCTTCCGGTGTGCCCTTGGTCAGCAGCTGGCTGTAGATAATCATGGCCAGCGGTTCCAGGCCTCTTTCCTTGGCCTTGGATGCACGGGTCGCCTTCTTCTGCTTAAACGGCTTGTACAGGTCTTCCACTCTCTGCAGAACTTCTGCCTTCAGAATTTCTCCGCGGAGTTCCTCAGTCAGCTTGCCCTGCTCTTCGATGAGGCGGATGACTTCTTCTTTTCTTTCTTCCAGGTTTCTCAGGTAAGACAGACGCTCGTCCAGATCACGGAGCACCACATCTGTCAGACCGCCGGTTACTTCCTTACGGTAACGGGCGATAAACGGAATGGTATTGCCCTCGTCGATCAAAGCTACGGTGTTTTCCACCTGAGATACTTTTATTTTAAATTCTGCTGCTAATTTCTGAATGATATCCATTTATTCTTCCTTAAATTTTAATTTTTCGTTGATGAAATAGTCGATGCTGCCGTCCATAACCCCCTGTACGTTGGCAGTTTCCGCACCTGTACGGTGGTCCTTAACCATGGTGTACGGCTGGAATACGTAGGAACGGATCTGGGAACCCCAGGTATTCATGGAATAGTCGCCCTTCAGTTCCTTCAGGTTTTCCTTGTGTTCCTGCTCCGCCAGTTCGGTCAGTCTTGCCTTCAGAATCTTCATAGCCATGTCCTTGTTCTGGTGCTGGCTTCGTTCATTCTGGCAGGTTACTACGATATTAGTCGGCAGGTGGGTGATTCGAATTGCCGAGTCGGTCTTGTTTACGTGCTGACCGCCGGCACCGCTGCTTCGGTAAGTATCGATACGCAGATCTTCCGGATCGATTTCCACGTTGATATCGTCATCCAGTTCCGGGGTCACATCCAGCTGGGCAAAGGACGTCTGACGCTTACCTGCGGAGTTGAACGGAGAGATTCTCACCAGACGGTGAATCCCCATCTCACTCTTCAGAAGGCCGTATGCATTTTCCCCGTTCACCTGGAACGTGATCGACTTGATCCCCGCCTCATCACCGTCCAGCGAATCCAGGATCTCCATGGAGAGGCCTTTCTTGTCGATCCATCTGGAATACATGCGGTACAGCATGCTGCACCAGTCGCAGGCTTCCGTTCCGCCCGCGCCGGAGTGGAGCGTTACGATTGCGTCGTTGGCGTCATAAGGCCCCGACAGGAGCGTGCGGATCCGCATGGACTCAAATTCCTC
>JAZTZZ010000025.1:0-23379 GCA_045637765.1 Anaerovoracaceae bacterium | reverse complement strand
CCTTTTTGACTAGTTCCTTCCGGCGTTTCTGGCCACCGGCCCTGGCGATAAAGGTCAACACAGTTTCTCTTAAATTCATAACTGTAACGCATAGAAAAACCCCCTCTACTGGTTTTGTCCAGTAAAGGGGGTACATATCACTTCATGGCAGGCACCTCTTTTTCATTATTATGAATCCATATTATATTTCCACTTCCACGGTCTGTAACGGTTTCACATCCACCGGGCTGTCGATGTAAATTTCCACTGCGCGTCCGTCCTTCACGACTGCAGTGGCATCAATGGTGCCTTCCGGCTGCGGGATGGACCAGCTGTGTGTGCCGTCCTCACGTCCCATGGAGAAAGCTGCTGCCATGGCAGTTGTGCCGGATCCGCAGGACCCCTCAAAATATGTAGTATCTACTTCTTTTACATATACTACCGGTGTCAGCTTCTTCTCTGCTGTATCCCAGAACATGACCCCCATAGCCGGTGGATTCAGCTGATCGTAAACACGGTCCTTCAGCAGATCGAAGACTTCCTTTGAAGGCGGCAGGTCTTCTACTATAATATGAAGAATTCCTCCGAAATCCACGATGGTACATTCCTGTTTCTTTTCACAGCTGACCGGATTCGGCATGCGGATTTTCGCACTGTTCATGTCCATGTCCAGTTCCACAGTAAGAGGCTCTTCACAGCCGCTGACCTGAACGGTTTTCGCTGCGGTCCCGCTGTCACCTGCTTCCTGGGCCAGAACAAGACCGAAAGACCGGGACGCGTTGCCGCAGAATTCCAGACCGCACATTTCCATACAGCCGTCAATTCCTTCAATCTGAGGATTCGGCAGGATGAATGCAACCTGTTCTCCTCCCAGTTCCTCCATGGCCAGAAGCTGTGATGCCACAGTCTGGTATTCACTGCGTGGAACCGGTGTTTTAACGAATATGGTGATGTTGCCGGATGGGTTGGCAACGATAATGTCGATATTTTTTTTCATAGTCTCACTCCTTTTTCTGTCATTCTACCATTTCAGAGTGCGCTTTACAACGGTATTTCCCCCCTCTTAACAAAAAATTGCTTGTATTATGCATATAAATATGGTATTCTGTTATGGCTGATTTATTCAGCAAAAAGCAGCATCAGGCACCCTTCAGCAAGGTGCCGAACCCGTGGAGACTGGGAGATGTACCCAAGAGGTTCAAGGGACCGCACTCGAAATGCGGCAGCCCGGGTAACCGGGGCGTGGGTTCGAATCCCACCATCTCCGCCACAAAGAAAACACCTGCGAAGTCGCTCTCGCAGGTGTTTTTGTGTTTTTTGAACGATTTCAATCAGTTTATTTACGATCTTTGCTCATTTTATTTTTTGTGTTTGTATTCAAAAAAATACTTAATTTCTTTGTTGACATGCACAAATTTTTACTGTATACTGGGAACATCTTAATCGCTTCGCTAAGAAGCAAATAGCAATTATTCTTGGGAGGATTTTATTCATGGGAGAAAATAATCGTGGTAATTTCAGTGGAAGCCTGGGGTTCATTCTTTCAGCTGTCGGTTCCGCTGTAGGTCTTGGTAACTTATGGGGTTTCCCTTATAAAATGGGGGCAAATGGTGGTTTCCCATTCTTAATCATTTACTTAGTATTCGTAGTATTCTGCGGCGTAGTTGTTATGGCGCTGGAAATGGCTATCGGCCGTAAGACCGGTAAGAGCCCTGTTCTGGCTATGGCATCTCTGGGCAGCAAGTATAAATTCGTCGGTTGGCTCAGTGTACTCTGTCCAATCATCATCAGTGGTTTCTACTCCGTTCTGATCGGTTATTCCGTTAGATACACCTGGGGCTTCCTGCTTGAAATGGTTGGCGGCAATGGTTTCGGCGGCATGGGCGGCGGCGACTTCTTCGGCGCATACACTGCAGAACCGATGCAGGTACTGCTCTTCACAGTGATTACCCTGGCATTCTGCGGTCTCATCGTAGCAGGCGGTATCTCCGGCGGTATTGAAAAGTTCAATAAGGTAGGTATCCCGGGTCTGTTCCTGCTTCTGATTGTTATCATCGTTTACAACTTCACATTACCTGGCGCATCTCAGGGTCTGACATACATGTTCACTTCAAAGGGTATGGCAATGGCTGGTACTGAGTTCAACTTCTTCAATGCATGCCGTGTTGCTGCAGGTCAGATGCTGTTCTCCTGTTCCCTGGGTATGGGTATTATGATTACCTTCGGTTCCTACATGGATCCTAAGGAAAACATCTCCAAGAACGCATGGGTAATCCCTGCTGCTGATACTCTGGCTGCTATCATGGCAGGTCTGGCAATCTTCCCTGCTGTATTCGCACAGGGCGGTTCTCCAAACGGTGGTGTTGGTCTGTTATTCATCACACTGCATGACACCTTCACTTCCATGGGCAGCATCGGTAATGTAATCGGCTTCCTGTTCTATGTACTGGTAATCTTTGCAGGTGTATCTTCTCTGATTTCCCTGATGGAAGTAGCTTCTGCACACTTTATCGACAGCAATGAAGCCAAAGGTAAGCCAGTTTCCAGAAAGAACGCAGTTCTGACTATGACCTTAATCATCTTCGTACTGTCCATTCCGGTTTGCTTAGACATGCTGGGCGGCGGTGCTACAAGCCAGTTACCTCTGGTAAGCAAGATCGGCTGTCTCGTAGATACTTACGACTTCTTCACTGAAGGTATCATGATGCCTCTGGCTGCAATCCTGATGTGTCTGATCGTTGGCTGGGCGAAGGGTCCTGAATGGTATGAAGAAGAAATGGAAAAGCATGGCAACAAGATCATGGGTAAGGCATTCTTCAGAGTTTCCATTAAGTATATCACACCAGCTATGATGACCTTCGTACTCATCTCTCTGGCACTGTCCTATCTGGGAATCTAATTACAGATTAATTTGAAAGATTAAGAGAAGTTCTCCGTGAACTTCTCTTTTTTTTCTTCTCAAAATGGGTTATACTATGGGTATTAAATTAATCTGGAGGTTATCATGGATCCAAGAGTAAAGAAATTATCCGAGCTTCTGACCGGCTATTCCTGCCGCCTGCAGCCAGGCGAAAAGGTTCTCATCGACTACGAAGGTGAAGAAACCAAGCCGCTGGTCCGTCAGCTCATTAAAGATGCATATAAACTGGGCGCAAAACCATACGTTAATCACAGGGACAGCGCCGTGCTGAGAGAGATTTTGCTGGGTGCGGATGAGGAGCAGATTGCTTTTCTGGATGAATATCAGCTGTATCAGATGAAAGGAATGGATGCCTATATCGCAATCCGCGGAAATGCCAATGTTTCCGAGCTTTCCGATGTACCATCCGAAAAACTGAACATGTACTACCGTCTGACCCAGCCAACCCTGGATTACCGCGTAAACAAGACCAAATGGGTCATTTTAAGATATCCCAATGCCTCCATGGCACAGCTGGCCGGAAAGAGCCAGGAAGCCTTCGAGGACTTCTATTTTAACGTTTGTACCCTGGATTACCAGAAGATGAGCGATGCCATGGACTGCCTGGTTGATCTGATGAACCGGACAGACAAAGTACGCCTTACAGGGCCGGACACTGACCTGACTTTCTCCATCAAGGGCCTTCCTGCCATCAAGTGCGCCGGCGAATGCAACATCCCGGACGGAGAAGTCTATACCGCACCGGTGAAGGATTCCATGAACGGATATATCACCTATAATACCGCCAGCGAAGAACAGGGCTTCACCTACGAAAATATCCGATTTGAAATTGAAAACGGCAAAATCGTCAAAGCTACAGCCAACGATACGGACCGTATCAACCAGCTGCTGGATACAGATGAAGGCGCCCGCTATTTCGGAGAGTTTGCCATCGGTGTGAACCCGTTTGTGCTGGAACCGATGAAGGATACACTCTTCGATGAAAAGATCTGCGGAAGCTTCCATCTGACTCCCGGCATGGCCTATGAAGATGCAGACAACGGAAACAAATCCGCAGTACACTGGGATCTGGTCATGATTCAGCGTCCGGAATACGGCGGCGGTGAAATCTGGTTTGATGACGTACTGATCCGCAAAGATGGGCTTTTCGTTATCGATGAACTGAAATGCCTCAATCCCGAAAACCTGAAGTAAACTTACAGGAGATGCAGCAATGAACGACACTAAAAAATCTACTCTTCTTGAAAAGCTCGGAGTGACACCGAAACAAATCGGCTACCTGATGCTGTCCGACCTGTTCTATGCACTGGCACTGGACCTGTTCTATGTGCATAATAACATCGCAGCAGGAGGTCTGGCAGGTATCGGGACCGTACTCAACTCCCTCTTCGGCCTTCCGGTCGGCGTAGTGGTGTTTATTCTGAACATTCCAATCTGTCTCTGGGGTCTCACCCTGAAGGGAAAAAGCTATATCTTCCTGTCACTGATTGCAGTAGGCGTGTATTCCACCATCGTGGATGCATTGGCTTTCCTGCCTTCTGTTACAGACGATAAACTGGTAGCCGTTATCTGCGGCGGTATTCTCTACGGCGTGGCTGCGTCCTTCTCCGTAAAGGCACAGATTTCCGCCGGCGGTACAGACCTGCTGGCCAAGCTGATTATCACCAAATTCCGTCATGTGAGTCTGGGCACCCTGCTCATGATTATCGATGGTTCCATCGTCTGCCTGGCGATGGTTGTATACGGTGAAATCGAAGCCGGTATCTATGCAATCCTTGCCATCGCAGTAACATCCATTGTGACGGACAAGATCAACAGCGGCTTTAACAAAGCGGACATGTTCTATATCTTTGCAAACAAGAATCTGGACAAGATTTCCCACGCGATTCTGTATGATATGGAGCGCGGCGCTACCTGCCTTACCGGTACCGGTATGTATGCCGGTGCAGAACGTAAGATTCTGCTGGTGGTAGTAAAGCCAAACGAAATGCCTCGTCTGAAGGCAATCGTACATAAATACGATCCAAGTGCATTCATCATCCTGACCAGTGCTTTTGAAATCATTGGCGAAGGTTTCGAAGATCTGAACCTGACCAGCACCATCCATGATGATGACGATATCGAAAAATAACATGCACCACATAAATCCCTATGAAAAAGAGCTCCTGCGCTGTCTGCGCGGAGCTCTTTTTCTGTATGATGCATATCTGTTAATAAACTAATTTGCCTTCTGCCAAAACATGGAGCAGAGGTTTGTTCATGACACGGATGTTTTCATCCGGATTTCCGTCACAGACAATCAGGTCTGCCATCTTACCTACCTTAACGGTACCTGTGATATCATCCAGTTTCATGATTTCAGCACTGTTCTTCGTTGCCTGCAGGAGAATATCCATCGGCTTGAAGTTATAGTAATCGGTTCTTGCAGTAAACTCATAACCGATATTCTTTACGAAGTTTTCCATGTCCAGGTCAGAACCGAAGCCCATCTTCAGACCAGCCTGATATGCCTTATTGATGTTATTTCTTTCATCTTCGAAATACTGGTATGCCTTTTCCTTCAGGTTCTCTGACAGGAATTCGGTATCGCCTTCACATGCTATGGTAATGGCACCGGTCGGAACCAGATAGCAATTCGGAGTCTTCTGGAACAGGTCGATACACTCGTCATCCAGGAATACACCGTGTTCAACAGTACGGATACCTGCTGCGATGGCACGCTTGATGCCTTCTGCACTGTGGGCATGACCGCATACATAGGATTCCTTCATTTCTGCGATTTCCACGGCAGCCTTCAGTTCATCCAGGGTGGCAATGACCATTCCCGGACTTCCCTTTTCATTTAAGAATGCACCGGTTACCATGTACTTGATGAAATCATTTTTCAGCTGGAACTGGCGGCGGGCAGCCTTGCGCACTTCCTCCGGACTGTCTGCTTCCACATACAGTTCCCCGAAAGTATCGTTGCCGGTTTCTGTCGGCGTGAGAATCTGTCCGCTGGATACAAGACGCGGAACCAGCAGCTCGCCTGCCTTACGGCCTTCTTCCAGTGCCACGGTCACATTGTACATACAGCCGCAGTCACGGACAGTGGTGTATCCAGCCTTCAGATATTCCCCGGCATAGATATATGCATTGAGCACGCTGTGAGCTGCATCCAGCCCTTTCACCTTATTGAAATCCAGAGACTTCATATATACATGCGCGTGCATATCGATGAGACCCGGCATGACGGTGTTTTGACGGGCATCAATCACCTGTACCCCCTCGGGATACAGACCGCTTCCGGACGGCGTCCAGCCCTGAGGGCGGATTTCTGCAATACGGCCGTTATCTACCCAGATGTCGGCATACTGTCCATCATATCCTTCTGTCAGAGGCCCAATCAAACGGGCATTTTTAATAATAATCATACCGGTTCCTCCTCGTTTGCTTCTTTTGATATCGTTATTGTTTAGCCGTGCATGGATTCCAGTGCGTTCATGCACAGATCCACTGCAGCTTCGATACAGTCTTCATCCAGGTCGAATCCCGCATTATGTACAGGCTCTGTAGTATCACAGCCGATTCCCACATAGGTACCGCGGCCGCCGTGTTTCTGCACGCGGGTAATCATAGCTGCAGCATCGTCGGTACCGCCTACGTTTCCTTCGAAATACATCTTCTGAATCCAAGGAACTTTCACGGAAGCACGTCGGATCACATCCATCATGGAGTCATCGCTCTTGCCTGCAGGAACTTCACCGTAGTCTTCCACAGTGTAGTCCATGTCGTACATTCTTGCAGCCCCTTCGATTACATCGAAAACTCTGCGTCCCACATATTCTGTAATGTTTTCAGTTACACCGCGGTATTCCACTACCATCAGAGCATTCGGTGCGATGGTATTCGGTGCTACACCTGCTTCGATTTTGCCCACGTTAATGCGGTGCATACCTTCTTCATGAGGTGCGATAGCATGCAGGTTGATTGCTGCAGTACATGCAGCCAGCAGTGCATTCTTGCCTTCCTGGGAAGCCCCGCATGGATGAGCTGCACGGCCGTGGAAGGTAACATCCAGCTGACGGTCACTTAAGAAGTCTTTGCAGCCGCAGCAGATGGTATGGGATGGCAGAGGCTTGTTTTCCGCACTCAGTGCCACATGCATTGCGATAAAGTTATCTACATCATCCAGCCAGCCCTTGTCACAGATGGACAGTGCACCGCAGAATGTTTCTTCTGCAGGCTGGAAAATCAGGCGTATTTTGCCGGAACGGATACGGTCCTTCTGCATCATCAGCTTATCAGCAATACCCAGGCCCATGGCAGTATGTGCATCATGACCGCATGCATGAACTGCACCTGGATTTACAGAAGCAAAACCTTCATCATAAGGTCTGTAGCCTTCTGTCTTTGGCTCGTCGTAAGGCAGGCAGTCAATGTCAAAACGGAATGCCGTTACAGGACCTTTCTTTCCGGTGTCGTATTCAGCAATAACACCCGGAATGCCGCCGGTTGCTTCCACAAACTTTGGATCTGCACCCTGACGGACTGCCTGTTCCTTCAGCATAGCCACTTCCGCTTCACCCGGACGAACCAGGCTGATGATGGTGTCCACATTTACCACTTCTTCACCCATGAAGCAGGTATATCCCATACCGGTGAGAATTTCTGCAATTCTGGCACTGGTACGGATTTCTCTCCATCCGTTTTCCGGGTATTTGTGGAATTCCCTTCTATATTCAACGTATTTGTTCATTTCTAAAAAGATCTCCTCTCATGCTGTCCTGCAGGCTGCATCGGACAGCCGTCAAGCGCATTATTTCTCAATTATATTCTACCATGGTTTCTGTTTTTTTCAAGTCAAACAAGCATTTAAGTTTGTGAATCTTCCTTGAATTCGCTGCGGATACCGGATTTTAAGTAAAAAAGTTTGATTCCCGGTATCATTACTGTATTACGTACGATGCATCGTTCCATTTAATTCCAATTATCGTCTCGCCATGCTGATTTTCCAACGTTAACGCCTTTATTTACTCACCATCATGCCTTTTTTTCTTCAAATCCGCTTATATTTCCCACATTAGCAGTTGAATAATACCGGAAATCCACAAAAAAATTTCAAAACCCGGTACGCCGTTTGAACCGGACCTTCCGTTTCTCAGTTTTTCTTTGCTTTTGTAATCAGCGGAGCCAGCCTGGTCTCGATAATATCAGCAACTGCCGCCGGATCAATACTGCCATTGCAGTCATCTGCAGTTACAATCAGATTTACTCCCTGTGTGATACCTAACCAGTGATAGAACACCTGCTTTTTCATCCACCGAATCGAATATTTTTTATCGCCCAGCATTCCAAGATGTTCCCAGTATATCTTTTCACCTGACGGCAGAATAAATACAAAATCGGGTACCACGTATACCGGCAGTTCCAGCTCTGCCCAGGAACGTTCTGCCTCTTCCGACATGCCATAAGGCCAATATATTTTAACTCCACGATAGTACTTTATCCCATATACGTCCAGAAGCATAGAAATAATAACTTCTGATTTTGAATCCAGTTCTTTTCCAGTCAGACTCCTGTGTCCTGTTCTCCCCCCTTCACCAGATGCAGAATGCTCATGTTCCGCAGCCTGGTCCGCCTTCTCCTTTTCTCTCAGCAAAATCTTCCGGTATACACGTGCCACTTTATCCATAATATTTTCGTCTGTGTAGGATATGTACTTTTCATATAGTTTTTTCTGTCTTGTCAGGTTTTCCTGAATCACTTGAATTTTTTTCTCCAGCAGTCTTCGCCTGCTTATCCTTATCATAACCTCTTTTGTTTTCTCCGAGTTATGTTCCCTGCCCTTTGCGTCAATATAGTGAACTACTTTTCCGCTGCAGGATTCATCCAGAATTCCCTTTGGAAGAGTTCGGAGTTCATTCTCATACTGGACCAGCAGCCGCTCCTGTAATGAAATATCATCTGCAAGTGCTTTTCTAAAATTTCTCATAGTACCCCCTTCTTTATATTTTCCCATTATATTCCATAAGAGATGTCGAAGTCCTACGAAAAATGTCGGGAAGAAAAATTTTGCTGCGGATTCAAAAAGAGCAGCAGATGATTTCACTCTTCTGCCGCTCCATAAAAATTCTATTCCGTTACCATGCACCGCCGCCTCCGCCGCCGATGCCTCCGCCGGAGAATCCTCCGCCCCCACCACTTCTGGTACGGAAAACCCGGTTTACTGCATCGGTTTCAATGTCCGTGACAACCATTCCGACATGAATGTTGTCTGCAAACTCCTCCCGGTACTTATTCATATCATATGCCCGTTCTTTTGCCTGCAGCAATTCCTGCTCAGCAAAATGCTCCGCCCAAATTTTTTCCAGTCCCAGGACGAAAGCATATGGCAGCAGCTGGATAAAAAGATTTGGATTTTCCCTGTTCATCTGCTCCAGCTTTTCCAAATCAGGCTTCTTCAGAAACTCCATGAACCCGGTCAGTTCAGATATATAACTGCCACTTTGATTTGTATGCTTCGACAGATGAACTGCTGCCGTACATCCTGCCAGGCACATGGCTGCTGCTGCAGCTGCTGCAGCCAAAGGAACAAGGCCTATAAGGATTTCACTGTCAGTAAGACATGGGATTACACTTCCCATCATCCAATAGAAGAAAAAACCATGTGCACCGCTGCCTGCAAGCAGAATCAGATACCCCACAATTGTGTTTCCATTTTTTTCAGAATCTTCAATCACATATTTCTTTCGTTCCGTTATAATCAGTGTCTCAACGGCAATAAACAGAACCAATGCCACCAGACCGCCAAGGAAATGGATTCCATTGCTTAATAAAAATGTATTTTCCAGCCATGATACGCCAAATACCATCGCCAGCATCATCATAATTCCAATCACCGTCAGTATCTTTGATATCTTGCTGACTGGATGATATATGGACATAGCCGACTTCAGCTGCTGATATGCCTCCTTGAAATTCTGCTGAAAGTCCTGGCCAAGATCACAGACCTTCATCACCAGCCGGCCATCTTCATCTTCCTTTAACCTGAGTCCGCTGAACAGTGCATCAAACATGGATTTTGCAAAGTCTTTTTCGGATGGATCGATTTCCCGAAGCTTCACCAGTTCAAAATGCCACCGCTTGTACTGGCGGATTTCCAGATAGCCTTTCTCTGCGAAATATCCCACCATGGCAACCATATCCGACTGGTCAATCACACCGTCAATCATATAACCAACTTCTGCGGGCGTAAATCCCTCCGGCGGACTGCAGGTCTCAGACGGAGTAATCTTCCGTTCCCGACCGAATACTGCCCAGAGCAAAATCACCAGCACCGGAACACCAAAGGCCGCTATACATGATACCGGTACAGTCCAGAAATAGCTCAGTGGATTTTCCCAAACGCCCTCTTCCAGAGGACAATACACAGTAATGCCTGTTCCTTTGGGTAAATCCGCCCCTTCAACGATAAGCGTATGCTCTGCCTCATCATAATGCCACCGTGTCCACGGATGTGTTTCATCCGAACCATATTCAGCAGCATAAACCTCCAAAGATTCCAAGCTTACCGGCTGCAACTTTTCCGGCAGATGCACTTTCATTCTGCAGCTTTTTATCGGAGTTTCCCATTCTGTTGGAATCAGATTCACATAAAGCAGATCTCCGTCACGGCGGTAATTATCTACCATTTTCAGACGATATCGGAACACAAATTTCTGTTCACCTGTATACGTCTTGGATGACATACCGGTACGGATCAGCTGCCATACCCCCTCTTTATCGTCTCTGCCTTCAATCGAATACACTTCATCATCTGTAAAGTACCAGTCATCCACACTCACCTGATCAATGACTACATTTACACCATCAGACAGATATAGCGGAATATATCGATACAGCCCATGCTTTTCATCCTGAAAATCCACCGTTATAATTTCTTCAAACGTATAGCTGTTATCTTCCCCTACAGTCACATCGACCTGGAAACTTTCTGTCGTATAACCATACTCTTCTGCTGCAGCAAACTCCACTGAAAGCAGAACCATCACTGCAATCAGCAGAATCAGAATACTACCGCGAAGAACCTGAGGTTTTCTTATTCCCATAATCCGCTCCTATTCCTCAAGCTGCCACTCTATCGGTGTCTGTCCGGTCAGTTCCAGGAACCGGTTAGTTTTGCTGAAGTATCCACCGCCGAAGAAACCATTCCAGGCAGACAGCGGGCTTGGATGGGCCCCGCTCAGGATAAAATGCTGCGGTGCAGTAATCAGCGCCTCTTTCGACCTGGCGTTTGCTCCCCAAAGCAGGAATACAACAGGCTCCGGACGGTCATTGAGCGCCTTTATGATTGCATCAGTAAACTGTTCCCAGCCTTTGCCCCGGTGGGAATTGGCCTGCGCCCGACGGACGGTCAGGGATGTGTTTAAGAGCAGCACCCCCTGGTCAGCCCAGCTCTGCAGATAACCATGACGCACAGGCTTCACACCCAGATCTGCATCCAGCTCCTTATAAATGTTCACCAGTGACGGCGGAATTTTCACACCCTTCTGCACGGAAAAGCACATGCCATGGGCCTGTCCCGGTTCATGGTACGGGTCCTGTCCCAGAATCACCACTTTGGTGGACGCATAGTCCGATGCCTTCAGCGCATTAAAAATATCCTCCCTCGGCGGATAAATGGTCTCATTTGCATATTCTTCATCCAGAAAACCTTCCAGTTTCCGGAAATATTCTTTTTCAAATTCTCCTGCCAGGATCTGGTCCCAGCCGTTTCCAATCTTATACATGATTCCCACGCTCCTTGTGTTCTGTACATCTATTTTACCTGCTTGGCGTTGCCCAGGCAAGTGATTTCGTGTATAATATTCCCATGAACAGAATTTACATTTCCGCCCGTGCTGACCGGGCTTTAATAGAATATCTGGCAGACTCCGGTTATGAAGTCTGGATGCTTCCCCGTATTCCGGGGCCGGATCCGGCAATTGCCGACCATCCGGATCTGGTCTTCTGCGGTCTGGGGCCGGCAAGACCGGTCTTTCACGGCAAAATCTCTGCCGTCGGACGTCCTTATCCGGCTGACGTTCCTTATAACGCCTGCTGCACCGGAAAATTTTTCATTCACAATCTGAAGTATACTGCGCCAGAACTTCTTGCTGCTGCGAAAGATGCCGGAATGATTCCGGTGGACGTACCTCAGGGCTACACCCGCTGCAGCTGCCTTCCGGTGGATGAAACTTCCGTGATTACTGCAGACCAGGGAATCATACGGGCCTGCCGTGATGCAGGGCTTACTGTACTGGAAGTAACGCCGGGCCATGTGGAACTTCCCGGTTACAAATACGGTTTCATCGGCGGCTGCGGGGGACGGATTGGAGATACGGTTGTCTTCCACGGCAGCCTTGCAGGCCATCCGGACGGCGAGAAAATCCGTAGTTTTATCGAGAATCGCGGTCTGAAATGCGTTGACTTTCCGGATTTCACACTTCGTGACATCGGGTCTGTTATAGAGGAGTGTGTCTTATGAAAAAACATGCCATCATTCCCATCTTTATACCCCACCGGGGCTGTCCCAATGACTGTGTCTTCTGCAATCAGAGAAAGATTACCGCACGGCAGGACACGGTAACACCGGAAACAGCACGGCAGACCATGGAAACCTGGCTGACCACCCTTGGCGGTGTGGAAACAGTAGAAGTGGCCTTTTTCGGCGGTTCTTTCACCGGTATTCCCATGGAAGAGCAGTCCGCCTTTCTGGCGGCTGCCAAAGAATACAAGGATGCCGGGAAGATTCATCAGATTCACCTGTCCACCCGCCCTGACTATATTAACCGGGAAATCCTGGACAACCTGAAAAGATATAGTGTGGATGTTATCGAGCTTGGGGTTCAGTCTCTGGATGACCAGGTTCTGAAAGCAGCAGGCCGTGGTCATGATGCAGACTGCGTATACCGGGCCGCTGAGATGATAAAGGAATATAGGTTCACCCTGGGTATTCAGCTGATGGTTGGACTTCCCGGCTCCAGCCTGGAAGCAGAAATATATTCTGCCGAAGAAACAGTTAAGATTGGACCGCAGCTTGCCCGACTCTACCCTACGGTGGTGCTTCCGGAAACGGAGCTTTATGAAATGTACTGTACTGGCTCCTACGAACCGATGACTGAAGCAGATGCCGTACGCAGAACGAAGGAGATGTACAAAATCCTCCACAGTGCCGGTATCAACATCATCCGCGTAGGGCTGAAAGCCAGCGACATCATGACAGACTCCCGTGCGGGAGGTGCCGCAAACACCTTCCATCCTGCCTTCCGTCAGCTGGTTGAGGGAGAAATTGCCCGGGAAACACTGGAGCAGCAGGTAAATCAGCTCTATCCGGGAATCCGTGATCCTCACAGAGACCTGTGGCAGTTCTGCCCAGTCTGCCGGTTCATCAGCACCGAGAAAGACCGGAACAACCTCTTCGGACATAAAGGAGTCAATAAAGAATATTTTGCGCAGAAATACCCTGGGCTGAATATAGAATACGTTACCGATAAACAGGCCGGCATCAGGCTGGCTGAAGGCGAGTATCAGGTCTGCGACCTGGGCCCCGCATATAAATATTCAATAAAGGAGAGTTTGAAATGAAAGCAGTAGTAACCGTAATCGGAAAAGACATGGTCGGCATCCTTGCTAAAGTAGCAACCGCATGCGCAGACAAGAACGCCAACGTCTCTGACGTAACCCAGTCCGTTCTGGACACCTATTTTGCCATGGTAATGGTTGTCGATATTGATAAGATGACATGCCAGGTAAGCGAGCTGAGAGACTACATCGCAGCAGCAGTACCTGAAATGCAGGTACACGTTATGCATGAAAACATCTTCAACTCCATGCACAGAATTTAGTCGGGAGGTGTCCGGATCATGATTAACTTAAATGATATCTTAGAAACCATAACCATGATTCAGGAGGAGAACCTGGACATCCGTACCATCACTATGGGGATATCCCTCCTGGACTGCTGTGACAGCGACATCGACAAGTCCTGCGAAAAGGTCTATAACAAGATTTACAGCAAGGCCAAAGACCTGGTTAAGACCGGTGAGTTCATCGAACAGAAATACGGCATTCCTATCGTAAACAAACGAATCAGCGTTACACCAATCGCCATGCTGGTGGCTGCCAGCGGCGGTGATCCGGTGAAGTATGCCAAGACTTTGGACCGCGTGGCAAAGGACGTAGGCGTCAACTTCATCGGCGGTTTCAGTGCGCTGGTTCACAAAGGTTTCAGCGCGGGTGACGAAGCTCTGATTCAGGCAATTCCAAGGGCTCTGGCAGAAACCGATTTTGTATGTTCTTCCGTAAATATTGGCTCCACCAAGGCCGGCATCAACATGGATGCTGTGAAAATGATGGGCCAGGCGGTAAAGGAAGCTGCCGAACTGACCAAAGACCGTCAGTGCATCGGCGCTGCCAAGCTGGTAGTTTTCTGCAATGCACCGGAAGACAATCCGTTCATGGCAGGCGCTTTCCACGGTGTGGGCGAACCGGATGTTGTACTCAATGTAGGTGTATCCGGTCCCGGTGTAGTACGTGCTGCTCTGGCAAAGATGCCGGAAGATGCACCGCTCAATGAAGTGGCGGAAGTGATTAAAAAGACAGCCTTCAAGATTACCCGTATGGGCCAGCTGGTAGGCAGTGAAGCTGCGAAAATGCTGGGTGTACCATTCGGCATCATCGACCTGTCCCTGGCACCTACTCCGGCAATCGGTGACTCTGTAGCATATATTCTGGAAGAAATCGGACTGGAACAGTGCGGTACCCACGGTACCACCGCAGCTCTGGCAATGCTCAACGACGCAGTTAAGAAGGGCGGCGTAATGGCCTCCTCCAGTGTAGGCGGACTGTCCGGAGCTTTCATTCCGGTAACAGAAGACGCCGGCATGATCGATGCCGCACGCAAAGGAACCCTGAGCATCGAAAAGCTGGAAGCCATGACTGCAGTCTGCTCTGTAGGTCTCGACATGATCGTAATTCCGGGCGAAACTCCGGTGGAAACCATCTCCGCCATCATCGCTGACGAAGCAGCCATCGGTATGGTAAACTCCAAGACCACCGCAGTCCGTGTCATCCCTGCCATCGGCGTCGCAGAGGGAGAAGAACTGGACTTCGGCGGCCTTCTGGGCAACGGTCCGGTGATGAAACTGCGTCCGCAGTCCTCTGCCAAAATGATCAACCGCGGCGGCAGAATCCCTGCTCCGATGCAGAGTCTGAAGAACTAGAAGGCTTTGTGAAGATTTCATGGAGTGTTTGGGATTCCGTTGACTTTCCCTTACCAAAAGGATAAAATGTATGAAGATATCCGCTTGGGTATCCTGGGAAAGGAGACAGCGTTCATGAAAAAGTTCGCATACAAATTTGCACAATTTATGATTGGAAGACGTGGATTCGACCAGTTCAGCAGGGACTTAAGCACCTTTGCTCTGATTCTGATTCTCGCAGACGTCATCCTGCCATGGAAAGCTGACATTCTCAGCACTCTGGGCATGCTGATTATCTTCTATTCCTACTTCCGTGCCTTCTCGAAAAACCTGACCAAGCGCCAGGCAGAAAACGACTGGTACTGCACTTTCATTGGAAACAAGATCCGTGCTTACTTCAAGCGCGACCGGAAGAATTTCACCTACTTCAAGTGTCCAAGCTGCAAGCAGAGCCTCCGGGCTCCCAAGGGCCGCGGCAAAATCCGAGTAACCTGCAGCCGGTGTCATAACGTTTTCGAAAAGAAAGTATGATAAATAAAAAGTTCCATAAAAAAAGCGGGGCTGCCTGATGGCAGCCCCTTTTAGATTGCTTTTCTGTTATTTAGAACGTTCTCCACGCCTTCTTGGACCAGTCGCTGTAGTACTTCTTGCCGTCCAGTTCCACGTAGCCGCGAACCTTGTAGTAATATGTATTACCGGACTTCAGATCCTTATTATTGATGTAGGAAGTCTTCTCAGTTGTGAAGAATGGCTTCTTGCCGAATCCGCTGTAACGCTTCACAGAACGGAATACCTGATAACCATCGAAGAACTCGGTATTGTCGCCGTCCGCTTCATACCACCAGATCTTGATGGCCTTCCTGCCGTTGAGCTTGGTGGACTTACTGCGCGCTGCTAACTGGATGCCGTCCAGTTCACCCATCAAAATCTCTTCTGCGGACTTCATCTTCTTCACCAGCACCTGTACCTTATCACCGGTCTTCAGGCCGGTCAGGGTAGTTACCTTGCCCATGGACTTGCCGTTTACCAGTACATCTTCCAGCTCATAGCCGTCTTTTACGGTGATTTCAGCCTTCGTACCATCTCCGCTCAGTGCAACTTCCGCACCTTCACCGGTTTCAACCTTAGGCTTCTGTACTTCAGGAATGTTATTGTACGTAATCTGCTTTTCCACAGCCTTAATCAGATTCTGAATTCGGGAAATTTCATCCTTCATTGCAGACTTTTCTTCTTCAGTGTAGTTGGAATCGCCAGCTAAGGTTTCCAGTGCAGTCTTTGCAGCTTCCAGTCTGCCCTTCAGCTCTTCCAAAGTCTTGTTATCCCAGGACTTTGTATCATTTTCGGTTACATCCTTCACTGCTTCCAATGCGTCAGTCATAGCCTTCTGATCTTCTGCAATCTTTTCCAGGATTTCCTGTGCATCTGCGATTGCTTCGTCCAGTTCGGCTTTCTGTTCTTCAGTCAGATTAGAATCGCTCTTCTTGGCTTCGATTTCAGAAATCAGTTCTTCTACTGCTGCCTCATCCGCACTTGTGATTGTGTCCGGATTCAGGTCTGCTGCTTCCTTCTTCAGTGCTTCCACTTCTGCTTCGGTGTCTGCAATCACCTTTTCCAGTGCAGTGATTCTGTCGATTTCCTTCTGGATTTCTTCCTTTTCAGCTTCTGTGTAGTTGTCGTCAGCCTTCAGTTCTTCCAGCTTGTCCTTTGCTGCTGCCAGTTCGTCCGCATTATCTCCTGTTACGTCAGTATCTGTGATATCCTTCACGTCTGTCAGCGCATCAGTCATAGCCTGCTGGTCTGCTGCAATCTTGTCCAGGATTTCCTGTGCATCTGCGATTGCTTCGTCCAGTTCGGACTTCTGTTCTTCGGTCAGATTAGAGTCAGACTTCTTCGCCGTGATTTCGGAAATCAGTTTTTCAACATCTTCCTTATCCGCACTTGTGATAGTGTCTGGATTCAGATCTGCTGCTTCCTTCTTCAGTGCTTCCACTTCAGCTTCTGTGTCTGCGATTACCTTTTCCAGTGTAGTGATTCTGTCGATTTCCTTCTGGATTTCTTCCTTTTCAGCTTCTGTGTAGTTGTCGTCAGCCTTCAGTTCTTCCAGCTTGTCCTTGGCCGCTGCCAGATCTGCGGAATCCTCTGCAGTTACTCCGTCAGCTGTGATGTCTTCCACATCTGTCAGAGCATCAGTCAGAGTCTTCTGATCGTCTGCAATCTTGTTCAGGATTTCTTCTGCCTTATCGATAACTTCCTGTACCTGTTCCTTCTGAGCTTCGGTCAGGTTTGGATGATTCAGCTGTTCTTTCAGATTGTCAATCAACTCTTCTACAGATGCCTTGTCATCGCTGGTTAGCTTTTCAGAGTCAAATGTTTCTACTTCATCTTCCAGCTTACCCAGTTCTTCCGCTGCATCTTCAATTACCTTCTGCAGTGCATCTACATTGGCCTTTGCAGCTTCCAGAGCCTGCTTTTCAGCTTCGCTTGCATAAGTCTGATCCACTGCGGCCAGTGCTTCTTTCACTGCTGCCAGTTCATCAGTACTGTCGCCGGTTACATTGTCTGCGGTCAGATCCTTAATCATTTCACTTAAAGTGCTGATCGGCTTCATGGTAATAGTAACCTTCGCAGTATTGCCAGCCTTGTCAGCGGCTTCTACTTCATAAGTTGCTTCCACATTGCCAGCCAGAGTCTGTTCCGCTTCGATACCATCCGCCAGGTTTGCATCTGCAATCTGTACCTTCTGGGTTGTATAATATGTTGCACCATCTGTTACACCAGTAATTACAGGTGCTGTCAGGTCAAATACCATACCGTCGGTGGACAGATATGCCATGTTGCCCGCTTTGTCAGTGATACGGATGTAGTAAACGTACTTCTCTGCATCAGCTGCAGTGACACCAATCTTACCGTCCGCACCGACTGCTGTCCAGCCTTCTGCTGCCTTCACAGTTTCTTCTGTCATCGCTTCAGCAGCTGCCAGATACTCAACTGTTTTCACGCCGGACAGCGCGTCTGCCGCACTTACTTCCAGTTCAACGTTTCTGTTAAAGAACAGGCCGAAGGTCACATTGTTCACGAGTTCTTTCCAGCTGTTTGTTTCCAGCTTCACTTCACCGGTTGGTGCAGCAGTATCTGTAACAACAACGGTTATAAGGCCTGATGTAATCGTACGATAGTTTGCTGTATCATCCGGTACAAAGGTAAAGCCTACCAGGTTATTACCCCATACGAGGTTTCCGGCTGCAGGGTCTATGGCCAGCTTGCCTGGTACTGTTTCATCGCTTCTGCTTATTACGATTTCTGCTGCAGAAGTCTTATTTGCTTCAATGACTGCACTTACTGTGCCCAGTGCAGGAACCGCCTTAGCAATGCTTACGGTTACACTTCCCTCTGCGGAATCCTTATGGTTTTCATCACCTGCCACGTAGTAGCTTACGGTGTATTCGCCTGCATTCACTGCAGATGGTACTTCACTGCTCCACTGGTCATTATCCAGCTTGTACATCATGGTGCCGTGCTCAGTATATCCGGCAGTTACCAGTGCCTGTGCAGCACCATTATACTTCAGATATGACTTGGCTGCAGGTGCAGTATATCCAGCCTCTGCCTTAGCGATGGTGAAGGTCCATGCCGCATCAGTCATTCCGTATGCCGCCGTATAGTTTATACCTTCTGCCACATCAATCTTTACAGTATAAGTTCCCGCATTCACAGGAGCTGCTTCCACATCCCCCTGATAGTACTTGACAGTCACGCTGCCCATACCGGTAATGGATGGAGCAGGCGTAAAGCTTGCAGATTTTGCAGAGCCGGTGAAGGTCAGGTCCGCTGGCGCCGCAAATGTAAAGTCAGATGCTGCAGGTACTGCCTTAGTAATAGTAAAATCTGCGGTCGCTGACGCCGCTTTATAGTTTGTATCTGCTCCAACGGCAACACGGACTATATACTCGCCCGCATCCTTTGGTGCAGTGGTGGTATAAGTGCTGTCATCTGCACCCTTTACCTTGTATTCAATGACTGCCGCACCGCTGCCCAGCTGATCAAAATCTGGTGCAGTGACTGCTGTGCCGTCATAGGTTTTGCTGATATTGCTGATGTCTGTTACTGCGCCATCTGCCGGTACAATGGTGTATTTTGCAGAAATGGTCTCTCCGCCCAGTGTAATGGATGCAGTATAAGCACCTGCATTAACAGGGTATCCGTCAGTGAGTTCACCGCTGTAAACCACTGTGATGGTGTCACCTGTTTTCAGGTTATCTGTCACAGCTGCCTCAATTGCGCTGCCTGTATAGGTCAGATCAGCCGGTGCTGCAATAGATACGCTGCCGCCGTTGCCATCCGTAAATTCACAGTTTGCTGCAGTGCAGACTGCATTGATCGTATTTCCGGCTGCGGTGTAGGTCCAGCTGTGGATGTGGAGTGGTGTACCGCAAAATTCGCAGGTTCCGTATGTCTTTCCGTCATGGTCACAGGTCAGACCGCATCCGTTGGCACAGACGCCGTCAAGCTTGGACCAGTCATGGGTCACGTGATATGTCAGATCTGCCTTACAGGTATATTCCTCGCCGCCTGCTGTAATGGTTTCTGCATCAGGCTTTGCAGGCAGGTAGAAATACAGTTTGCCGCCTTCCAGGGTCTTCACATCATAGAGACTATAGGTTATATTTCCGAAAGCAGTGACAGCCGTACCTTCAGTTGCATCGGCAAGAGTCAGCGTCTGCAGAGTAAGATTGTTGCCATTTCCGTCTTTGATGGTACCGGAAGTCTTATCATCCGAAACTCTGTCGAGGCGTCCCATACCGATAGCTTCCGCATTCTTACCAGGGACAGCATGAATATTGCCGCCGGTGATGGTAACTGTTCCGCCGCTGCCGCCGACGCCATCATATCCGCCGCCTCCAATACCGGCTCCATTTTCACCGCCTTTTGCGGTAATGGTGCCGCCGCTGATATTGATGATACCGGCAGAACCACTGCTGGTAGAGCCTCCGCCGCCGCCGCCAATACCCGCAGCGTTCTTTCCAGCAGTGGCAATAATGCTTCCTCCACGGATCGTAATGGTATCACTTGTCAGAGAGCCGTTGCCGTTGCCAATACCTGCACCCCTTTCTCCGCCAGTTGCAGTAATGACGCCACCCTCAATAGTAATCGTGCCGCTCTTACCGCTGATGCCGCCGCCAATACCTGCACCATAGCTGCCTCCCTTCGCAGTAATACTACCACCTGTAATGGTGATGATTCCGCCATCACTGCAAGAACCACTTGTATTATCACTAGAACCGCCACCAATACCTGCAGCTTGTGTACCGCTCTGTGCGGTAATCGTGCCTCCACTGATATTGATAGTTCCACCTGGCGCACCGCATCCGCCGCCGATACCGGCACCGCCATAGTAGTTATCGCCGGTTCCCGTAGCTTTCACAACACCACCGCTGATGGTAATTGTTCCACCGTTTCCGTCGTCACCGCCACCAATTCCGGCTCCAGATTTGCCTCCGGTGGCAGTTACCGTGCCGCCGCTGATGGTGATATTACCACCGTTTCCTTTATCTCCGCCGCCAATGCCTGCAGCATAGCTGCCTCCCTTCGCAGTAACCGAACCACTGATAATGGTCACTGTACCGCAGGAACTGCCGTATTGATTTCCGATGCCGGCATAATTCTGATAATCGCTTTCCGCTGTGAGAGAACCGGTACCGCCGATGGTCAGGCTGGCTCCCTCCGGCACTCCAATGCCCCCATAGCCACGCAGAGTGTTTGTACCTGTCAATGTCAATGTTACCGAAGCCCCGGTTTCAATCGCCATAGCAGGATAGCTATTCTGTATGATGGATACATCATTTAACAGCAGTTTCGGACTGCCGCTTTTCACTAAAATTCGATTGGATGTGGTTGTACCGGTAATCGCAATGGTCTGATC
Source organism: Anaerovoracaceae bacterium (assembly GCA_045637765.1). Classification (GTDB taxonomy): domain Bacteria; phylum Bacillota; class Clostridia; order Peptostreptococcales; family Anaerovoracaceae; genus RGIG7179. Next base: position 2,336 of record JAZTZZ010000025.1, on the reverse strand, counting down.
CAGCGGGTAGCTTACAGAAAGACCGTTCCCATAAGTAACCTTATGTTCGCTTCCTGCCTGTTCGATGGTAATAACACCATCAGCCACACTCAGAGATTCTACAGTATTTACGGTAATCGTATAATCTTTCGTGTAGTCCTGGCCATTGCCCAGACCATTTTTCACAGTAGCTCTCAGAACCACTTTTCCGGAAGATTTCAGTATAACAATTCCACTGCTGAACTCTGCAGAGCCTTCCACCACTGACCATTCAATCTGATTATAGGTGGCATTTGAAGGCTCAACTGCAGCAGGTAAATTCAGCACGCCCATATCCGCCGTGTCAGGCAGACTTCCGCTGATTCCTGTAACAGCTGTTTGAATAACATGAATATCAAAGTCCTTCGTGTAGGTGCCGTCAACTGTTACAGAAACCGTAACGGTTCCCCCATAAGGAACTGTCAGATCCTGATTCTTCAGGACAGCACCAGTGGTACCTGCATTTTTCAGAGTGTAGGTGACAGGCTTTGACTGCATTGCTGCCGGAGAAACCGCTGCCTGCAGCGTATAGGTTCCGTTGGCCTTGACAGAAGAGTGATTCAAAGTCACAGTACAGGAATCGTCACCAATGGCGATAACTTCCCATAAACCATCATTTCCCGCCACTGCTGCGTATCCTGCTGCAGTATAAGCACTGGGATCAAAGTTATACTTACCTCCGGTCAGGGTGATTTGGCCAGGATTTGCTGCAAAGGTACCGTAAATAGTGCCGCCCTCTATCTGACAACGTCCGCCTGTTTGCACAAAAATAGAATCGAGTCCTTCGTAACCTTTCACGGAGCCGCCGCCCCTGCTGTCCCGAATAGTCAGCTTTCCGCTCATGATATAAATCGCACAATTGCGCCCTGTTACGGTGTAGGTGAAGCCGTTGAGGTCCAGAATGGTGTCCTGCGTCACATTCAGTCTGTTATCCGCTGTACCGGCCCATTCACAGTTCTGGTTCAGCTTCAGATTCCCACCAGCTGCCATGGCCTGATGAATATCGTTGAAAACCTGCTCATCATCGTCAATCACACCATCGTCATCCGTATCCTGCCACGCCGCAGCATCTGATACAGTACGGGCAGTAACAGTCCAGGAATTTTCTCCCACCTCGGTAATTATATAGTTTTCCAGGTCAACATATGCAAAGAGACTCTTCGTGGTAACAGTGCCTCCGGTAACCCGGAACTGGGAAGCGCCAGTGGCACTTACCGTCAAATCATAATAGTTAGCAGTCTCTTCTACATATGTATACATGGTGCCGCCTGCAAAAGTAAGCATTGCAGAGTCGGCCAGGTAAATCCGCGATCTGCCCGCATTGTTCTTATAATAGTATACCTTTCCTCCGCCCTGACTGTCGATGATGGTCAGATCCGCCGTACCGCTGATTGAAAATGCAGCATGTTCAATACCGTCAAATTTCACATATTCATATTCTATGGAATGACCATTCAGATCCAGGATCACAGTCCCGGAGTTCATGGAGATGACCTCCTCGGTATTTACGTCCCGTATCAGCCGGATAGTTCCGCCTGCTGTCAGAGCCGCACTGATACTGGTAAATGCAGCCTCTCCGTCATCCAGGATGCCGTTGCCGTTAACATCCTGCCAGGCAACCGCGTTCCCTTCCACAGCATAGACCCCCATGGTCTGCCCAGGCACCATGGTCCATACCAGACACAGACAGAGCACCAGGCTCAATATCCGTTTCGTTTTCGTGAATAAACTTGTTTTCATTATTAATAACCTCCTTGCGGCAGATTTTGCTTAGAAGCAGGCAAGGTACCCCTTCCGCTTAAATTAATTTATTATACCAAACCCCGTGCAGCTTGTGGGCGGCTGCACGTATTTGGTCGTTTTTGCACGTATTTGGTACTGCGGAGCAAGAAAAAAGCGGATATAGTGTCATATCCGCCTCGAGGTATTTAATTATAATGTAAGGTGTTCAAAATAGTATTCTTCTTCGTAATGGTATCGGTACTGAATCAGGGAGTCGTCACAGTAAGCCGAATTCCTGGAGTAATTCCTTCATTCGTTCTTTATTACTGATTGCTTCATTTAATTCTTCCGTGCGGTTCCGCTCCTGAAGAATCTGACTGAGCTGAACAATGGAATCCAGACCGTCTTCACGGCCTTTTTCCATACCTTCTTCGCGCCCTAATTTCAGTCCTCGCTCGAAGCCATTTTCTTCAAACAGCTGCTGTATCTCTGCTTCTGTAAACTCCACACTGAGCATATCGATAATTGTCTTCCCATGTTCCTTCATAAAGTCCACCAGAATTCCCTTCTCCATGCAGATGTCATAAATCTGCTGA
>JAZTZZ010000024.1:0-67517 GCA_045637765.1 Anaerovoracaceae bacterium | reverse complement strand
TGATCCAGGAACAAAGCAGGGATACACAGATACATTCAAAACGTCCGTAAGGCAGCTCCTGTGTTCTGGTCAGGAAGGAAATTCCGTAAGCCAGAGGTACACGGAAGAGTACGGTGGTACAAAGGGAAATCCACATCGGAGCCACGGTATCCCCTGCTCCTCTCATAACACCGGAAAGGCTCTGGCTTACTGCCACAGCCAGATATCCGGTAGCCAGAATGGTCATGATATAGTAGCTCAGGTCCACCAGTTCCGGTGTATCGGTGAAGATACCCATCAGGTGGCGTCCGAAGAGCAGAATAATCACAGTAATCGCAGCGGAACATCCCACTGCCAGTATTGTACCCTGTTTTGCACCCAGACCCACACGGTCATAGCGCTGCGCGCCCACATTCTGTCCGGCATATGTAGTCATGGCAGTACCGAAGGACATGTTCGGCATCATGGCGAATCCATCCACACGCATTACGATTACATTGGCTGCGATGAGCATTTCTCCGAAGCAGTTGGTCAGGGACTGCACCACGATCATGGCAGAAGAGAAGATCATCTGGGTGATGCCGCTTGGCAGCCCCAGTTTGAAAATCTTTGCCGCATGACGGCGGGTCAGTTTCAGATGATGGAGCTTTAAGTCAAAGAGTGTGGTCATATGGGCCAGTTTCCAGAAGCAGAGCAGAGCTGAAACGCCCTGAGCAATGGCTGTAGCCAGTGCTACTCCGTAAACGCCCATGCCTACAACCGCTACGAAATAAACATCCAAAGCAATATTGATTACGGTGGCTACCAGCAGATAAAGCAGGGCGGAGAAGGAGTCTCCCAGTCCGCGGAGAATTCCGCTGAGGATATTATAGTATGCCATGCCGGCGATGCCCACCATGGTCACAATCAGGTAAAGTGCACAATCTTCCAGAATGGATTCCGGCGTATTCAGAAGACGAAGTGCCGGCCGGATAATCAGCGGTGCACAGGTCATAAGCAGCAGGGAAATCAGTGCACAGAGAGTAATACAGTTTCCGATGGTCCGGGACAGGTCTTCCCGCTGACGGGCACCGAAGAACTGGGATACCATGATGCTGGCACCTGCAGAAACCCCGATAAACAGGGCAATCAGCATGTTCATCAGCGGTCCGGCGCTGCCTACCGCTGCCAGGGCATTGTCCCCGATATAATGGCCTACCACGATACTGTCTACAGTACTGTAGAGCTGCTGGGCCACGTTGCCGATAATCATTGGGATGGAGAAGATGGCAATAGCCTTCCACGGTGTTCCCACAGTCATATCTGTTGGCTGAAATAATTTTCTAAACATAGTTTGTCTTTTCCTTTTCTATCTGTCCGGCTTCGTTCTTTCACCGGCACGTTTCATTAACATTCTTCCCAAAACCTCACAGCCCCGGCTCAAATCTTCCGGTCTGGTATATTCCTTCGGCGAGTGGCTGATTCCATCCACGCTCGGCACGAAAATCATGCAGGTCGGAATCTCCCATGCGACAATCATGGAGTCATGCCCTGCGCCGCTGTTCATTCTTTTATATGGAACTGCAGCTTCCCGGGCACATTCTTCCAGTGCGTCCACCAGTTCAGAATTCATCGGAACAGGCGGTTCATAGCTGTAGCTTCTGTATTCCACTCCGAATCCATCTGCCGCAGCTTCCTCCAGGATTGCTTCCACAGCGGCCTGCTCCGCCAGCAGGGCCGGACCGTTTCCGTCACGCAGGTCAATGATACAGTGTACACTTCCCGGAATTACATTTTTCAGTCCCGGGTGAAGCTCCATCTCACCGAAGGTGATAACTCCGGTCGGAGAAATAGCCTTTACTGCCTCGGTTGCTTTCAGAATGACTTCTGCCATCTTTACCATGGGATCTTTCCGCAGGTACATCGGTGTGGCACCGGCATGGTTCTGTTCACCGGTCACAGTAACGTCGAAATTCATCATACCCGTGATATTTTCCACCAGGCCTATGGACAAGCCTTCACGGTCCAGAACTGCCCCCTGTTCCACATGGAGTTCAATAAATTCCTTCACCTGTCCGCGGCGGTCTGCCTTCGGAAGTGCTTTCGGATCATATCCCAGTTCTTCCATCAAATTCTTCAGACAAATGCCATTTTCGTCACAGATATTGAGTTCTTCTTCGGCCAGCTTGCCCACGATAACGTGGCTTCCCGGATAGGAAAGGTCAAACCGGCTGCCTTCTTCCTCTTCAAATCCCACCACTTCTACGGAATAATAGGGTTTCCATCCGGCCTTTACCAGGGCACCCACCGCTTCAATGGCAGTAACCACACCGCAGGCACCGTCATAAAGACCGCCGTCTTTCACTGTATCCACGTGAGATCCTGTCAGTATGGTCTCGGAAACCTGACCTTCCAGTCTTCCGTAAATATTGCCGAAACAGTCTTCCCGCACCGTGAGGCCGGCTTCTTCCATCCAGGTCCGGACCAGATATTTTGCCCGAAAATCTGCATCAGACATCATTCCGCGCCAGATTCCCGGAACGCCCGGTGTGTCAGAAACGGCACCCAGTGCCTTCAGCCTCTCTTCGATTTTCGTTCCAAGACTCAGAATTTTTTTATAATCAGATTCAAACGTATATGCCATATCAGTGATATCCCCCTTTCAGGCTTTCAATCGCTCTGCGTACGGACGGTACTGCCAGTATTGCCATGGTCAGGACCGCCTCCCCGCCGATATAGAAAATGTTATATGCAAAAGAATAAATCATCGGGCTCATTCCCTCCGGCGCGTAGCTGCCGAAAAAAATCACTCCGGACAGGAAACTGCAGAGGAACCGGGCCGACGCTGCCGCTCCGAATCCGAAAACCAGTCCGCCCTTCCTGTGCCGGAAAAGACCTGACAGTCCCAGAACGCCGAAACCAAGAATATAGTCCAGCAGAATCTGCACCGGATGATAGAACACGCCGCCAAAGGCCATGTTCAGAAGTCCCAGAGCCACACCCGACGTGAGCCCCCAGCGCAGACCGCAGTAATACCCGGTCAGGCAGCAGGCCAGCATACTGAAGAGCGTGATAGAGCCGCCAAAAGGCATATGTATGATTTTGATCAGACTCAGGACCATGGAAAGACCGGTCAGTATGGCACACAGGGTCAGTCTGAGCGTCAGTCTGTAGTTTTTCGGCATGTACTGTCCTCCCGATAAATAGGTTCAAATTGAAGTCATATTCCGTTATATTTTATCACAAAATGTGGCCGCATACAATAAAAGAACGCCCTGCCGCCGCAGACAGAGCGTCCAGTCTGTCAGAAAATCACACGTATTTCCGCATGAATTTCAGAGCGTTTTTTTCCAGCCGGCTGACCTGTGCCTGGCTGATGGAGATTTCTTCCGCCACCTCCATCTGGGTTTTCCCCTCAAAGAACCGCATGTTCAGAATCTTCCGCTCCCGGGGTGTCAGCTTTTTCATGGCCTCGGACAGAGCCAGATTTTCGATCCAGCGTTCATCGGTGTTTTTCGTATCGGACACCTGGTCCATCACGTAGATGGCATCACCATCATCGTGGAAGACAGGCTCGTACAAAGAAATGGGCTCCTGAATGGACTCCAGTGCCAGTACCACATCCTCCCGTTCCGCTTCCATGGCCTTTGCAATTTCCGCTACGGTAGGTTCTCTCTGCAGCTGGCGGGACAGAGTTTCCCTGGTCTGCAGGGCCTTATAAGCCAGATCTCTGAGAGAACGGGATACGCGGATTGCGTTGTTGTCTCTCAGGTAACGGCGTACTTCACCGATAATCATCGGCACTGCATAGGTTGAAAACTTCACACCGTGGCTCATATCGAAATTATCCAGGGCCTTAATCAGACCGATACATCCCACCTGGAACAGATCATCCGGATTTTCCCCACGGCTGGAAAAACGCTGTATCACACTGAGCACCAGCCGCAGATTTCCATGAATGAATTCTTCCCGGGTTTCCATATCACCTTCTTTGATTTTCAGCAGCATTTCCATCATTTCCGCTTCCTTATAGAGCGGCAGCTTGGCCGTATTCACACCGCAGATTTCTACTTTATTCAACATAAAAAACACCATCCCTGTATCAAATTCATCCAGCTGCAGTCAGCTGGTATGTAATATGTACAGGGATGGTGTTATCCCAGTTTTCGGATTTCCCTCTGAAGTCTGGAAATGATCCGTTTTTCCAGACGGGATATGTAGGACTGGGAGATACCCAGCCGGTCTGCCACTTCTTTCTGGGTCATTTCCCTTCCGCTGACCAGCCCGAACCGCATTTCCATCAGCTGCCGCTCTCTCGGTTCCAGCTTTTTCATGGCCGTATACAGCAGTTTCCGGTTGACCTCATCCTCCAGATGGTGATATACCAGATCGTTTTCTGTCCCCAAAACGTCACTGAGGAGGAGTTCATTTCCTTCCCAGTCCACATTCATAGGTTCATCCAGGCTGACTTCGCTTTTCAGCTTCACATTCCGGCGCAGATACATGAGAATTTCATTTTCGATGCACCGGGATGCATAGGTTGCCAGTTTGATGTTCTTATCCATGCGGAAGGTGTTCACCGCCTTGATTAATCCGATAGTACCGATGGAAATCAGGTCCTCCACGTTGACGCCGGCGTTATCGAATTTACGGGCAATATAGACTACAAGCCGCAGATTCCGCTCAATCAGAATGCTCCGTGCATCCTGACTGCCATCGGCGTATTCCTGAAGCAGACGTGCTTCGTCGGCCGGTTCCAGAGGCGGCGGCAAAACATCATTTCCTCCTATGTAGAATAAACCGGCCGGCCCTTTTCTTTTCCGCATCCTGATCAGTTTCCGGCAAAATCCTTCGACCCGGCTTTTCAGCTTTCCCACATGTATATGAATCATCTTCTGCCACTCCTCCCTCCAGTATCCTTCTGTTCAGCAGCACTTCGAACTCTCCAAAGTTCCCTTCGAAATATGCCAATACAACATTATGATATTCTTTTCCTTCATAGGACATACGGTCAATCCGAAGCCCTTCCAGCATCCCCTGTTCCACTCCCACAGCCCGGTAAGGGACTGCAGCATATCTCTGGGGATAATCTTCTTTCAAAAATGGAAGTTTCCCCTTCCCTGCTTTATCAACCAGTATGACCGGTCTGCCGCTGATTGGTTCTGTCAGGCTGTTTCCGGAATCCACACAGGCTTTCAGCGCTGCACTGCGGCCATCCAGCTCTACTTCTGCTGTTCCATAAGTCCAGTCTGTCCTCCGCTTCCGCCGTACCAGCTTCACGAACCAGAAGGCCAGGGCCAGAGAAGGTGCTCCGCAGAGAATCAACGCGGGATAGGTCATAGCGTCCAGATACATCACACCGTTTCCCGCCAAAACCGGAATCTGCTGCCACAGGAAAAAAGCCATGGCAGCACCGCCGGTCAGAAAGGAAAGAACAAAAAACAGTGCTGTTTTTTTCAGAAGGCGGTCTGTTCCAAGAGCTGCTGCGCAGATTGCTGCTGCCGCAGCAGCCCGCAGAAATACCGCCTCCATGCTGTTCAGTGGGAGAAAAAGCAGAAACCCGCTCATACCGCTGATCACAGCCCCAGCAGTCAGCCGCAGAATTCCTGAGCCCGTGCCGCTGAGCCTTGCGGTCAGATAAAGCAGTATCAGACCCGCTGTGAAGTTTTCCAGAAAGAGATACTCTGCATAAACTGTCATTTCGGTTCCTCCCGCGTAACATGATTCATCATATACCATGCTCACTGCAAACCCTGTCGAAGTCTGCTGTCGTATTACAATTATTTTTTTCCATCTCATGAAAAAAGCGGGCATGAGCCCGCTTACTGTATTCTCACATATTCTCTGCCGCTGCGTCCCTGTCCGCGTATTTCATAAATTCCTCTTGGAATAATCTGTTTTTTCTGAAGCACGGAAGTTATCTGCTGTACGGAGCCATTCCTCAGATACAGCCCGGTCCCGCAGGAATGAACCAGTTCCGAAGGCAGTTTCCGAAGACTTGCATGAATCCCCGCATTTTCCAGAATTTCCTGTGCGTATGCAGCTTTATAGAACGACGAGAATGATATGATATATTCTTTTTCCATTTCAAAGCCCCCTTGCAGTTTCTCATTTCTTTCGTCTTCTGTATGTAGACTCAGGACCAGGCCGAATGAATCATGCGGCTGAGAAGTTCTGTAAAGGATGCTTTTTCCACGTCACATGCGGCCTCAAGAGAATACTCTGCCAGAAACTGCTCTCCTTTATAAACGTTCAGGATTCCCACATTCTGCCCTTTTTTCAGAGGAAGCGGAATAGATTCATCTATACTTATGCTGGTTTTAATGGAGTCTTTTTCTCCTTTGGGAACCAGAGCAGTAATTTTTTCGGCAGCCAGCGCATCTGCTGCCTGCGGTGTTCCCCGTTCAATGAGGACAGTTTCCATGACCTGCCCTTCTTCTGCCAGTACCACCGTCTCGAAATTGGCAAAACCGTAATCCAGAAGGCGTGAAACCTGGGCGTTGCGGATTTTGCTGGTGGAACTGCCCAGTACGACGGCAATCAGATGGGTTTCCCCACGGGTGGCCGATGCAGAAAGACAGAAGCCGGCATCACTGGTGAAGCCGGTTTTAATTCCGTTGCATCCGGTGTAAGTTTTTATTAATTTATTGGTATTGGTCAGTCCGAACTCTTTTTCCTTTCCCGGCAGACCCACGGTGATGGTGCTCTGCCAGGTAGTAAACCATTTGTGTGTTTCTTCGTACTGATAAAGCTGCCGTGACATGACTGCTATATCATATGCGGAAGAGTAATGATCTGCCACCGGAAGTCCATTGGTATTCACAAAATGAGTGTCCCGCATGCCAAGTTCGGCCGCCCGCTGGTTCATCCGTTCGACGAAAATTTCTTCACTGCCGGCGATGTGTTCAGCCAGAGCCACACAGCCGTCATTGGCACTGGCCATAGCCACCCCTTCCATGAGCTGTGCCACCGTGTGCATTTCTCCGGGTTCCATATACATCTGGCTTCCTCCCATGGAAGCCGCCCGTTCTGAAATGGTAACCTGATCTTCCAGAGTAATTTTTCCGCTTTCCACCGCTTCCATAACAAGAAGCATGGTCATAACCTTAGTCACGGAAGCCAGGGGGAGCTGTTTGTGGCTGTCCTGTTCAAGCAGCACCTCCCCCGTAGATGCATCTATGAGGACTGCACCTTTTGCTTCCACTTCAAAAGGTGCGGTCCCTGCTTTCCCTGTAACATCCACATCCCCTGCTGTAAAAACTGAGGACGGATCAATGACAACCGGTTCATGACGGGGCAGAATTCTGGAAATTCCTGCGAATGCTCCGAAAATTACCGCACAGCCGACAATACCGCTTATCACCTGACGTTTTATCTTATGGTCCCATTTCTTTATTTTCCACATAAAAAATGCCGCCCTTCCCTCATACATTCTACCTCTTGATGGTACCAATGTATGAAGAAGAGCGGCCTGTTATTCCTCTGCTGTTCTGCTTATATTTCGACGCAGATTTTATTCTTCGACCGTAATACCTTCCAGGATTTTTTCCTGAGAACGCTTCTTCGGATCAATTCTCTTTTCGACTGCTCCAACGATTCTTGTAAGAACAGCGGAAATCACGAAGTACATGATAGCGGTGAAAATCAGTGCGAAGAATGCCTGATAGGTACGTGCTCTGACAAGGTCAGAAATCTTGGTCAGTTCCTGAACTGCGATATAGCCTGCAACAGAAGTTTCCTTAATCAGTGTAACCACTTCGTTTTTGTAAAGCGGCATGAAATGTCTGGCAGCCTGCGGAAGCAGAATTTTGAAGAAACTCTGACTTTCGTTGTAACCTAAAGCAGTGGCTGCTTCATACTGCCCGTTTCCGATGGCACCAAATCCAACGGAAAGCATTTCATACATGGCACAGGCGAAAATAAATGTAAAGCCTACGATGGATACAACCGTACCATTTAACCTGGTCCATCCGAAGATGATATAATACAGAATCATCAGAAGGAGGACCGTAGGCATTCCGTGAATCAGCCAGAGCGCTCCGTTTGTAATGCCGTTGATAACTCTGTTGCCTTTGCGGCAGAGCATGAATACGCCAAAACCGATGATGGTACCCAGGATGATGGAGCACACTGTAATCAGCAGTGTGATTCCCGCACCGGATGCGAAAAGCTTCCATCGTTCTTCTACGATGAAAGTATTCTCGAAGTTTTCCTTCATACGAGCGATAAAACCGGCACTTTCATCGGTTTCACCGAGAACTACCATAAAGATTTCACAGCTGTAGTATACATCGGAAAGGCACACATTGGATTCTCTTTCATCACTGAGGATAATATTAAGGCCTAAATCAAATTTACCGGACTCAGCACCAGGAGCGATGGACTCGAAGGCTACTCTCTGAATATTCGGTGTATAGCCGTATTCTCTGCAGAATCTGTATACGAAATCCACGTCGTATCCGCAGTCGCCTTCCTCGTTCACATAGGAAAACGGCTCGTATCCGCCTTCACAGGCAATAACCAGTTCTCCGTTTTCGCCGGTAAAGCCACCCTGCTCTACTCTGCTGGTTTCCGCATCGAAATCCTTTACCCAGTAGTCATACATTTCATCCAGCATACCGTCCCCATCCGGGCCGTGTTTCGCGATGAATTCGTTAACTTCTCTCAGCAGCCGGTCCTGCTTGTCATTGTTTCCGATGATAACTGCGGCTTCGCACAGACCTGCACTCTCTTCCAGCGGTGCAAGTTCAGGGTGTACAGCTGCAGTAGCGTAGAATCCTACTTCTTCAACCAGATAAGCATCGATTTTCTGTGAGTTCAGCGCCAGAATCATGTCCTGCGGCATGGTAAAATACTGAATTTCTGCGTCCGGACACTCATCCGTAATATGTGTCTCATAGAGACAGCCGGTCTGCACACCGATTGTCTTTCCGTTAAAATCCGCAATTGCCGTTCCTGCGGATTCGGCTGCATATGCCGGAGAGAGCATTCCCAGAAGCAGTACAGCTGTCATCAGAAGCACAAAGGCGAAGGAAACATATCTTTTTTCTGTAGTTGTTTTCATAGTGCTTATGCCTCCCATTTGAATGTCAGCTGAATCAGATTATTGTAGATATCATTATCTGTTTCAACAACCCTGTCAAGAAGCTCTGTAGTAGACTCTTCCAGCAGTTCCAGGAACAGTTCGTTATCGGAATCCTTCGGATCATGGTGCTCACCCTTATAACGGATGCTCAGTGTAAGAGTATCCAGCTTTTCGGAGTATTCAACCCTGATGAGTACATCAGGAGAATCCGTCTGTTCCATAATGTTATTAACCACAATTTCTTCGATGGCAATCTGCACATCACTGATTCGTTCGTTTTCAATCAGGAGCTTTTCAGCGTACTGCTGCAGTTCGTCATAACACTCTGTGAAATCGTAATCGTCTGTCTGAATCTTATAGGTAAGAGAGGTCAGTCTTCTGATGAACTTGACGGTGTTAGGTTTCCGCGGATGTTCGAAGATTTCCTTTGGAGTTCCTTCCTCATAAATACCGCCCTCATCCATGAAGAATACACGGTTTGCGACTTTCCGTGCAAATTCCATTTCGTGAGTTACAATCATCATGGTAATTCCGGATTTGGCAAGCATACGGATAACCGCCTGTACTTCACCGATCATGCCAGGGTCCAGTGCACTGGTAGGCTCGTCAAAAAGTATGATATCCGGATCCATGGCCAGAGTTCTGGCGATAGCGACTCGCTGCTGCTGGCCGCCGGAAAGATCCTCAGGGTAATTGAATGCCTTGGAGCTGAGACCGACTGTATTTAAGAGAGACATTGCCTTGTCATAAGCTTCCTGACGCGATCTGCCCAGCAGAGTAATCTGCGGATTCATGATGTTTTCGATAATTGTAAGATGACCAAAAAGATTAAATGACTGGAATACCATTCCCATCTTCTTTCTGATTTCGTTCAGGTCACAGTTTCCGTCGTTAATTACCTGACCATCCACAATAATTTCTCCGGAGGTCGGCGGTTCGAGCATGTTGATGCACCGAAGCAAAGTAGATTTACCGGTACCGGAAGGTCCTATTACGGAAATAACATCTCCGGAATGAATCGTGACATTTACATCAGACAGTGGTGTCACATCCTCGAATTCTTTTCTTACATGTCTTAGTTCAATCATTTCAGGTATTCCCCTCCTTTGTGTCATTTACTATATTCTAAAGTCCGATAATTTCCTTAATCAGCTGCGGTACTTCTATCGGCTGGCTGCTGATGGAGAAAGCTTCTGCTGCCATAGTCACAGCTGCGTTCACTTTGGCTTCATCATTGCCGTAGAACACTGCCAGCACATCGCCAGCTTTCACTTCATCGCCAACTTTTCTGCACAGCACAATGCCTGCAGACAGATCGATGTCATCTTCTTTGGTTGCACGTCCTGCACCGGTCTGCTGGGAAGCCATACCGATTTTGCGGGCTTCAATGGATGCTACATATCCATCTTCCTCTGCCAGAAGCTGACGTTCCACACTGTGCTGAGGGAAGAGGCTGTAATCATCTACAACTGCAGGATTTCCTCCCTGCGCTGCGATAAACTGACGAAGTCTTTCCAGACCGCTGCCGTCTTCCAGTGCCTTCTGTGTCTTTTCCATGCCTTCTTCCGGAGAATCTGCCATGCCGCCCAGATATACCATGATACCGGACAGTTTCAGTGCCAGTTCGGTAATGTCAGCAGGGCCTTTTCCCTTCAGAGTTTCGATGGCCTCGATTACTTCCAGGCTGTTGCCTACTGCCAGACCCAGAGGCTGGCCCATTTCCGTGATGGCAGCCACAGTACGGCGGCCTGCATCAGTACCGATATCAACCATGAGGCCTGCCAGAACCTTGGCATCCTCCAGATTTTCCATGAAAGCACCGTCGCCTACCTTTACGTCCAGAACGATGGCGTCAGAGCCTGCTGCCAGTTTTTTGCTCATGATACTGGAAGCAATGAGCCCGAAGTTATCCACGGTGGCAGTTACGTCGCGGAGAGCATACAGCTTCTTGTCTGCAGGTGTGATGTGAGCCGTCTGACCGATTACGGCCATACCGGTTTCATTGACCTGGTCCAGAAATTCCTGGGGTTCCAAAGATGTACGGAATCCCGGGATGGATTCCATCTTGTCCACGGTGCCGCCGGTGAATCCCAGGCCGCGTCCGCTCATCTTGGCAATCGGAACTCCGCACGCAGAAGCCAGCGGAGCCACAACCAAGGTGGTTTTATCGCCTACACCGCCGGTGGAATGTTTGTCAACCTTAATCCCATTAATGGGTGACAGGTCGATTGTGTCGCCGCTGTAGCGCATTGCATCCGTCAGCTGGAAGGTTTCTTCCCGGTTCAGTCCCTGGAAATAGATTGCCATCAGCAGGGCAGATGCCTGATAGTCAGGAATGTCACCTGCCACGTAGCCGCTGATGAACCACTGAATTTCCTCTCTGGTCAGTTCCTGGCCGTCTTTCTTCTTCTGAATCATATTTACCATGTTCATAACAGAATTTCCTCCTTAAAGCTTTCTCCCACACCGGTTCCTTCTGCGCCCAGCAGATCGGCAACTGTAGTTCCCACATCAGCAAAGCTTCCGCGGATACCCAGGTTCAGTCCCTTCCTGCAGGACTTTCCGTATACTACCAGCGGAACGTACTCACGAGTGTGGTCAGTACCGGCGGCCATCGGATCGTTTCCGTGGTCTGCAGTAATCATCAGAATATCATCATCGCCCATGGCTTCCAGAATTTCAGGGATGCGGGCGTCAAATTCTTCGATACATTTTCCGTAGCCGATCGGATCTCTTCTGTGACCGTACTTGGAGTCGAAGTCCACCAGATTGGTAAACACGAATCCCTCAAAATCCATGCCCAGTGCTTCAATGGTCTTATCCACGCCGTCCATGTTGCTCTTGGTGTGGATGTTTGTGGTCAGACCCTTTTCATTGAAGATGTCGCCGATTTTGCCGATGCCGTAAACTTCCTTTCCGGCTGCCTTAATCAGGTCCAGAATGGTATCTCCCGGCGGTGTTACCGCATAATCACGGCGGTCGGAAGTACGCTCTCTTTCACCTGCTGCATTTATAATGTATGGGCGGGCGATAACTCTTCCGCATGCCCAGTCTCCCACCAGCAGCTCACGGGCAGTCTGGCAGATTTCATATAAGCGATCCAACGGGATTACATCGATGTTTGCCGCAATCTGCAGCACGCTGTCTGCTGAAGTATATACGATAGGCTTTCCGGTCGCTTCATGCTCCGGTCCCAGTTCTTCGATAATGGCTGTTCCGGAGGCAGGGTAGTTTCCAAGGCATTCCACGCCGATAGCCTCTTCAAAAGCCGCCATGAAATCAGCCGGGAAACCGTCGGGATAAGTCTTGAACGGAACCTCCGTCTTCAAACCTGCAATTTCCCAATGTCCGGTCGTCGTGTCCTTACCGGCAGAAATTTCATCCAGCTTTCCGTAACATCCCGCAGGCTCAGAAACAGCCAGCTTTCCGCCGCATACACCATCGATATTCCCCCAGCCCAGAGCCAGCAGGTTCGGCATCTGAATCGGTGTGCCGGCAGCCTCCATCTCACGTACGATATTGCCAAAGGTGTCAGCACCCTGGTCTCCGTATTTTGCAGCGTCAGGCAGAGCCCCCACACCCAGACTGTCTGTTATCATTAATATTACTTTTCTCATTTCCTAACCCTCCTGTATAGAAGCGGTACTGCGGAGCAGAATTTCCTGCGGCATGCCTTCCAGATAATCCAGAGAAACCAGCTTATATTCCACGCCGTTGAACATTCCCTGCAGTCCGTATTTAAAGGATTCCTTCCCGTGGAGATGGCCGTAAACGCAGGTTTCCACCCCGAATTCCGTCATCAGGTCAGTGAATCCGCTCTTGTGATGGCGGTCATTGGTCGGCGGATAGTGAAGCACACCGATAATCCGGTCTGCACCGGCTGCACGCCCCTCTTCCAGCGACAGACGCAGACGGAGCACTTCTCTCTCATAAATCTTCTTATCGTGTTCGGAGAATCCATCCACGCCCGGACAGGTCCAGCCACGTGTACCGCAGATTGCGGTTACCAGGCCCGTTTCCGGATCCTTTACCAGACTGCATTTATTCTGAGTGAAATACATGGTGCCATCCTCATAAAGCTTGTTCAGCTTGCTGATGGACTGCCACCACAGATCATGATTCCCCTTAAACAGTATTTTCCGGCCGGGCAGGCTGTGAATCCAGTCAAGATCCGCCATGGCTTCATCCAGCCGCAGACCCCAGGAATGGTCACCGCAGAGAATTACCACATCGTCAGTCCCGATATTTTCGGACCAGTTCCTGTGGAGCTTTTCAGTGTGGCCTACCCACTGACCTCCAAATTTATCCATAGGCTTGCTGACACCTTCCCCAAAGGACAGGTGCAGGTCGCCGATTGCAAATATTTTCATCGTTCCTCCTCTGTCAGATCTGAAAGTTCCAGCATCTGTGCCGCTTCGCGGTCGCCCAGGGAAGTGACTCCGCGCAGCTTTCTCTGAATGCTGCGGGTTCTGGTTCCAATGAGCTTATCCAGTTCCGCGTTAGCCTGATTGATTCGGGCCTGCGTCGCCTCCAGGACAGTGCCGAACTTGTCAAATTCTGTCTTCACGGCTCCCAGCACATCCCAGACTTCACTGGAGTGTTTCTGGATTGCCAGTGTTTTAAAGCCCATCTGCAGGCTGTTCAGCAGAGCCGCCATGGTGGTCGGTCCTGCGATATTGATCTTATAATCACGCTGCAGCACTTCCAGAAGTCCCCGTCGTACCACTTCCGCATACAGTCCCTCAAAAGGCAGGAACATGATACCGAAGTCTGTGGTGTACGGCGGTTCCACATATTTATCCCGGATATCCCGTGCTTCGGATTTGATCACTCTCTCCAGATTCTTTGCTGCAAGTTCTATGTTTGCTGCATCGCCGCTCTCATAGGCTTCCACCAGAGCCGCATAAGCATCCCCCGGAAATTTGGCGTCAATCGGCAGCCACACGATACCGTCTCCGTCGCCGGGAAGCTTCACTGCGAATTCAACCCGCTCACTTCCCGTACTCTTCGTACGCACGTTTTCTTCATACTGGTCCGGTGCCAGAATCTGTTCCAGAATCGCTCCCAGCTGAACTTCCCCTAAAATACCTCGGGTTTTCACATTGGTAAGAACCTTTTTCAGGTCGCCCACACCGGCAGCCAGGTTCTGCATCTCACCAAGGCCCTTATATACCTGTTCCAGACGCTCGCTGACCAGCTTGAAAGACTGGCTGATTCTGTCCTCCAGCGTCTTCTGCAGCTTTTCATCCACTGTCTGACGCATTTCAGTAAGCTGGCGGTTATTGTCCGCTGTCAGATCTGTGATTTTCTTTTCCATGGTGCCGCGGATGGCTTCCAGTTTCTGTTCATTCTCCACAGCCATGTGGCTGAACCGGTTGTTCAGATCAAACAGACGGCTGTCCATATTCTCTGCCATCATCTTCTGATTGGCAGACACCATTTCCCCAAAAGTGCTGAAAGACTGGTTCACCGACTCGCTCATATCCTTGCGCATCCGGTGCATCTCTTTTTCCACTGCGCTGCACCGCAGCAGAACCAGAATGGTCACCAGGCCGCAGAGAATAGAGGTTCCCAGCAGCATATACATAATCACTTCTGTATTCATTCTTCTTTTATTACACCCTTCATTTCTTTATACTGGTTTTCCAGTTCATTCATGTCTCTGCGGGCAGAATTGAGTGCAAGACTGACAGCCAGAGAAATTTCCTTAAATTCCTTTACGGTCGCACCCTGACGGCGGACCTTCCGGTTCTGCAGATCATAGAACTGCATGTTCACCTCGCAGAGTCTGAGGAATGTCTTTTTGCACTGAGCAAAATCTGACGCCAGCTTCCGTGCTGCTTCGTCCTCTGCCGGTATTTCTATATCACTCATACTCATCAGCGCCGTCTGCTCCATATGGATTTCAAAACGACGGATGATGTCGTCATAGTTTTTCTTCTGGAATGGCTGGAATTTCTTTACCCGTTCTGTTCCCATGGCATTGGTGCGTCCAAACTCCATGACCACCTGATTAAAGAACCGGTCTGTCACCGCGTATAACTCTTCTCTGTAATCCATGATACCCTCCTCATATTTACCCGCCCCGGACCGCATGAAACAGTCCGGAGCAGGGATTTTGCCACGTGTTATTCCGCGTCCGGTGTATGCCACTGCCAGTTGAGAACTTCCGGCAGATCCTGACCTTCCTCGGCGATATACTGCTTATGGCGAACCAGCAGGTCGTTCATCTGCTGATTCAGGTGTGCACCGCGGCTTCCCAGCTGCGGCAGGTTATGGAGTGCATCCTTTACCAGACTGAAACGGTCAATCTTATTCTGTACACGCATATCGAATGGTGTAGTTATGGTACCTTCTTCCAGATAACCGTGTACGGAAATGTTTCCTTCGTTGGTTCTTCCCTGAGTCAGCTCATGAATCAGCTTCGGATAGCCGTGGAATGCGAAGATCACAGGCTTATCCTTAGTGAACAGCAGGTCGAATTCATCGTCGGTGAGGCCGTGCGGATGGAGATGATTGCTTTCCAGTTTCATCAGATCCACCACATTTACCACACGGATCTTCAGTTCCGGCAGTGCATCTCTAAGAATGGTGACAGCCGCCAGAGTTTCCAGAGTCGGTGTATCACCGCAGCATGCCATGACGATATCCGGTTCTGCGCCCTGGTCATTGGAAGCCCACTGCCAGATACCTGCACCCTGGGTGCAGTGAACTGCAGCTTCTTCCATAGACAGCCACTGTACAGACGGATGCTTGGAAGTTACCATCACGTTAACATAGTTTCTGCTCTTAATGCAGTGGTCGAATACAGACAGCAGACAGTTTGCATCAGGCGGCAGATAGAGGCGGACTACATCTGCCTTCTTATTAGCCACGTGATCCAGGAAGCCGGGATCCTGATGGGTATAACCGTTGTGGTCCTGCTGCCATACATTGGAGGACAGAATCAGATTCAGAGAAGCAATCTTCTGTCTCCAAGGAAGCTGATTGCAGACCTTCAGCCACTTGGCATGCTGTGCCACCATGGAGTCCACCACGCGGATAAAGGACTCGTAGCTGGCAAAGAATCCGTGACGGCCTGTGAGCAGGTAGCCTTCCAGCCATCCTTCACACATGTGCTCACTGAGGTAAGAGTCCATGATACGGCCGTTTGGTGCCAGATATTCGTCGCTCTCGTAAATATCGTCATAGAAGCAGCGCTGCTGTACTTCGAATGCCTTGTTCAGGCGGTTGGACATGGTTTCGTCCGGTCCGAAAATTCGGAAGTTCTTCGTTTCTTCGTTCAGGGTGAACAGGTCGCGGACATAGCCGCCCAGTTCAATCATATCCTGAGCCTTTACGCCGCCGTGGCTCGGTACATCCACTGCGTATTTACGGAAGTCCGGTGTACGCAGGTCGCGGAGCAGCTTGCCGCCGTTGGCATGTGGATTGGCGCTGATCCGGCGGTCGCCCTTCGGTGCCAGCTCGGCCAGCTCAGGCTTTAATTTATAGTCTTCTGTAAAGAGTTCTTCCGGCTTGTAGCTCATGAGCCAGTCTTCCAGCAGCTGCAGATGTTCTTCCTTCTCCATGGTAATCGGAACCTGATGGGCACGGAAGGAACCTTCAATCTGTTTGCCGTCCACGAACTTCGGACCGGTCCAGCCCTTTGGTGTACGCAGTACAATCATCGGCCAGAACGGACGCTCAGTCACGCCGCATTCACGGGCCTGCCGCTGAATCTCTTTAATTTCTTCGATACAGAGGTCCACAGTCTTTGCCATTGCCTCATGGACTGCCATGTGGTCGGTATCCTGGTCTGCCTCCACAAAATACGCCTTCCAGCCGCATCCGTAGAAGAAACTTTCCACTTCTTCCCGGCTGATGCGGGCGAACACGGTAGGGTTGGCAATCTTGTAGCCGTTCAGGTCCAGAATCGGCAGAACAGCACCGTCGATGGCAGGGTTCAGGAATTTATTGGAGTGCCATGCAGTAGCCAGCGGGCCGGTTTCCGCTTCCCCGTCCCCCACTACGCAGGTGGCAATCAGATCCGGGTTATCGAAAACAGCACCGAAAGCATGGGCCATGGAATAGCCCAGTTCGCCACCCTCGTTGATGGAACCCGGAGTTTCCGGCGCTACATGGGAGCTGACACCGCCAGGGAAGGAGAACTGTTTGCACAGTCTGGTCATACCTTCTTCATCCTGGCTTACATTGGGATATACTTCGCTGTAGGCCCCTTCCATATAAGAGTTGGCAACGAAGAAGTTGCCGCCGTGGCCCGGGCCGGACAGCAGAATCATATTTAAATCATATTTTGTAACAGCACGGTTCATATGTACGTAGATGAAGTTCTGACCAGGCACAGTTCCCCAGTGTCCGACGATTTTCTTCTTCACCTGCTCTCTTGTCAGAGGTTCACGCAGCAGCGGGTTCTTCAGCATATACAGCTGAGCCGCAGACAGATAGTTGGCTGCACGCCAGTAAGCATCCAGTTTTAACAGATAATCTCTGGTATCTTCCTTATACATGATCATCCCTCCTGATTACGTAAATGTTTTAATATAATATTTTACCATATTACAGTGATACGGGCAAGCTAATAAAACCCCGGAAGTGTAAAGCCTCCGGGGTTTCTTTTATCTTACAGTATAATATTTCGTTCAGAACAGTTCTTCCTGAGTGGCGATGCCGATGCCTGCAGCCTTTAAAGCCGCTTCTGCTTCTGCATTGTCGGCTACGCGGACAACGAGACAGGCCTGACCTTCCTGCTGCAGCAGGAATGCGTAGGCGTATTCCAGGCCGATTCCGGCATCTGCCAGAACCTTGAGGATTTCTGCCAGTCCGCCGGCGCGGTCATTCATCTTTACAGCCAGCACTTCGGTCGCAGTATAAGTATGACCATGCTCATGGAGAATCTGTGCCGCTTTTTCCACATCTTCCACGATAACGCGGAGTATGCCGAAATCACTGGTATCTGCAATGGACAGAGCCCGCAGGTTGATACCGTTATCTGCCAGCAGAGTGGTTACTTCGGACAGGAGGCCTGTCTGGTTTTCTACAAAAATGGAAATCTGTTTTACACTCATGGTCTCGCCTCCTTAGTATAACTTTCTCTTATCTATGATACGGACTGCCTTGCCTTCGGAACGCTGGATAGACTTCGGTGCCATCAGGTGAACCTTGGCTACGATGCCCAGCATTGCCTTCAGGGCTGCGGTCAGCTGTTTTTCCATAGCAGTCACTTCACGAACGGTATCGGTGAACTTTTCAGGCGGCATTTCCACGTTGATATCGAAGGTGTCGGTATTGTTTACACGGTCTACGATAATCTGGTAGTTTGGCGGGAATCCCTGTTCCAGCAGCACGGATTCGATCTGGGATGGGAACACGTTTACGCCGCGGATAATCATCATATCGTCGGAGCGTCCCATTGGCTTCGCCATCTTCACATGGGTTCTGCCGCAGGAGCATTTTTCTCTGGACAGCATACAGATATCTTTCGTCCGGTATCTCAGCAGAGGGAATGCTTCCTTGGTGATGCTGGTAAATACCAGTTCACCCTTTTCACCTTCCGGCAGCACTTCTCCAGTGTCCGGATCGATGATTTCAGCGATAAAGTGGTCTTCGTTGATATGCATGCCACTCTGAGCTTCACATTCGAAGGACACACCGGGACCGGAAAGTTCTGTCAGTCCGTAAATATCATAGGCCTTGATACCCAGTGACTTTTCGATGTCATGGCGCATTTCTTCGGTCCAGGCTTCTGCACCGAAGATACCCGCCTTCAGTTTCAGCTTGTCGGTGAGACCGGCTTCTTTGGCAGACTCGCCAAGGTATGCAGCATAAGACGGAGTACAGCACAGGATGGTGGACCCCAGGTCTGTCATGAACTGGAGCTGACGGTCAGTATTGCCGGAGGACATTGGCAGAGTCAGGCAGCCCACCTTGTGAGAGCCCCCATTGATGCCCGCACCGCCGGTAAAGAGGCCGTAACCATAGGCAACATGAACCACGTCTTCTTCGGTACCGCCCGCCGCCATAATGGCTCTGGCACAGCAGTCTTCCCACAGATCCACATCATGCTGGGTATAAAAGGCTACCACACGCTTCCCTGTTGTACCGGAGGTGGAGTGAATCTTTACACACTCATCCAGCGGCTTGGCCAGCAGGCCGTAAGGATAGCATTCCCGCAGGTCATCCTTGGTTACAAAAGGCAGCTTATGCAGGTCATCGGAAGACTTGATATCTTCAGGAGTCACTCCTGCCGCTTCCATTTTCGCTCTGTAGTACGGAACATTGTCCCATACGTGCTTCACCTGTTTTACCAGGCGTTCGTCCTGCCAGGCTTTAATCTGCTCCCGGCTGGCACATTCAATTTCCGGCTGATAATACTTCGTCATCGTAATAACTTCCTTTCTGTCAATGGTTCATTCTAGCCAAATTATGCACGTCCAAGTGCGAATGCCTTTTTGTTCAGATCGAGGAACTTCGCAGGTACGCAGGCCTCAATGGCGGCCATCCATGCCTCCTCGCTCATATCAAAATATTTTGACAGACGGCCCATGAGCACCAGATTTACTGCCTTGGAAGTACCAGCTTCTTCTGCCAGAGCCAGTGCATCGATGGCGTCAATCTTCACGCCCAGAGCTTCCATCTTCTCAATCAGGTTTTCCGGATACTTCATGGCACCGGTGATAACCGGCATGGGATCTGTTTCCTGAAGGTTGGTAATCAGCAGACCGTCAGGCTTCAGGTATTCCAGCCAGCGGGCTGCTTCCAGTTTTTCGAAAGAAACGATGAAGTCTGCTTCCCCCTTATCGATAATCGGTGCATAAACTTTTTCACCGAACCTTACATATGTAACTACGCTGCCGCCTCTCTGGCTCATGCCGTGAACTTCAGATACCTTCACATCATAGCCTTCCGCTACCAGCAGCTTGCCTAAGGTTTTGCTGGCCAGGAGGGTTCCCTGACCGCCAACACCTACAATCATAATATTGGTTGTCTTCTTCATTTTTCTGTACCTCCCTGCCCATTACGGTCTTTCGATGGCGTCCTTCGGACACATCTGCTGACAAACTCCGCAGCCCACACAGGTGGTGTGGTCAATAACTGCCTTTCCGTCACGGAAGCTGATGGACGGACAGCCGATTCGCATACATGCCTTACAGCCGATGCACTTGTCCGGATTCACGCACAGTGCAGGCTGCGGTTTTACACTCTTCAGAAGCACGCAAGGACGGCGGCTGATGATAACGGAAGGTTCTTCTGCTGCCAGTTCTTCCTTCAGAACCTGATCACATTCCTTCAGATTATATGGATCCACTACCTTCACCCGTTCGATGCCTAAGGCCTTGCATAAAGCTTCCAGATCCACCTTTCCTGCCGGTTCACCCTTAATGTTGTAGCCGGTGGTTGGGTTCTGCTGGTGCGCGGTCATGGCGGTAATGGAGTTATCCAGAATCAGTACGGTGGAGTTGGACTGATTATAAGCGATGTTTGCAAGTCCGGTCATTCCGGAATGCATGAAGGTGGAGTCACCGATAACTGCCACACTGTGCTGCTCACCTTCTGCGCCCATGGCTTTGTTGAAACCATGGAGACCACTGATGGAAGCACCCATGCAGAGAGTGGTATCCATAGCTGCCAGCGGTGCCGCTGCGCCCAGAGTATAGCAGCCGATATCGCCTAAAACATTGCATTTATTCTTTTTCAGGGTGTAGAAGATGCCGCGGTGCGGACAACCAGGACACATTACCGGAGGTCTGCCAGGAATGGCATCTTCCAGACACTTGCCGCATTCCACCGGTTTACCCATCTTTTCAGCCACCATGTTCTGGCTGAACTCACCCATCAGAGAGAAGATGGACTTGCCTTCTGCTGCCAGACCCAGCTGTCTTACATGTTCTTCGATGAACGGATCCAGTTCTTCCACCACGATGAGACGGTCAACCTTCGCCGCAAATTCCTTAATCTTCTGCACCGGCATCGGCCATGCCATACCCAGCTTCAGAACAGATACTTCGTCACCGAAAACTTCCTTTACATACTGGTAGCTGGTGGATGCTGTGATAATACCGATTTCGGTTCCGCCCATTTCGATCCGGTTGATTTCGCTCTTCTCTGCAAAATCAATCAGATCCAGGGTTCTCTGCTCCACAATCGGATGTCTGCCTCTGGCATTGGCCGGCAGCATAACATATTTCTGTATATTCTTAACGTAAGGTTTCGCTTCCGGAACCACACGTTCTGCAGTTTCCACTACACTCTGAGAGTGGGAAACTCTGGTGCACATCTTCAGCAGAACCGGAGTGTCAAACTGCTCGGACAATTCGAAGGCCAGTTTGGTGAAAGCCAGGGCTTCTGCAGAATCGGAAGGCTCCAGCATAGGGATTTTGCTGGATTTCGCATAGTTGCGGGAGTCCTGCTCATTCTGAGAGGAGTGCATAGCCGCATCGTCTGCCACAGCGATAACCAGACCGCCCGTAACCCCTGTATAGGACAAAGTGAACAGCGGGTCAGCCGCCACGTTCAGGCCCACGTGCTTCATAGCCGCAAAACTTCTCTTTCCGCCAACAGACGCACCAAAGGCCACTTCTACAGCTACCTTTTCGTTCGGTGCCCATTCACAGTATATTTCATCGTACTTGGCACATTCTTCGGTAATCTCGGTACTTGGGGTTCCCGGATAGCTGGAAACCACCGCACAGCCTGCTTCATAAAGGCCTCTTGCAACCGCTGCATTTCCTAACATTAATTCTCTCATCATACACCTCATATTCGTGTTTTGTTCTGTAATAACGACATTCTACAACAAAAAAATCGGAATGTAAACCGTTTTTTTGTTAAATTCGCACAATTTTCAGAAAATTTTGAAAAATGGCGAAAATCCATTGACAACCGAAATATAATGTAGTAGATTAGTCATAGCAAAACACATTTTAGGAGATTTGTTTATGGTTATTACTGATTTTCTCGAACGCAATGCAAACGAATTCGGCAACGAAGTGTGCCTGGTAGAAGTAAATCCGGAGCGTAAGGACTCCCGTCGTGTTACCTGGCGTGAATACGAACTGATTGAATCCAGTTCCTCTGAATATTACAGAAATGAAATCACCTGGGCGGTTTTCGATGAGAAGGCGAACCGTTTCGCCAACCTGCTCCTGTCCCGCGGCATCAAGAAGGATGACAAGGTCGCAATCCTGCTGATGAACTGTCTGGAATGGCTGCCGATTTATTTCGGTGTTTTGAAGTCCGGAGCCACCGTAGTTCCTTTGAACTTCCGTTATACGTCCGACGAAATCAAGTACTGCCTGAATCAGGCTGACGTGGATGTATTGGTATTCGGTCCTGAATTTATCGGCCGAATTGAGTCCATCTCTGATGAAATCAGCCAGCGCCGCCTGCTCTACTTCGTAGGCGAGAACTGTCCATCCTTTGCGGAAGATTACGCCACTGCCACATCCAACTGTTCCAGCAGAAAGCCGACCGTTTTCGTAAATGATAAGGACAATGCGGCTATCTACTTTTCCTCCGGCACCACCGGGTTCCCGAAGGCGATTTTACATAACCATGAATCTCTGATTCACGCCTGCCGTGCAGAACAGGCCCACCATCAGCAGACCAGAAATGACGTGTTCCTCTGCATTCCGCCGTTTTATCATACCGGCGCCAAGATGCACTGGTTCGGCAGTCTCCTCTCCGGCAGCAAAGCTGTTATCCTGAAAGGGACCACTCCGGACACCATTCTGGAAACTGCATCCCGTGAAAAGTGTACCATCGTATGGCTCCTGGTGCCTTGGGCACAGGACATCCTGTCCTCGCTGGACTCCGGCCGCCTGAAACTTTCTGACTACCAGCTGTCTCAGTGGCGTCTCATGCACATCGGTGCACAGCCGGTTCCGCAGAGTCTGATTAAGCGTTGGCTCACCTACTTCCCTGACCACAAGTACGATACCAACTACGGTCTGTCCGAGTCCATCGGTCCTGGCTGCGTACATCTGGGCATGGAAAACATCCACAAAGTGGGTGCCATCGGCGTTCCTGGATTTGGCTGGGAAGTGAAGATCGTAGACGAAAACTTCGAAGAAGTGGCTGACGGTGAAGTTGGCGAACTGGCTGTCAAGGGTCCTGGCGTCATGACCTGCTACTACAAGGATCCTGCCGCTACCGCAGCAGTTCTCCGCGGCCGTGACAACGAATGGCTCCTGACCGGCGACGTGGCTCAGAAAGACGAAGACGGCTTCATCTGGCTGGTTGACCGTGCCAAGGACGTTATCATCTCCGGCGGGGAAAACATCTACCCTGTACAGATTGAAAACTTCCTCAGTGCCCACACCAAGATTAAAGACGTGGCCGTTATCGGTCTGGCTGATGACCGTCTGGGCGAAATCGTGGCCGCCATCATCGAAACCGAAGAAGGCGCAGAATGCACCGAAGAAGAAATCAACGATTTCTGCAGACAGCTGCCGCGCTACAAGCGCCCTCGCCAGATTATCTTCGCCAAGGTTCTCCGCAATGCCACCGGCAAAATCGAAAAGCCGAAGCTGCGTGAAATCTACGGCGCAGTGGGACTGGTTGCCAAGCAGAATCAGGCGTAGTAAAAAGAAATATATGCAATATAACAGGGCGGCCCGTCGGGCCGCCCTTGTGTTATGTTATTACCATTATAAACCAATATTTTTTCTGATGGACAGTTCCACGAAACTGTTCAGAGAAATCTGCTGTGCCAACGCTGCAATTCTACTGACGTCAGTAAAATGGTTAATTTCAACGTTCAAGCATTCACGCAAACCAATTTTTGCCCATGGTTCTTCTTCTGCCTGTTCGGTGATTGCAACGGAATACATCATAAATTATATTCCTTTCTGATATCCGAGAATACGTCTGCTGCAGGACGTACCCGTCCCTCCAGCATATTACAATATCCTTTTTCCAGTTCCATATCGATTTCTTCCTGTGTTGCCACAGACATATCCAATGGCACATTTTTCGGAATTTTCACCTCAAACGGCAGCCCCCGCTGCAGTATAATCTGCTTATAGAACATATTTACAGCACTGGAAGGTGCCACTCCCAATGCATCAAGAATCTTCTCTGCCTGTTCCTTTACTTCCGGTTCAATCCTTACATATAAATTTGATGTTTTCGCCATACAATCCCCTCCTCTTCGTTTCAATTATAGGACATTGTGCGTACATTTGCAATCATTTTTACACACAAAAAAAACAGCATCCCGGCACGCCGCATGTTTTCTCATACCGCATACCGGGCCGCTGCTCCGTTATTTTAATTTATAGTGTTTAGATAGTGTTCTTTCAGAGCAGAAAATTATCTCTGCTTTCTGGATTTTGCAGATGCAGCCATTCCAACTGCCGCAGCCATCATAACCACAATCCACAGGAGCGGATTATTGCTGTCATTTGTCTTAGGCACGTCGGTTGCATCTGGTTCTTCCTCTTCAGCAGGCTCTTCCGCATCAGCCGGATCTTTAACAGGTTCTTCTGGATCATCAGCAGGCTCTTCTGTCGGATCTTCAGGATCAACTGCAGGTTCTTCAGGATCAACAGGATCCACTGCAGGTTCTTCCGGTTCAATTGGATCCACTGGTCTGTTTGGTCCAACTGGATTGAAGATATATTCTAATCCATAGAAACTGTTGGTAAACGCCATTTCACCGTCAGGTTCATTAGCCGGTACGCCGTTTTCTACCAGGTAGAATTCCCATTCTCCTCCGGCCTGACCAGCCTGAGATGGCATTACCAGCCAGATTGCATCGGAGTAAGTCCATCCAGTTACAGTTTCAGCCTTTTCACGTACGTAGAAGCCTTCGTCCAGGAAGTTCTCCGCATACATTTCATCTTCTGTCAGCTTCAGCTTGATGACACCGTTGAAAGTACCGGCACCATTGGTAGTTACAGTATTGGCAATGACATCAACCTGACCTTCTGCATTGGAATTGCCGTAATCGTACACTTCGAATGTAAAGGTATACTGTCCAGGCGTCTTGGTACCTGTCTGCTGTACAAACTTTACGAACGGAATTTCTACGATTACATTTCCGTCATACATGCAGATATCGCATACGCCGTCGCTGTTTGCATCCACATGACGGTCTCTGGTGGTTTCATAATCACAGCCGCCGCATTCCTTCCAGTGAACGTCCTTATCCTTCTGCCATTCTCCCAGATTATGTGGCTGAACAGCATCCTTGCCAGTACATCCAGGAACGGTACATTCTAACGCATGTCCTTCTTCTCCCTGAGATACCGGTTCAGTTCCCCATTTGTGGGATGGAGGAATGACTACGTCATTCTGGTTTGCAATTTCCTGTGTACCGTCTGCATCCCAGAACCACATGCCGCATCTGCAGATGTAGTACGCCTTATTACCAGGGTCTGTGCAGGATTCTTCCTGCGGTGAAACTGGTCTCAGATTGTTTCCGGTATGTTCATGGCCTACCTGAGGGTCTATGACATACTGACAGATTGTACACAGAACTGCATATTCTTCGGTAGCGCCGCCCTGATGGTCAGGTGTGTGCTCTTCAAAAGCATTCTTTTCAAGGCATCCTGGAGTTCCACACGCGTACCAGTGGCCGGTTGCGTCTTTGCTGTAATCAGTTGCCCAGTTGTGTGGTGCTGTCCGACCATAGGATGCACTGCAGGTATCACATACCGCCAGCTTCTGGCAGGTAGCTACATTGGCACCGGTTGCAGCATGCGCAGCTCTGGTTCCGTCAATTTCTGTACCGCAGCCGTCTACGGAGCAAATCTTCCAGTGATTTTCACCGTCGGTGGTGTATTCGGAAGCAGGAGTATGTGGCACTGTGCTGCCATAAGTCAGACCGCAGTTTTCACAAACGGGTGCAGACTGGCAGGTTGCAGTACCACCGCTGTGAGAACATACATAGTAACATTCATCACAGGTATCGTCGCCCTCCCACTCATGGCCTTCTTCTGCTACAACAGGAGTGCCGCAGCAGGTATAAGCCTTCGCATGGTTCTTTGCAGTCTGTGTCCATTCTGCAGTACCGATATGGTTGTTCATATCCTTACCAGTGGTTGGAATTGCGTCAATTTCAGCATCAGATGTGTTGAGTAACTGTCCGCAGTCATCACATACCTTGTATGCTTCGTTGCCGCCTGCCTGACAGGTTCCAGGAGCTGCAGGCATATTTGTCTTGTTTGCGTGGGAGCACTCAACGGTTACCACACAGGTATCGGTGAATCTACCATCTGCAGTTGTAACGGTAATTGTCGCAGTACCTTCAGACTGACCGGTAACCAGGCCGGTTGTTTCGTTTACAGTGGCAACCGCAGTGTTGTCGGATTTAAAGGTAACCGCCTTGTTTGTTGCTTCTGCTGGTAATACTTCGTGCGCAGGAGTCTTCGCTTCGCCAATGCTGACAGATAAAATCTCTGCAATGGTTACGCCGGTAACGGCTACTGGTTTGGCTACAACATTAACTTTTGTTGTAGTAACTACTACTGTAGACGAAATATCGTCATAGTACTGAGTAGAACCTGCAGCCAACTGCATGTTTTTCAAACTCACTTCGTACTCTGCGCCGATAGTAGCATCGTCGTCAACGGTGAATTTGATGGTGAGGAGTTCGATTTTTGATGTATCGGTGACATCATCACCAGAAGAGGAGTACCACTGCAATTGCAGATCGGCATCAGGAACCCACTCAAAAGTGGAACCCCACGCTGCGGAAGCAGAGCTTCCAAGTGTTCCGCTATCTGCAATGCAAGTCAACCCATCCGGCACAACGATATTGAATGCGAAGGCCGTCATGGTATCCGGTTGTTGCAGATAAAATTTGTAGGTAATCGTGTCACCCGGGTTTGCTTCCGTTTTGTCAGGTTCTATGAAAACCATAGGGGGGTCTGCAGGTGCAGCGTATGCCGGCACAGATACCAACATACTGAACAGCATAACAAAACAAAGCAAAATAGATGTAATTCGCTTGTTCATGACCAAGCTCCTTTCAAATAATTTGCGAGGCGAATTTTCATACACACTGTCTCGCAGCCTCGCTTAGTTACGATAGAGTGGGGAGATTGCTCTCCAATTTATTTCTTAACCTCAGTTGCATCCCCTATATGGTGTATAGGGGATACAAGCTGAGGAATAAGACAAAGAGTTACCAGAGTTTAGATTTGCCCTTGAAATGGAGATTCATTCTATTTACATCCATAATGTTAACTTGAGTATCTCCCGTTATATTTGCACAATCAAACTCATACCCTGTAAGTGTAATTTTTTTCTTGAAATGTAAGTTTGCTCTATTTACGTCCATGATGTTAATCTGACCGTCACCGGTAATATCGCCCACCAGATGCAGCTTCACATCCAGATTTACCGGTTCGTTTCCTATCGTTACTTCATATTCACGGGTTACATGATTTTCCTTGCTCACCTTGACGGTATAAGTACCGGCTTCCACACCAGAGAAGCTGAAATTGCCGTTATTTTTATCTGTATCCGCTTCGAATACAGGTTCCTGGCTTCCACTTGGTATCAGCTGCAGATTCAGATTGGTTCCGGCAGTTCCGAAGGAAGTCACAGTTCCGCTGAAGGTAGTGCCCTTCTTAAAACCGCAAACGGTACAGGTATTCCCGCCATTATACCGATGTTCACCGACCTGAGTCCGATGTTCTGTTTCATCACAGAACCGGCAGTCCTTCCAGTGCCCCTGATTATTATGGCTCCAGGAGTTTTCCGGCATAGGAGTGTGATATTCATAGGCATCCCCATGTTCCGCCTGTACGTGTTCTAAAAATCCCGGCTGGCTGCTGCACCATCCACAGTAGCAGTTCATGCTGGATACAATCGTATTACAGCAGGTTGCACAGCGAACTTCATCGAATGCATAGCACATATCACAGTCATCGCTGAGGCAGAAGCACTGTCCGCAGTCCTGACAGAAGTGATGTTCATATTCCGGATCTTCTGCACACATTCCGTCATTGCACTCTGTCTTTTCACTGCAGCATTCCTCACAAAGTCCGCAGGTATCGCACATGGTACTGCAGCTGTCACAGTGTTCTCCGCATTCCTCACAGATGATGGAACAGTCTGCACAGTGATAGCAGCCAAAGCAGACTTCATAGCATCCGCCGCAGTGATTGCAGTCATCACACCAGACTCCCGATGCACAGTCTCTGCAGATGCCGCAGTCTTCACAGAATCCGTCACTGTAGCAGGAATCACAGTGTTCACGGCACTGCGGGCAGAGGTCGGTGCAGTTTTCGCAGCCTTCTTCACAGGTCTGGCAGATGATGGTACAGTCACCGCAGATACCGCAGTTCTGACACCAGCCGTAGCTGTCTGCCATACATTCATAACATCTTCCGCAGTCGCTGCAGTATTCGCCATCATAGCAGCCGGTACAGTGTCCGCCGCATTCTGAGCATACACCGCCGCACTGGTCACAGGTTTCTCCGCAGTCACTGCAGATGGTCACACAGTTTCCGCAGCTGCTGCACTCTTCGCAGAATCCCGCATCCCCTGCACAGTCATAGCAGGTTCCGCACATGAGACACCAGCCGTCACCTGCTTCTGCACATTCCTGACAGATATTGTCACACTTGCTGCAGAATTCACTGCAGTTCGGACATTTTTCTTCACAGGTTCCGCAGAAGTCCACGCAGTCCATACAGCCCTGCCCACAAGGACATACCGTTACGCAGTCGCCGCAGTTATTACAGTTTTCACACCAGCCATTACCACCGGCACAATCATTACATTTGCCACAGTATGCACAAAGCATTCCGGTACAGTTTTCACACTGTTCCGCACAGTCCGGACAGATGGTGGTACAGTCAGAGCACCCTTCTCCGCAGTAGCAGATTGTATCTACACAATCTCCGCAGTTGCTGCAGTTTGCACACCAACCGCTGCCTTCGGCACAATCTTTACAGTAATCACAACCACCGCAAAAGTCTTCGTAGCAATTGTCACAGTGTTCATTACAGCCAGGGCAGACTATTGCACATTCGGAACATCCATCACCGTTGTAACAGATTCCTTCTACACAATTACCGCAATTATCGCAGTTATCACACCAGCCGCTTTCTTCCCCGCAGTCTTTGCAGATATCACAGTAACTGCAGAAATTATCACAACAGTTGTCACAGCGCTCTCCGCATTCCGAACAGATCAACGCACAGTTGGAGCATCCGGCACCACAAGGGCATACGTAATCCGTACAACGATAGCAAAGATCACAAGTACTGCAGAAGAGGTCTTCTCCTCCAATACAGTCCACGCACGAACTGCAGCCACTGCAGATATCTTCATCTGCACAATTGGTACACTTTTCATTACAGTCGGGACAAATCACTGCACAGTCCGAACAGCCCTCACCGCAATAGCAGATTGCATCTACACAGTCACCGCAGTTACTGCAGTTTGCACACCAGCCGCTGCCTTCCGCACAGTCTTTGCAGTAATTGCAGCCTCCGCAGAAGTCTTCATAACAATTATCACAGTGTTCGTTACAGTCCGGACAGACAATTGCACATTCCGAGCAACCGCTGCCGCAGTAACAGATATTCGCTACACAGTTGCCGCAGACATCACAATTATCACACCAGCCATCATCACCTACACATTCTTTGCACAGTCCACAGTAGGCACACAAATCTCCGGTACAGTTCGCACATTGCTCGGCACAGCCTTCACATACATCAGTACATTCCGAACAGCCATTTCCACAGTCACATATGTAAGTGGTACAATTGATACATGTCTCACAGCTATGGCAGAAGTTTCCCTCTCCTCCTGCACAGTCGATACAGGTGCTGCATCCACCGCATATATTTTCCGGTTCACAGTTGGTACACTTTTCATTACAATCCGGACAAATCACTGCACATCCTGAGCACCCTTCCCCGCAGAAGCAGGTGTCCGCACATTCACCGCAAAGATTACAGTTGCTGCACCATCCGGAATCACCGATGCAGTCAATACAGCAGCCGCAGTCCGCACAGATGTCTCCCGTGCAGTTTTCACATTGTTCGTTGCATCCTGAACAGATATTCGTACAGTTGTCACATCCCTCGCCACAGTAGCAGATGAAAGCACAGCTGCCGCATGTATCGCAGCTGGAACACCAGGCTCCATCAGCCTCCATACAGTTCTCACAACATATACCGCAGGAAGTGCACAGTGTCACTGCTTCACAGCTGCTGCAGGTTTCATTGCAGCCCTCGCAGAGGGTTGCACAGTTGGAACAGCCTTCCCCGCAGTAGCAAATCTCTGCACAGGCACCGCAGGTTCCGCATCCGTAGCAGAAATCATCATCCCCTGCACAGTCTGAACATTCCCCACATTCATCACAGATCCAGTCTGCACATCTTACACATTTTGCTCCGCAGCCTTCGCAGACAACTTCGCACTCCTCGCAGCAACCCTCACAGTTCTCACATACCATTACGCAGCAGCCGCCCAAACAACAGTTCTCACAGAAGAAGTCCAGACAGTCGGAGCAGTATTCTCCGCAGTCCTGACAGATTTTTTCAGGTGCACATTCGCTGCACAGGTCACCACAGCCATCGCAGACGTTGTCGCTTTTCGCACCGCAGCCGCCGCACCGGTCATCGCACTCGCAGCACTCGTTATCGATGCAATATCCACAGTCGTCACACATATATGCACATTCCGAACAGGCATCCTGACAGTTCTCACATACAATGGCACAGCAGCCGCCCAACTTACACGTATCACACCAGCCGTTGACAGACCCAGCACAGTCCTTGCAGTATTCCTCACAATCAGAACACATCTCGTCCGCTTCACATTCACTGCATTTTTCCCAGCAGCCTTGGCACACAGCATTGGATTTTTCACCGCAATTGTCACAGCGATTATCACAGTCACAGCAGCTTTCCAGACAGCCGCCGCATTCATCGCACTTATCATCTTCATTATCAAGACAGTCTCCGCAATTGCTGCAGTGCCATGCCTCGTAACAATCACCACGGGTCTCTGCATTTTCACCGCAATGATCGCCGCCATCACAGATCCAGTCATTATAAAGCACACCGCTGCAGTGTTCACAGTCAATCCCTTCATCTGCATAGGCTTCTTCTATGAACAAATGCAGGATGGAAGTGAATATAGATTCCTTTTCACCAGCGGACTCGTCATGATCATGTCCAATATGACTGTCCACCGAATCAGGCAGAGCGCCCATTCCCAGCACGATGGACAAAACCATGAAAATGTTGAATATACGTTTCACCAGATTCTTCTTCATAAACTGATGCCTCCTTTCGGAAATTCTATGTGATTTGTTCAGTTTCTGCTGTCTTGCCTCCGCACCACCGGTCTGCCGCATTCCGGGCAGTACTGTGCATCTGCAGTCAGTACGGTATCGCAGTGACTGCAGGCCGGGTGCTTCTCTTTGTACGTATCAAAAAGTGTCCCGCCGGAGAGTCTGCCCCCGCATTCCGGACAGTGGACGGATGAAGATTTTGCCAGGCTGCCGCAGGACGGGCACACGCAGGTCTTCTTCATCACGTTGGGACCGAAGCCATAACGCTCCAATTGGTCGAATTTACCTTTATCCCTCACGGACACCACCTCCTGTGTATATCAGCGGCCTTCCGCAGCGGGTGCACATTCTGCCGGAACCCGTCACCTCAGCTCCGCAGGTTTTGCAAAACCTGGGCTCATCTTCGTAAGGTGCACACTCCACGCATTCCAGCACGTCGGCGTTATACATGGCATCGATGACCCAGCGTCCGCATTTCTGGCACTGGTTAAACTGTTTCCTGCCTTCCTGTTCCCAGGCTTTCTCCAAAGCTTCTTCTGATGGTGCTCCCAAAACAGGCCGGCTCCTGCATACGTGAGCTCCGGACAGGTCGCAGCAGAAGATGTAGCATGTCTCATTTCCTTCCGTGACTGCCTGATAGGCAGCGGTCTTCTTTTTCTGATTCATGTTCCACCTCCCGTAAACAGATAGAATTCTTTATGCTTTTTCTTGGCGTAAGTGCCAAGCTATGGTATACTAAAGCAAAGGAACTCTCTGTTTTAATAGCCCTTTTACAGAGATACCGCACCTGACGGTGCGGGAGGATTCCTTCACTTTAATGATTGTCATCTGCAAGTGTTATATCCTCTTTCACATCTTACAGTTATAATTCTACGTATTTCCCCAAAAAAATCGCCACACTTCCGTAAATCAAAAGTGTGGTACTGAGGATTTTATTTAAAAAAAGTGTGGGAAAAAGTGTGGGTACTACTTGAAGGAGGTTCCGTAATGGAAACACATACAATTACTTTAGCAAATATATATGCCGTTACAGCGATACTTTCCCTTCTGCTGCTGATCTGCGTCTGCAATCTGCATCAGAAAAAGGGCGTATGGCTTATTTTGCTGTACGCATCGGTATTTATCGTCAATGCGGGATATTTCGCCTTATCCATTTCCCGTACTCTGGAAGAGGCTCTTCTGGCTAATCGGATTTCCTATCTGGGTTCTGTATTCCTGCCGCTTGCCATGGAAATGATTATTCTGAATACAACCAGGCTGAGATATCGGAAATGGATTCCCAATGTTCTGATTGTGGTTTCACTGGCAGTCTTTCTGGTTGCAGCAAGTCCCGGCTACCTGGACATCTACTATCAGGAAGTCACTCTGGAAACAGTTAACGGCAGCAGTGTGCTGAATAAAGTCTACGGCCCGTGGCATAATCTCTATCCAATCTTCCTGGCATCCTATTTCTCTGTGATGCTGGTGACCATCGCAGCAGCCCGGGCAAAGAAAAAACTGGACAGTGTGCTGCACAGTTTCATCATACTTACGGCGGTACTCGTCAATATCTGCGTGTGGGCCCTGGAACAGCTCATCTCTATTGACTTCGAATTCCTGTCGGTATCTTATATCATCAGCGAACTCTTCCTGCTGGGATGTCATCTGCTTGTAAATGAAAATCTGAAACTGAAGGAAATGGTTGTGACACAGACACCGGAGAATCTTTCTGTGCCGGAGCAGTCTGAAGATGCAGTCAATGCCGCGGATACTGCCGATTTGTATTCACGTCCGGCACCACAGTCTGCTGAGCCTACTCTGCAGCAGGAAGCTTTCCTTTCCGGGCTGAAAGAACTGACACCTACGGAACAGACCATCTATGATCTGTATGTGACCCGGCACACCACCCGTGAAATTCTGAGTATCCTGAACATTAAAGAAAACACTCTCAAATTCCACAACAAGAATCTTTACGGCAAACTGAATGTGACATCCCGTAAACAGCTGGTTGTCATGCACGAAGAAATCAAAGACATACTGGAAGAAATGTAATAATCAAAGCATGATAAAAGGGCGGTCCCAGCGGGCCGCCCTATATTTTTCTTGGCGTCAGCACCGAGTTATGCTATACTGAACGCAAGACTTACATTCCATATACAGGAGGAATCACAATGGAAAAAATCAGAGAAAGACTGGACGCACTGAGACCGGAAATCACTGCAATGGTAAAGGATATGCATGATAA
This sequence comes from Anaerovoracaceae bacterium, assembly GCA_045637765.1. Taxonomy (GTDB): domain Bacteria; phylum Bacillota; class Clostridia; order Peptostreptococcales; family Anaerovoracaceae; genus RGIG7179. Next base: position 33,986 of record JAZTZZ010000024.1, on the reverse strand, counting down.
TCCTGAGCTGGGTCACCAGGAATTCCATGCCATGGAGCTGCAGGCAGCTCTGCTGGAAAAGTACGGCTTTACTGTAGAAAAGGGCGTCGCAGATGTAAAAACAGCATATATCGCAAAATATAAGGGTGCCAAGGATGGTCCAAAGATCGGCTATCTGGCAGAATACGATGCCCTTCCTGGCCTGGGACATGCCTGCGGCCACAACATGATTGCCGGCGTTGCCTGCGGTGCAGCAATTGCACTGAAGGATGCTGTAGACCAGTACGGCGGCGAAGTATGGGTAGTGGGCGCACCGGCTGAAGAAACTGACGGCGGCAAGGTATACCTGGTTAAGGCCGGCTGCTACGATCCTCTGGATGCTGCCCTGATGGCTCACCCTGCAGAAATCTGGGGTACAAGCGGAAACATGTATGCCATCGAACCTCTGCAGTTTGAATTCTTCGGAAAATCTGCACACGCTGCAGCATTCCCTGAAGATGGTATCAACGCACTGGACGGCGTTCTGCAGCTCTTCACCGCAGTCAATGCACTGAGAGAACACCTGCGTGATTCTGTAAGAATCCACGGTATCGTAAAGCACGGCGGTGATGCAGCCAACATCGTACCCGAATATGCATGCGCACAGTTCTATGCAAGAGCAGAATCCACCAACTACCTGAAAGAAGTTGTGGAAAAGATGAAACGCTGTGGTGAAGGCGCTGCTGCCTGCACCGGTACTACCGTAAAGATTACAAACTTTGAAAATCCTTACGACAACATGATGTCCAACGACACCATGTCTGACAGAGCTACCGGATACCTGTACGCAATGGGCGTTCCGGAAGGAATGAAGAGAGTTGACAGCTCCGGCTCCTCCGACGTAGGCAGCGTAAGCCAGAAGTGTCCTACCATCCACTCCTGGTTCTGTGCAACCGACGGCGACGACAGCATCAAGGTTCACACACCTGACTTCCCTCCTTGCACCATCAGCGAAGCAGGTACTGAAGCAATGATGATTCAGACTGCAGCACTGGTTAAGACCGGTGAAGACCTGCTGTCTGATCCTGAATTCCTGGCTGCTGCAACAGCAGAATACGAAAGAAAGTTAAAAGAAGTTTAAAATGATACGAAAAGACCGTGTCGAAAATTCAGGTTTCATACTGACGGTTTCCGACACGGTCTTTTTCTCCGACTATGCTAATAATTTGCTGTGTTGCTGTACTGTGATTTTTAGTGCGTCAATGTCGGCCTGCATAGTGGACAGCCAGTCCATTGCTGTCGTGGCAAGCTTGTATGTGGCCTCAGCGAAATTCCTCGTATGGTTCAGCTGCGGAATCACTTCATCTTCCAGCTTCCGTTCTACGCTGCTCAGCCGCGGAATTGCATGCGTCACCAGCAGCGGATGAAATTCCTCATAGAATGCCCCTTCTATATTGGCCAGTCGCTTTTTCACGTCCTTCATGTCGGCTTCCATATTACCCAGACGTTTTTTCATGTCCTTCATGTCGGCTTCCATGGCATCCATTCGGGACTCAATGGCATCCATTCGGGACTCAATGGCATCCATGCGGGCCTCAATAGCATCCATGCGGGCCTCAATAGCATCCATGCGGGCCTCAATAGCATCCATTCGGGACTCCAGACGGTCCAGACGTTCGTAAATCGGTTCCAGCTTTTCGTCAAGCATTTTCTCAAACTTCGTTTCCAGACGTTCTTCCAGTTCCCGGAATTGCATCAGCATCATTTCCGTAATCGCAGTCAACAGTGCTTCGTTGTTCATCTATGCACACCTCCCTTCATATTGAAATCAGTTTTACGTTGTGAAAACATTCTACAGCATCTCAAAAAATCCGTCAATCCCCCACACCTCGCCGCACACCAGTGGTGACATATACTAAAATTCAATTTCGATATTTTCAAAAAAAGAGGAAGCAGCATTTCCGCCAACTTCCCGCTTATCCGTTTCACAAAATTTTATTTTCTATACAACAAAAAATTTTTTTTAGTCCTCTATTACCGGCAGATCCACCACTCTCACATCGTGGCCCACTGCAGGCAGGAACTTTTCCAGAATGTCTGCTGTCTTCATGCGCAGGCTGGATGTGCTGACACATGGATGACAGCCGATTTCTTCACTGTCATAGACGGACTTGTCCATCACCAGCTGCACACGTTTGTCATGGTCATTCATCAGCCCCATGACGGATACTGCCCCCGGCTTAATATCCAGGAATTCTTCCATAAACTCCGGCGGTGCGAAGGACAGACGGCTGGTGCCCAGCTGCGCTGACAAGTATTTGGTTTTAAAGCCCTTCTTCTCATCAATCATCAGCATATAGAAATCGGTCTGCTGGCGGTTACACATAAAGAGATTCTTGCAGATAGTCGCACCCAGCACCTGATCGATTTCCGCACAGATTTCCATGGTATTAGCCTCTTCGTGGTCAATCCGCTGGTATTCAATTCCCAGTTCATCAAGCAGGTCATAAACCCGCACTTCCTTTTCCAGGCGTCCGGTCAGATCAGCCGGACGTCCCTGTTCCAGTTTCATCATTTTCTTCTCCTCCTCCTGGCAAAACATCCCCTCCGGCATTACCGAAAACACCGGCACTTTATATTTTGCTAAGGATACAACAAACCCCCGCCGGGCACTGCCTGACAGGGGTTTTGATTTCGTCGTTATTCGGCGTTATTACTTAACTGCCTTCTTAGCAGTTTCGCACAGCTGAGTGAATGCAGCTGCATCGTAGATAGCCATTTCGGACAGCATCTTTCTGTTGATTTCGATGCCGGACTTCTTCAGACCGTTCATCAGCTGGGAGTAGCTGATATCGTTCATTCTTGCAGCAGCGTTGATTCTAGCGATCCACATCTGTCTGTACTGTCTCTTCTTCAGCTTTCTGCCGAAGTAAGCAGATCTCAGGGATCTCATTACTGCTGGCTTAGCAGCCTTGAAAGTCTTGCTCTTGGAACCGTAGAAGCCCTTAGCCAGCTTCAGAATCTTTTTATGTCTCTTGTGTGCGTTTACACCCTTCTTTACTCTTGCCATGTTTCTTACCTCCTAAACTATACTATCTTGCCATGGAACGCAGCATTCTCTTCAGGTCTGCGCTGGTTAATACTGTAGCTTTTCTTAAGCCTCTTTTTCTCTTAGCGGCCTTCTTAGTAAGAATGTGGCTCTTGTATGCCTTATTTCTCTTGATCTTACCGGAACCGGTTAATTTCAGTCTCTTGCATGCTCCTCTGTGGGACTTCATCTTATTCTTTGCCATGATGATTTTTCCTCCTATGTTAAATCTGGATTTGTTTGTAACTTATTTGTCGGATTTAGGACCGAGAACCATAGTCAGGCTTCTGCCTTCAAATAAAGGCTTCTTTTCTACGATGCCGACTTCGGATACTACCTGTGCAAAGGATTCCATTACTGCCATACCTTTATCCTTGTAGTCCTTTTCTCTGCCTCTGAATCTCAGGCTCACTTTAACCTTGTCGCCATCCTTAAGGAACTTAGACGCAGTGTTTGCCTTCACGTTGATATCGTGTTCTTCGATGAACGTACTTAAACGGATTTCCTTAACCTGAGTAGTTTTCTGCTTTTTCTTAGCTTCCTTTTCTTTCTTCTGAAGCTCGTAGCGGTACTTACCGTAGTCAAGAATCTTGCAAACCGGCGGCTTCGCATTTGGTGAAATGTTTACCAGGTCCAGCTTCTTTTCTGCAGCCAGTTCCATTGCTTTTTCTGTTGGCATCACACCCAGCATAGTGCCGTCTGTGTCAATTACTCTTACTTCCTTATCACGAATTTCTTCGTTGATCAGATTTTCCTTACTAATGGCTGTACACCTCCTAAAGATTTACTGCCGGGGGAGTCCCGATGCAGTTTCCTGAAAAAAAATTGCGGACACTCGAAAGTATCCGCATAAAACACACGCAAAGCGTGCTGTTCACAACATATCAACCTGTGCCGGCGACGCAGGCCTCACAGGTGAGAAGCGGATAACTTCTTCTTCGTTACTTATCTACTATACCACTTTGCAATCAATAAGTCAAGCATTTTTTCTTAACAAAAATATTCTTTTTTGTATTCAAAAAAAGTGTGTAAAAGTGTAAAAAAAACGGTGCATTTTGACACAATTCGTGATAAGCTGATAGTATAAATTTTTGAAGTATTCTGCAAGGAGACTAAACCTATGGCTAGAAACACAAAATGGGCGATTATTGAAGCTTACACTGATCTTATCAAAACTAAAAATATAGACAAAGTTACCGTCAAGGACGTAGTGGAAGTATGCGGCATTACCCGTCAGACCTTCTATTACCACTTCCAGGATCTGCAGGATGTTCTTGAATGGGGACTTCGTATGACAGCGGATACTGCAGTACAGCGAGCTGCTGAAACAGGCAGCATAGAAGCAGCCCTGCATGTTTTTCTCACGGAAGCCATCCGTAACTGTCAGCTGGGACGCAGACTGTTCACATCTCAGAAAAAACCGCAGCTCTGCGATATATTTTTCCATACAGTGGAAAGCCTGCTTTTCGCCATATTCAAGGAGAAAAATGCGGACTCTTCCATTCCGGTTCATGAACTGGACTTCGCGGTTCACTTCTATGCCTATGCTGTAACAGGCATTCTGTATGATGCAGTTATGGATGAAAACATCAGTACGGAAGCTACTGTACAGCAGATTTCAGCACTGATGAAACCGCTGACTTCCCGCCTGAATATGGACGTATAGTCTGTCACCAAAGCTGATGTGCGAACATGAAAATATTTTACGGAACAGGTGTTTACTTTTTGTTCGCATCGTGATACAATTAAATCAGTTTATAGTGGCTGTGTTCCCTGTGAACGCAGCCTTTCTTTATATATGCGAAGAAACGGAGATGGGCGAATGGATAAACTGAAAGACAGAGAACGGAAGATTCTCAACTATATGAAAGAAGAAATCAAGACCAAGGGCTACCCTCCTACTGTGCGTGAAATCTGTACGGCCATCGGAATCAAATCCACTTCTACGGCTCACAAGGATATCGAGAGCCTGGTTCGCCAGGGCTATCTGGTGAAGGACCCTTCCAAGCCAAGAGCACTGATGGTAGTGGACCCTCATGCTGATAAAAAAGCCCCTGCAGAAAAGAGCACAGAAGTTCTGGAACGCAGCGATGTAGTTGACATCCCTGTAGTAGGCCGTGTGGCTGCCGGAACACCGATCCTGGCAGAACAGAACATCGAAGATACATTCCCGGTTCCTGCCCGCTATGCAGCTGGCGGCACCAGCTATATGCTCCGCGTTCGGGGTGAAAGTATGATTGAAGCCGGCATCATGGATGGTGACCTGATTCTGGTACAGCAGCAGGATACTGCCCGTAATGGTGAAATCGTAGTAGCCATGATTGACGGCTTTGAAAGCGAAGCAACCGTAAAGACCTTCTACCATGAAGGGGATCACATCCGTCTGCAGCCGGAAAACCAGACCATGAGTCCGATTATCGTGAAAGATGTAAAGATTCTGGGTAAAGTAAAAGGTGTATTCCGCTATTTCAGCTAAGAGAACCACATTTATATGAAAATATGAGCTGTGCGGCATGTCCACACAGCTTTTCTGTTTTCAAATCTTCCTTTTTATGTTAAAATAGAAGAATCTTATAGAAAAGAGGAAAAATGTTATGAAAAACAAGAATATATCCAAGTTCATCACATCCCTTGTTTATATTGCTCTGGGTGCTGCCCTGATTGCAGAACCGCGCCTTGTAGAAGATATCTTCAGCTATCTGCTGGCTGGCTCTGCCATCGTCATCGGACTTCTGAAACTGGTCGGCTACCTTGTTACAAAAGTAGAAACACGTATCGCAGAAGATACCAACGGTTTTGCTCTGGGCCTGAGCCTGATAATTTTGGGTGCATTCATTCTCATGGAAAGTGCCATGTTCATCATGCTGATTCCGTTCGTACTGGGCTTCATGATCACCTTTAAGGGAATTGAAGGCCTTCAGAATCTGCTGAACCTGAGAAAGTTCGGATATGATATTCAGAAAGCTCAGCTGATCGTTTCCCTGGTTATTACCGGATTCGGTATCCTGGTTATGATTAATCCGTTCTCCACGAAGAAGGTTCTCCTGGCAATGCTGGGAATCGGCCTGCTTGTCAGCGGTGTATTTGACATCATTGCAGATGCAGTCTTCACCCATAAGCTGAAGAAGGGCATTAAGCCTGAAGAATCTGCCATCGCAGAAGCGGTAGAATCCGTTCAGGAAAAAGCAGAAGACATCGTAGAGGATATTAAGGAAAAAATGTCAGACGACGTTCCGGCATTATAATTAAGAAGAAAAAAGAAAATGCTGCGGCATCACTGCTGCAGCATTTTTATTATTTCGTAATTACCGGTACAAGACCGATTTCACAGGCGATATTCATCTGACCGTCAGATTTACGTACCGTACGGAAGAGATAACGGAATTCCTGATCCGCCCCTTCTCTCGGTGCCATCTTCGGAGACATCCAGATTTCCATGATATCGCCGACCACAGCTTCTTTGCTGAAATGAATCCGGACAGTGGAAACACGATGTGTGCCCGCCTCCAGTTCCGGAATCTGGTCACAGAGATAATCCACATAGTAGGTATTATTCATATGACCGTTCACATCGGAATCTGTATAGCTGATGCGGTGTTCGGCCACGCAAATCAGGGAAGCCTCTTCCTCGCGGGAAATTTTCAGCTTACCGGGTGCTGCCTCCAGATACTCATCATGGGTGTATCTGGAAAGATCCACATCATCCACTGTCAGCAGTTTACGGTCTTCCACTCCAACCAGCGTCCACTGGGTGGAAACCAGCACAGCGATATCCTCCTTAGTCTGTCCACCCTCCGCTCTCCACATAGCATAGTTACGAAGGAAGGTAGCACGGCGGCTCGGACACGGCCAGGTTCTGGTGGTAACCTCGTCACGGTAATGCAGTTCTTCCTTAATGTTCATATCCAGACGGCTCAGCATGAAGGCCTTGCCCTCGTCAAAAAGTTCAATATAGGTCAGTCCCTCGCTTTCCATCTGCCCGTCCCCGCAGTCCTGTGTTTCCTGCAGCAGACCGGATGGTTTCGCAATTTTATTTTTATCACAGTCGTATGTTCTCAGTTTGTAATTCTGCTGATACAACGTCTTTTCCTCCTCTATCTCACCCTGAACTTGACACCCAGGTCTTTTTCTGCAATCCGGCGGCAGACTTCGATGTCTTCCCACGGAATGGTTCCGCTGACCACGGACATGGTCACATCGGGCACATATGCCTTCACATCCTGCGTATATTTCAGGATTGCCGACCAGGCATCCAAACCGAATTTCGGATGGCAGAGCTCATCATATTTTTCTGCTGATGCGGCATTGAGGCTGATGGATACCGCGTCCACCAGTTCTGACATCATCCAGGCCGTTGGCTTCCCGTGAATCAGATCAGCCAGTCCGTTAGTATTGATTCTGGTACGGAGTCCGGTTGTCTGCTTCACATAGAGGCAGATTTCCAGCACATCATCCAGACGTTCCAGAGGCTCACCATAGCCGCAGAAGACGATTTCATCGTATTTTGGCGAGAGACCGGGACCCACATTCCATTCTTTCAGCAGTGCCTTCACTTCATCCACCGAAGGTTCCCGCTTCAGCCACAGGCTGTCTGCCCCTCCCAGGGAATCTGCCATGGTACGGATGCAGAATTCACAGCGGCACGGACACCGGTTGGTCATGTTCACATAGAGACCGTTGGCATAGTCATATAAAACATCTCCGATATATTCCATCCCCGACTCCTCCGGCCTATCTGGCCCATCCGGTTACAGAACCGACAGCCTTCTTCCAGCCGGCAAGCAGCTGGCTGCGTTTTTCTTCTTCCATCTGCGGCTTAAAGGTCTGATCAATCTGCCAGTTTTCCAGCACGTCTTCTTTACTCTTCCAGTAACCCACTGCCAGGCCGGCCAGATATGCCGCACCAAGGGATGTGGTTTCGATGCACTTTGGACGCATTACCTGGCAGTCCAGCAGATCTGCCTGGAATTCCATGAGGAAGTTGTTGGCTGCAGCACCGCCGTCCACCTTCAGAGCAACCAGCGGTTCGCCCAGATCTTCCACCATGGCACGGATCAGGTCATTGGTCTGATACGCCATGGATTCCACGGCTGCGCGGACCAGATGATATTTATTGGCACCGCGGGTAATGCCAAGCACTGCACCACGGGCGTAGGAATCCCAGTACGGCGCACCCAGCCCTACAAAAGCAGGCACCACATAAAGTCCGCAGGTATCTTCCACCTTGCGTGCCATTCGTTCTGACTGAGCCGCATTGTCGATTAAGTTAATTTCATCCCGGAGCCACTGCATCACTGCACCGCAGACGAATACAGAGCCTTCCAGGGCATAGTTTACTTTTCCGTCCAGTCCCCATGCGATGGTGGTAACCAGACCGTTGTTGGAGAACACCGGCTTTTCTCCTGTATTAATCAGAAGGAAGGCTCCGGTTCCATATGTATTTTTGGCTTCGCCTGCCTTAAAGCAAGTCTGACCAAAGAGTGCAGACTGCTGGTCACCGGCAGCTCCGGCGATTTTGATCGGTCCGCCGAAAATGGTCGGCAGAGTTTCGCCGTAGATGCAGCTTGACGGCATCGGCTGCGGCAGCATGGACTTCGGTACATCCAGCAGAGCCAGCAGCTCATCGTCCCATTCCAGAGTATTGATGTTAAACATCATGGTTCTGGAGGCATTGGAGTAGTCAGTCACGTGAACCCTGCCGCCGGTCAGCTTCCAGATGAGCCAGGTTTCGATAGTACCGAAGAGGAGCTTGCCTTCTTCTGCCTTCTGACGAGCACCGGGCACGTTTTCCAGAATCCAGCGCAGCTTGGTACCGCTGAAGTAAGCATCGATGAGCAGGCCGGTCTTGCTTCTCACCATATCGCCATGTCCCGCAGCCTTCAGTTCATCGCAGTATTCCGCGGTTCTGCGGCACTGCCATACGATAGCGTTGTACACCGGCTGGCCGGTTTCCTTGTCCCATACCACAGTAGTTTCACGCTGGTTGGTGATACCGATGGCTTCGATATTTTCGTAGGTACAGTTGATTTTCAGAAGTGCTTCCTGGGCAACCCCCATCTGGGTGGACCAGATTTCCATGGCATCGTGTTCTACCCATCCGTCCCCAGGATAAATCTGAGTGAACTCCTTCTGGGCCACACTGACCATTTCGCCTTTCTTGTCATAGATGATGCATCTGGAGCTGGTGGTTCCCTGGTCCAGTGCCATGATATACTTCTTCATATTAACCTCCTAAAGAAACAGCGCAATCAACTCGCTGGCGATATCCATGCCCTTGCGGGTAATACGTACCGCCTCTTCATCTTCTGCTGCATCTCCTGCAGCCATGTATTCTTCAAATTCGGTTCTTCGGTCTGCAAACACATCCCAGAATTCCCTGCCGAACCGTTCTGCAAAATCTCCCTTTCCGATGCCTTCCGTCTTCCGCAGGGCTGTGAAGATAAAGTCGGTGAGACTGTCTTCCCAGGTGTTTTCCTGATGCCAGTCCACAGCTGGCATTCCATTCTGCCATGACTCAACATATTTCGCCACGCTGTCAGGGTTGGAAAATCGCTTATCGGCGATGAACGAATGAGCCGCGGCCCCCAGCCCCAGATAGTCCTCCAGGTTCCAGTATTTCAGGTTATGGCTGCACCGGCGTCCTTTCTTCGCAGCATTGGATATTTCATAATGCTCATATCCGCATCCATCCAGAGTCTCCAGCATCCAGTGATACATCTCCCTGTCTTTTTCCGGTGCGGTTTCTTTCAGCTGGCCGCTTGCCAGTCTTCTGTAAAACTCCGTCCCCTCTGCCAGTTCCAGACTGTAAAAGGAAAGGTGCTCCGGTTCCAGAGCCAGAACCTTGCGCACCGTGTCTTTCCATATTTCCATATCCTGTCCGGGTACACCGAACATGACATCCAGGTTGATATTATCAAATCCCGCTTCTCTCGCCAGACGGAAATTGCTGATCACATCCTCCGGTCCGTGAGCACGTCCCATGATTTCCAGCACTGCAGGTTCCATGGACTGCACTCCCATGCTGAGGCGGTTGATACCAGCTCTCCGATACGCGGCAAGCTTCTCTGCCGTCAGAGTAGCCGGATTGCACTCCATGGAGATTTCCGCATCTTCTGCCACATGGAAATTATCGAAAACCGCCGAAACAATACGCACAGTCTGGTCTGCATCCAGAATGCTTGGCGTGCCACCGCCTATGAAGACCGTGTCCACCAGGCGTCCGCCATCGTCTGACATCAGCCCCAGCCTGCCGCCATACCAGGCGATTTCAGAGCAGAGGGAATCCACGTATTTTGCGCGGAGGGCAGAGTCCGTCCCTGCCTCCGAATAAAAATCGCAGTAATGACACTTCTTAAGACAGAAGGGGATGTGTATGTACAATCCCAGATTATTTGTTTTCATCATACTTCAGAACTGCGGTAAATGCTTCCTGCGGCACTTCTACGGTACCGAACTGACGCATACGCTTCTTACCTTCCTTCTGCTTTTCCAGCAGCTTCTTCTTACGGGAAATGTCGCCGCCGTAACACTTGGCGATAACATCCTTACGGAATGCCTTTACGGTTTCACGGGCGATAACCTTCTGACCGATAGCAGCCTGAATCGGAACTTCGAACTGGTGCATCGGAATGATATCCTTCAGCTTCTGGCATACAAAACGGCCGCGGTTGTAAGCCTTGGATTCGTGAACAATCATGGAGAATGCGTCCACCAGGTCTTTGTTCAGCAGCACGTCCAGCTTTACCAGCTGAGACTTCTGGTAACGGATAAATTCGTAGTCCAGGGAACCGTAGCCTCTGGTCTTGGATTTCAGCGCGTCAAAGAAGTCGTAGATTACTTCATTCAGCGGCATTTCGTAGTGGAGCTGCACACGGGTTTCGGTGATATATTCCATGTGAATCATGTTGCCGCGGCGTTCCTGACAGAGTTCCATGATTGCCCCTACGTATTCCTTCGGAATCATGATGTCAGCCTTAACAATTGGTTCTTCGATATGCTTGATCAGAGTCAGATCCGGCAGGTTGGTCGGGTTCTGAATCATTTCTTCAGTGCCGTCGTTCATGACAACCTTATACACTACGGATGGAGATGTTGTGATAACGGCCAGACCGAATTCACGTTCCAGACGTTCTACGATGATTTCCATGTGCAGCAGGCCCAGGAAACCGCAGCGGAAGCCGAAGCCCAGTGCCTGGGAAGTTTCCGGTTCAAACAGGAAGGCTGCGTCGTTTACCTGCAGCTTTTCCAGTGCGTCCTTAACGCCTTCGTACTTTTCACCTTCTGCAGGGTAGATACCGCAGTATACCATGGACTGTACTTTCTTATAGCCAGGCAGCGGTTCTTCTGTCGGATTCTTGTCTAAAGTGATGGTATCCCCTACGCGGGCATCGGCTACCTGCTTAATGGATGCGCAGATATAGCCTACTTCGCCGGCTCTTAAGGACCTGGTCGGTACATGGCCAGGCGCCATTACCCCTACTTCAGTTACTTCGTATTTCTTCTTTGTATTCATCAGGCGGATCATGTCGCCCACCTTCACTTCACCGTCCATAACTCTGGTGTAGATAACAACACCCTTGTAGTTATCGTATACGGAGTCGAAAATCAGGGCCTTCAGCTTGCCCTCAGGATCACCGTCCGGTGCAGGGAAGCGCTTTACCACTTCTTCCAGCAGATCTTCGATACCGATTCCTTCCTTACCGGATACCAGCGGCGCGTCCTGTGCGTCGATACCGATCATTTCTTCAATTTCATCCTTGGTTTCCTGCGGACGGGAGCTTGCCAGGTCGATTTTATTCAGGCACGGCAAAATCTCCAGATCCTGCTCCAGTGCCAGATATACGTTGGCCATGGTCTGGGCTTCAACCCCCTGGGTGGAGTCTACAACCAGAACGGCACCTTCACAGGCAGCCAGGCTTCGGGATACTTCATAGGTAAAGTCCACGTGGCCCGGAGTATCGATCAGGTTGAGGATATATTCGTTTCCATCCTTGGACTTGAACACCAGACGGGTAGTCTGCAGTTTAATGGTGATACCTCTTTCACGTTCCAGCTCCATATTATCCAGGAACTGTTCCTTCATGTCACGCTGGGCAACCAGACCGGTCTTTTCGATAATACGGTCGGCCAGGGTAGATTTACCGTGGTCAATGTGTGCAATAATGCTGAAATTTCTTATATACTTCTGATAGTCCATCGTTTACCTCTCGTAAAATATATTGCTTTTAACACCCAAAAAATGGGCGCACTTTTCTAACTTTATATTTTACCCCAACCCGCCTGATTTTTCAACGAGAAATTCTGCAGAAGCTGTAATATCTCCGCCATAGCCTGCCGTCCGGCTGCAGACACGGTCAATCTCCAGCACCGCCACTGCCGCCATGAAAAAAAGAAGAAAAATCAGAACACACTCGCCAAAATTGCGCATACATGTCACCTGCCTTTTTCTTCTTATTATTTCCCTGGGTATCTGTTTTATTACCCTTTTTTATTTCTGCAGCTGCAGTTCTTCTTCCACTGCTTCCAGAAGGTCTTTTGCGTCTTCTTCTCCGGCAAATACAGCCAGTTTCGCCCAGTAACGTGCCTTTTCAAACTGACGGTTTTCGTTATAAATATCCCCCAGAACGAAAAACAGATAGCCGTTCCCTTCCGGATCCATCTTCGAATAGTCAGCCTTATCTGCCCAAACCATTGCCTCTTCATACTGGCCCAGACAGTAATAGCAGTCTGCCAGATCCAGGTGAGCACGTTCATCACCATATTCCAGCAAAATCTTAAATTTTTCGATAGCCCCTTTATAGTCATCATCGAAAAGAATCGCATCGTTGGCCTCTTCACGAAGCTGCTCCATTTTTTCTCTTGTCATATCCAAGTTCCTCCAACTGTTTTTTCATTATATCATAAAACAGCGGCAAAGTCTAATACCCTGCTTTCAGAGTCTGAGCCAGCACTTTTCCAAAAATCCGGGCGGTGTTCCGCGAATCCTCGATGTGATTCCGGTTGGTCCCGATTTCCAGCAGCAGGTATTTATCAGAAAGTCCCTGATTATATGCATAGCCACGTTCCAGTACGGATCCTGTGAAGCCGTTGAACTCATCTGATGCAACTGAGTTCAGCGCTTTCACAAACTTAAGATTGTTCTTATAAGTAGGTACCGCCGTACTGACCACATACATATATTTGCTGCAGGTCTTACCTCCGATGGAAACAGTAGCCCCTGGTGCTTCTGATGCACTGGCATCCCGGTGCAGGTCGATGACGCACTCAATGGTCGGATATTTGTCCAGCAGTGCCTGAATCGTATCATAGGAACGGCTGTAGGAACTGCTGTAGGACGGGTTGTCATGAAGGGTTTCATCATGAATCACTGCGATACCCTCTTTCTCCAGACTTTCAGCAAGAACTTCTCCCACATCGCGGACAGAGTTTTCCTTTGACTTGGAATGATAGTTGCTGCCGGTTTCCGGCAGATAAGTCTCTGTTGCATGGGTATGGACGATGAGAACTGCCGGATCATCTCCGAAGACAACAGGTTCCGGTTTTTCCCTGGAGTCTTTCACAACGGCAGCTTCCGGTACAGCAGGTTCATCTGATTCTGCAGTTCCCGGCTGACTTTCATTATCCCTGGAATCGCTGAATTCATCCGCAATCCCCGGATACACTGAATTCAAACTCATGACGGCCAGATCCTCCGCGGACAGGGAGAAATCCGGAGCAGACGAATTTTGCAGATTTGACCCAGACTGCGGCAAAACTATGGCAAACAGCAGCGTGCTGGCTGTGTAGACCACCAGCATCATGCCGAATAAATTTTTCTTCATAAGTCACCTCCCTTCAGGAGTATATGCCGGGATGGAGGGTAATATTTATACCGTCAGCAATGATTTCCGCAAACTCCTTTATGATTTCATCGATGTCGGTGGACGTGACAATCATATCCATCTCCTTCCTGGCAAAATACCCTTCGGCATCACGTTCCGTCCATCCGGGGATTTCAGCTGCCGCATCCAGAATCAGGGTTCTGGAGTCGATGACGGTAGGCACACCGATGGCAATAACCTGGCAGCCCAGAGTTTCTTCGTCGATGGCTTTGCGGCGGTTTCCCATGCCGGCTCCCGGTGAAATTCCTGTATCGCTGATCTGGATGGTAGTGCTGATGCGGCTGATGTCTTTTGCAGCCAGGGAATCAATGATAATCACCGCCTCCGGTTTTACCAGACTGACAACCTTTTCAATAACTTCTGCGGTTTCCATTCCGGTGACGCCCGTAACAGAGGGGTTGAATCCGCTCACATTTCCCATTTCGTCATCCCCGTCACAGTCAAATATTTTAAAAAGATGGCTGGTAATTTTCACCTTGTCCACCGTATGAGGACCCAGGCTGTCCGGTGTCACCTTTTCGTTTCCCAGTCCCACCACCAGCACTTTCAGATAATAATGAAAAGGAACCAGCTCTTTCAGCACATCTGCCAGCGCTCGGGCTGCCCGCTTTCTGATTTCATTTTTCTGTTCCAGGATTCCGTGAACTTCGATGGTAATGTAGCTGCCTTTGGGTTTGCCGAAAGAACGTACACCTTCCTCATCAGTAATTTGAATGTGTACCACGGAAATATCCTCATCCAGCTGACTGGATTTACGGATAAATCCGGTTAATTTTTCTGTTTTTTCCAGTATTTCCTGTGTTTCCACAGCCAGATCGGTTCTGTAGTTTATCATTTTTTCCTCCAGACTTTATTTTTTTAAATTTCCTCGTTATTTTCTTTATTTTTCCTTGCAATTTCAACGTTATTCATATATAATTCATATTGCGAATTTATGTCCCGGAACTAAATTCGGGACTAGCTAAAAAAATTAAGAATAGTGGGGTAAATTAAACATGGCAAACATTAAATCCGCAAAGAAGAGAATCAGAGTAATCGACAAGAAGACTGCTAGAAACAGAAGAGTTAAGGGTCACCTGAAGGCTGTTCTGAAGAACTTTGAAGCAGCGCTGGCAGAAGGCAACTTCGAACTGGCTGAAGAAAAGTTCAGACTGGCAGAAAAGAAGCTGATGCAGGCAGCTGCTAAGAAGACTATTTCCAAGCAGGCAGCATCCAGAAAGACTTCCAGATTAGCTAAAAGATTCAACGCAGCTAAGGCTGCAAAGTAAGTCTCACCCGTCCCCACCCGTGCATAAGTTAAATGCACAGTATGAGCAATCATCGAAAAACCATGGATGTGTCTCCCATGGTTTTTTTCTACCCAAAATCAATTGTTTTATCATATTAACAGTCTTTGAAAGGCAGGGAGGCGCCACGTGTTATTCTTCAAACGGAATAAGAAAACTCAGGAAGAGGTAAAAAACATCACAATTGAAACCGCACCGCAAGTACCGGCTAAGACTCCGGAAGAACTGGAAGCGGAAAAAGCAGCAGCAAAAGCTGCCGCAAAGGAAAAGGCCATCGCAGCATACCGCGAAAAGCGCGACCTTACCGTAGCGAAATTCTTTGAAATTACAGAGATGGAGCTGCCGGAGCATCTGCAGCACCTGGCAGACCGAAGCGTAGAAAATATTACCGCAGACGTACGCCGTGTAACAGAAAACGACATCTACTTCTACTGGAACATGTCCGTTATCGACCGTGATACAGCCACGGATGCAGAAACACCGCTGGACCGTGCCATCGAAAAAAAGCCGATGCTGATTATCACCGACGAGTCTTGTGATTATCCGGATACACTGCAGATTATCAGCGACCGTCCGGAACACGATGCAGTCCGCGACATCTATCTGAAGGCACTGCACTATATCCGCAGCATCCACAGAGCTAAGGTTATTGCAGTAACCGGTTCCATCGGAAAAACTTCCACCAAGGAAATGATCGAATCTGTAATCCGTCAGCATTACAGAAATCCGCTGGTTTCCAAGGGGAATAACAATTCCTTCTTCTCCATCAGCAGAAACATTCAGGAACTGAAGCGTCCGACCAATGTGTACCTGCAGGAAGTAGGAGCATTCTCCCCGCGTACCATCGAAATGTCTGCTCGTCAGCTGGACTGCAACATGGTTGTCTACACCAATATCAGCACACCGCACCGCGACCAGTACGGCTCCGTGGAAAACACACTGAAGGACAAGGCATCCCTTTCCGATTACGGAAAAGATGACGGCATCGCATTCGTAAACTATGACGATCCGATGCTGATGGCATACCCATTCCGTCAGAAGAAAGTCACATACAGCCTGAGAAACCCTGAGGCAATGTATTTTGCAAAGGATATCGAAGTGTCCGACGACGGCTACACCTTCAAAATTGTAACCCGAGGTGAAGACGGTACTCAGACTGAAACCGAAGCTGAAGTACACGTACTGGGTGAACATAACGTACTTAACGCAGTGGTTGCATGGGCTGTGGGCCAGGCTCTGAAGCTGGACGAAGAAGAAATTCTGGACGGTATCGAAGCTTACCGCCCTTCCGGTATGCGTCAGAACCTGATTGAAGCAAACGGTTACCGTGTATATGCCGACTGCTATAACTCTAACCAGGTTGCCATCGAAAACACTCTGACTGCTATGGACCATATGACTCTGTCGGAAGGCGGCCGCCGTATCGCAGTTCTGGGCGACGTGCTCAGCCTGGGTGATATCAGCGAACAGATTCACCGTGAAATCGGCCGCACCATTAAGGATCACAAAGTGGACAAGCTGATCTGCTATGCAAACCACATGCGCTATGCATGCGAAGAAGCACAGAAAGACGGCATAGATGCAGTCTTCTTCAGTGACCAGCAGCGTACTGAAATGGAAGCGGAAATCCGCCGCATTCTCCGTCCGGAAGACGTAATCCTGTTCAAGGCTTCCCATGTGGTAAACCTGGGTTCCACCATGGACCGTCTCTTTGGTACCGATGCCAACGAAAGCGTTTCCATCGGCCACCGCCAGTTCCGTCTGGTGGAAGAAGGCGGATTCGAATTCTATGCTTTTGCTGATGGTGCTTCCGTGAAGACCTGTCTGACTGAAGAAGAGTCCGTAGTGATTCCAACTCATATTACCGCAGAAGTCCGCGACGAATATCTGGACTTCCAGGACCTGCCGGGTACCGAAGTACGTACTCTGAAGGTAGAAAAAATCGGCAAGACTGCTTTCCGCAATAAGGCGCATGTGCGTCACGTACAGCTGCCATCCACACTGGTTCGCATCCGTGACGGTGCATTCCGTGGCTGCGGTATCGAAGAAATCAGAATTCCGGAAGGAACCATTTCCATTGGCCGCGAAGCTTTCGCACACTGCGAAAACCTGAAGAAGGTCATCATTCCTTCCTCCGTAAAAGACTTCGGCAGTGCTCTGCTGAAGGATTCTCCTCAGGCAGTGATTGTCTGTCAGGAAGGTTCCGCAGCAGATGCTTATGCAAAGGAACACGAATACACAGCAGAATACATCTAAACAGCAAAAGAGCGGCCCGCAGGCCGCTCTTTTTTCATTTCTATTATTCAGTTTTGCCTTCCATATAATCCAGCAGTTTATCCACATCGCCGGTGATACAGTACAGTTTCAGGCAGTCTTCATGCATGAAACCTTTTGCTGCTGTATCTTCCAGCAGCTTCGCCAGGTCATCGAAATAACCCGCCGTATTGAGAATACCGATTGGCTTTTCATGACGTCCCAGCTGCTTCAGGGTCAGAATCTCAAAGAACTCCTCATAAGTACCGATTCCTCCCGGTGTCATGATAAATCCGTCTGAACGCTGTTCCATGATTTCCTTTCGCTGCCGCATGGTTTCCGTAAAAATCATTTCACTGCACTTTTCGTAGAGTACTCCAGGCTGATCGAAAAATCTCGGTGCTACACCAATACTTCTTCCGCCCTTTTCCTCTGCTCCGCGGACTGCTGCCCCCATCATTCCGGTGGCACCCGCCCCGAATACCAGAGTATGACTCCGTTCTGCCAATTTTCGTCCCAGTTCTCTTCCCGCATCCAGATATACACGGTCAATCCGGTCACTGCTGGCTCCATACACACATAAATTCATATAAGACTCCTTTTGCATTTTTAGATATTTTATCATATTTCTGATCAGTCATGCAAAACAATTTCCTTTTCATGACAAATTCCAGACATTTCGAAAAAACCACTTTCATAACACCCGAAAATATTCTATAATCCATATTACAGATTCAGCTTATCGTAATAAATAAAGGAAGGCCCCCATGAAACTACAGAAGAACACAAAAAATATACAAGTAACTGCCGAAGAACAGGCAGAATCCTTATCGATATACCAGCAGCTCCGCCAGGCTGCCAGAATGGTCTACTCCGCCGGTTACCGCAGAAAGCGGAATCTAACCGTGAAGCAGCTGCTGAAAATTGCCGGACTGGAGTTCCCCTCTCATCTTCACCATATTGCAGACCGGGAAATTGCCAATATTACTACGGACATTTACCGTGTAGGTCCCGATGACGTATATGTTTTCTGGGACACCCCAACGGCACGCCGCCGTGTGAAACAGCCCCTGCTTAAGGCTGCAGAACAGGAGCCGCTGCTGATTCTCACCGATGAACCATGCGATTACCCAGACTGCATTCAGGTTCCCAACAGTTCCGGAAACCATGATGAAATCCAGGAACTTTATATTCGGATGCTCCATTACATCCGCAGCATTCACCGGGCCAAAGTGATCGGAATTACCGGCTCCATCGGCAAGACATCTACCAAGGAAATGATTGAAGCAGTACTGCGCCAGCAGTTTGACCGTCTGGTTATTTCAGAAGGAAACAACAATTCCATCCGGGCAGTGGGCCGGAACATTCAGGATCTGAAACAGCGGACTGCAGTCTATCTGCAGGAGGTAGGGGCTGCAGCCCCTGGTGTAGTTGAATTTTCTGCCCGCCAGCTGAACTGTGATATGGTAGTTTACACCAATATCAGTACACCCCACCGTGACCAGTACGGTTCCGTGGAAAACACACTGAAGGATAAAGCGTCTCTTTCCGACCTTGGGAAGTCTGACGGACTGGCCATCGTGAATTACGATGAGCCAATGCTTATGTCTTATCCCTTCCGGCAGAAAAAAATCACTTACAGCCTCCGTAACCCTGAGGCCATGTATTTTGCCAGAGACATTCAGCCAACCAGTGACGGATACACCTTCCAGATTGTCTCCCGCAGCGAAAATGGTGCAGAATCTGCCGTTTCTGCAGAAGTTCATGCGTTGGGAGAACATAACGTACTGAATGCCGTGGCTGCCTGGGCTGCGGGAAAAGCTCTGAAAATAAAAGACAAGGTCATCTTGGAAGGAATCCGATCCTACCGGGCATCCGGAATGCGCCAGAATCTGCTGGAAGCTGCAGGATACAGAATATTTGCTGACTGCTACAATGCCAACCAGATTGCCATCGAAGGTTCACTATGCGCCCTGGATCAAGTGATGCTGCCGGACGGCGGGAAGCGCATTGCAGTTCTTGGGGATGTACTGAGCCTGGGCGATATCAGTGAAGAGATTCACCGTGAAATCGGACTTACCATAAAAGACCATAAGGTGGATAAGCTGATCTGCTTTGGAAACCATATGAAATTCGCCTGTGAAGAAGCTTTGGAAGATGGTGTGGATGCAGTATTTTATGACTATCATAACCGTGCAGAGATGGAAGCAGAAATCCGCAGAGTGCTCCGTCCTGCAGACGTGATTCTGCTCAAGGCGTCCCACCTGGTAAACCTGGGGGCAACCCTGGACCGGCTCTTCGGTACAGATACCAACGAAAGCCTCTCCATCGGCCACCGGCAGTATGTCCTCACTTCAGATGAACAGTTTGAATATTATGCCTTTGCTGACAGTGCTTCCGTGAGAACTTGTCTTACAGAAGAATCTTCTGTGGTGGTTCCATCCCATATAGAAGCAAAAGTCCGGGATGAATACCTTCAGTTCCAGAATGAGCCTCACCGTGTAATTCGGAATCTGGCAGTGGAAAAAATCGGCAAGACCGCTTTCCGTGACAAAACCCATATTCGCCATGTACAGCTTCCGGAAACACTGATTCGCATCCGTGACCGCGGATTTAAGGGGTCCGGCATTGAAGAGCTTCGAATTCCGAAGGGTACCCTCTCCCTGGGCAAACAGGCCTTCGCAGAATGTGCCAATCTGAAGCAGCTGTACGTTCCCGACAGTGTCAAAGACATCGGTCCTGAACTTCTGCTGGATTCTCCACAGGCAGTCATGATCTGCAGCCGCAGTTCTGCTGCGGCAGCCTACGCCCTGGAATCAGGCTATGCCGTGGAATACACCGATTAATAATACATTCTTAACTGAAAAAGGAACTGTTCCGGCTGGAAACAGTTCCTTTTTTATTTGCATCTATTTGATTTTTTCTATGAGTTTGGGATAGATGTGCCGGACAAACCATTCTTCCTTCGATACCTTGGTTACGTCTTCCAGAGCAAACCAGGCCACATCCGTATTTTCCTCTTCATTGACCTTCAGGACAGCTTCCTCCGACGCTTCCAGCAGATAGGTCACATTGTAATGGAGGTGGGACGGAACCCACTTCCCCTTCTTCACATGGCCGCTTACCGGCAAAACTTCCAGGCTCAGCACCTCACGGCTCACCGGACGGACTTCTTCAGCCGTAAGCCCTGCTTCTTCGCAGGCCTCTTTCACCGCCACACTGACCAGATCACAGCACCCGTCAGCATGGCCTCCCAGCCAGGCCCAGGAATCATACAGTTTATGATATGCCATCAGGACCTTCGTCCGCTGTGGATTTACAACCCAGGAGGATACAGTCATATGACCTGCCAGATTGGTCCGATGAAAGGCATCGGAATGATTCTGCAGAAAATCCAGAATCATCTCTTTCTCTGCGGCTTCCTTCTCATCCCATGGCTCATATTTTATTATATCGTCCATTAACGATTTCATTCTTTTTTCCTCCGCCAGACCGGTCCTTATTTACCGGATGCCGCTTCCACCGCATCCATAAATGCCGCACGCATACCTGCTCTTTCCAGAGCCACCACACCGCGGATGGTAGTTCCGCCAGGAGAGCATACCGCATCCTTCATCGCGCCAGGATGCTGACCGGTTTCCAGCATCAGCTTGCCGGTTCCCACCACCATCTGGGCTGCCAGCTTATAGGAGTCTGCGCGCTGCACACCCAGCTTTACCGCTGCATCTGCCATGGCTTCCAGCATCATCGCTGCAAATGCAGGGCCGCAGCCGGAAACAGCAGAACCAGCACCAATCAGGTGAGCCGGCATGGTAACCACGGTACCGCAGGCACTGAGCAGGTCATCCAGCCACTGCGCTTCTTCCACAGTCAGGGTGTTATCCTTTTCTACGATGAATACGCCTTCGCATACCTGAGCAGGAGTGTTCGGCAGGATATACTGCACACGGGTAGACGGATCCACCAGCGGTGTATATTTTGCTAGGTCCCAGGTGATGGCTACGGACAGCAGCACCTTGCCTGCCAGCAGGTCACGGACCACACCCTTTGAAGTCTGCTGCGCCAGAACGTTTTCAATCTGATATGGCTTGCAGGCCATAATAATCACATCATAATCGTTAATTAACGATTCGACATCCGCATAAGGTTTGAACCCCACTTCCGCTGCGTTCTTTGCCAGTTTTTCCTGATTCGGTGCAAATGCGCCCATATCTTCTCCGGTCATCTTGCCGGAGCGGATGAAGCCCAGCGCCATGGCTTTGGCCATGTTGCCCATACCGATAAAACCAATCTTCTTCATTCTGCAAACCTCCTTATTTCAGTTCCAGTTCCACCGGACAGTGGTCGGAACCAAACACATCTGTATGAATTTTCGCACCGGCCAGACGGTCACGCATCCCTTCGGACGCCACGAAATAGTCAATTCTCCATCCCGCATTCTTTTCACGGGCTTTGAAACGGTAGGACCACCAGGAATAGATACCCTCCTGATCCGGATAGAAGTGACGGAAGGTGTCGATAAAACCGGCATCCAGCAGCTGGGTCATCTTATCTCTTTCTTCGTCGGTGAAGCCGGCATTCTTCCGGTTGGTCTTCGGATTCTTCAGGTCGATTTCCTTATGGGCCACATTCATATCCCCTGCTGCCACCACCGGCTTATGCTCTGCCAACCTGCACAGATGTGCACGGAACGCATCCTCCCATTCCATTCTGTAGGACAGACGCTTCAGTTCGTCCTGGGAATTCGGTGTATATACGGTAACGAAATAGAAATCGTCAAATTCAGCAGTAATCACACGTCCCTCATGGTCGTGTTCCTCAATGCCCAGACCGTAAGTCACGCTGACCGGTTCTTCCTTGCAAAATATTGCCGTTCCAGAGTACCCCTTCTTTTCGGCGTAGTTCCAGTACTGGTGATAGCCCGGCAGGTCCATTTCAATCTGGCCCGCCTGCAGTTTGGTTTCCTGCAGACAGAAAACATCCGCATCTATTTCATTGAAGAAGTCCATGAAGTTCTTCCCCATAACGGCACGCAGACCATTTACATTCCATGAAATCAGTTTCACTTTCTATTCCTCCTTTTCGGCGGCCGCTTCGCCTGCCGCCGGCATCATCATTTCTTCGCCCCACTGGCTGAAAGCTTCCAGCACCGGCATGAGCCGGTCTGCCTTCTCCGTAGAGCAGTATTCCACACGAACCGGAACTTCCAGATACTCGGTGCGCTTCACCAGGCCTGCTTCTTCCAGTTCCTTCAGGGAGCCTGCCAGCACCGTATTTGAGATTCCGTCCAGTTTTCTCCGCAGTTCATTGTATCTGAGTGTACCCTGGTTATTCAGCGCACAGATAATCTGCATCTTCCACTTGCCGCCTACCAGCTGCATGGCATAGTTCAGCGGACACTTTTCCAGACACGGACAGTCGTAATGAGTTTCTATCATAATCTGCTCCTTATCAGGTAAGTTTTTTCTTACCTGGTCATAAAAATTTGCCTTCTTGCAATTTTCTCTTACAGCAATTATTATATAGTAAGTAGTAATTTAAGAGCAACTATTTTTTTAGTATGCAGCCGGTGTGTGCTTTGCGAACGATTTCGCAGACGCCCCGCGGCGAGGACTAAGTGAGTAAAGCACATATCGGCTGTATGTGCTGAAATAACAGGAGGACTTAATTTATGGATATTTATCTGCAGGGTCTGACCATGGGACTGGCATATGTAGCACCCATCGGACTTCAGAACCTTTTCGTAATCAACACTGCACTGACTCAGCCAAAGCACAGGGTTTACCTGACTGCTCTCATCGTCATCTTCTTTGACGTAACACTGGGTATGGCCTGCTTCTTCGGCGTAGGAGCTGTCATGACTGCCTTCCCTCTGCTGGAAAAGGCAATTCTGCTGATTGGCTCCGCCATCGTAATCTGGATTGGGATTGGACTTGTCCGGGCTCACGATACCATGGATACCAGTACTAAGGTAGACATTCCTCTCTTAAAGGTAATTTCCACTGCATGTGTTGTAACCTGGTTCAACCCACAGGCTATCATCGACGGCACCATGATGCTGGGTGCATTCAAAGCAACTCTGCCTGCCGGAATGGATATGTTCTTTGTAGGCGGCTTCGCATCTGCTTCCGTACTGTGGTTCACAGGTATTTCCACCATCATTTCCCTGTTCAGTGCCAAGTTCACTGATAAGACTCTCCGCGTGATCAACGTAATCTGCGGCTGTGTTATCATCTTCTACGGCTTCAAACTGCTGTGGAGCTTCATTCAGATGGTGATGTAATTTATACGTAACACTATTGTAGAAAAAGGGCTGTCGCACCGTTGACTAGTTAGTCGACTGTGCGGCAGCCCCTTTTTAATTACTTCGCTGTACCGATCAGGCACCCCAGCTCTGCTTCGATGACAGGCAAAATTGCCTGCATATCGATACCGCCATGGCAGTCGTCGGCAGTAATGATTAAATTTTTGCCTGGAATAACGCCCGCCCAATAATACAAAATCATCTTTTTCTTCCAGGTTTCCATATATGATTCACTGTTCATCAGCCCCAAATGTTCGTGATATTTCTTAGTTCCATCTGGCATGGTAAATGTAAAATCCGGAACATAGTAATCAGGAATATTCAGCCTTTCTTTATGGAATGTTCCTGTGCTTCAATACGCGATGACTCCTGCATTCTTGCCTGCTTCGCCCAGGCAGTGCCGATAACCTTCTGATATACAGGACGCATACCCGCCAAAACCCTGTCATCACGGTACGAGGTATAGTGCACCAGCAGTTTTTCCTGAGCTTTCAGATTATTTTCAATAATCTTCTTTTTTCGCTCAAGCAGATGGCGTCTGGCAATTTTAAGTGCCCGCTGTCCCTCTGCACTGATACACTTGGTGTCATTTTCGTAGACAGCCTTACCGTTCTTCCCTGTTTTTAAAGATCCATCCGGCAAAGTTTTCAATTCTTTCGCGATAAATTTCAGAATCTGCCGTTCCAGGTTCATATCCTTTTCAAGCAGCATTTTAAAATTTCTCATTCAGCTTGTACCTCCTGTCATTTTTCAGGTACATACGCATCAAAAAATCCACTTATTTCAAATATTACAATATTTTTACTTTTTTGTCATTATGTTTTTTGTTAATTCATCACCTTGCGATGTGTCTCAGTACGCACGAATAATGCATTTACCAAAATACGCGTACCTTTGCTTCCTTTCAGACCGCTCGTCAGACTAAAAAGTACGCGTTCACATACAAATCCAGACATGACGAGTACCTCATGGCATTTTTATATCCATTTTTTACCTCACATCTGTCGAAAACTCATAATTTTTGCTCCTGTTTACCACCTGAGGTACGCGTTTTGGTAGAAAATTAAATATTTCGCGTACTTCATCCAAAATCTCACCCCATCATTATAACAAAAAGTACTCGTATGGCTGAAAAAATCAGTCCAAACGAGTACTTTCACTTCGCTTAATATTATTGCAAATCCTACAGACGGCTTTCGATATATTCTTCAGCCGCTTTTTCCAGCAGCTGTGCATTAGCAAAAGCAGTTTCCATGTCACTGCCGCAGGCGGTCATGCCGTGGTTTGCCATAAATGCAGCCATACCGGAACCCAGAGCGTCCGCTGTAAATTTAGCCAGCTTGTCGGTGCCTGCCTTAGCGTATTTTGCCACGCGGACAGAGTCACCGAAGACCTGACGGGCATCTTCAGATACACCGGACAGATTCAGATTGGCATGGGCTGCCGCAAACATGCTGCAGTATCTGGAATGGGTGTGAACCACCGCACCGATATCGGGACGGCGCTTGTAGATTTCTGCATGCAATCCCTTTTCAGAAGTCGGCTTCAGGCCTTCGTGGGTCATCTTCTTCAGATCCACCTTTACCATGTCGGCTGCAGTCAGACGGCTGTAGTCCAGACCAGACGGAGTCACCAGCATGTACTTGTCATCCAGACGGATGGACAGGTTTCCCCATGTTCCCTGCACCAGACCGGTTTCCACCAGCTTATTGCCATAATCCACCAGTTTCTGACGGGCTGCTGCTTCTGCTTCATCCCACTGTGGAATTTCTTCTGCTTCATCATCTTCTGCCTCTGCTGCGGAAGTTTCTTCTTCCGGAACCTCAATGCCGTAGAATTCACGTTCATAATCTTCCAGTTCATCCGGTTCTTCAGCTGCAGGTGCAGACTCCATCTCAGCTGCGCGCAGGTCTGCTTCTGCCGCAGAATAGCTTTCCAGGTAATCAATACGGGTATTCTTGGCGCCGAACTTGCCCACAGGCTTGCATCCCCCCAGAACGCGGCTCTTCAGTGCGATTTCTGCACACTTTTCCAGAACAAGGACTCCGTTGACCGCTTCATAAAGATTACGGCCCAGAGTCAGAGTATATCCGGCAGGCAGTCCGTCCACAACACGGTCCTGTACAAAGAATCCTGCACTGTTTGCTGCTGCCTTGGCCATTTCTCTGGCCGCCTTACCCTTATTCGGGTTGGTCATATTTACAATGGTAGTTTCCGGTCCGATAATCATGGCCATATCATCCACCATGGCACGGAAGGAAACACCCTCTCTCAGACACTGCTGGCAGTACGGAGTCTGGCTTACCACGCGGGCAATCATACCTGTCTTATAAGTTCCCAGGTGTCCGTCGGCCATCTTCACGATATCGGCCCACTTCAGATTTCCCAGCTTTACATTTTTCTTCGTACCATATACGCCATGTTCTGTATCCAGAATCAGACGTGCTTCAGCACCCAGCGGGTAAGACTGAGATGCCAGTAATTTTCCATATTTATTAAATAATTCATAAATCTCGCGGGATACGCTGCTCATTCATTGATCCTCCTCAGGGTTTTACACTAAATTAGATTTTACCCTTTTTTCAGAGGTCTTGTCAATGTCCGCCTACAAATAGTGCTTGATTTCCTTCGCCAACTTATCCTCCAGTGTCACAAGACGCCGGGCAATATCCTTGGAGTCCTCATCTGCCGCCTCATATTCATTGATATAACGGTTCAGAGACTTGACGCCCATATTGCATCCATCGGTCATCAAATCGGCGATGGTCTCGTCAGAATTATCCAGTGTCATCTTCACACTGGTCTTCATCCAGCTCATAACCTCTGCCATCAAATTGGGTTCCTTCCCTTCATCATGAAAACGGTCCAGTGCCATTTCCACCTCCCGACCCAGATGCTCATGGCGCCGCTTGCATTCTTCCAGGGCATCCTTCATTTTCGAACTCTTCACATATGGCAAAACATCGTCGATGGACTTTACACCCATCTTAATTCCTGCGTCGCATTCACGCAGCAGCTTTATGGTATCACTTTCAATCATTTCATGTCCTCCTGTTTATTTCATTAATTATATTATTTGCAACTTTTTTAAAAAATATTAAAAAAACACTTGCAAAATATATCACATTGTGTTATATTAATAAAGGTGCTGATGCGGCACATAAGTTTTGGAGGATTGACCGAGTGGCTAAGGAGCTTGATTGGAAATCAAGTAAGGTGTAACAGCCCCGTGGGTTCGAGTCCCATGTCCTCCGCCATTAAACGGAAGTGAGAAATCACTTCCGTTTTTCTTTTATCTGTTGAAAATTCAATGGGTTCAACATTCAGCTTTCTTCTTTCATTTTCGCTCTTCTCAGAACCCTGAAATTGATTACATTTTTCGGGGTTGATTACACTTTTTCTAAGAAAGAGCCTGTTCAATCAGTGCAATCCGTTCCGGATTGGTTTTTCTGTCATAGCAATAATTTCTATAAGTCGTTTTTTCATCTGCATGACCTGCTATTTCTCTGACAGTGTTGATATTCACACCACCATCAATCAGAGCAGAAACATAGGTCATTCTGGATTTATGACTGCTCTTGTTATAGGTACCAATTACCTTGCAGTATTTTTCATATCGCTTTCGTACCGAATAGTACGAAAGTGGTTCATCGTTTACGGAAAAGATATATCCCGTTTCACTCATTCCACGTTCATGCTGAAACTCTCTGGCTGCAGCAATAAGCATTTTCGCTTCGGAAGTTAATGGAACATATCTTCCTTCCCCCTTTCCTTTTGTGTATTCCACAATTTCATTCGTCTCATACCGAAACATCCTGTCGATGAAGATTTCTGAATCTTCGATGTCCTCATAACGAACTGCACACAGTTCCCCGATCCGGATTCCTGTTTGGAACTGAAACATCACAGCCAGTGGACTAAGCTTGTGAATGGTCATCCTGTTATCAAGGAAGTCGTCCCAGGCAGCCTGATACAGTGCTTCCACTTCCTCCACGGTAAAGACCTGCATATAGCTCGGTTTCTTCTTTTCATGTCGGAAGACCATTCGAGCATCAATGTTCACCTTCTGCAATGGATTTTGTGGTATGTATTCCGCATCTACTGCATAGTCCAGTATCTGCCGCATTATCATACTGATATTGTAATATTGCTTTTTCGAGTTCTTCACTCGCTGTATCAGCTCATGTGCCCAAATATCCATCTTTAGCTTGTTCAGTTCTTTAACCGGTACTTTTGTAATGGGCGTTCCTTCATAGAAGGTTCTCCAGTCACTGTCAATCCTCTTGATATAGGTTGAAGCAACACCATGGAGTATCTTATACTCTCTCCAGATAGGGAACAGAAATTCAACTGTGATTTCAGATTGAGCTGATAGACTTTCCCCACCTTTATATATACTGATCAATGTATCCAGTACTTTATCATAGGTAGATTTGGCAATCTGCTTCCGTCCACCTTCTTCTTTCTTCACATACGTTCTCCAGCGTCCATCCTTCCCCTGGGTAATCGGATAAGGATGCTGTGCCAGGATTTTTTCTTTCTCTGCTTTTTTCATGCTGCACGCCACCTCATCAAGATTTATCGCGCCATTGGAAAGCAGATAGTGCAGGACATCGGCCGCAGAATATGTATTCTGTTCTAAAGCCAATCTCATGCACCTCCTCTCTCCCGATAGTAACTTTGGAATTACACTACCAAGATACCAGGAAATATATAAAAAAACAAAGGTACGACTTTTCAATTCGCACCCTTGACAGTATTCTACGTTATTAGGTTATAATACAAGTTTTAAACTTCTATTTTAGTTTCTGTTGTCCACATTTCTGTGTTTTCTTTATGTCCTGCATTTTTTAGATTTACTTAAATATTTTACCAGGCGGCCGCTGGCGATACGGCTCCACGGGAGTCTCACCCCTTTTCCATATTAAGCTGCTCCCATTGCGTGATCCCGGTGCGGGGCTGTGGCTGAGCAGGAGTATCATTATCCCCAATCGCCTGTCATCGCAGTTCGGCAGCCAGCCGAATTCTCAGCCCAGTCAAAATCGCTCGGTCAAACTGACTATCCTGGCGAACCAGCTGAAGTGCTATGCGCTCATCGCGCCTCCGTTGGGAACGTACCTGATAAAAGGTATAAAATTATCAAAGTCCATATCATAAGAGAAAAGTCCTCTCATAATATGGACATTTGAGGTAGGGTTTGTTGGTGGAGAAAAAATAAAAAATGCTAACTTTGATTATCCATAATATACATGCAATACGGGCTTTACTTTTTTGTCGTAATTCTATTGTATCTGGCAACTCAAGATTATCACTAAAGAAAAAATATTCTTGGATCTTTTTACTCATTCTAACACTATATGTCACATCCAAGTAATTACTTCTAAATCTCGATATAAATCATCAACAAGAGGACAAGCTTCATAAATATTTTACACATCAGATTCGCTAGAAACAAAATAACACCAAAGAGCTTTACAGAGAAGATACAGTCGGACCAATTCATTATTATTCCCCAATTTACTTGACCTTTAAATAAATCTCCTTGCATTACCAAATCACTGATTTTCAAATCAATGGAATCTCCGTTATAGGCTTCTGGGATCATAGAAAAAATTTACAATACATCATGTCCAGCAATCTTACTTCTGATTTTTGCTCCCGATACTTCTTTTCTACAATAGAGAGAGCTCGTTATCAAGTATTATTACTCCGATATTTTCATTCATAAATAAACATCTCCATAAATGTGTTATTGTCTTAATCGGAGGACCATTTTGTTGCCGTAATCCTTTTCTCTTACTCCGTTGATGAATTTGAATCCAAGTCTCTCATATATTTGATAAAAAACGGAAAGATCAATTTGCTCAATATCATCATACAGTTCCTCTGCTTTTGGAACAACGGTAATTCTCTCTATGTCGGGGATACTTAACGCTTCATCAATAAGATGCTCTATTAGGCTATGTCCCCATCTCTTTTCACTATTGTTCCGATGTGCTTTTGCCACACAAAATTTTACAATTTCAATATAATCTGAGTTGTAATAAATTGCTTGAACTATCCCAAATTCATCACCGCCTTCGTTAGTGAGGACATAAGTAAAACTATCCACTTGATAAATGTGTAACTTATCGTGATTAAACCTATCTTTTCGGTTGAAATGGAAAGGCCTAAAAAACTTGTTTATATTCATTCCAATATCACCGCTTCTATATAGAATGATGTATATAATCAGACATATTAGTTTTCTTACAATTTATATCTAGATTTTGTGATAGCTCGATTAATTTCAATGCGAAGCTCCGCCTTTGGTGAGTTTTTGTCTACAGCATGCATTAAATCTTTCCAATACATTTATAACATCTTCTGTAAAGTGTTCAACAAACATATCAATATCCAATGGAGACATATCTTTAAGTTCTAAAAACAAATGCTCTTTTTCTGAATTTTCTCTGTACTCACAATATCTCATTTTAATATTTGTTTGGTGAATAATCACATCTCGAAGTGCTCTCCCTCTATCAGTACCACATAATAATTTGAGCGCAGAAGGTACATTTGCTTCATCATTGTATGCATCAACAAGAAAACAACTCAACTCATTTAATCCCGGATCGGCTGTTGTTTTCACTTTCTTAATTAGATCATTGAAGCTATCCATTCGATTTCCAAAAATTAAATCGCTGTATACATATGCTGCAACATCTAAGGCGTTGCGAGCAAAGATTATCATGCTCTCAAAATAAAATAACAACATGGTTTTTGAAACACCGTATAGTGCTGGACAATTCATGTTTTGAGTACTTTCAAAATCCTTTTTAGCCTCCAAAAACTTACTTTTTGCAAACATCATCATAGCAAGTTTTTGATGTGCAGCTAATGTCTTGTTAAACATAAACTCAAATACCTTGTCTACATCCCCACTAATATTAGGTGGGTATTTAATTTGGGCTATTATAGCGAGGTCCTTTGCGACAAAGGTTTTCTCGATTGAAACTGTTTCATAAGTCATCCAATCATCATAAATCATGCTAAATTCATCACTTTTCATCCAGTATCTATCATTCATCCTACTACCTCAATACATCTTATGATAATCATATACTATAATAAAATGAGCAAATATTGAAAAATATACAATGGTGAATCGAATATTGTGAAAGGACATTTTAAGTATCTGTACGGCATAATGGATTGCAGGCAACAAGCAAAGTGCGCTTTTCCTAATTAGGCTCTTATCAATCCAAATATCCTTCATAAGTAAGTTCGTCAGAAAAAGTCTTAAAATCAAATCCTTTTTTGTGCATTGATTTCGCCGGACGCTAACAGCATTTCTTTTTCATATATAAGAATTAGTATTTTTCAAACAATTTTTCTTAATTCAATCAAGTCTTTCCTAGACACATTTTTTTCGTTACTGGTTTATGTTTTCATTGTCATCCTTGCACAAAATCTATCAAACTTTTTGACTCCCCATTCCTATCTAATCTTATTCTATTTCCCGGATTGCTCTTTCTTTTTTGATTCAATCAACTCATCTATTATCATTTTATACTCCAATACAAAATTCTTTTCCTCATGTTTTGATATGAAGGTAAGAGCAAGCTGCATAAGAAAGCACAATACCCCGAATACAATTATGTATTTAGTAATATTTCTAGCCAATAAACCGAATCCAATAGTCTCACTATTATACAGTGCAATGATACCGCCTATTATAGCTGGTATAACCAAGTTAAAATATGCTGTAAAACTAATGGTCGGTAACTCTTTAGACATTCCTTTTTCGTTTAAAAGCTGCTTTAAGTAATGACTAAAATCTATTAGTTTTTCTAATTCCTTATTTTCACACTTTTTAATCACATACTTTTTCCAGTCTGAAAATCGCATAAATTCTTCATCTGATGTTAAACTAATGCCGCCCATATCAAATCCACGCAAACAATACATGTTATAATATATTTTCTTTTCCTTTCTAAAATCAAATTTGTGTTCATCCAGTCCAATTTTGTCAAATTTTTTTCTTTTTCTTTGCATAATTTGTTTCTCCTAGTTTTTCAATCAATACATTTTTCTTTGTTATCTTCATTAATAATCTCCAACATGTTTCCAATGTTAGCGGATGGCTAAATCAACCAATGGTTACGTTGGCTGCTAACACACTGTAAAAGGACTATTCAGATCTGTGCAATCGCAGTCCAATCTAATAAAAATGCATTCGACAGTGATGAAAATGTAGGACGGAGGAGCCTAACAGCCCCTCCGTCTGCTTTTCACGTATATTATGTTTCCCCTAAAACATTCTGAGGATTATTTCTTTAATTTTTTCATGCGGAACATCCCCCTGTTCCAAAATGAGCACATAGATAAAACAGTTAAGCAGTTTGAATGTAATCGTCTCCGTTTTAGAAATAGGAGGTATTGCTCCGTGTGCTGTGCGATTGCGGTAATCTGCATATGCCTGTGCAAAATCAGTGTTCTTATCAATATCTTCGATACGAGTATATTTTTCAATTAAAGGAGTAATTTCGTCAGCATATCTCTCCATACAAAACTTAAACTTTTCCCTAATAGTTGTATCTGTATGGCTAATCAAGTTGCGAAAACTTTTCAACGCTGCATTTGCTTTGTTGTTAATTGAGAGTTTAGATTCCGCCACGGCTTCATCGATAGTATTTAGGAGAAGATCTTTGGCGGCACGGAATTTTTCATCCGTTTCGTACTTGAAGTCTTTGTATTTGCGATTAAACTCGCCTTCAAAGCTAATTGCAGCAATCAACCACTTTGCACTATCAAAATACCGAGCTTCTTTGCCATCCGAAGGAATAAAAAATGGATTATAACGTTCTTGTTCTCTTCGTTCTGCTATTAAAGAAAAAACTTTGGGGAGACAGTCGTCTGGAAGGTCGTTACACGAAATACTGCGGCGAGTATCTGCTGAATACTGGCTACAGTCATTCTGAAAAAACTTAGCTGTACCAAATTGGACATATTTCCCATTTTCTATTTTTCCATAAATAGCAACATCATCTATGGGTATATCGGCCCGGAAATTTACAAACACCAGAAAATCATGTAGATAAAGATAATATTTTGCTAAATCGGTAATAGATTTATCTTCTGAAAACTTGATTGATAGAACGGTGTTCACAGATCCAATACTGCTATCCTCTAGCTTTAATGTAATCGAAGACCGAAAAGCTAATGTGCACGCAACATCCTCTCCGTTGATTGTGCATGAGAAATCATGGGATGTGTCTTCGTAGTTCTTAAATTTCAATCCGTACGCGCCTAAACGTACTTCATCATGCTCTATTTCAATCGCCTGACGCGGAGAATAAAATCCATTGAGCGCAGGAGAGGAAAACTCGATTCGATTATAGCATTCGGAAGAAGAGCTAGAGATAACATATCCTTTGCACACAAGTTGCAGATTGCTACTGATTTGTGCGAGTGGACCGCCAACAATATCACAATCCAACAAAAAAATATACTTGTTGTTGTAAGTGACGCCTTTTAGATAGTCAAAATGGCTATCATAAGAAAAGTCGTTATTAAACTCATACGGAGCCTGTGCAATAGTGATTATATAATCGGCAAGGAAAAATGGATACGTCTTGCCATTGTATTGAAATTTTCCGTGAATAATGTCGTTAGCCATAATTTGCCCTACTTTACAAATAGCGGTTTTCTTTTAGAACAGTATATCATGTCATATATGTCTCTGCAAGTTCAAGAGGTATAATAGTATAGGTTGGCCTATTTGCTGAGGAATCTTCTATGCAACACGCTGCAATTTATGCTTAATCCATCTACTTTGCACAGAATATTTTATACTCCCTAAATACCATGTCAATGATTCATGCAAAGTAATTTACAATACTTAGGTGCAATAAATTTCTTCCCAGTTATATTGTCTTCCCCTTATTGTAACGATAGATTGGTGACAAGTTTACGATTCTTTCATACAATTTCTTATCCAATTCGATTCTTTCCATTTGCAGATATTGTCTTCTTAAAACATGTAAAAACTTGTTTTCATAAAAAGACATTAAAATTTCAAATAGAATAGACCGGATATCATTTTCCACTTGGTTGATTTCGTGTTCTTCCAAATGTTGTAATATCAAATTATTATGCAGAGCAAACAAATCGGGACTCTCGTTAACATAATTAATATATCTTTTATAAAAATCCTCCGAAACAGAATATCTTAC
>JAZTZZ010000023.1:0-26430 GCA_045637765.1 Anaerovoracaceae bacterium | reverse complement strand
AGCTTGTATTGAATATAGTCATTATCTCTTGTATCAAAGTTTTCTGAAGAGATCAGGAATATATTTTCATATCTGGTTTTATAGGTATAAATGTTAAAGAAGGCCTGCGCTTCCCCATTTTCATCAAGGACTTTTCTTATTTCATCTTTTATGGGATCCATATCGACCTGCAGCAGCTGCATGAGCTCATCATAGTTCGGTATGGACCGACCCAGATTACATTCAAATCCTTCTAATTTACAGTCTTCTTTTTCAAACCCTTCCTGCAAAATCCCCAGGATCCACGAAAGTGCTTCGTAATGCTCATGTTTGATACTGTAAATTATAATATCATTCACAGCAGCATACTGCCCGGATTCAATCAGATTACGCATCAGAGTTGCCAATTCCAGGAGCGAATCTAAGTCTTCCATATCATATATATTGTTATTCTGTAGTAGAATTAATACCTTATCCATGTAAGAGCACCTTCTTTCTAATCTCTTTTACACGAATTATTTCATAGTACATTAATTAAATTTAAATTTAGATTGAGTTATTTTAACAGTTTTTCCCGTCTTTACGTAATACTTATAGTATTCAAGTCCATATCTGTAATAAACCACAGAACTGCTGTAATAACCAATTCTTCTTATTGTCGTATCCATCGTACAAATTTTTTCTGCAGCTTTTTTGCCGAGTTCGCTTATTTTAGATCGATACATTATAGTTATTTCGCCATCCTCTTTAATCGGATGTTTTTTATAGTATAAATAACTTCCTCGAATGAACGGCTCATCAATATACTCATCAAATGTATAAATAACTTTCTTTTCTTTACAATCATAAACCTGGCGATCCAAACCATTATATCCTATAATATAACGGCTGCTTCCTGTAGAAGATGCTCCATCCATTCCCTCTACTCTTTTAAAAACTTTTAAAGTTTTAAGGGATAAGGAAAACATGGAACCTTCACGCCTTATATAATTTATATCACTAGCGGTAAAATAAATCTGATTATTATATACGTTTACAAGATAGACAAATTCTGAATCGATATTTTTCAATTTCTTGCGATTCTTACCGTTGATGTCACACTGATAGATGGCTGATTTCCATGAAGTGCCATCGAAACTGCTCATAACATAGTAAATTGTTTCACCGTTTGTCAGGATGCCCGGATTAAAACTGCTTTCACTGCCATTGGATTTAATAATGCGTTTTCCCTTTCCGGTTTTACTGTCGGAAACATAAAGATTATACTGCATTTCATCTTCTACACACCAGAAATATTTATCTCCGCCCTCAACACGATAATCAGAACTCGTTCTTCCGCCCTGAGCACCGAAATCATACCAGGTTGTCGAAGTGTCTACATACTCAAATTTCGGAGTATCTGCATATGCCTTATCCGCAGCAAAAAACAACATCAAAAAGAGCAGCAGTAAAACCCCAGCAATATAACACAGTTTATTTAAGCTAGCACTCTTCACGATAATCGCCTCCTATTCTTCTTCAGACTCCTCCGCTTCTTCTGCAGCTTCCATTTCAGCACGTTTCTTTTCGAAAGCCAGTCTGTCCAGGTAGCTCTGCAGAATCAGTACTGCAGCCTGCTTGTCCACTACCTTCTTACGCTCAAAACGGTCCATGTTTGCTTCCAGCAGCACGCGTTCTGCCATAACGGTAGTCAGGCGTTCATCCTGCCATACGATTTCCACGCCCTTAATGGCAGTACTGCGCATCTTGTTTTCCAACATTGTACGGAACTCATACATCTTTTCTGTCTGGATACTGTCAGTACCATCCAGCTTCTTATTTAAACCGATTACGATAGTATCGCAGTCATATTCTTTTACCAGATCCAGAATCTTACCGGTATCCTTACGAATGCCTACTCTTTCCAGTGTCATGAGCCCCTGTGCAGTGATGCCCAGCGGGTCAGATACTGCAATTCCAACGGTTTTATCGCCTACGTCCAGGCCGATTTTTCTTTTCATCATTTGTATTTCCTCCAATATTTCATAACAAAATAAGCGGACCTGTGTTTCTCCAAGCCCGCTTATGAATCTTTATTATTTGATTACTTCTTCAGATAGTACTTAAGCAGTTCTTCCAGCAGATCGTCGCGGTCGATGCTCTTCATCAGAGTACGAGCGTTATTATGGCTGGTGATGTAGGATGGGTCTCCTGAAATAATATAACCAACCAGCTGGTCGATTGGATTGTAGTCCTTATCTTCCAGTGCCATGTAAACGGTTTCGATAATCTCTCTGTTCGTCTTCTGCAGCTTAGCGGAATCAAACATAATGGTTGCTCTATCCATCTCTATGCCCTCTCCTCCTTTTACTCATATACTTCAATGTGAATATTATACTATCTTTTCCAGTTTGGTGCAAGCTTTTTCGCTTTCACAAGGGAAAGAATTGCAGTAAATTTACAGTAATCCTTCTGCTACCTTGAATGCATCTTCAATCTTGCTTGGATCCTTTGCACCAGCCTGAGCCATGTCAGCCTTACCGCCGCCGCCGCCGCCGCATGCTGCAGCAACCTGCTTGATCATGTTACCAGCGTGGTAACCCTTTTCCAGCAGATCGTCAGTCAGGGAAACCATGAAGGTTACCTTAGGACCGTTCACTGTAGCGAATACCATTGCGATGCCCTTGTGAGCCTTCTTGATGTCGTCAGACAGACCGCGCAGATCGTTGATGTTGTAATCTTCGAACTTTGCAGTTACCAGCTTCACACCGTTGATTTCCTTTGCATCAGCAATCATCTTATCAACTTCGCCGCCCATAGCTGCCTTCTTCAGTTCTTCCAGTTCCTTCTTCAGAGCCTTTACTTCTTCAGCCAGTGCGCGAGCCTTATCTACTACAGCAGCCTTGTTTGCCTTCAGAGTTTCAGCCACTTCAGCAACAACTGCTTCTGCTTCGTTAGCCTTAGCCAGAACGCCGGTACCGGTAGTTGCTTCGATTCTTCTTACGCCGGAAGCTACACCGCCTTCAGACAGAATCTTGAATGCACCGATTTCGCCGGTATTCTTTACATGAGTACCTCCGCACAGTTCTACGGACCAGCCACCAGCGTTTACAACACGAACGGTGCTGCCGTACTTTTCGCCGAACAGTGCCATAGCACCCACTGCCTGTGCTTCTTCCATGGACATTTCAGTAGCTTCTACTGCCAGGAATTCATTAATTACATCGTTAACCATTGCTTCTACTTCTGCCAGCTGTTCCTTGGTTACAGCTTCGAAATGAGAGAAATCAAAACGCAGGATGTTTTCATTTACAGAGGAACCCGCCTGCTGTACATGTGTGCCAACTACCTTACGCAGTGCCTTCTGCAGCAGATGAGTTGCAGTGTGGTTTCTTGCAGTCTTATGACGCTTTGCCTGGTCTACATGAGCCAGTACTTCATCACCA
Organism: Anaerovoracaceae bacterium; assembly: GCA_045637765.1. Classification (GTDB taxonomy): domain Bacteria; phylum Bacillota; class Clostridia; order Peptostreptococcales; family Anaerovoracaceae; genus RGIG7179. The sequence continues at coordinate 23,026 of JAZTZZ010000023.1, read as the reverse complement.
ACCTGAACAGTGCCCTTCACTACCACACCATTGTGATAGAAGAAACCGTCCTTCTTTTCTACGCCTTCGATTCTTACGGAGCTTTCACCATTGGTAATGAAACCGGTATCTGCAGCCTGTCCGCCGCCTTCTGCATAGAATGGAGTTCTGTCCAGAATTACCTGAACTTTATCGCCTTCCGCAGCGGAATCTGCCAGACCGCCGCCAACCACCAGAGCGGAGATTTTGCCGGAGGACTGAAGTTCATCGTAGCCTGTGAATACAGTCTTTTCCACGTTCAGTTCGAAGTCTGCATCCTTCCACGCTTCGTCTTCGCCTACCTTACGGCCTGCTCTCGCCATATCCTTCTGCTTCTGCATGTTAGCCTTGAAGCCTTCAGTGTCAGCAGTGAAACCGTTTTCAGCCAGAATTTCTTCGGTCAGTTCCAGAGGGAAACCGTAAGTGTCGTACAGCTTGAAGGTCTTTTCGCCGTCCAGAACGGTCTGGCCTGCAGCCTTCAGCTCTTCCATATATTCCTTAATGATTGCTTCGCCCTTATCGATGGTCTTAGCAAAGTTTTCTTCTTCCACGGAGATGGTTCTCTGGATGAATTCCTTCTTTTCAACCAGTTCAGGGTATGCACCGCCGGATACTTCGATGACACGGTTGGACAGTTCTACCAGGAACTTGCCTTCGATACCCAGGTTTCTGCCGTGTCTTGCAGCTCTTCTGATCAGTCTTCTCAGAACGTAGCCACGGCCTTCGTTGGACGGCATGATACCGTCGCCAATCATAAATACCATGGAACGCAGGTGGTCAGTAATAATACGGATAGATACGTCAGTTGGAGCCTGTCCGTCCTTGTATTCCACGCCGGACTTTTCAACTACACCGTTTAAGATGTGGCGGATGGTGTCGATGTCGAAAATGGAATCTACACCCTGCATGATGCATGCCAGTCTTTCCAGACCCATACCGGTGTCGATGTTTGGATGTTCCAGATCGCTGTAGGAACCGTCTTCTTCCTTGGAGAACTGAGTGAATACATGGTTCCAGAATTCCAGATATCTGTCGCAGTCGCAGCCTGGCTTACAGTCAGGGCTTCCGCAGCCGTATTCAGGACCTCTGTCGAAGTGAATTTCAGAACAAGGACCGCATGGACCCAGACCGATTTCCCAGAAGTTGTCGTCCTTACCCAGTCTTACGATTCTTTCTTCAGGCAGGCCCAGCTTCTTCCAGATTTCAACTGCCTGGTCGTCGTCCAGGTATACAGTTGCCCAGATCTTATCCATAGGCATCTTCAGGTAGTCACGGATGAATTCCAGACCCCATTCCAGAGACTGTTCCTTGAAGTAGTCTCCGAAGGAGAAGCTGCCCAGCATTTCGAAGAAAGTACCATGTCTGGATGTGATACCTACATTTTCTATGTCACCGGTACGGATACACTTCTGACAGGTTGTCATTCTCTTCGCTGGCGGAGTTTCCACGCCTGCAAAGTAGTTCTTCAGCGGTGCCATACCGGAGTTGATGATCAGTAAGCTCTTGTCATTCTGCGGAATCAGAGATGCACTCTTACCTGCGTAGTGCTCCTTGCTCACGTAGAAGTCACGGAATAACTGTCTGATTTCATTTAATCCCATTTTTTCCATATGTAAAATTTCCTCCTAAAATTAGGTTCAAAATAGTATTAACCAATTAAATATTGTACCATAACAAATACAAAAAGTCCATGGTTTCCCACAGACTTTTCGTTTTCAGATTACATCTGGTCCTTGATATTCCGGGCCATCTGGGTCACATCTCTGCGGACATCACACATTTCTTCCCTTACATCTCCCATATCATGGGCAGCGGTACGAAGATCCCGTCTGATTTCCCGCTTGGCAGCCGGCTTCATGGAAGCATATGCAGCTGCCATTGCTGCAGCACCTGCTGCAGTCGCAAGCATCACACCTGTGGTTGCTTTCATAATTACATCACTCCCCTTCGCTTCTTATTATGAAGCAACGGGTACAGGATTATGCAGCCACATAGTGGTATTTTTAATCAATAAAGCCTCCGCCGATGACGTGATCACCGTCATACCACACCACGGACTGTCCGGGCGTTGAAGCACGCTGAGCCTCTGTAAACTCTGTTAGAACTCGGCCGTCCGGCAGCACAGAAAGTTTGGCCTGAGCAGGTTTTGCCGAGTAGCGAACCTTGGCGGTAACTTCCATCCCGTCAAAATCGGTAATTTCAGCGCCGTCGGAGAACACATTGCCCCGGGAATATACACTGCAGCCAAAAAGATCCTCATTGGAACCGAGGACGACCTGGTTCTTTTCTGCATCAATATGCGTTACGAAAGCCGGCTTGCCGAGAGCAATTCCAAGACCTTTCCGCTGGCCGATGGTATAATGGATGATTCCCTTATGTTCACCGAGAACACGGCCATCCGCATCCACATACTTGCCAGGTTTCGCAGTGCATCCACGTTCAGCCATATATCCCACATAGTCATCATCCGGAACGAAGCAGATTTCCTGGCTGTCTTTTTTCTCTGCATTGGAAAGATTCACAGAACGAGCAATGTCACGGATCTGTTCCTTATCTTCAAAGTCTCCCAGAGGGAAAATCAGACGGCTGAGGAACTCCTGTCCCAGGCGGTACAGCATATAAGACTGGTCTTTACGTATATTGGCAGCCTGTTTTACATAATATTTTTCCTGTAATACATCATGGTGAATACGGGCATAGTGTCCGGTTGCGATATAATATGCACCGATTTCATTGGCCTTATCCAGAAGGCGGCGGAATTTCACACCGGGATTGCAGACGATGCAAGGGTTTGGCGTTCTGCCTGCCATGTACTCGCGGCAGAAGTTTTCAATGACAACATCTTCAAAGAGCGTCTTAACGCCTTCTGTCAGAAGTGTAATTCCAACCTGGTCAGCCACAGCCTGTGCTTCCGCCATACCTTCCGCATTGCAGCCGGTAATGTCGAAATAATAGCCGATGACTTCAAACCCCTTTTCTTTTAATAACAAAGCAGCGGTAGTGCTGTCCACCCCGCCGCTTAATCCCAGTAGTACTTTGTTTCTGTCCAGTGCCTGACAGCCATCCGGACTATTCTTCAATGTCTCCATGTTCATGTTCATCTTCATCCTCGTTAGGATCATAGCCTTCCAGCGCAGCATAAGTCTTGCCAGCCTTCTGAGCATAGTCATAAATTGCGTTCTTGATTGCACGGTCAGCCAGTACAGAGCAGTGAACCTTCACTGGAGGCAGTCCGCCCAGTGCATCGATGATCTGCTTGTTGGTAATATCCAGTGCTTCTTCGATGGTCTTACCGATAATCATGGAAGTAGCCATGCTGGAGGAAGCGATTGCAGAACCGCAGCCGAAAGTCTTAAACTTTGCATCTACGATGGTTTCATCTTCAACCTTAATCTGAATCTGCATCATGTCGCCGCATACAGGGCTGCCGTATGTACCGGAACCATCCGGATTTTCCAGTTCACCTACATTCTTAGGATTCATGAAGTGTTCCATTACAATATCATTATATAAAGCCATTTTTATTTACCAACCTTTCTGTGTATTTACAGATGAAATTTCTCTTAATCTGGATACCACATTTTTCAGTGTATCAACCACGTAATCAACGTCTTCCATGGTAGTGAAATCACCGATGGTGAAACGAACGGTACCGTGGATCTTTTCTACAGGAACGCCCAGTGCAGTCAGAACGTGGGATGGTTCCAGAGAATTGGAAGAACATGCAGAACCGGTAGATACGCTGATACCTGCATGGTTCAGGAAGAGCAGAATTGCTTCCCCTTCGATGTATTCAAAGGTAATGCTTGCATTACCCGGATGACGGTGTTCCATAGATCCGTTTACAAACGTATTCGGAATTTCAGCCAGAACTCTTTCTACCAGATGGTTTCTCAGTGTTCTGCAATGTTCCACATGCTTGTCAAAATCTCTCTTAGCCACTTCTGCAGCCTTACCGAAGCCTACGATACCGGTCAGGTTTTCAGTACCTGCTCTCTTCTTCGCTTCCTGTGCGCCGCCGTGGAGATAGTTAGAGATATGAACGCCTCTGCGGATATACAGAGCGCCAGCACCCTTCGGACCGTAAATCTTATGAGCAGACATGGACATCAGATCCACGCCCAGTTCCTTAACATTAATCGGAACGTTACCCAGCGCCTGTACAGCGTCAGTATGGAACAGGATTCCGTGAGCCTTGGCAACTGCAGCCAGCTCCTGAATCGCATTTACAGTACCGATTTCGTTATTTACCATCATGATGGAAATCAAAATGGTATTGTCCTTAATGGCAGCTTCCAGCATTTCCGGAGTGACTCTGCCTTCTTCGTTAATGTCCAGGTAAGTTACTTCGAATCCCTGCTTTTCGAGGAACTGACAGGAATGAAGCATAGCGTGGTGCTCTACCTTGGTTGTAATAATGTGGTTGCCCTTAGCCTTCAGCTTGTCTGCTGCACCGAAAACAACCCAGTTGTCTGCTTCTGTACCGCCGGCGGTAAAGAAAATTTCCTTCGGCTGTGCACCAATCAGTGCTGCTACCTGTTCTCTTGCATTGGTTACAGCATCCTTGGATTCCAGCCCTTTATCATATAAACTGGAAGGATTTCCGAACTTTTCTGTAAAGTAAGGAATCATTTCCTGCAAAACTTCGTCTTTCACCGGAGTCGTGGCAGAATAATCTAAATATACGTTTCTCATACGGTTACTCCTTTTTTAGTGTTTATCCGTTGATTATTATACCATTATTTTGCACAGATTAAACAATTTTTATTAAAAAAATTGCGATAATTTCAATGTTTTTCCACTTTTTTCGCACATTGTTTCATATGTACCTTCAAATACATCATTTCCATCCAGACCGGATACGTTCCAGCTGACAACTACGCTTGCTGAAACATGTTCCGGCGACTCTTCCGTCAGAGTTACCTGAATAATTTCAGCATCATTAACTGTATCAATATCAGTATGCAGCCACGCGTTTAGATTCGCTAAATCATCTTCCAGCAGATCGCCTGATTCAATATCTCGCAAAATCTCCTCCGCATGGATATATTCAAGTTCACCGGCATAATAATCATTCATGATTTCAGCTCTTTTAACCACCAGCTTGCCAATCTCATCCATGATTTTTTCTTCATATACTGCATCAGCACCGGCATCCATAAGCAGCATTAAAAACAGTCCGCACAGACAGGCTGATATGGAAATCAGTAAATTAAATACTATGGACATTTTATTCCTTTTCATAACGCTCAACCGCCCTTTTTCCATGATATTATGCAGCTTCAATATACAACAAAAGAGCCGCGTTTCCTGTCGAAACGCGGCTCCCTGAAAAAGTTTAATCAAATATTAATTTTTAGAGTCCCCATCTACGATTTCAATGCAGTCCAGCTGGGATTTCAGATTGGCACGGAATGCAGCGATGTACTCCTTATACAGAACCTTCTGTTCTGCAGTTTCCTCTTCGGTCAAACCTTCTGCCTTCTTCTTTCTGGAAAGTTCGTTAATGCGGTCAATCATTTCCTGTGTAATTGCCATGTATATATAGCCTCCTGTTTTCTTAATACGTAATCAGTCGGCATATATTATACCACAGATTTTTCAATTAGCCAACCTTTCTTTCAAGTCTCAGCTTATCGCTTATAATCGCAATAAATTCGCTGTTTGTCGGCTTACCTTTTTCGTGCTGGATTGTGTATCCAAACAGGCTGTTCAGAGTTTCCACACGGCCTCTTGCCCAGGCCAGCTCGATGGCATGCCGGATGGCACGTTCCACACGGGATGGTGTGGTGTTGTTCATAACAGCCACTGTAGGGTAAAGTTCCTTTGTAATGCATCCCAGAATTTCCGGTTTGTTTACAACCAGAGTAATCGCATCTCTCAGGAACTGATATCCCTTAATATGTGCCGGTACCCCAACCTCATGTATCATATTGGTGATATCGACTTCCAGATCATTATTGGTCAGGGAATCTCTCAATACGATGGATTTTGTGAGATTGGAAGCAGCATCCTGCTGCCGGACATACAATGTGGAATTGTTTTCATCCAGCTGATTAATGCGCTTCATCAGCATGGAGAGATTAATCGGTTTAACAAGGTAGTACTGTGCTCCCATACTCATGGCCTTCTGAATAATAGAATCCTGACCGACAGCAGAGGTCATGATAATACGTGGATAAGAAGACAGTTTCAGGCTGTTCAGCCCCTCCAGCACACCGAATCCGTCCAGATGAGGCATAATCATATCAAGAACCAGCACATCAGGGATTTTGCCGGATTCCATCATCTGCAGAGCCTCCAGACCATCACCTGCAATAAAAATAAGTTCCATATTTCCCTGCTTGGCGATATATTCACTCACCACATCACAAAAGTCCTGATTATCATCTGCCAGACCAACCCTGATCTTTTTCTTTTCTTCCATTTTTCTTTCCTCCGAAACATTTTTCTGCACACATACTTTCAGCTTTGACGGCTTCTTCCGTCTTTCCTTTCATAGCCCTATTATAATACAGGTTTCGCACAAAACAGTGTTAAGAAACGTCACAAATGGTGTTTAAGACAGAGCCTTAGCGCGATAAGCTTCCTCTACCATCCACTGAGCGAAAATACCATATCCCTTTGTTGGATTGTTTACAAATACATGTGTCACAGCTCCAACCAGCCTTCCATTCTGTATAATGGGGCTGCCGCTCATTCCCTGTACAATCCCGCCGCTGTAAGAAAGCAATTCTTCATCCACCACACTCAGCTCAATCCCCTTGCTTCCTGCTTCTTTCTGCGGATTTATTTTATCTATTATGATGTCGAAGTTCTCCACCTGATTTCCGTTAATGGTGGTGCGTATTTCAGCGGGTCCTTCTTTAATCTGATCCTGCGTGGCCATAACAACCGGTTTAATCTGATCCATAAGATTTGATTTCGGACCCTTGCTGTATACTCCGTACTGACTGTTCAGATTTACGCTGCCCAGCGGTTCATCCTCACTGTAAAAAATGCCTCTGATTTCACCTGGCTTGCCTGCAGTTCCCTCCCGGATTGCCTTTACTTCCGTACGCAGAAGCTGGCCTTTGTCCGCCTCAAGTAAGGTTCCTGTTTTGTTTTCATAAATACCATGACCCAGCGCCGCATACATATCCGTCTGCGGATCATAGAAAGTCAAAGTTCCGATACCGGCAATTTTTTCTTTTACCCAGATACCAAGCTTGTAATTCCCATCTTCCAGGGACTTCACCGGTTTAACATGCAGTGTTATTTCTTTTTCTTTTCGCTGGACAGAAAGCTCCGCCTCCTGTTTCGATCCATTAATGATCTGTTCCACGTCTGCAGCATAGTAAACAGGTGTCTCATTTATAGAGATAATGATATCTCCGATCTGAACTCCCCCAAGATATCCTGGACTTACAATTCCCCGCTCCGTTTCAATTTCCTCCAGCCCGACCACCAGAACGCCACGCACATTCATCCGAATACCAACAGACTGACCGCCTGGAACAAGTATGTGTTCACTGACCACATTAATGGCCTGTTCGGAATCAGAATTATTATTCTGAAGATCTGCTATCCAACCGCTGAACCAGACGACCGCCAGCGTCAGGATAAATACCGACAGACTTCGGATCAGTCTTTCTTTCATATTTTTTCTCATACAAAGTTTTACCTACCCTTCAAAATCCTGAAGCAGAGTCCCCAGTTCTTCCTGGTTTTTCACCTGAATTCCCTGGTCAAACAGTTTCTGGTCGTCAGGTCCCAGCATTTCATATAAAATTGCCGTGGTTTCCAGCTGAACCATATTCCCGCTGCTGTCACAGAAAAACACTGCAATCTGATTCCCTGCACGTTTCACTAAATAGTATGAATCTCCTCTTTGATTCATGCTGTTTTCTTCCTTTTCAGACAGATTTTCTTCCGGTTCCAGCAAAATCCCCGCATTGCTGTCTTCCACGTCCTCGTCGTACGCTTCCGGTATTTCTTCCGGCTGGTAATCAGGATTCATTCCCGGGGAATCATTATTCGGATTTTCTGTCGGCGATTCAGGCCATGCCAGCACTGCAATCAAAAGACAGAGGCAGACAATCACCGCAGAAAACACTGCTGTTCTGTAATTTTTTCTGGCTCTTCTTGTAAACATATTCATCACCTCATGGGTATTGTTTACAAATAATCCATTCAGTATTCAGACTTCGATATAATCTTTCAGATTATCGTAGGTTTTTTCACCGATTCCACTGATATTTTTCAGGTCAGCAATACTTGTAAATCTACCGATAGATTCCCTGTAATCAAGTATTTTCTGCGCTGTAGATGGTCCAACTCCCGGAATCATCTGAAGATCCGCAAGAGTTGCTCTGTTCAGATTAACTTTAATACCCTCTGCTGTCTGTCTGACAGCACTGCCGCCTGATGAACCAGCCGAGTCCGTTTTTACCGCTGTTCCGGTGTAATAAGGACTGTTTTCATCACGGCTCCCGATGATGATCTTCTGTCCGTCAATTACCGCTTCAGCCTGGTTAATGCTGTCAATATCAGCAGTTTCCTTCAGTCCCCCAGCTTCTTCCACCACCTGAAACAACCGCGTACCCGCAGGAATTCTGTATACGCCAGGTTGATTGACCTCACCGCCGATATCCACATAAATATCCCCTGACAAATATTCTGTTTCAGCATCTTCCCCCTGCTGCTGAGTTTCCAATGTTTCCATGTTTTCAGCTTCTTCCACTGCCAGATCTTCTTCGCCCCCAAAGATCCAGAATATTACCATTGCCATGATAACCACAGCCGGAAACATGATTTTTTTAATCATTTCCAGGTTATCCCTGATGTAAGAAATAATTTTCTCCATAATAAAAACCCTCCCAATTGTAAATATATTACAATACAGGAAGGTTTTGTGTCAATGATTAAAACTGTAAATTCTTTACAAATTTCAGTGTTTTTCTTTCTACTTCGACATCATATCTTTCGATGTCCAGGCTGCAGAATGGCAGGAATGTGGAAATTACAAGCTCAGGGCTCAGGTTGGATGTGCTTCCGCAGTCAAGATGCAGATTCAGCATCAGTGCCTTGCGGCCTTCCACATCGGTGATAACCATACCCTGCATACCGCGGATCATCTTGCGGATATCCACAGGAGCCAGCTTTTTCGTCTTCTTCTGACGCTTCAACGCTGTGATTTCCGTCTGCGCCAGGTACGCAGAGATTTTGCCGGACAGAACATCGTTGTTCCATTCAGATGCAGCAGATTCAGGCAGAGGAGCCCATACTACGTATTCCGCACTGTCCGCTTCACCAGCCAGAGACTTGATGTTGCTTTCAAAACGCACGCAGGAAACCGGTTCCAGACCTTCCGGCAGAACATCCTTCATCTTCTGCAGAATATCTGCAGGATCATGATTTTCAACGGTTTCGAATTCAATCAGCTCACACTTGCTGCTGTAGCCAAGAGACAGAGGCTGTGCAAAGCCCATCTTTGGATGCGGATTAAATCCCTGGGAATACTGCAGTGCCAGGCCGGTCTTCTTGAAAGAACGCTTGAAAATACGCAGCAGGTCCAGATGAGAAGTGTATTTTACATAACCATCTTTATAAAATTTCAGTACATATCTGTTCATTATAAGGTGCCCTCCATTTCACACTTCACATAACGATTGATACCGCAGCCTACGCAGCCGTGACGGCAGTCATGTGTAGTGGTTTCATTATAAGCACGCTCAGCTTCCAGCTTGAGGAACTTCTTGGAAACGCCGCTGTCGATGATGTCCCAAGGCAGGACTTCATCGAAATCACGCTTTCTTTCTGTATAGAAGCTGCGGTCGATTCCGCTGTCTTCGAACGCCTTTTCCCATCCTTCCGGCTTGAAGTGTTCCGTCCAGCTGTCCAGCTTGCAGCCGTTTCTGAATGCGGCCAGGAGAAGTTCACTGCAGCGTCTGTCACCTCTTGCGAATACTGCTTCAAAGGAGCTGGTAGCATTGTCATGGTAGTTAAAGGTTACATGCTTCATGCGCAGCTTATCAGTCAGATAATTATGCTTTCTCGCAAATTCTTCCGCTGTATTCTGGCTTTCCCACTGGAATGGTGTATTCGCCTTCGGTACGAAGTTGGAAACGCTGACAGTAACATTGAAGCGTCCGCCCTTACGTCCGTTAATCTTGTAATTCAGATCTACGATATTTCTTGCAATTTCAGCAATACCATCCAGGTCTTCATCTGTTTCAGTCGGCAGACCAATCATGAAGTACAGCTTGATATTGGTCCAGCCCAGTTCCAGTGCCTGTTCGATGGACTTATAGATATCGGCTTCCGTTACACCCTTGTTGATTACATCTCTCAGACGCTGTGTTCCTGCTTCCGGTGCATAAGTCAGACCGGACTTACGGTATTCCTGAATCTTGTTCAGTACATCGAAAGCGAACTTGTCGATACGTAAGGAAGGCAGAGACAGAGATACATTTTCTCGCTTACATGCAGGAATCAGTTCATTGCACAGTTCTTCAAACTGAGAATAGTCACTGGTAGACAGAGACAGCAGAGAAAGCTCGTCATTGCCTGTGTTATGCAGGTTGTCCATTGCCAGCTGCATAATCTTTTCGCGGGAACGTTCTCTTACAGGACGGTAAATCATACCTGCCTGGCAGAAACGGCAGCCACGGGTACAGCCACGGAAAGTTTCAATAACAGAACGGTCATGTACCGCTTCCACAAATGGAACAATCGGGTTGGTCGGGAATGGCAGTTCCTCAATATTCTCAATAATTGCACGGCGTACAGGCATTGGCGCCCAGTCGTAGAGTTTACATAATTCTTTTATAGTTCCATCTTCGTTATAAGTTACATCATAAAGAGACGGAATGTATACGCCCTCCATCTTGCAGGCTTCGCGGTAGAATTCCTCACGGCTCAGGCCCTTCTTCTTGCATTCTCCGTAAAGTTCAACCACAGCAGGCAGAACCACTTCACCATCACCGATAAAGAACATATCGATAAAGTCAGCCAGCGGTTCCGGATTCAGTGCACAAGGACCGCCCGCAACTACCAGAGGATATTCCTTTCCGGAAGATGCACGGTCAGATGCCTTCAGAGGCAGCTGTGCCAGATCCATCATGTTCAGAACAGTGGTATAAGACATTTCATACTGCAGAGTGAAACCTACGAAATCCATTTCTCCCAGGGGAGTCTTGGTTTCCAGAGTCATCAGCGGCATGTTTTCTTCACGCATCAGAGCTTCCATATCCACACCCGGTGCAAAAACGCGTTCGCAGTAAATCTTTTCTCTGTCATTCAGTGTCTTATACAGGATCTGCATGCCCAGATAAGACATACCGATTTCATATAAATCCGGGAAGCAGAATGCAAAACGTGCATCCACATCTGCAGGATTCTTTTTTACGGAATTAATTTCTCCGCCGATATAGCGGCCCGGTTTTTCAACCCGCTTCAGCAGCTGGTTTAACTTTTCAGTGTAATTCATTCTATTTTTCTCCTGTTTGAAATAAAGCATCCATAGTGATGCCAATCATATCTTCGATCTGGTTCAGCAGACGGCGCATCTCTTCTCTCCGCTCCATCAAATGCTCGATGATACCCGGGCGGTCCGGAGCCTTGTCCATAATATACTGGAACCGCTCATCCACGCCCACATAATCATGTTCCTTCACCAGCCTGTCGCCAAGGCAGACCATATCGGTTTCGCATAGGCAATCGATGCAGTTAAAGTTATAAAACATGTGATTGCGGACGATATCGGCTTCTGATTCATATCCAAGCCCCTGCAAAATGTCTGCACCCACGTTCCAGTGCTCCTCGCTGGTTCTGGCTACATCATGAGCAAGCCCTGCGCCTCTGACCAGATCCACATCCAGATGGTAACCGTGAAGATTCAGCTGCTCTGCGATACCGCAGGCAACTCTCGTTACTTCTCTGCAGTGTGCAATAACATGCTCTGGGGTCCGGTATTCTTCATAAAGCCGTTCCACTTCGTTTTCGGAAATTCTGTGAACCATACCTTCGTTTCCTTTATACATAAAAGTTCCGGCTGCCAGAAGTCATTTTAAAATGACAAACGCACGCCGGCACTGTTATTTTACCACATCTTACGCAAAATTTCCACTTTTATCTTCCAGGGAGTAATAGAAATCAGCCTCCTGTGTACTGTCGTAAATTCCAAGAATATCTCCCTTTGTGACACGCTCACCAGTTACAACGCGGATATTGGAAAGATGGCCGTATGTTGAGATTTTGCCGGGGTGTTCAAGTATTACGTAAAACCCAAGGCTGCTGTTGACCCCAGCCTTCACTACCTTGCCGCCGGCGCATGCATACACGCTTTTTAAAGTCTCATTACTGTTCTCATCCATTGGAGTTCCGTAGGTTCCCAGCTCGCTGGCAGCCATCAAAGTCTCACCAATCATTCCCGGTACCATAATCATGGCTTCTTCTGCCGTATCACCAATTTCCAGCAATTCTGCAAGTGTGTAGTTTTCTTTCGCAGCCTCAGCTATGCGGCTCAGAAAATCTCCCAGCTTGCCCACTTTTGTATGTATTCCGCTATGCACGACTGCAAAAATCAGAAAACACGCTGCGGTCTGCATCATAAAAATTCTTCTTGTCATGGAATCACCTCCAGTACTTAATTGTATGTAATGCAGATTCTTACATGACAAAAAAACAGGACACAGCTCATGCTGCATCCTGCATTCGTTTCGTATAAAGTTTTAGAATTCGTCCCAGTATTCCAGTTCGTAATTCTTGATACGGATGATGTCGCCTTCTTCCAGCCCCATTTCCTTCATCTGTTCGATTGCACCGTTCTTTTCGATATATTTGTACAGATATCTCAGGGAACCCATATCGTTGAAGTTTGTGGAATTGAAGATCTTGGTCAGCTGCTTGCCTTCCAGTACAAATACGCCATCTTCTTCGTCGTAATCCACGTAGATTTCTCTGTAGTCCGGATCCAGTGCATTGTCTGCTTCGAAGTCGAACATTTCCAGTTCTTCCTCTTCTTCCACCGGATTTTCTTCCACACGCTTCAGTTCCAGCAGTGCTGCATTCAGAACTTCAGTTACACCCAGATCCAGCGGTGCGGACATTGGGAACACTTTGTAGCCCTTGCTTTCAACATATTCCTTGAATTCGATGTACTGTGGGTCATCTTCATCAATCTGGTCAATCTTGTTCGCTGCTACAATCTGCGGCTTCTTCATGATTCTAGGGCTGTATGCTTCCAGCTCTCTGTTGATCTTATCAAAGTCTTCCTTCGGATCACGGCCTTCACAGCCAGATACGTCAACTACATGAATCAGAACCTTGGTACGTTCGATGTGCTTCAGGAACTTGAAGCCCAGGCCCAGTCCTTCGCTGGCACCTTCGATGATACCTGCAATGTCAGCCATAACAAAGCTGGTGTCATGGAGCTGTACCACACCCAGGTTCGGGTCAATGGTTGTGAAGTGGTAATTTGCAATCTTAGGCTGTGCACTGGTTGCAACGGACAGCAGAGAAGACTTCCCTACATTAGGGAAACCAACCAGACCAACGTCAGCGATCAGCTTCATTTCCAGAATTACAGTACGTTCCTTGCATGCTCCGCCTGCTTCCGCAAAGTTTGGAGCCTGACGTACGGAGTTCTTAAAGTGAACGTTACCGCGGCCGCCTCTTCCACCCTTAGCTGCTACGAAAGAATCACCATCTTCCACCAGGTCCTTCATCAGATGACCGGTTTCTTCATCGATTACCATGGTACCTACAGGAACCTTGATAACCAGATTTTCGCCGGACTTACCAAAACGCTTCTTTTTCATACCGTTCTGGCCGTCTTCCGCTTCATATTTTCTCTTGAACTTAAAGTCCATCAGGGTTCTCAGGTTTCTGTCAGCCTGGAAAATAACGTCTCCGCCTCTTCCGCCGTCACCGCCATCAGGACCGCCTTCCGGTACGAAAGGTTCACGACGGAATGTTACAGCACCATCGCCACCCTTACCGGACTTGATAAAAATTTTGGCTCTATCTACAAACATTTTCAGAACCTCCTATATAGACACGGTTCCCGATGTACGGGTGAAACCATACCGGGTACCAAATTAACTGCTCGTACAAAAAGACCCTGTGAACATACGTCTACAGGGTCTAATCACTCTAATTAAGCTTCCTTAGGATAAACGGAAACCTGCTTTCTGGTCTTGTCTTTTCTTTCGAACTTAACAGCGCCATCGATCATAGCGAATAAAGTATCATCGCCACCGATACCAACGTTGTTACCAGGGTGAAGCTTGGTTCCTCTCTGTCTAACCAGAATGCTGCCTGCGGTAACGAACTGACCGTCGCCAGCCTTCAGTCCAAGACGCTTGGACTCGGAATCACGACCGTTCTTAGAGCTACCTACACCTTTCTTACTTGCCATAGTGTTACCTCCTAACTATTCAGTGAATTATAATGCTGCTTCGATTGCTTCGATGATAACTGCCTTAGTAGCCTTTTCATCGATTTCAATGTTATTTTCCTTTGCGAAAGCAATCAGTTCATCCTTCTTCATGGAAGCGGAAACCTTCTTACCTTCTGCAACTTCAGCTTCCTTCTTAGGAGCTGCACCACCTAAAGCTTCGATCTTAACCATTGTGTATGGCTGTCTGTGACCCTGCTTCTTTCTGTAGTCCTTCTTAGCCTTATACTTGAAGATGATAACCTTTTCACCCTTGCCGTGTTCTACAACGGTACCGGTTACAACTTCGTTCAGGTAAGGAGCACCCACCTTAACTTCGCCTTCAGCGCTGATCAGTAAAGTGTTGAAAGTTACTGCTTCGCCAACTTCAGCCTTGATTTTTTCTACAGTGATGACATCGCCTTCCTGTACTCTGTACTGCTTGCCACCAGCTTCGATTACTGCGTACATTATTTTTTATCCTCCTCTATCCGGTCTCGCCATCAGGGGTGGTAATCCCTATTGATTACACTTCAAAAACCCGTTCAGTGCGGCTCAACACTCAAATGATACCATTTCACCACCCAAATGTCAAGCAAAAAATCAGTATTTTTCAATATTTTTTCTGCATTTTTCGATAAAAACAGCGGGCTGCAGCCCGCTGTTAAATTACTTAAATTATAGGTATTCTGCTGCACAAAGCTATTCCACAATCACACCGTCATCATCTACCAGCATATCCATGATGGCATTGAAGTCATCTTCAGGAATCTCAGGTTCCGGTTCAGGAACATAATCTTCATCCTGCTGTGCCAGCTGATCCAGCAGCATAGCCTCAATCTTATCCATGATATCCTTGTGTTCCTGCAGCCATGTCTTAACATTTTCACGTCCCTGACCGATTCTTTCCCCTTCAAAGCTGTACCAGGATCCTGCCTTCTGAATAATCTTGGCATCTACTGCAGTATCCAGCAGGTCACCAGCACGGGAAATCCCCTGACCGTACATAATATCAAACTCAGCCTGCTTAAACGGAGGTGCCACTTTGTTCTTAACAACCTTAACTCTGGTACGGTTGCCCACCACATTATCGCCAACCTTAATGCTTTCAACTCTTCTTACATCCATACGCATGGAGGAATAGAATTTCAAAGCACGTCCGCCAGTGGTAACTTCCGGATTGCCGAACATGATACCAACCTTTTCACGGAGCTGGTTGATAAAGATAATACATGTATTGGATTTATTTACAGTACCGGTCAGCTTACGCAGTGCCTGAGACATCAGACGTGCCTGCAGACCAACATGAGAGTCACCCATCTCACCCTGAATTTCAGCCTTTGGAACCAGTGCTGCTACAGAGTCGATAACGATAATATCCAGTGCACCGCTTCGTGCCAGCATATCACAGATTTCCAGAGCCTGTTCACCTGTATCAGGCTGAGAAACCAGCAGTTCCCCTACGTTTACCCCCAGATTCTTCGCATATACAGGGTCCAGCGCATGTTCTGCATCGATAAATGCAGCCTTACCGCCCGCACGCTGTGCTTCTGCAATCACATGTAAGGTCAGCGTGGTCTTACCAGAAGATTCAGGACCGTAGATTTCAACAATTCTTCCCTTCGGAACACCACCGATACCGGTAGCCAGGTCCAGACTGATGGATCCGGTCGAAATCGCTTCCACGTTCATCTGTGCACCTGCATCACCCAGCTTCATGATGGCACCCTTACCGAACTGTTTCTGAATCTGCGCCATTGCGGCCTCAAGGGCCTTATCCTTTTCGCTCTTTACTTCTTTATTTGCACTCATGATAATCCTCCAAACTCAAACGAACATCTGTTCTTGAAATTATAATACCCTATTTTCGCCATTCGGTCAAGGACTTTTTTATCCAAAACACTGTAAATATCTTACAATAAAGAGGATTTGAAGTCAAGATGTTCTGACTGTGGTATATTGCTTTATGGATAATTTATCATAGTGTGTGTCCAATAAACTTCCCAGCTATTTATACTTACCCATGAGTTCATACAGTACCGCACCATCGATATTGCCTCCGGACAGTACCAGTGCAATATTCTTACCGCCAATCCGTTCGCGGAAGTCCATAACTGCGGCTACTGTTGTGCAGCTGCCTGCTTCCACGATGTACTTTTCATCGCGGGCCATGAAGCTGACTGCCTTACCGATTGTCTCTTCTGATACAGCAATAAAATCGTCTACATAATCCTTTGCCATTTCATAGCTGAGGGCGCCGATGCCGCCGATGAGAGAGTCGCAGAGTGAATCTTCACATGGGTATTCTTCATAGAACACGCCGTCTTCATAGGACTTGATCATAGCCGGACAAGCCTCAGTCTGTACCCCTACAATGCGGATGTCCGGCTTGATTGCCTTGGCTGCTACAGCGATACCGGTAATCAGGCCGCCGCCGCCGATTGGAACCACGATGGTGTCGATATCCGGATTTTGTTCCAAAATCTCGATGGCTACAGTTCCCTGACCGCCGTAAATCTTCGGGTCGTCGTAATAAGCGTCAATGTATGTCATTCCGTGTTCTTCGATGTACTTCATGCCCAGAGCATGTGCTTCATCGTAGTTCCTGCCCATGAGAAGCGCTTCAGAGCCGAAGTACTGAATCTTGTCCACCTTGCTCTGCGGTGTAGTTTCCGGAACGATGACTTTCGCGTTCTTAATTCCCAGCAAAGAAGCCGCATAGCTGACGGAACTGCCGTGATTGCCGGAGGAGATGGTTGCTACGCCCCGTTCGATTTCTTCCGGTGTCAGTGTGAGCATCTTATTCAGTGCACCGCGGATTTTGAAGCTTTTTACTTTCTGGAAGGATTCCAGCTTGAAGAAATATTCTCTGCCGTCACCGCCCAGGTAGAAAGACTGTTCCAGCGGTGTCTTGCGCACATACGGACTGATTCTTTCGTATGCTTCCTTCACTTCGTTATAATTGAAACTCATAATTTTTCCTCCTTATTTCGTCTTAACTGATTCAAAAAAAAGGCATCGAACCATGTCCCTCCATCCTTGCGGACAGCCCTAGCGGAACATCGTTCAATGCCTTTCACCCTGCACCCGGGGGTACAGGAAACATCCTGTGATGAATTTTTTAAACTATAACACAGGTATCATACTGATGTCAATAGATTTCCTATATAAGCATCTGCTTCTTGTCTGTTCCGGAATATATGTATCTGTCGCGATTTTCCGTTGTACTTGTCCAGCAGTTCATAGATTTTCGGCAGTGTATGCTGTGGAAAATCAAGAATCCACTGTATGAACTCTTCATCCGGTTCCTGCTCCACCCACGGCATATCTTCCCGCACCGTTCCACGGCGCTGCTCTATTCCTGCCAGGCAGACTTCCACCGGTAAATCAAAGAAAAACACCGTATCACAGGCAGCAAGCCGCGATTCAAGCGTCCGTGCATAGTTGCCGTCAATAATCCAGGAATCCTGGGAAAGAATATTTTGGAGAACGGCATCGAACTCCCTCCGTGTCACAGTGGTCCGATCCGGTCTGTGCCAAATCATGTCCAAATGATTCAGCGGAAGCCCTGTGGCATCCCTCAGTTTCCTGGCAAATGTGCTTTTTCCGGCACCGCTGCAGCCGATTATAATTACTTTTTTCACGCAATATCTCCAGTTCCCTGCTCTTCTGACAGAACTTCTACATTCAATGCTACAACCAGACCGCTGCGTTTTTCGACTGCCGCATCAACTTTCACTCTGTCGCCGATGCTGATATCATGCCACCGTTCTCTCATTTTTGGCTCCCACACGCAGATACCGTCACCATCATCAAACTCAAGACCAAGATAGCCACGGGATTCTCTTTTATAACCAGTCATAGCCATTGCCTGATCTATCACCGTACCGTAATAGGTCTTCTCTGATCCTTCCACCAGTACAGAATCCAGCCGAAGGTTCACTGCAGATACAAATACATAAACCAGAATAACGGCAAGAACTGTATATACAATAAAAACTTTTCTCAAACCCAAAACCTCCCTGCAAAACACATTTAAGAGAGAATTTATTATTTCACTGCCTTATAAATCTCCGACATCATATTCAGCACTGCATACTTCCGGTTCCAGCTGCGGCCGTTGTTACGCATCGGAATCTGCACTGCATGTGTCTCGCCCTGATAGCAAAGTCCCACATAAATGGTTCCAACAGGCTTTCCTTCGGAGCTTTCAGGGCCGGCTTCTCCGGTTACAGAAATGCAGAGATCACAGCCGCTGACATTCGCGAGGCCGCTGGCCATTTCACAGGCAGTTTCCATGCTCACCGCACCGAATGCCTCTAATGTGGCTGGATTTACCCCCAGCTCGTCGATTTTGGCCTGGTTGGAGTAAGTTACGATGCCGCGGTCGAAAACGGCTGAAATGCCAGGAACTTCAGTCAAAGCACCTGCGAACAGGCCGCCTGTGCAGGATTCCGCACATGCCACGGAAATCTTCTTTTCCTTCAGCAGATTTCCAACCACGTCTACCAGTTCTTCATTGTCATAACTGTAAATATATTCTCCGACAATTTCAGCTACTTTTTCTGTCATTTCATCCACCACAGCGGATGCCTCTTCCAGGGTCGGACGCTTGGAGGCAATACGAAGACTGCATTCCCCTTCCTTTGCATAGGTCGCAATGGTCGGGTCAGTCTGACCGTCAATCAGCGGAAGCAGGTCTGTTTCCAGCTGAGATTCACCAATGCCAAAGCAGCGGATCATACGGTAATGAATCACGCTATCCTGCCATTTCTGCAGAATCGGACGAATCTGCAGGTCAAACATGCGGGTCATTTCACGAGGAGGTCCAGGCATGGACATAATCCACTTGCCGCCTTCCGCAGATTCCAGAGCAAAACCGGGTGCTGTGCCGGCATCATTTGGCAGCACAATGGCTCTGGACGGCATATTTGCCTGCTTATAATTATTTTCCGTCAAAACACGTCCTCTGGCCTTTGCACGTTCCTCCAAAGCACGAACGCTCGGTTCATGAACAACCAGGTGGTCTCCCATGGTTTCGCAGATTACTTCCTTGGTCAGGTCATCCTGGGTCGGTCCTAATCCGCCGGTAGTCAGAATCAGGTCACAGTCACGGAATGCCAGCTCAATCAGGTCATGAAGACGCTGAGGGTTATCCCCCACTGTATAGTGATATATAACATCATATCCCAAATCATTAAGCTGCTGGCTGAGCCATGCCGCATTGGTATTTACAATCTGTCCGAACAGAATCTCAGTTCCCACCGTCAAAATCGCAGTACGCATTTCCTTTTCTCCTTTATGCCAACTAAAAATTCAGAAAGAGCGGCCTTATGACTCCAAACGATTCCGCAGGCAGATATGCCGAGGACAAGTGCGGAATCAAAATGGCCGCTCTATATTATTTCATAGAAAATACAGCTTTATTCTGCAGTACATATTCCACACCAGAATATACAGTCATCACCAGAGATGCCCACAGGAATCCCTGTGCCAGTGTATTGATTACAGTTACAGCCGGGAATGCTGGTGCAATGATCAGCAGCGGAACCGCAATCATCTGCAGTACAGTCTTCAGCTTACCGCTTTTGCCGGCAGCAATGACAATACCTTCAGATGCAGCTACGGTACGCATACCGGAAACCACGAATTCACGTGCCAGAATAATAATCAGCATCCAGCCTGGGACCTGATCTGGAACCATCAGACAGAAAGCGGAATAAACCAGAATCTTATCCGCAAGCGGGTCCATGATTTTGCCGAAATTGGAAACCATATTCCACTTACGTGCCAGATAACCGTCCAGCCAGTCAGTAGCAGATGCCACGATAAAAATCACACAGGCAGCAACATAATACTGCATCATGTATGCCGCAATGAAAAACGGTACGGCAATCATTCTGCCTACAGTCAGTTTATTAGGTAAATTCATAATCTTAAACCTCCACACCTACCAGGTCATAATCAAATGCATCATTGATCTGAACCCGGACAAAATCCCCAGGCATCAACTGACGCTCAGAGGTAAAAATAACAGAATTATCAATTTCCGGTGCATCGTATTCTGTTCTGCCGATATATGCACCATCTTCGTCAATGTCTTCCACCAGAACTTCCAGGATTTCTCCAACCTTCTCCTGGTTGGATGCCAGAGAAATCTCAATCTGCTGACGCATGATGCCGTCCACACGTTCTGCTTTGATTTCTTCGTCAATCTGATCTTCCCGGTCACCTGCCACGGTGTTTTCTTCCTGAGAATATGCGAACACACCCAGACGGTCGAACTGCACTTCATCCACGAAATCGCACAGATCTTCGTAGTCTTCTTCTGTTTCCCCCGGGAATCCTACGATGAAAGTTGTACGGATATGAATGTCAGGAATGGCTTCTCTAAGGCGCTCAATAGTTGACATAATTCCTTTACGGTTAGAACGGCGTTTCATTCCTTCCAGTACGGCATCGCTGCTGTGCTGAATTGGAATATCAATGTAATGGCAAACCTTGGCTTCCCTTGCCATCACTTCAATCAGCTCGTCCGTGATACGGTCTTCGTAGCAGTACATGAGACGAACCCAGTGGATGCCGTCTACTTTGCAGACTTCTTCCACCAGTTCATGAAGACAGCGGCGTCCGTACAGGTCCATACCGTAGTTGGTTACATCTTGAGCAATCAGAATCAGCTCTTTGCAGCCCGCTTCCGCCAGCATTTCTGCTTCTGCGATAACGTCTTCCTTCTTTTTGGAGCGGAATCCGCCGCGGATGGACGGAATTACGCAGTATGCGCAGTTGTTGTCACAGCCTTCTGCAATTTTCAGGGTTGCGGTGTACGGATTCTCTTCCAGCTTTCTCGGCAGTACAGGCAGACATGGCGCAAAATCTTCACGAACCACTGCCTTCCGCTCTCCTTCTGCCTCCATTTCTCTCAGAATGGCCGGCAGCTGCTCGTATTCGTTTACGCCGAGGAATAGATCTACTTCCGGCATTTCGTCCATGAGAACGTCGCTGTAGCGCTTGGAAAGGCATCCGGATACAACCAGCTTCTTACCGTCTTCTTTATACTCGCTCAGCTCGAAAATACGGTTAATGGATTCCGCCTTGGCGTCATTAATGAAACCGCAGGTATTCACAATAATCACATCAGAATCTTCCGGAGCAGCAACGATTTCAAAACCGTCCTTTTCCAGCAGACCCTGTGCAGCCTGGGTGTCATTAAAATTCTTAGGACAGCCCATGGTCTCAAAAAATATTTTCATATATTTAATCTCCTCAAAAGGGCTGAACCGCCCTGTTTATAAATCAGCCGTATCGTTTTCCATGGCTTCCAGTTCAGCCTCCGTCATGAGAACCTGTCTCGGACGGCTGCCATCCTGCGGACCGATAATACCTCTCGCTTCCATCATATCCACGATACGTGCCGCACGGTTATAGCCGATACGGAACCTTCTCTGCAGCATGGATACAGAAGCCTGTCCGCTGCGGACAACCAGATCGATTGCTTCCGGAAGCAAGTCATCGGTTTCTTCAGCCGCTTCACTGGTATTGCTCCGTTCGATTTTAGTCAGTACATCGGCATTGTAGCTGGCACTGCCGCCTTCCACCTGACTCTTTACGAACTGAATTACATCGTTTACTTCGCCATCAGATACATAGGTACCCTGTACACGGATTGGCTTGCCCATACCCATAGGGTTAAAGAGCATATCACCCTTACCTACCAGTTTTTCAGCACCCTGCATGTCCAGAATAGTTCTGGAGTCAATCTGAGAGGATACTGCGAACGCAATTCTGGAACCGATATTGGACTTAATGGTACCCGTAATAACGTCTACAGACGGACGCTGGGTTGCAATAATCAGGTGCATGCCCGCAGCTCTTGCCATCTGTGCCAGACGGCCGATGGATTCTTCAATCTGAGAAGGCGCAGTCATCATGAGGTCAGCCAGTTCGTCGATGATAATTACCACCTGAGGCAGTACCTTATCATTTTCTCCATCTGCACGCATTGCTTCGTTGAAGGATTCCAGGTCACGTACACCGTTTTCTGCGAATTTCTTATAACGGTCATTCATTTCCGCTACAGCCCAGTTCAGAGCAGCCGCAGCCTTGGACGGATCCGTTACGACAGGAATCAGCAGATGCGGGATTCCGTTATAGTTACCCAGTTCTACCACCTTAGGGTCTACCAGAATCAGTTTTACTTCATCCGGATTTGCCTTATAAAGTAAGCTGAGAATGATACTGTTGATGCAGACAGACTTGCCGGAACCGGTAGATCCTGCAATCAGCAGATGCGGCATGCTCTTCAGGTCTGCTACAATATTGTTTCCGCTGATGTCCTTCCCAACCGCAAAGGTAATTTTGGACTTGGCGTTCTGGAATTCTGCAGATTCGATGATGTCCCTCAGCTTTACCATGGTGATGGATTCATTTTCCACTTCAATACCCACGGCAGCCTTTCCTGGAATTGGAGCTTCAATACGGATGCTCTTTGCTTCCAGATTCAGGGCAATATCATCTGCCAGCCGGACAATGCTGCTGACCTTTACGCCTACAGCCAAGTCGGAAGGCCAAGCGGTCTTAGGAAGACAA
>JAZTZZ010000022.1:0-35974 GCA_045637765.1 Anaerovoracaceae bacterium | reverse complement strand
TGGCTACGATCCGACTTCAAGAAACTTGAAGGTGAAATGAAGCAGGCAGCAAAAGACCTGCAATTCGAAAGAGCTGCACAGCTCAGAGACCAAATTTTTGAATACAAAGTCAACTTATAGACTTACAGGGGTGAAAAATGGCAAAAGACATCGTTATAAAAGGTGCCAATGAAAACAACTTAAAGAATTTAGATGTGACAATTCCGAGAGACAAATTTGTCGTGCTTACCGGGCTTTCCGGCTCCGGCAAATCTTCTCTGGCTTTTGATACAATCTATGCAGAGGGACAGCGCCGCTATATGGAAAGTTTATCTTCCTATGCACGTCAGTTCCTCGGCCAGATGGAAAAACCGGATGTAGAGTACATCGAAGGTCTTTCTCCGGCAATTTCCATAGACCAGAAGACCACAAACCGCAACCCGCGTTCAACGGTGGGTACAGTAACGGAGATTCATGACTACCTGAGACTGCTTTATGCACGCATCGGACGTCCGCACTGTCCGGTCTGCGGTAAACCAATCAGCAGCCAGTCCGTAGATCAGATGGTGGATGTGATTATGAATTATCCCGAAGGCACGAAGCTGATGGTACTGGCACCGGTGATACGGCAGAAGAAGGGCGAGCACGAAAAGATTTTGGAAAGAATCCGGAAGGAAGGGTTCACCAGAGCCAGAATTGACGGGGAAATCCGCCTGCTGGAAGAGGAAGAAATCAAGCTGGAAAAGACCTTCAAGCACACCATTGAAATCGTTGTGGACCGTATTGTGGTGAAGCCGGGTCAGGAGAGCCGTATCAGTGAAGCGGTGGAGCTGGCCATGAACGAGGGCAGCGGGCTGGTTGTGGTGGATGCAGCCCTGGGCGATGACAAGTGGGAGAAGACCTTCAGTACCAAGCTTGCCTGTCCGGACCACGGAATCAGTATTGAAGAACTGGAACCGCGTATGTTCTCCTTCAATGCACCGTTTGGTGCCTGCCCGTCCTGCAACGGCCTGGGATTCACCGCCAAAATCGATCCGGAGAAGATTATCGACTACGAAAAGAGTATTTACGGCGGTGCACTGAACCATATCTTCTCCTCCATGGAATACACCAGCTACTACCGGAAGATCATTGAAGTTCTGGCGGAAATGCATGATGTGGACCTGGATATTACCTTTAAGGACCTGCCGAAGGCCTTTGTGCAGGAACTTCTGTACGGTACCGGAAGCAAACATCTGAAGTACACCTATACCAGCCAGAGCACCGGTTCCACCCGAATGATGGACCATCCGTATGAAGGTGTAATCAACAATCTGGAGCGCCGTTACCGGGAAACAAGTTCTGACTATATAAAGAACAAATTAAGTGCCTTCATGACAGAAGATATCTGTCATCAGTGCCACGGCAAGCGTCTGAAACCTGAGGTGCTGGCTGTTACCGTCGGCGGCATCAGCATTGCGGACTTTTCCGATCTGTCTGTCCGCGATGCTTTGACATTTATAAACGATCTGCAGCTGACCGAGATGGAAGAGCAGATTGCACATCAGATTCTGAAAGAAATCCGTGCACGCTTAAGTTTCCTTGTGGACGTGGGTCTGGATTATCTGACACTGAGCCGAACTGCAGGAACTTTGTCCGGCGGTGAATCCCAGCGTATCCGTCTGGCTACCCAGATCGGATCCAGTCTGGTGGGCGTGCTGTACATTCTGGACGAACCAAGCATCGGTCTCCATCAGAAGGACAATGAAAAGCTGCTGGCCACCCTGCGTAATCTGACCGATATCGGCAACACCCTGGTCGTGGTGGAACATGACGAGGATACCATGTACGTAGCGGACCACATCGTAGATATCGGCCCAGGTGCCGGCATCCACGGCGGCAAGCTGGTGGCTCAGGGAACGGTGGATGATATCAAGGCCTGTCCGGAGTCTCTGACAGGGCAGTACCTTTCCGGTGCCCGCAAAATCTTCGTACCTGACACCCGACGCGAGGGCAGCGGAAAATCCATTATCATCAAGGGCGCGAAGGAAAATAACCTGAAAAATATCGATGTGGAATTCCCACTGGGCAAGTTTATCTGTGTAACCGGGGTTTCCGGTTCCGGCAAGTCTTCTCTGGTAAACGAAATTCTGCACAAGGGCGCGGCGAATATAATTAACCGTACCAAGGAACCTGCCGGAAAGCATGACGAAATCCTGGGACTGGAACACATCGATAAGGTCATCGATATCGACCAGTCTCCAATCGGACGTACACCGCGGTCCAATCCGGCCACCTATACCGGCATGTTCAACTATATCCGTGACCTGTTTGCGGGGATGCCGGAAGCCAAGCTCCGCGGCTATGAAAAGGGCCGGTTCAGCTTCAATGTAAAGGGCGGACGGTGCGAAGCATGCAGCGGCGACGGCATCATCAAAATTGAAATGCACTTCCTGCCGGACGTATATGTGCCGTGCGAAGTCTGCAAGGGCCGCCGGTACAACCGTGAAACTCTGGAAGTAAAATATAAGGACAAGAGCATCTTTGATGTGCTGGACATGAGTGTAACTGAGGCGCTGGAATTCTTTAAGAACATTCCTTCCATCCACCGTCATCTGGAAACCCTGGAGCAGGTAGGGCTCGGCTATATCAAGCTGGGACAGCCGTCCACGCAGCTTTCCGGAGGGGAAGCGCAGCGTGTAAAACTGGCCAGCGAACTGTCCAAGCGTTCCACCGGCAAGACACTCTATATCCTGGATGAACCGACCACAGGCCTTCATTTTGCTGATGTTGACAAATTATTATCAGTGCTTGACAAATTGGTTGATGCGGGTAATACTGTAGTTGTAATCGAGCATAATCTGGACGTTATCAAGCGTGCAGATCATATTATTGATTTGGGACCGGACGGCGGTGACCGCGGCGGTACCCTGGTTACTGCGGGAACACCGGAGGAAGTGGCGCTTTGCGAAGAATCCTATACCGGACAGTTCCTGAAAAAACTGCTGTAATCCGACAGCAGCGTGAAAACGGAGGAGAAAACAATGAATAAAAAACTGAATCTGACTATGCTGACTGACTTTTACGAAATCACCATGGCACATGGCTATTTCCAGTCCGACATGGCGGACGATATTGCATATTTTGACATGTTCTTCCGACGGGTACCGGACGGCGGCGGCTATGCCATCATGGCAGGGCTGGATCAGCTGATCGATTACCTGAAGGGCCTGAAGTTCACCGACGAAGATATCGAATATCTGCGCAGCAAGAATCTGTTCTGTGAAGAATTCCTGGAATACCTGCATAACTTCAAGTTCTCCTGTGACGTGTGGGCAGTACCGGAAGGTACACCAATCTTCCCGCATGAACCGATTGTAACCGTAAGGGGACCGGTAATTCAGGCGCAGTTCATTGAAACCATGATGCTTCTGACCATTAACCACCAGAGTCTGATTGCCACCAAGGCAAGCCGTATCGTAAGAGCGGCTCAGGGCAGATCTGTGCTGGAATTCGGTACCAGAAGAGCCCATGGTGCTACTGCTGCCATTATGGGTGCAAGAGCCGCTTATATTGCAGGCTGTGCAGGAACTGCCTGCGCTATTGCAGACCGTGACTACGGTATCGATGCTCTGGGAACCATGGCGCACAGCTGGGTGCAGATGTATCCGGATGAATATACTGCATTTAAGAAATACGCAGAAATCTATCCGAACAACTGCGTCCTGCTGGTAGATACATATAACGTACTGAAGTCCGGTGTACCGAATGCAATCAAGGTGTTCAAGGAAATGAAGCCTGCCAAAATGGGTATC
Organism: Anaerovoracaceae bacterium; assembly: GCA_045637765.1. Classification (GTDB taxonomy): domain Bacteria; phylum Bacillota; class Clostridia; order Peptostreptococcales; family Anaerovoracaceae; genus RGIG7179. The sequence continues at coordinate 32,201 of JAZTZZ010000022.1, read as the reverse complement.
CGTATCGACTCCGGGGACATTGCGTACCTGACCAGAAAGGCAAGAAAGATGCTGGATGATGCAGGACTGCAGGACTGCAAGATTACCGTATCCAACTCTCTGGACGAATACCTGATCCGTGACATCATCATGGAAGGTGCCTGCGTGGATTCCTTCGGTGTAGGGGAACGTCTGATTACAGCAAAGTCTGAACCTGTATTCGGTGGCGTATATAAGCTGGCTGCTCTGGAACAGGATGGTGTTATGGTTCCGAAAATCAAGATTTCCGAAAATATCGAAAAGATTACCAACCCTGGTTTCAAGAACCTGTTCCGCTTCTACGACAAGGATACCGGAAAGATGCTGGCAGACGTAATGACCATGGCTGATGAAGAGATTGAAGAGGGCGAAGAATATGAAATCTTCGATCCGAATGCTGTATGGAAGCGTAAAGTTCTGACCAACTATACCGTACGTGATCTGCATGTGAAGATTTTCGACAAGGGCGAATGTGTATACGAAAGTCCTGATATCGAAGCAATCAAGGATTACTGCATGCAGCAGATGGATACCCTGTGGTCCGAATCCCTGCGTTTCGAAAATCCGCAGACCTACTATGTGGACCTGTCTCAGAAACTTTGGGAAATGAAGCAGGGTCTGCTGGCTGAACACAATACCAGAAGATAAAGCGACAGCCTTACATGGAAAGGACGAAACCGATGTTAAAAATATCCTGCACTCATAAAGTTGATATTATGGATAAGAAGAATCCGCCGGCAGCTTACTGCAAAGACGGTGACACTGTTATTTTCGAAACCATGGACTGCTATGACGGTGCAGTGACCAGAGATGGTGTCCGTGATTTTGAGGGACGTGAACAGGGAAAATATATGGCCAATCCGGCTACCGGTCCGCTGTATGTGGAAGGTGCGGAACCCGGCGATGCTCTGGAAGTTGAGATTCTCGACATTCAGACAAGAGGATGGGGAGCCCTGGGAACCGGTTTTGAACAGATCGGATTTGAAAAGTATCAGGACGAACCGTACAGTATCCGGACTTTTGAGTGGCCGGATGGATATATCGATTTTAATGGCAGAAAGATTCCTGTTGAGCCTATGATTGGTGTAATCGGAGTAGCTCCGGCCGGAGAAGGTGTAATTACCGAAACCCCGGATTCCCACGGCGGCAACATGGACTGCAGAAGAATTGTGAAGGGATCGAAGATTCTGTTCCCTGTAGCAATAGAAGGCGGCCTGCTTGCCATGGGTGATCTGCATGCCCTGATGGGTGATGGCGAGGTATTCCTGTATGGTCTGGAAACGGCTGGGGAAGTTACGGTGCGCGTGCGCGTAATCAAGAATGCTGACTTAACTGTACCGGTTCTGCTGGAAGGCGGAAGGGTGATGACCATTGCTTCCGGAAAAACACTGGAAGATGCCACTCGTCTGGCGCTGTCCTCCATGTATGAACTTCTGCTTAGAAAAGGATGGAATAAATCCGATGCGGGCATGCTCATGAGCCTGAAATGCGACCTGGCGATCTGTCAGATTGTGGATCCGCTGCTTACTGTGCGTGCAATGCTGGATGAAAATCTGTTCTAAAGAGCAACAGCACGAATATAAAAATAAAGAACTGCTGTCTTTTCAGACAAGCAGTTCTTTTTTCATTGCATTGAATTACAGAGTGTTGGAAGCATTCAGCACGTTTCTGATCTTGTGCTGTACCATATCCTGAATTGCAGATCTTGCAGGGCCCAGGAACTTACGAGGGTCGAATTCTGCAGGGTTTTCCATGATAAACTTTCTTACTTCTGCAGTCATTGCCAGACGCAGGTCAGTGTCGATGTTTACCTTACAGATACCGTATTTAACAGCTTCACGGATCATGTCTTCAGGAACGCCCTGTGCACCGGCAACCTGTCCGCCGTACTGGTTGCACTTGGCTACGAAGTCCTGCAGAACAGTGGAAGCACCGTGGAGTACCAGCGGAGTATCAGGAATCAGAGTATGAATCTTCTTCAGTCTTTCGTAGTCCAGATAAGGTTCACCCTTGAACTTATAAGCACCGTGGCTGGTACCGATAGCGATTGCCAGGGAGTCAACGCCGGTTCTTTCTACGAATTCTGCAGCTTCATCCGGATCAGTGAAAGTAGCGGAACGAGCATCAACCTTAACGTCATCTTCCACGCCAGCCAGCTTACCCAGCTCTGCTTCTACAACTACGCCGTGAGCATGTGCGTATTCTACAACTTCCTTAGTGATTCTGATGTTTTCTTCGAAGGAGTGCTTGGAACCGTCAATCATAACGGAAGTAAAACCGTCATCCACACACTTCTTACAGATTTCGAAATCTTCGCCGTGGTCCAGGTGCAGTGCGATGTCCAGGCCGGTGTCTTCGATTGCAGCTTCTACCAGCTTGGTCAGGTATGCAGGCTTTGCATACTTTCTTGCGCCGGCGGAAACCTGCAGAATCAGAGGAGCCTGTTCGATTTTCGCAGCATCCACGATACCCTGGATGATTTCCATGTTGTTTACATTGAACGCGCCGATGGCATAATCATTCTTTAATGCCTTGGCAAACATGTCTTTTGTTGTTACTAAAGCCATATTGGTTTACCTCCATTTATAAATCAGCTTTTCTTCGAGCATATTAACCTAAACTATATTATACATCAGTCTGCGGCAGAGGGTCAACGGAGAAACACAATTTATCTCTGCAAAATATTCACACCCGGCTGTTTCTGACATACCGGGCGCTAAATGTTTTGCAGGGTGTAAAAGAAAAAACTGGACTTTCGTCCCGTCCATGGTATACTGTTGATAACAACGAAAGAGGAGGAAATCAAAATGACAAAAATTGCGATTAACGGATTTGGGAGAATTGGCCGTCTGGCATTCAGACAGATTTTTGCAGATGACTCTATGGAAGTCGCAGCAATCAATGACCTGACTGATCCAAAGATGCTGGCGCACCTGCTGAAGTATGACAGCGTGCAGGGCAGCTACAAGGGCCATACTGTAACATATGATGAAGATTCCATCACTGTAGATGGAAAGAAGATTACTGTATATAAAGAACCGGATCCTGAAAAGCTGCCATGGGAGCAGCTGGGTATCGATATCGTACTGGAATGTACCGGTTTCTTTACTTCCAAGGCGAAGTCTGAAGCACATCTGCGCGCAGGTGCGAAGAAGGTTCTGATTTCTGCACCGGCAGGAGATGACCTGAAGACCATCGTATATGGTGTAAACCATGAAACTCTGACTGAAGAGGACAATGTAATTTCCGCAGCATCCTGCACCACCAACTGTCTGGCTCCAATGGCCAAAGCACTGAATGACTACCGTGAAGTTCGTACCGGCTTCATGACTACCATCCATGCTTACACTGGTGACCAGATGATTCTGGACGGACCGCATAAGAAGGGTGACCTGAGAAGAGCAAGAGCAGGTGCCATCAATATCGTACCGAACAGCACCGGCGCGGCTAAGGCAATCGGTCTGGTTATTCCGGAACTGGACGGCAAACTGATCGGCTCCGCACAGCGTGTTCCTGTACCTTCCGGCTCCATCACTATTCTGGACGCAACTCTGAAGGACGAAACTGACACTGTAACCGTAGAAGGCATCAATGCTGCAATGAAGGCAGCTGCCAACGAATCCTTCGGCTATACGGAAGAAGAACTGGTATCCAGCGACATCATCGGTATGGAATACGGTTCTCTGTTCGATGCGACCCAGACTCTGGCGCAGAGATGCGGTACCAACATTTACGAAGTTCGTGTTGTAGCATGGTATGACAATGAATACAGCTACACCTGCCAGATGGTAAGAACACTGAAGTACCTGAAGAAATTCCTGTAATATAAATCTGATGCAAACTGACCCCGCTGCCGGTATTCCGGCGGACGGGGTTATTTTATGTTCCGGCTTCCCAGCATTTCCATGAGAGGACCTGCCATTTCCATCAGCTGACTCAGATCTTGACCGCTGAGGGATGTAAGGGTATCCGACAAAGCATTTGATACCGAGTCTGCCGCTCCGCCAATATGTGATGAGGAAGATCCGGATGCCAATTGACTCAGGCCGGCGATCTGTGTGAGGCCTTCTACCTGATCCATCATGGCCACTACACGGTGCATATCCCTGGCAAAACGGTCAAGCTGCAGGTTTTTGCCCAGTGCTGACAGGCTTCCCAGTCCTGCCAGGCTGCCCAGGCCTGCAGATCCGGGGCCTCTGTTCTGTCCACCCAGAAGAAGGAGCAGAAGCACTACACCTAATATGCTGCGCTGGTTTGGTATTTCTGTCATGACAGTACCGCCTTTTCCGCCTGCCTGTTAAATCGGCCGGCTTATGGAATATTATATGAAAGTTCAGGCAGACTGGTGCATAAGCTGAAACGGAAAGGGGTGATGGAATGGAGTTAAATGAGGCTATGGCGAAAGAGATTGCCCGTCAGCTGGGATTAAAAGAAAATACAGGTTTTAATCCTGCCGATATACGGAAGCTGGAGGGAAAATCCGATGCGGAGCTGGAGCGGGAAATTCTGAAGCTGCGGGAGCAGCTCACTGCGAGAGGTATCTCACGAGCAAAACAGGCATCCATGCTGCGAAACCTGCTGCCAATGATGGATGACAGACAAAAAGCCCGATTACAGAAAGTAATCGGGCTTATCGAGCCGTAAATATGCAATTGTCAGCTGGGGCAGTCCTACTGTGGATTAGCTCCAGTTGATCTTTCTGGCAACTTCTTCCTTGGTAGTGCCGGCAGTAAATACCAGACTTCCGGCACTTACCTTTTCGTGATTCATACCTGCGATATCGCAGATGGTCTTGTATTCGTTATAATCGTCAAAGAGTCCTGCATCAACCAGGCACTGTACTGCTGCCATGGCGCTGTTTCCGTAAACGTCAACTTCCACATCGCGGGTCAGTACGCCGCCTTCCCACAGACCGGAGGACGGAACAGCCGGTTCATCACCGCCCTGAACATCTCCTTCGCCTTCTTCTTCGCCGCCTTCATTGCCGGACACGCTGCCCTCCTCACCGGATGGCTCCTCGCCCTGTACCGGACTTTCCACAGATTCTCCGTCAGAGAACACTGTTTCCGGATATGCCATAATGACATCCATACGCCACCAGATCAGCAGTGCTGCGAAAACCAGCACCAGAAGGGCCACCAGGATATCATTTTTATCATAAATAAAGTCCTTGATTTTTTCCATAATCTCCTCCAAAATATGTAAGCACACTTTATGTGCGGATAAACTTGTCTATAACGTATATATTTTAGCAGATTCCTTCTTTTTTCACAAGCGATTTTAGTGTATAATATCATGGGAACTTGTGGGATACATTTGTCATCAACAGGTTCGGAAGATTGTGTTACCGCGTTTGTCCTCGGCTTCGCCTGCGGAATCACTTGGTAACACAATCTCCCGAACAAGACGACGGCAAATGTGTACAAGTGCCCATATAAAAAGAGGCTGGTCCCTGATTTTCCTTTGGTTGTTAGTCATATGGTTTTGTTTAAGATGGAACTGTAAACCGTATGACGAGCGATTCCGCAGACCCGAAGGGGCGAGGACAAGCGAGGAATATGCGTTTACAGTTCCATCTTGGAGAAAGGTAATATATGATTAAACTGACAATTACGGAAAACCAGGGCAACCAGCGTCTGGACCGTTTTCTGAAAAAATATTTTGACGGGGCACCGCTGTCCCTGATCTATAAGATGATCCGCAAGGATGTGAAGGTCAACGGCAAACGGAGTACCAACGAAGCCATGATTCAGGCGGGTGACGAACTGACCCTGTACATCAGCGAGGAAGATGCAGCCAAGCTGCAGAAACCGAAAAAGCGTGTAAGAGCAAAGAAGCAGTTCAATATCGCCTACGAAGATGAAAACCTGATTATTGCAGAGAAGCCTTTCGGTCTGCTGACCCACGGCGACAAGACAGAAAAGAAAAATCATCTGGCAAACCAGGTAGTGGACTATCTGATTGAAAAGGGTGACTATAATCCGCGTATGGACCGCACGTTTACTCCGGCACCGGCAGGCCGCCTGGACAGAAACACCACCGGTCTGGTTATGTTCGGAAAGAATGCACAGACTCTGCAGGATCTGAACCGTCTGATTCGTGAAAAGGATGATCTTGGTAAGTTCTACCTGACCATTGCTGCAGGAAAGATGGAAAAGCCGATTGCCCTGCAGGACAAGATGACCAAGGACGGAGAGCTGAACATGATTTCCGTGCTGCCTATGGAGTCTGAAGAGGGTAAAGTTATGGAAACACTGGCAGAGCCCCTGGCCCACGGCCGCTATAAGGGTCAGTGGTACACCCTGGTGCAGGTGGAAATCATCACCGGACGCACCCACCAGATCCGCGCACATCTGGCCAAGGCCGGATATCCGGTCATCGGAGATACCAAGTACGGCAAGCCGCAGGTGAACCGTGTGATGCAGCAGGATTTTGATCTGAATACACACCTGCTCCACGCATGGCAGCTGCGATTCAGTCCGGCACTGACAGAAGGAACGCTGGCAGCCATGGCAGGAAAGACCGTGGAAGCCGAACTGCCGGAAAACTTCGGAAGAATAAAAGAAACTATTTTTGGAAAGAATTAATCAGAATATTGGAGAAAAAATAAATGAAAGTGATTTGGGAATGGGTTAAGGAAATTATTGTTGCAGTCATCATTGCATCTGTACTGCTGGCATTCGTAAAGCCGATTATCATCCGTCAGAGCTCCATGGAGCCAACCTTCTACAACGGAGATTACGTATTTATCAGCAAGCAGGCATACAACCTGTTTGGCGATCCTGAGCGCGGTGACGTGGTAGTATTCCACACCGGCATGCAGACAGATGATGGCGAAGATAAGAACCTGATTAAACGTATCATTGGCCTGCCTGGCGATACTGTGGAAATCATCGAAGGTTATGTATACCTGAACGGAGAACTGCTGGATGAACCGTACATTAACGAGCAGGGACTATCCGGCGAGATGGAAGCAATCACTGTACCGGAAGGAGAACTGTTCTGCATGGGTGACAACCGCCGTGTCAGCCTGGACAGCCGCGACGCAGCAGTGGGATGTGTAGACCAGGATGAAATTCTGGGCAAAGTTTTCGTACGCCTCTATCCATTCAGTGAAATCAGCACATTCTAGCCGCTGACTCTGTTCCGGCCGGAATGGCGGGAAGGAGTGGGTCATGGGAGTAGTTCGCGAGCTCGTCAAAATCTTCTGCATCGGCATTTCCGCAGCCCTTGGTGTGGCTGCCGGACTGGCGGTTTTCAGCAGTCTGATGCTGGTCAGGATGGACGGAAGTTCCATGCTGCCCACACTGGAACCGGGGGAGCGTGTACTGGTCCTGAAGGAGTCTGCCATAAGCGGGCCCCTGAATCTGGAAGTGGGTGATCTGGTGCTCTACGAAGCTCCGTACTATACAGCGGACGGGGAAGGCCTCCTCAAAATCCGCCGTATCACAGGGCAGCGGGGAAGCTGGATTCGGCTGGATTCCGAACTGGAGACCGTGGATGAAAGCGAAGTGCTGGTACGGCGAAATGAGATTCTGGGTGAAGTTTTGGTGAAAATTCCCTGACGTGTAACCTTTTGGTCCTGAAAACTGAGTTATTTACGAAAGTGAGAAATATAGATATGCCAAAGAGAGAAAGAAAACTGGTAGCCAATAACAAAAAGGCCCGCCACGATTATTTTATCGAAGAGGTCTATGAAGCCGGCATCGTTCTGACCGGTACGGAAATCAAGTCCGTCCGCCAGGGCAAGGTCAGCATTAAGGAAAGCTACGCGAAAATTGAAAATACAGAAATGATTCTGTACGGTCTGAACATCAGCCCTTACGAACAGGGAAACCGTTTCAACGTGGATCCGCTGCGTCCAAAGAAGCTGCTGCTGCACAAGCAGGAAATCCGCAAGCTAATCGGTTATACCACTCAGAAGGGACTGACCCTGGTACCGCTGACCATGTACATAAACGAAGACGGCCGCGCAAAGGTTGAAATCGCAGTTGCACGCGGTAAGAAGAACTACGACAAGCGTGATGACATCGCCAAGCGTGATGCACAGCGCGAAATGGACCGTAAGATGAAGGAACGGTACTAAACAGAAAAAGTCGATATTACCATTTGACCTGTCAGGGTCAAGTGTAGTATAATAGCAAGGCACGCCGGATACACGATGTCCAGCCAGTGCCCCTTATGGGGGTGTAAAGGTTTCGACGGGGGTGTAGAAGGAGGATAAGCGAGCGGTAGTTTGTCCAGTCTACCTTAAAAGGGACACGTTAAATATAAACGCTAAAAATAACAACACATTCGCATTAGCAGCTTAGTTCTGCACCGCGCGTCAGCCTGGGTTCACCTGTAGGCTCAGAATCTGGCGTCGACTATACAGGAAAACTCTGTGAGAGCTCCCGGTATCACAGGGGACTAACGGGATAGCTGAGGCCATAGCCTGTTAATGGGCGCTGGTCAAGGCGAAACTCTAAAACATTAACTGCGCTCGGAGAAAGTCCTTTGGAAATGCTTTCGGACGCGAGTTCGACTCTCGCCACCTCCACCATGAAAATGAAAAATGGGTTCCAACCGGAGCCCATTTTTTATTTTCACTGATTGTAGGCGGGAGTCGAACTCCCCGGGGCACGAGCGTCGTGAGAGGTGCCGGCGGCACCTCGAGCAGCGAGTGATCCGAGCAGGCCGAAGGGGCCTGCGAGGACGCAGCATGCGAGCGAAGCGAAGCAGGCGGTCGACTCTCGCCACCTCCACCATTCATTATCACAAAAAGTGATAAATTACGAAAGACCATGCTCAGGCAAGCTTTACTTGCCAGGCGTGGTCTTTATTCGTTGTGTTGAGGATCGCCTTGACGAGTTATGTATGCAGTTTTTCTGAGCTCAAAAGGGGCTCTTTTTTTGATACATCAGAGGCGGTTCTAAAGTCATCAAATTGTTTAAATTCACACACATAGGGAGCTTTTTATGATGATTTGGCATTCCTTAACTCATTGAAAAAAGGAAATAACTAAATTATAATTAAATTAGAAAGAAGGTGAGCATTGTGGCTGAAGATAAGAAAAAGAAATATGTGAGTGATAATGCTCAACTAATGGAAGAGTGGGATTGGGAGAAAAATAGTTTATTAGGTATCTCTCCAGATGCAATTACTCTTGGATCGAATCGAATAGTGTGGTGGAAATGTAATCATGGTCATCAGTGGGAAATGAGAACCACACAACGCACAAGAGGTCAAGGATGCCCATATTGTTCTAATCGTAGAGTTTTACCAGGATATAATGATTTAATGTCTACCCATCCTGAAATTGCTGCAGAATGGGACTATGATAATAATATATTGAATCTGCAAAATATCACATATGGATCAAACGAAATAGTTTGGTGGAAATGCTCTTTGGGACATAGATATCAGATGGCTGTTCATAAAAAAGTTTCACGGAAAGGCACATGTCCAGTTTGCTCTGGACATAAAACAATTCCTGGGATTAATGATTTTGAAACATTTTATCCTGATATAGCTAAAGAATGGCATCCCACTAAAAATGGAAACCTAAAACCTTCTGAAGTTTCAAGAAAAAATGGACGTAGAATATGGTGGAAATGCCAATATGGACATGAATGGCAAGCTACCGTTAGAGATCGTGTCATCGATAAAACAGGGTGCCCATTCTGTAGCGCAAGAAGATTAACCTCTTTCTCAGAGCAAGCAATTTTTTATTACATTAAAAAATTGTACCCGGATGCAATAAACAGATATAAAGAAGAGTTTGATAATGGAATGGAACTGGATATTTATGTTCCATCAATTCGTTTGGGCATAGAATTTGATGGCGCAGCATGGCATAACAATGAAGACGCACACCGCAGAGAACGTGAAAAATATGTTATTTGCAAGAAACGAGATATTGATTTAATACGAGTCAAAGAGAAAACAGGAGATAATTGGTTTGATGTAGCAGATACTGTTTATATCATTCAAAAGAAACGAAATAGAAACGAACTCTCTGTGGTTATTAAGGCGATTCTAGATTCGGTTGATCCGGAGTCAAATATGTGGACACGAAAGAATCCGTGTCACTTACATAGTAATATTATCGTAGACTTGGAACGTGATGAGAATGAAATCAGAGAATTCCTAACGATGATTCCGAATTCACTTGAAAAACTAAGACCAGATTTAGCTAAAGAATGGCATCCTACAAGAAATGGTAAATTGCTTCCAGGAATGTTCGGGATTAATTCTAATGATTATGCATGGTGGAAATGCAGTATTTGTGGACATGAGTGGCGAACAACCATTATTCATAGAGGCGGAAAATGTAATAGTGGATGCCCAGAGTGTTCTAAGAAAACTCGTGGAAAAACTTTTACTAAAGCAAAAGTAAAAGAGAATGGATCTTTGGCTGATAACAATCCACTGCTGGCAGCAGAATGGCATCTATTAAAAAATGAAAACTTGACGCCTACGGATATTACAGCTAAAAGTAATAAAAAGGTCTGGTGGTTATGTCCAAGATGTAATCATGAATGGGAAGCTACACCGAATAATAGAGTAAAAGGAAGTGGTTGTCCTTGTTGCAGTGGACGAGTTCCTAAAATCGGAGAGAATGATTTCGAAACACTTTTTCCTATTTTAGCTGAGGAATGGGATTTTGAGAAAAATGCGCCGCACAAACCAAACGAGTTTTTATCTAAAAGCGGTCGAAGAGTTTGGTGGAAATGTAAGACATGCGGTCATGAATGGGTAACTGAAATTCGAAATCGAACCGAAGGGCAGGGATGTCCTTCTTGCACGAAGAAAAAGCGTACTTATAGTAACTCTTTAGATAAAGAATCGGACGAATAAATTTATTGATGGAAATCGTGTCCTGAAGCGGCGGAACACCTGCTTTAAAAAGGTAATCCATTTCCCCGTTTTTGTGATAATGGACGGTGCCGCGCCACCTCCCCCCAAAAGGCAACCGCGGAGACAGCATGCGATCGGAGCAAAGCAGGAGGTCAGCTCTTGCTGCTTTCACCAATCGTTGAAATCACCATTTGTCTGTGCTAAACTGAACAATAAGAGAAATTTGCGTTTGGAAAAGGAGAGTGATTGTATGAAAAAAATAATGATCTTTCTTTTTGTATGGACTTGTGTTCTTTGCTTGGCTGGCTGCTCTAACACTTCATTAAGCGGTATTGAAAAAGCAACTGAAGTAAAAGTTGTTCAGTATGATAAATACAATGGCGTAGAAAATGGAATGGTTGTACTTACAGAAGGATCCGAAATCAAGCACATCGTGGATAACCTTAATTCTTTAGAATGCAAAAAAATGATGGCGCCTGGACCAACCATCCTTGAATATAAATTGGTTTTTTATGATTCAAACAGTGAAGTATTTGAAACCGTTTCTATTGCTGTAGAAGAATGGATTAGCTTTGACGGCTCTTTCCACTCTATTAAAAGTGGAGAGCTTGACAGGGGCTATATTGCAGGACTGTTTGATTAAATTCCAATTTTAGGTGAACAGATGATAAAACATATTGCAAATATACTCACAGGTTGCCGTATTCTCGGCAGTATTTTATTGCTGTTCTTTCCTGTGTTTACATTAGAGTTTTATATCATATATCTCCTCTGTGGTTTTAGTGATATGATAGATGGTACCATCGCAAGAAAGACAAACAGCACCAGTGAATTCGGATCTAAACTAGATACTGCAGCTGACCTTGTGTTTGTAACAGTATCTTTGATTAAATTGTTGCCAACAATTCATATTCCTGGGTGGTTATGGATATGGAGCGGTGTAATCGGAATCATCAAAATCAGTAATATTATATGGGGATATGTTTCTAAAAAACAGTTTATATCCCTACATACTATAATGAACAAGGTTACTGGATTGCTGTTGTTTCTTTTGCCTTTCACTTTATCTTTTGTGGAATTGCAATACAGTTCCATCGTTGTATGTTCAATAGCAACATTCGCAGCAATTCAAGAGGCTGCCCAGTCAAAGTGATGGGCGGCCTTACTTGTTGCTTTTTAATTACTTGACACAAAATTTTTATTAACTTACGATGTTATTGAGAAAGCGATTTTGCGAAGATAGCAGGTTCTCCTTTTTGTGATAAACTGAAGAACCGGATAAATTTGAATTTGACGTTCAATTTTCACTCTACTAACGGTTGATTTCTCCCCTTTCAACCATTAGTTCGTGTTATTTTTCTTAAAAGGTGCTACAACTAAAGTGAAAGGAGGCAGCCTATGGACCAGATTAAAATAGGAAAGTTTATTGCCGAGTGCAGAAAGAAGGAAAATCTTACACAAGCACAGTTGGCAGAAAAATTGAATATAACCGACAGAGCGATATCAAAATGGGAGACAGGCAAAGCAATGCCCGATTCCGATATTATGCTCGACCTTTGTTCTATTCTTGGAATAAATGTAAATGAATTATTATGTGGGGAGATGATTGATATGGAACAAAAGGATGAACAATTAAATGAACTGATTTTTCAGATGGCGAAAAATGAGGAAAGATATCATAAACGACTGCGGCATTCCGCTTTTGTGATTGTCGCAACCAGCCTGGCGGCACTTATTTGTCTGATGGCTTTAATATCACTCCTTATCCCTGAATGTGCATTTCAGGACTTTTTGATAATAGTGTCTGTTATACTATTTATAATTCCTTGCATTACTGCTCTTAAATTTAAGGTAGAGACAGGGTATTATGAATGTAAGAACTGTCAGCATATGTTTGTTCCTAACTATAAAGAGATTGCATTGTTGATGCAAACGCCAACCAGAAGATTGCTGAAGTGTAATAAATGCGGAAAATGGACCTGGTGCAAAAAACTGAACAAGAGATAAATTTCAATATTCCGGGCTGTTTTTATTACGGAAATTAAGTCTAAGTTAGATGGATTACCTGTTTTGCTGAGGTAATCCTTTTTCTTTTTTCTCTGCTGAAGTCGGCGGCGGGAGTTGAACTCTCCGGGCATCAATCGTTGAAATCGACAGCCTGCTGTGGTAGACTGAAGAATAAGATAAATTAGAATTTACAGCGGAGAATTAGCTATGAAAATCTACGATATATCCCAAGAAGTTTTCAGCTGCCAGGTATATCCCGGCGATCCGGCACCGGAACGAAAGGTGCTTAACTCAATGGAAAATGGCGACCGATATAACCTGACCGCCTTCAGTATGTGTGCTCACAACGGCACACATATAGATGCGCCATTTCATTTTATCAAAGACGGAAAAACAGTGGATGCTGTATGCCTGGAGGCATTTGTGGGGCTGGCTTATGTGGCAGAACATCATGGGATTGTCTCCGGTGATGATGCAGCAGAAATAATTGAAAAAGCGAAAGCACAGAACCCGGACGCAGCAAAGAGAATTTTAATTAAGGGTCCCGCAGAAGTTTCTCTGGAAGCAGCGAAAGTGTTTGCCTCCTCAGAAATCTTACTTCTGGGAAATGAATCTCAGACTGTTGGGCCGGAAGATGCGCCGATGGCAGTTCATCAATTGCTTTTGGGCGCTGATGTTATCCTGCTTGAAGGGATTCGTCTGGCAGAGGTTGCAGAAGGTGTTTATTTTTTAAATGCTGCACCGCTGAATTTGTCCGGTGCGGACGGCTCGCCATGCAGGGCATTATTGATAGCGGCAGAGAGATAAATTGGATTTTGCAGGGCGGATCGGTATGAATAATATTTTTACCAGAATCAGTATCAGAAAATATCAGGACAGACCTGTAGAAAAAGAAAAGACCATGGCAATTCTGCGGGCTGCAATGCAGGCTCCTTCCGCCGCAAACCAGCAGCCGTGGGAATTCTATGTTGTGACAAATAAAACGAAGCTGGAGGCACTTTCCAAAGTGAGCCCTTATGGCTATCCGGCAGAGGAACGGCCGCAGCAGGATCGATTCGATGAAAGCCGTATCCACTATGTGGAGTAATTTATAGAGTTTTGAAATGAAGATAAAGGAAAGAACAGAAAAACTGAAAACCGATATTCCGGCTGTTTTGCTGGCTTTAAAAGATAAGGAAACTCCTGCTGCAGCGAAGGTATTTGCAGCAATTACGGTTGCTTACGCCCTGTCGCCGATTGATTTGATTCCGGATTTTATTCCTGTTCTAGGGTACCTGGATGATGTGATTCTGCTGCCGGTGCTGATTGCACTGACAGTTAAATTTATTCCCGGGGATGTATTCGAACGGTACCGAAAGCAATCTGAAAATATGCAGGAGGACGGTGCGTCCGGGAAATGGTATTATGCAGCTCCAATTATTTTGTTCTGGATTGTGATAATCGCTGCAGTATTAAAAGCAGTTTTTTAAGATTGAAACTGATATTGAGAGGAAAGAAAATTCATGTTAAATATTTTATCTGTTGGTTTAGGTGGATGCGTTGGAGCCGTCTGCAGATATCTGATCGGATTAATACCTGTAAGCGAAACAACCATTTTTCCTGTCAAAACCTTTGGAATTAATCTGGCAGGCTGTATTCTCATCGGAATCATCGCAGCGGCTGCGGCAAAGAGTGATTCAATAAATCCACACCTGCTACTGTTTCTGAAGGTAGGTTTATGCGGTGGGTTCACCACATTCTCAACCTTTGCACTGGAAACTTCCGACTTGATAAAGTCCGGAAATACCATAGTTGCTTTAATATATGTACTTGGAAGTGTGCTGGCAGGTGTGGGTGTCATCTTTGCTGCAGAGTACCTGACAATGCAGTAGATTCCGGTAAACTTCGATTTATGGAGGTTCTGCTTTGAATAAGATCATAAAATATAATCTCGAAATCATGAGCTGTATATTCGCTGTGATTATCGCAATTGGCTTATTGAACTGGGGCGAGTTATCTGTTTTGCGTCAGATGACACTTGTATTCATGGTTTTATACACATTCCACGAATGGGAAGAGTCCAGATTCCCGGGGGGCTTCTACAGGATATTTTTCAGCAAATGTACCATTGACCCTAATGTAAGTGAAGAAAGAATGCACCTGCCGGTAGCAGTATATTTACTGATTATTTTGCTGCTGCCATTTACATTTGACAAAATAGCCGTATTCGCACTGGTGCCTTTACTGCTTGCGCTGTTTGAAGGATTCATACATACAGCCGGAATCGTGATTCATCAGCTGAAGAAACCATATTCACCGGGAATGATCACAGCATGGCTGATGTTTGGGTATGCAGTCATAATGATCCGCAGACTGAATGCTGAGCTGAATATGGGTGCAGCGAATTGGCTGGCGGGGATTGTGCTTACAGCAGTATCTTTTGCAATTATGGAGACACGTTTCATGAAGGGTGTAGGCATCACCGTTAAGGAATTTCAGACAAACATGAGAAATTATATGCTGAGCAGAATTAAAAATCGATTATAGCATTCGAGTAGCCTGCAATCAAAAAACCACTGCGTCCGCGCAGTGGTTTTGTTTGTATTCTTATTTACGGTCATGTGAACGTCCGTGCAGGCTCAGGTGGTCCAGCGCCAGCTGGTTGAAGGTCTTCCAGTTTTCGATGGAGCAGATGTGACCGCATTTGTCGATGATTTTCAGTTCTATATTTTTCGCTTTTTTTACGATGGATTTGGCACCGGAAACAAAGCAGTGGTCTTCTTTGCCGGAAATAAAGAGAACCTTCTTTCCCAGCACATCCAGTTTCTTTAAGAACTTATCCGGATCCAGAACCCACTGAAGGTACTCGATCCAGGCGTACATGGTTTCCTTATCCAGCTTGACAACTTCACGCAGAAAAATTTTTCTGGAGGTTTCATGATTCTTTTTCGGCATCATAAACCAGGCGAAAAACTGATAGAGGAATTCGTAAGGAACGGTTCCCTTAATCTTGTTGGCGCAGATTACAGCAGCCTTGGAAACACTGTTCAGCTTCAGAGACGGTCCACCCAGAATGATGGTGTCCACATACTGCGGGAAGCAGATTGCAAACTGTGCAATTACGATGGTGCCCAGTGACAGTCCCACAAAATGTGCCTTCTCGATGTGCAGGTAATCCAGGGTTTCCTTGATTCCCTTATGCAGTTTACGAGGGGATACTTTCTGAATGATATTGTCTGCATTCAGCCCGTGTCCGGGCAGGTCGAGAAGGAGCAGATTGTAGTTCTCAGAGAACTCATCAATCTGTTTTCCCCATGTTTTGGTGCTTCCGCCAATTCCATGAACGAAAACTACCCACTCTTCTTTCTGGTTGTCAATTACTTCGTATTTCAGCATTGCACGTTCCTTTCGTACGAAAAATTCACACACTAACTGTTCCAGTATACCATAACCGATGGTAAGGGTAAAGACTTATGTTTTTTGGGGAGCGAAGATATAATAGTATCGGAGGTATAAGTATGAGATTAGAAAATAACTGTACATTTGACAATTTTATCGTATCAGGAAACAATGAGGCGGCGTACCACGAAGCAAAACATGCAGCAGCCGGCGATTTCCGCCAGCCTGGATTTCTCTGCATCTTCGGCGATGGTTCCGGAGTGGGCAAGACTCATCTTCTCCGTTCTATTCAAAGAGAAATCGAAGTGTCCGGTCTTCTGCGCCGGGTTCGCTATGTGACAGCAGATGAGTTCACCGGTGAACTGATTCAGGCACTGCACCAGCGTGATATGGACGTGTTTTATCAGAAATATAAGGCTGCAGATGTTCTTCTTATGGATGACATTCATACTCTGGAGGGGCGGAACCATGTACAGGAGGAACTGTTTTCTATCCTGGAAGAACTGTATGCCGGAGGAAAACAGATTGTGCTGACGGTTGATGCAGCAGCCGGTCAGCTGCCGGATTATGCGGCTAAATTTATGGTGCGTTTCGATCGGGGGATTGCGGTAAAGCTGGGAGCTCCGGATTTTGAGGGAAGAATGCGTATTCTGGAAAACAAACTGGCGGAGCTGACGGAAGGCACCGGGAAAAACTGCAGATCTGATGAACTGCAGCCTGTTCTGGCGTATATTGCGGAAAGGGAAAACTATGATGTGCGCCGTCTGACTGGCGCTCTGGCAAGATGTATGGCCTGTGCCGAGCTTCTGGATCAGGAGATAAATCTGGACCTGGCAGCGTCTGTTTTGGACAAAGAACATTGTTTGTAAGGCCGCGCTGTGATATAATATAAGACAGCGCATTTTAATGCATACAACGAAAGGATTGAAGATAAAATGAAAAAGACATTCGTAACTAAGGCACAGATTGAAGCCATCACTGAAAAGTTCCCTACGCCGTTCCATCTCTATGATGAAAAGGGCATGAGAGACAACGCCAGAGACATCACAGAAGCCTTCGCGTGGAACCCTGGTTACAGAGAATATTTTGCGGTGAAAGCAAACTCCAACCCGTTCCTGCTGAAGATTCTGAAGGAACATGGATTTGGCGCAGACTGCTCCTCCATGGCGGAACTGCTGATTGCAAATGAACTGGGATTCAAGGGTGAGGAAATCATGTTCTCCTCCAACGAAACTCCGGCAGAAGAATTTGCATATGCCGCTGAAATCGGTGCAATCATCAATCTGGACGATTTTACACATATTGAATTTCTGGAAGGAATCGTAGGTGAACTGCCTAAGACCATGAGCTGCCGCTACAATCCTGGCGGAACTTATGCCATCACCAACGACATCATGGATACCCCGGGTGACTCCAAGTATGGTATGACCAAGGCACAGCTCTTTGAAGCATACCGCATCATGAAAGAAAAGGGTGTAGAACGTTTTGGTATTCATTCCTTCCTGTGCAGCAACACCGTAACCAACGATTACTATCCAATGCTGGCGAGAACTCTGTTCGAACTGTGCGTGGAAATCAAGGAAACCATAGGCGTAAAGATGGACTTCATCAACCTGTCCGGCGGCGTTGGTATTGCATACAAGCCGGAACAGACTCCAAATGACATTAAGATTATCGGTGAAGGCGTAAGAAAGGCTTACGAAGAAATCCTGGTACCTGCAGGTATGGGCGATGTGAAGCTCTGCACCGAAATGGGCCGTTTCGTTATGGGACCTTACGGCTGCCTGGTAACCAAGGCAATTCATGAAAAGCACACCTACAGAGAATATATCGGTGTAGATGCATGTGCATCCAACCTGATGCGTCCTGCAATCTACGGTGCATATCACCACATTACTGTAGCAGGCAAGGAAGATGCGCCTTGTGATCACATGTATGACGTAGTTGGTTCTCTGTGTGAAAACTGCGACAAGTTTGCAATCAACCGCATGCTGCCTGAAATCGAAAAGGGTGACTACCTGATTATCCACGATACCGGTGCGCACGGCTTCTCCATGGGTTACAACTACAACGGCCGTCTCCACTCTGCAGAACTGCTGCTGAAGGAAGACGGAAGCGTGCAGATGATCCGCCGTGCACAGACAATTAAAGACTATTTCGCTACATTTGACTGCTTCGATATCATCGAAAATCTGGTAAAGTAGCAGATATGACAAAGTCCCTGGCAAAATATTTTGCCGGGGCTTTTTTTCTGTGTCAGCATGGTTAATAGTATGCTATAATATAATTTAACATAAAACTCCCTATGGGAATGAAACAGTAAGGAGAGCAAGCGTATGACAAACATGGACGATAAGTATAAGGCCCTGTTTACCCCGTGGAAAATCAGAGACCTGGAAATCAAGAACCGAATTGTACTGTGTCCGATGGGCGGAACCTCCCTCTTCGGATGGATGGAACATACAGGAAACCATTTTGACAAGGAAGCAGCCAAGTTCTTCCTGGAACGTGCCAATAACAACGTAGGTCTGATTATTACCGGTATTGCACCGATCAAGTCTACCTATATGGGACAGTGGCTGTGGCAGAATAAGAAGATGTTCGATGAGCTGAAGGAATTTATGGATGAAATTCATAAGACCGGTGCCAAGCTGTTCATCCAGATTACAGCTGGCATGGGCCGTTCCTGGGCGATTCCGACTCCCCTGGTAATGCTGCATAATGCGCCGGTAATCCGCGACATCATCAAGCCGATTATTGACATTCCTTACCAGTCTGCCAGCCCGAGCGAACTTCCTTCCCGCTGGTCTGACAAGGTGACTACCCGTGCCATGACTGTAAAGGAAATTGAAGAAATCGTAGATGCTTTCGCTAAGACTGCAGAACTCTGTAAGGCAGCCGGCGTAGACGGTGTGGAAGTCCATGCAGTGCATGAAGGATACCTGCTGGACCAGTTCACCATGGAATACACTAATAAGCGTACCGACAAGTACGGCGGTTCCTTCGAAAACCGTTACCGCTTCGCTACCGATATCGTAAAGGCGATTAAGGAAAAGTGCGGTGAGGACTATCCGGTTTCCCTGCGCTACTCCGTTCTGTCCAAGGTGAAGGACTTCTGTGTGGGTGCGGTGCCTGGCGAAGAATATACAGAAATCGGCCGTGATATGGCAGAAAGTGAAAAGGCGGCCAAGTATCTGCAGGACGCAGCCTACGACATGCTCAATGCGGACAATGGTACCTACGCCTCCTGGTACTGGGCACATCCGCCTATGTACATGCCGCTGAACTGCAATCTGGATGACGTGGCGCATATTAAGAAGTTTGTCGACATTCCGGTGGTATGTGCCGGCAGAATGGAACCGGATGTGGGTGCAAAGGCCATTGAAGAGGGCCTGATTGACGGTATGGGTGTGGCACGTCAGTTCCTGGCAGACTCCGAATGGATCACCAAGCTGATTGAAAACCGTCTGGAAGATATCCGTCCATGTATCTGCTGCCATAATGCATGCTTCAACATGGCGAAATACAAGGGTACTGCAAACCAGCAGTCCATTTACGATGCAAGCCACATCGCAAGATGTGCGCTGGATCCGCGAGTAATGCAGTCTGATAAGTACGAACTGAAGAAGGCTGCCAGAGTGAAGAACATCGCAGTCATCGGCGGCGGTATTGGTGGTATGGAAGCTGCTATCGTCTCTGCAAAACGTGGCCATAATGTGACATTATACGAAAAGTCTGACCGTCTGGGCGGTGTGTTCATCGCAGCGGCTGCTCCGGAATTCAAGGAAAAAGACAAAATGCTCATCGCATGGTACGAAAGAGAAATCGCAAAGTATCCAATCGATGTGAAGCTGAATACAGAAGTTGCTGCGCTGGAAGATCTGAAGGCAGACGAAATCATCGTGGCTACCGGTTCTGTGGCTAACAAGATCCCTGTTCCTGGCGCGGAAAAGGGTATCGAAGCGGTGGATTATCTGCTGGGTAAGCAGGAAGTCGGCGAAAATGTGGTTATCGTAGGTGGTGGTCTGTCCGGCTGTGAAATTGCTTACGAACTGTACCTGAAGGGCAAGAAACCTGTTATTGTGGAAATGAAGAACGACCTGATCGTTTCTGACAAAATCTGCCTGGCCAACTCCAGCTTCCTCCGTGACTTCTTCAATGCAAACAAGGTTCCGGTATATCTGGAAACCGGCGTAAAGGAAATTAAGGATGGCAGCGTGGTAATCAGCGGTAAGGACGGAAAGACAGAAGAAATTGCAGCCGACAGCGTAATTCTGTCCACCGGCTACAAGTCAGCACCTGCCTTTGCCAAGAAGAAAAATGTACATATCATCGGCGACGCCAAGCAGGTAGGCAATCTGCGTACTGTAATCTGGAGTGCATGGGATGTGTGCATGAAACTGTAAGGAGTGACGGATATGATACTCAATGAAGAACAGAAAGCAATATTAAACGGTGAAAAGGGCGAGAACCTGGCTAAAGTTCTCGAATCCGTGATTCGTTACGGAGAACTCTTCGGTGCAGAAAAGCTGGTTCCTGTGACAAGCAAGCATAACCATCTGGTAACCTCCTTTGGACTGAAGGCCATGGGTCCTGTCTATGACCTGATGGATAAGCTGATTCAGGAAGGTGTAGCTTCCCAGCAGAAATTCTCTGTGGATCCACGTCCATGTGATCCGAACGTACCGAAAAACTTCCTGCAGAACTTTATCTTTAACAACTTCATGTATACCAAGCAGGAATCCTACGAAAAGCAGCTGAAGGAACTGGGACTCATGGATGAAAATGCTTTTACCTGTGCCTGCTATCTGGATGAAGTAGGCAACAAGCCACAGAAGGGCGATGTGCTCAGCTGGGCTGAATCTTCTGCAGTAGTTTATGCAAACTCCGTCCTGGGGGCAAGATGCAACCGTAACTCCGGCATCATCGATATCATGGGCTCCATCGTAGGGTATGTTCCGTATTTCGGTCTGGTAACCGATGAAGGCAGAAAGGCTTCCTGGATTATCGAAGTGAAGACCGAAAAGAAGCCAGAAGCACAGCTGCTGGGTTCTGCCATCGGTATGAAGGTAATGGAAGATGTACCGTACATTAAGGGTCTGGACAAATGGCTGGGTACCGAGCTGGATGATGCGGCATGCACTTACCTGAAAGATTTTGGAGCGGCAACTGCATCCAACGGTGCCGTAGGCCTGTATCATGTGGAAAATCTGACCCCGGAAGCAAAGGAACTGGGCGAAGATCTGATTCTGGAAGGTGCACAGGTTTATGTCATTGACGATGCGGAACTGCAGAGAGTTTACGACAGCTACCCTGTAATCTGGAAGGATGCTGATGCCAAGCCGAAGCTGTGCTTCATGGGCTGTCCGCACATGAGCCTGCAGCAGCTGAAGGACTGGACCGAAAAACTGGAAGAAGGTCTGAAAGCAGCCGGAAACAAGAAGGTTGTAATTCCAACTGTATTTACTTCCGCACCTGCCGTTATTGAAGAGTTTAAGAAAACCGAATACGCAAAGCGTCTGGAGGCGACCGGGGTAATCCTGTCCTACATCTGCCCGCTGATGTACATGAACAATCCGCTCTGCGGCAAGATGCCTGTCATCACTTCCTCCAACAAGCTGCGTACTTATACCACAGCACGTTATTATACCGATGCGGAAATTCTGCAGCAGATTACCAAAGGGGGCGTAAAGTAATGAGAGAATTTAAAGGAAGAGTAGTAGCTCCCGGCGAAGTAACTGCAGAAGCCGTGGTATCCCACGAGGGGCTGAACACCCTGGCTTCTTTCCAGAAAGCACTGCAGTTTGGTGATAAGAAAGCAACCTGCGGAGATCAGAACAACCGCGACTTGTTCGGCAAAGAAATGGCTGGCAAGGCACTTTGCCTGCCGCAGACCATCGGTTCCACTACAGGCGGGCTGGTTCTTTACTGCGCCTGCTCCATGGGCCGTCAGCCTGCATGCATGCTGTTCTCCAAGCCGATTGACTCTCTGGCGGGTGCCGGTGTTATCCTGGCCGATGTGTGGCTGGGTGACCAGGACAGTGCCAAGATGCCGGTTGTAGACTGCCTGGGAGAAGAGTTCCTGAACTATGTGAAGGACGGTATGAAGATTACCGTGAAGGCAGACGGCGTTGTTACCGTGGAATAAAGGAGAACTGCCATGGGAAGAGTATCTGTAAAAGAAGATAAGACGATTTACCAGACCATTCGTGAGAGCCTGGATCTTTCCAGAGAAAAGGCAAGTGAACTGCTGGAGGTTATCACACCAGAGCGTATCGAACGGATTGAAAACGAGAAGACCATGCCTCATCCGGAGGAAATCCTCATCATGTCCGAAAAATACAAGGTACCGGATCTCTGCAATCACTACTGTGCCAACCAGTGTCCGATTGGAGAACAGTATGTTCCGGAAATCAAAGTGAAGGATCTTTCCATGATCGTACTGGAAATGCTGGCTTCTCTCAATTCCATGAATAAAAAGAAAGACCGACTCATCGAAATCACTGCCGACGGCAGAATTGAAGGTGATGAGATTCAGGATCTGATTTATATTCAGGAGGAACTGGAGCGGATTTCCATCACAGTGGAAACTCTGCAGCTATGGGTGGAAAAAATGCTGGCTAACGGTGTCATTGACAGGGAAGCCTACGACAGAATGAAAAACAAATAGAAACTTACCCCGGACGATGCCGCTGAGCAAGCAGCACCGCCGGGGTGTTTTTATGCTATTTTGCAGAATATGCAGGAAAAAGGGGGTTATTATGCACATTCTGCCATGTATTACGGGAAAAGGATGCCGTATACTATACTCAAGAAGGGGATCAAGATAAAAAATAGCAAACATGACTAAACCTCCAAAATAATAAAGTGGCAAGCTGCACGGTGTGGGGACCCGTGCAGTTTTGTTTTTTGTTTGAATTCCGGGTGATAACTTGTGATTGGCGGCGTTTTCTGTTAAAGTATATATATCTTAAATGAAACTAAGGGAGGTCCCCAATGGATAAAAAGCAGACACTGGCGCAGAAACTGCACAGCCGTAAGATCAAACAGCCGCCGAAGTATATTTACCTGATCCTGGCACGAATCTGGAGAATGATGTACGAAAAGAAACTGGGTATGACTATCAAATACAATGTGGACCCTAAAAAGGAAAAGGGACCATTCATCGTGGTCAGCAATCACGCATCCCGTCTGGACTATATTTTCACCGGTCTGGCTTTCCTGCCGCACCGTATGAATTTCGTAGCCGGCTACAATGAATTTTTCCGTTCTCATCTGGCCATGGTATTCCGCCTGCTCCAGGTAATTCCGAAGAAGAATTTCGTACCGGATATTTATGCCATGCGTGAAATCAAGCGGATTCTCAAGGGCGGTGGCAGCATCTGCATCTTCCCGGAAGGAATGAGCAGCATTTCCGGTGCTAACCAGCCGGTGGCCCTGGGCTCCGCAAAATTCCTCAAATCCTGCGGTGTGCCGGTTTATTCCACCCATATCGCCGGAGGCTATCTGACCAGTACCAAGTACTGCCTGGATGAGCGTTACGGCAAAGTGGACGTAACCGTAGACCTGCTGTTTACGCCGGAAGAGCTGAAGGCGTTAAGTATCGAAGAAATCGAAGCACGTCTCCATGAAAACCTGCTGCAGGATGACTACGCCTGGAACAAGCGGGAACATGCAGCATTCACCGGAGGGGAAAAGATGGCCCACAACATGCACGACCTGCTCTACTGGTGTCCTCGCTGCGGAAGCGAGTTCACCATGCATGGAGAGGGAAAGACATTGACCTGTACTCACTGCGGAAATGGAGCTTCGGTAGATGAATACTACGATTTCCATCCGCTGGATGAAACCTGCGTCATTCCTGAAACGCCGCGTGTATGGTTTGATATGGAACGTGCCCGGGCAGCTGAGGCAGTCCGTGAGCCTGGATTCACACTGACAGAACATGTGAAGATGGGTATGCTGCCGCTCTATGAAATGCTGAAAAAAGAAGATACCTGTGAAATGGTGGGTGAAGGTGAACTGACCCTGGATTCCACAGGCCTCATTTACCGCGGAACACGCCGTGGTGAAGAGGTGGAATTACATATGCCGATTATGCAGCTGCCGACCTACGGTATGTGTACCGACGTGAGCCGGTTCTATACCTTCTTCGACGGGGAGTTCTGCGAATTCTATCCGGAGGGCAGAACGGTAGGCAAGTGGCTCCACTGTACGGAAGAAATGCACCGCTTCATGGGCGGAAAGTGGAAGAACTTCCCGAACTGGGAACACAGATATGATGTCACTGCAGGAGAAACTGAAAAAACTGCATGACATAAATAAGGAGGTCAGCCCATGGGGCATCTGACATCAAGAGATGCATATAAAAATCTGGAGCAGCGGATCAACCTGTTTGCGCAGGGCGCTGCACCCACAGAAACACTATATAAAATTCTTCAGGTACTGTATACGGAAGAGGAGGCACGCCATGTGGCACTGCTGCCAATCCGTCCATTTAACCTGAAAAAAGCAGCAAAAGTATGGAATACATCAGAGCTTGAGGCAGAAAGGATGCTGGACCGACTCTGTGAAAAGGCATTGATTGTAGACTCTTATTACCAGGGAGAGCGGCGTTTCGTTATGCCGCCGCCGATGGCAGGGTTTATAGAATTTGCACTGATGCGTACCCGTGGAGATATTGATCAGAAATATCTGGCGGAACTGTATTACCAGTACATGAACGTGGAAGAAGACTTCGTTAAGGACCTGTTCTTCGCGACGGAAACCAAATTGGGTCGTGTCTTCGTGCAGGAACCGGTGCTTACCAGCGACAAAATGAATCACATTCTGGACTATGAACGGGCAACCCACATCATTGAAGAGGCTGAATATATTGGTCTGGGTATGTGTTACTGCCGTCATAAGATGATGCACGCAGGACACCCTTGTGAAATCAATGCACCGATGGATGTGTGTCTGACCTTGGGAAATGTGGCTCGCTCTATTGCAGAACATGGGGATTATGCGCGGCTTATTTCCAAGGAGGAAGCGAAAGAAGTACTTCAGCGCTCCTATGAGAGTAATCTGGTGCAGATTGGTGAAAACGTGAGAGAAAAGCCAACCTTTATCTGCAACTGCTGCTGCTGCTGCTGCGAAGCACTCCAGGCTACCAGAAAGTTCAGTCCAATGCAGCCGGTGGCAACCACCAACTACATTCCTGAGATTCATATGGACAAATGTATCGGCTGCGGAAAGTGTGCGAAAGTCTGTCCTGTGCTGGCCGTCGAGATGGGCCAGGTGGCTCCGGTGGAAGGTGCACCGAAGAAAAAGTATGCCTTTATCAATCATGAAATCTGTCTTGGCTGCGGCGTTTGTGCAAGAAACTGTCCGACCGGTGCCATCGAAATGGTACGCCGTCCGGTACAGATTATTACACCGGTAAACAGCACCCACCGCTTCGTGGCACAGGCCATCGAAAAAGGGACTTTGCAGAATCTGATTTTCGACAATCAGGCTTTTGCCAACCATCGTGCCATGGCTGCAGTGCTACAGGTCATTCTGAAGCTGCCGCCGCTGAAGCAGGCGCTGGCAAGCAAACAGTTTAAATCTGTATATCTGGACAGATTGCTGTCAAAACAGAAAAAAGGAGAATAACGTGGAACGTATCGATAAAATCATCGCATCTCAGGGGATTTACTCCCGCAGTGATGTAAAATCATTAATCAGCAAAAAACGTGTAGCCGTGGACGGGGAAACCGTGAAGTCCTCCAACATCAAGGTGGATCCGAAAAAGAGCGTCATCACCATCGACGGACGCGAGCTGACCGTAAAAAAGAATGTATATATCATGCTGAACAAGCCTAAGGGCTATGTGTCTGCCACCGAGGACCGAGACCATCAGACTGTGCTGGAACTGATGCCGGCAGATTTTGCAGGGCGTGACCTGTTCCCTGCAGGCCGTCTGGACCGTGATACCACCGGACTCATGATTATCACCGATGACGGGGTGCTGGCCCATAACATTCTGGCTCCGAAAAAGCATGTGCAGAAGATTTATCATGTGGAGCTGGACATTCCGGTAACAGAGGAAATGGCCCGCGGATTTGCAGAGGGCGTGGAACTGAACGACGGTGTCTGCAAAGAAGCCGGACTGGAAATCACCGGTGAATATACGGCCAAGGTAACTCTGAAGGAAGGACGCTATCATCAGATTAAGCGTATGTTCGGCTGTTACGGTGCCAAGGTTGTGGAACTGCACCGTCTGACCATGGGCAATCTCCATCTGCCGGAAGACCTGCCGGTTGGAGAATGCCGTGAACTGACAGAGGAGGAACTGAAACTGCTGCAGCAGCAGGTATAGGAATTTTAGAATGGAAGCTTTTATCGACTGTCTGACGAAATACTTAATATACCTGGCGGTCTGCATCGCCATTCTGCTATTTTTCCGCCTGACACGGAATGTGCCGCAGCATATTTTCCGCAAAATGCTTCACTATGTGGCCATGACATCGGTGCCGTGTATGATTCTGGTATCAGAGTCCTGGATTCCGGTGACAGTCATTGCGGTGGCGGTGGCAGTGGTGGCATACCCCCTGCTTGCGCTTGCGGAGCGGTGGAAGGGCTTCAGCCATTTCTTTGCGGAGAAGCGGGATGGAGAAATCAAGCGGAGTCTGCTGGATCTGTTCCTGCCGCAGGCGGTGCTGACAGCGGTTTTTTATGGCTGGCTGAATCTGCCTTATGTGGTGGTGGCCGGTGTGCTGACCTGGGGTGTGGGAGATACCTTTGCGGCGCTCATCGGCATCCGTTATGGCAAACATAAGGTGCAGCTGAAGTGTGCGGATCAGAAGAAGTCATGGGAAGGCACACTGGCAGGCGGTGTGGCTGCCTTTATCACCTGTCTGGCTGTGCTGCTTTTGACCGGCGCTTACACCCCTGCAAAATCTTTCCTGCTGGCGCTTCTGACAGCCCCGGTGTCTGCCGGTGTGGAGCTTTGCACAAAGAACGGAAATGATACATACACCGTTCCGGCAGCCAACTGTCTGGTGCTGGCAGTGGTGAGCCTGTTATAAGAGATATATGTATAACGAAACTTCCTCCGGAAAAGCTATGGGTAATCATAGATTTTGAAGGAGGAATTTTTATGTTCAGACACGAAAAGAAACTCTTCCACCCGGTGGAAGTAGAACGGCCCAACACGCATTATGCTGCACTCATGCAGGAACAGCTGGGCGGAGGCAACGGAGAACTGAAGGCAGCCATGCAGTATATGGCACAGAGTTTCCGGATTAAAGACCCGGAGATCAAGGACCTGTTCATGGATATCGCTGCAGAGGAACTGAGCCATATGGAAATGGTGGCACAGACCATTACCCTGCTTAACGGACATGATGTGGACGCGCTGTCTGTGGGAACAGGGCAGATTCAGGCTCACGTGCAGATTGGTCTCAGTCCGGGACTGATCAATGCCTCCGGCTATTCCTGGACGGCAGACTATGTGACTGTAACCGGAGATTTGTGTGCAGATCTGCTTTCCAATATTGCTTCTGAACAGCGGGCAAAGGTGGTGTATGAATACCTGTATCGCCAGATTGAGGACAAGAAAGTGCGGGAGACCATCGATTTCCTGCTGAACCGGGAAGAAGCACATAATGCACTTTTCAGGGAAGCATTTAATAAGGTGCAGAACACTGGTTCCAATCAGGACTTCGGTACCACGAAGGCGGCACGGATGTATTTCGATATGTCCAGTCCATCTCCGGAAGGTGGATTTGGCGGAAAAGAAGTGAAACCGCCGTCATTTAATCAGTAAAAAAAGAAAAGGACCGTAAGGTCCTTTTTCTATGTCAGGAAATATTCTATTCTACCCGGAAATCATCGATGCGGAAACGGAGCCCGTTTTTATATGCGTAGTCTTCAGCTGCGCCGATGATCTTCGCTTTATTTTTATTGATCAGCATGAGTATCAGTTCGTCGCGGGTCTTCTGCGGAAGCATATTTACCATCTTACCGGCAGTTTCCGGAGGCATTTCTGCGATTTTAGCCAGGATTGCCATGGCGGTGCCGTCCTTTTCAGCCAGCTTGTCCCGAACAAGGGGGAGAACCTGCTGCACCAGTGCACCATAATCGATATCGTTCAGTTCCAGTGTGATTTTCATAGTACTTCGCCTCCTTCTGTCTCTATTATACCACCTGAAGATATTTTTTCAACTCTATTGACTCGCATGCATTATTTGCATTATAATTAATAATGCAAAGGAGGTAATCTCTATGATTTTAAATTTTGATTTTGCAAGCAATGTACCTTTATACATGCAGCTTCGGAACCAGGTAGTCATCGGCATCGCAGAGGGAAAACTGCAGCCGGGGGAAAAGCTGCCGACCATCCGTGCTCTGGCAGAGGAAAGCGGCATCAACATGATGACTGTCAGCAAAGCTTATCAGCTGCTGAAGCAGGAAGGATATATTTTGACGGACCGAAGAAGCGGGGCCGTGGTGGCACCGCGGGAGGATGCTGCCGGTGCTGCAGCATCGGCAGAAACGGTGGAGGCGCTGCGGCTTCATCTGTCGGAACTGCGCCTTAGCGGAATGAACCGTGAGGACGTACTGAATCTCTGTGAACGATTATTTGATGAGGGGGTAAAATAGATGGGAACTGTATTATGGCTTTCCATGGTGTGGATCGCTCCGCTGATCTGCTTCCTGCAGGTGAATGAAGCGAAATTTAAAAAGAATATTGTGGTAGGGGTTACCCTGCCGTTTAAGGCACGCGAAGACGAAGCGGTACAGGCTGTACTGAAGAAGTATAAGACAGGTATGTGGGCTGCCTGTGGCCTTCTCATTGCTCTGGCTGCAGCCGGATGGGCACTGGCACCGGAGTCCATGACACTCTGGTTTATCTGGATTGATCTGTGCATCATTCTGCCTTATGTACCTTACGTTCGGACCAACAGTGCACTGAAGAAACTGAAAAAAGAACGGGGCTGGGGTCCCGCTGCAGATCAGCAGATCCGCGTGGATATCTCCGCAATTCCACAGGAAAAGTGGATTTCTCCATGGGCTTTCCTGCCGCCGGCAGTGATTTCTCTGCTGCCGCTGCTGTTCGACGACAGCTTATGGATGGCCAACGTGTCTATGGCAGTCTGCTGCGGACTCTTCTGGCTGGGATACCGATACTGCTACCGGAACAAGTCTGAAATGGTGGACGGCAATGTGGAACTGACCCGTGCACTGACACAGGTGCGCCGCTATAACTGGGGCCGCATGTGGCTCCTTACCGCCTATTCCATGGCGGTTCTTAACATCGGAATGATTCTGACTGTTCGCTCTGCCTTCTGGAGTATGGTACTTTCTATGGTATTTATGGCGGTAGTTGTGGGAGCCTGCCTCTGGGTGGAACTGTCCGTACGCCGTGTGCAGGAAAAGCTGACAGCGGGAAGCGGCCGGGATTGGTATGTGGACGAAGACGACCACTGGATCGGCGGCCTGCTGTATTACAATACCAATGACAGCCGTCTGGTGATCAACAACCGCGTAGGTATGAATTCCAGTATCAATGCAGCCCATCCGGTTGGCAAAATCCTGACTGTCGCCCTGATCGTGCTGCTGCTGGCCTTGCCGTTTGCCGGGGAGTTCATCGGCGGCGGTGACGTGGTTCTGACGGTATCCGATGATGCGGTGACTGGCAGCAACGGTAGAACGGAGTATGTGATTGTGATGGATGATGTGGAATCTGTGCAGCTGCTGGATAAACTGCCGGCTGGTCTTGCGCGTAACTTCGGTACCGGCATGCCGAACCTGCTGAAGGGTGACTTCAGTACACCGGAACTGGGTCACATGAAGACCTGTCTGGATCCGACTGTTCCGCCATTCCTTCTCATTGAAACGGAAGAAGGCAAGCTTTATCTGCTGGGAAGCAGGGAAGAAGGCGCAGCAGAAGCTGTTTACGAAAAAATCAGTCAGTAGGGGGATATTATGATAGAAAAGAAGATTATCATTGGAGACGGCGGAAACTATCCGCTGAACGGAATCCTGACTCTGCCGGATGGATGCAGTCCGGAAATGCCGGTGCCGGCTGTAGTGCTGGTACACGGTTCCGGGGCCAGCAACATGGACGAAAAGGTAATGAAGCTGACACCGTTTAAGGATCTGGCGAAAGGTTTGGCGCGTCACGGCGTAGCATCCATCCGTTACGACAAACGATCCTTCGCCCACGGACGCAGAATGCTGAAGGAAGGGGACGTTACGGTGGCCGGCGAGACCATTGAGGACGCTGTGCTGGCGGCAGAGATTTTGCGGGAGGAACCGTCTGTGGATTCCGGCAAAATCTTCATTATCGGACACAGTATGGGGGCTATGCTGGCACCGCGGATTGACGCTGAGGGAGGAAACTTCGCAGGCCT
This sequence comes from Anaerovoracaceae bacterium, assembly GCA_045637765.1. Lineage (GTDB taxonomy): Bacteria > Bacillota > Clostridia > Peptostreptococcales > Anaerovoracaceae > RGIG7179. The sequence continues at coordinate 1,578 of JAZTZZ010000022.1, read as the reverse complement.
GATCCTTATGGCAGGTACGCCGCGGACTCTGGAAGAGGTTATGATGGGGCAGAATGAAGACGTGATCAGTAAGGCGAAGGGTCTGGTCCGCTGGATTGTGAAGAAGCAGGTTGCCAAACTGGAAAGGACCTTTGCGCCGCTTCATGAACTGAGCGATGAAGAGGCGAAGAAGGTGAAGGTAGGAGGCGGTACCACTCTGTACTACTTTAAGGAAATGGCCGATCATCCGGCAGCAGATTACCTGCTGGCAGGCAACAAGCCGGTGCTGATAATGCAGGGAGATAAGGATTTCCAGGTATCCGTGGAGAAGGACTTCAATGCCTACAAAGCCTTGCTGAAGGAGCGGCCGAATGTGACATTCCGGCTGTATGAAGGTCTGAATCATGCCTTCGTTCCTGCCATTTCAGACAATATTATGAAAATGAAGCAGGAGTATGGCACGGAGCGCCATATCGGTGAAGAGGTCATCGGGGATCTGGGTCAATGGATTCACGGGCAGGCAGAGGAGAAATAGATCATGAGAGAACTGAAAACAAATACAAAATACCGCCATTTCAAAGGAAAGGAATACCTGGTGATGACGGAAGCCACCCATTCCGAAACCGGGGAAAAGTACGTGGTATATAAGGCCCTGTACGGGGACTTCGGCGTATATATCCGTCCGCTGGATATGTTTCTGTCCGAAGTAGACCGCGAAAAATATCCCGACGTGAAGCAGAAGTATCGGTTTGAGGAGATAGAAGAGTAGTATTTCATCTTGCAGTGACTGTACATCAGTGATATAATGTAAAAGTTGCAAAATCCGCCTGGCGACAGACGGATTTTGTTATGTTTATGGGAGGTATTTATTATGTGGTTAATTTTTACCCTTGCAACAACTCTGTTATGGGGTATCGCGGAGCTTTTCTATAAAAAAGGCTCACACGAAAATGAAAAGTATGGTCATTTAAGAGTCTGCATCCTGGTAGGCGCAGTCATGGGGATTCATGCAGTATTTACACTGCTGACCTCTGATATTGCCTACGATCCGAGAAACCTGATTGCTTACTTACCGGTTTCCTTATGCTATATTCTGTCCATGGCATGTTCCTTCTTTGGAATCCGTTTCATCGAAGAATCTCTGTCCGACCCGATTGAAAATACTGCGGGAGCAATGTGTTCTCTGCTCTGCGTGATTTTCCTGGGAGAAACCATTTCTCCTGCAGTCTGGGCAGCTATCGGTGTCATTGTAATCGGTATTCTGGGCGTAAGCTACATGGAACGCAGTGCTGATATCGGCAGAAGACAGAGACTGGGAAAGAGACTGGCAATTGTTGCATTCGCCATGCCGTTCTGCTACGCATTCATTGATGCCTTCGGCAGCTTCCTGGATATCTTCTTCCTGGAAATGGAGACAAGCCCGTTGGTTGGCGTAAACGAAGAGAATATCGAGTTGGTTGCTAACATTTCTTATGAATTAACGTTTGCAATCATCGGCGTCATCTTATTTGCATTCATGCAGTACAAGCGGGTACAGTTCCAGCTGCCACAACAGAAGGACAAAATCGCTGCTGCTGTTTGCGAAACAGCAGGTCAGCT